>JAFRZA010000013.1 GCA_017442805.1 Erysipelotrichaceae bacterium
TCCAGTTTTTCGCCAAACGGATCGGCGATGACTCCGATGTCGATCTTGACCTGGATGATCCTCCGTACCGCGTCATCGATCCTCTGTCGGCTGATGTCGCCTTTCTCCGCTGCTTCAACAATGATCGCTGCCGCTTCATCATAGCGGTCGACCTCCATCAGCATGTCGATCCCGGCGTTGATGGCGGTAACGACCTGCTGGTAATAAGTCGGCAGTGAGGTGTTCTGGATGGAATTCCAGTCGCTGACGATAAAGCCCTCAAAGCCCATTTCGTTCTTCAGTAAGCTGATATACTTAGCGTTTTCGTGCATCTTGATCCCGTTGAGGGAAGAATGACTGATCATGATCGTCTTTACTCCGGCATCAATCTGCGCCTGATAGACGGCGAGCAGTTCACTGATCTGCTGCTCAGTCAGGATCGCGTCTCCCCTGTCGATCAGCATGCCTGCTTCGCCGGTTCCGAAGACGACGTTTCCGTCACCCAGGAAGTGCTTGGCGCAGGCGATGATCCCGTTATCCTGCAGGCCTCTGGTATAAGCCGTGCTCAGTCTCTTAATCACTTCAAGATCGGAGCCGTAGCTTTCATAAGTCCGGCCCCAGCGGGGGTCGGAGGACTGGGCGAGGCAGGGAGCGAAGTTCCACAGCATGCTGCACATCTTGGCCTCATCGGCGGTGATCTGTCCGATCTGATACATCAGCTGTTCATCATCAGCGGCGCCTAAGCCGATGTTATGGGGAAAGATCACGGTATCAAGCGCGTAATTGACGCCATGGACATCGTCCTGGCCATAGATGAAGGGAATGCCCGCTTGGGAGCTGACGGCCATTTCCTGGAAGCTGTTGACGTACTGGCGCCATTGCTCGGCGTTGTAATAGAAGTTACGGGAAAGAATGCTGCCGTAGCAGTTCTCTTTCATCTGTTTGAGGCTGGTGCTGTAACAGGCCGGCTGCACCATCTGCATGGCTTTCTGCTCAAGCGTGAGCGAAGAGACGATCTCTTCAGCCGTCATGGCAGCGTATTTCTGATACTTGCGGTCTGCGGGATCGTCCCTGTTGTCTGTCCTTGGCGCACATGCCGTAAGGATCAGGCATGCCAGCAGGATCAGCAGGATCGTTTTGAATGTCTTAGCAGTTTTCATGATGTTCACCTTTATTACCAACATACCACAAACAATGAAAAAGAAAAGCCTTTGACAAGGCTTTCTAAACTCTCTGTCATTCCCACTCGATCGTGCTTACCGGCTTGTCGGTATAATCCCACAGGACGCGGTTGACGCCCGGCACTTCGCTGACGATCCTGTCGCGGATGGTCAGAAGGGTATCGATGGGCAGGATCACGCTCCTGGCGGTCACGGCGTCGACGGTGGTGATGGCCCGGATGACGACCGGCCAGCCCATGTAGCGCTTGTTGTCCTTAATGCCGGTAGACTGCACGTCGGGAATGACGGCGAAGTACTGCCAGGGCAGGACTTCGAGCTTGCCGATCTCCTCCCTGACGATGGCGTCGGCTTCCCTCAGGGCTTCCAGGCGGTCGCGGGTAATGGCGCCGGTGCACCTGACGCCCAGTCCCGGACCCGGGAAGGGCTGACGGTAGACCATGTTATGAGGCAGACCGAGCGCTTCGCCGACCACTCTGACCTCGTCCTTATAGAGCAGCTTGACCGGTTCGACCAGTTCGAACTTCAGATCTTCCGGCAGGCCGCCGACATTGTGGTGGGCCTTGACGCCGGCGGATTCCAGAATGTCGGGGTAGATGGTGCCCTGAGCCAGAAATTCAATGCCGTCGAGCTTGCGGGCTTCTTCCTCAAAGACCCGGATGAACTCGGCGCCGATGATCCTGCGCTTCTGTTCCGGATCGCTGACGCCGGCCAGCTTGTCCAGGAAGCGGTCCACGGCATCGACGTAGATCAGATTGGCGTTCATCTGGTTGCGGAAGACCTCGATGACCTGTTCCGGCTCGCCCTTCCGCAATAGGCCGTGATTGACGTGCACGCAGGTCAGCTGCTGTCCGACCGCCTTAATGAGCAGAGCGGCCACTACTGAGGAGTCAACGCCGCCGCTTAAGGCCAGTAAGACCTTCTTATCGCCGATCTGAGCGCGCAGGGCTTCGATCTGCTGATTTATGAAGGCTTCGGCGAGCTGCCTGGTGGTGATCCTTTCCATTGTTTCCGGTCTCCTGTTGCTGTCCATGTTGTGTTTCCTTTCTCTTTTCTTAAATCGAACAACCGGTAGTGCCGGTTGTTTTCTGCTTGTGATTACTGCTGTTTTTCCATTTCCCTGATGAAACTGTCAGCGGCGGTCAGGATGCGCTTCTTGCTGTCGAAGCCCATCAGGCTCATGGCTTCCTCGTAGTCGGCCAGCCGGGCCTTGGAGAGTTCATCCTTCTGCATGACGATCGGCTGATCCTGGTAGTAAGCCAGAAAGTAGATGACCTTCTTGTTGACGGAATGCTTTCCGTGCTGGGTGTTGTACATCTCCTGCTCCTGGAAACCGGGGATGATTTCCGGAGTCAGGCCGACCTCTTCCTGCACCTCGCGCAGGGCGGTCTGCTTCTGGGATTCGAATTTCTTGGAATGCCCTTTCGGAAAACCCCAGATGCCACCCTTCTGCCTGACGATGACATATTTCACGATGCCGTTTTCTCTGGTAAAGACGACGGCACCGCAGGATCTTTCATACATAAGAATTACCCCTTCCCTCTATGCTTTCCTGATGATTGCTGACTGTGGCTGGTTAAGGCTTATTCCTTAAATTTCATTATACCACCTTTAGACCGTCAGGCGTTCAGCCAAAATCACTGATTTTGAATCAAAGGCAGGACGGATCCTGCCTTGATTGGTTATTCGAGTTCAAACGCTCCGGTGTAGAGCTGGTAGTAGACGCCCTTCTTTTCAATCAGGGATTCATGGCTGCCCCGCTCGATGATCTTTCCGTGGTCAAGAACCATGATGACATCGGAGTTCTGGACGGTTGAGAGCCGGTGAGCGATTACGAAGACGGTCCGTCCGGCCATCAGCTTGTCCATGCCGTCCTGTACCAGCTTCTCGGTATGGGTGTCAATGGAGGAAGTGGCCTCGTCCAGGATCATGACCGGCGGGTCGCTGACGGCGGCCCGGGCAATCGATAAGAGCTGGCGCTGTCCCTGGGACAGGCCGCTGCCGTCGCCCTTGAGCACGGTGTCATAGCCCTGCGGCAGCATCCTGATGAAGCCGTCCGCGTTGGCCAGTTTGGCCGCAGCTATGCACTGCTGGTCAGTAGCCTGGGGGTTGCCGTAGCGGATGTTTTCCATGACCGTTCCGGTAAACAGGTTGACATCCTGCAGAACGACGCCGATGGCGTTGCGCAGGTCCTTCTTCTTAATGTTGTTGATGTTGATGCCGTCATATCTGATCAGACCGTCATCGACGTCGTAGAAGCGGTTGATCAGGTTGGCGATGGTGGTCTTGCCGGCACCGGTGGCACCGACAAAGGCGATCTTCTGACCGGGTTCGGCGTAGATGAAGATGTCGCTCAATACCTGCCGGCCTTCAACATAGGAGAAGTCGACGTGGTCGATGCTGATCATGCCCTGCTGCTTGACCAGCAGGTCGTCTTCAGTGGCTTCGTCTTCATTGACGTTCCACTTCCAGGCCCATAAGCCGGTATGCTCGGCGCATTCGTGCATGAAGCCCTGTTCATCCTCGTAGGCGTTGACCAGGCTGATGTAGCCGTTATCGACTTCCGGCTCTTCGTCCAGGAAGGCGAAGATGCGGGAGGCGCCGGCCAGAGCCAGAACGATGGAGTTGAGCTGAGCGGCGATCTGGGAGATCGGGTTGACGAAGTTGCGGGAAAGGGTCAGGAAGGATACCAGGTTGCCCAAGGTAAGGATTCCGGCTCCTGCCAGTGACAGGTTGGTGATGCCGTGAACGGACATGTAGCCGCCGATGATCGCCAGGATGATGTACTGAACGTAACCCAGGGCAAACATCATCGGGTAGACCGAGTTGGCGTGGCCGTTGGCCAGACCGGCGTTGATTCGCCAGGTCTCGTTGCGGCTCTTGAAGTCCTCAATGGCCTTGTCTTCATGATTGAAGACCTTGATGACCTTCTGACCGTTAACCATTTCCTCAACGTAGCCGTTGAGCTTGGCCAGGGAATCCTGCTGAGCCAGGAAGTAACTGGCGCTCCTGCCGGTGACCTTGCCGATGAGCTTCAGGATGATGAAGACGCACACCAGCACCGCCACGGTCAGGGTGATGCTGACGGAAAGCATGGAGACGAAGACCATGATGATGGTCAGCAGGGAACTGAAGCCCTGGGGCAGCGATTGCGACAGCATGTTGTCCAGGGTGTCGGTATCGTTGGTGTAAAGCGACATGACTTCGCCATGGGAATGGGTATCGAAGTAGCCGATGGGCAGATCCTGCATGTGGGTGAACATGCGGTCGCGGATGTCCTTTAATACTCTCTGGGAGATCGTCTGCATGATGAACTGCTGCAGAAAGCCGCCGATGATGCCGACGCCGTAGATACTGGCCATGATGGTCAGAGCCTTGAACAGCGGAGCGTAGTCAGGAGCACTTTCTCCGACTAACGGCAGGATGTACCTGTCGATCAGATCCTGCAGGAATAAGGAGGAACGCACGGAGGCAAAGGCATTGACGATGATGCACAGAGCTACCAGGAATAACAGGAACCAGTAGGGCTTCAGATAACTGAAGAGTCTCTTCAGAGTCGTCTTGTCGATCTTGCGGTTCATCTGGGGTCTCTTTTCCGTCATCTTACTCATCTCCTTTCCTGGTCTGCGACTCATAGATGCTGCGGTATTCGGCGTTGCGGGCCAGCAGCTCTTCGTGGCTGCCGCAGTCCTCGACGCGGCCGTCATTCATCAGCACGATCTGGTCAGCGGCCTGCACGGAGGCTACGCGCTGAGCAATGATGATCTTGGTGGTATCGGGTATGTATTCCCGGAAGGACTTCTGGATCAGGGCGTCAGTCCGGGTATCGACGGCGCTGGTGGAGTCGTCCAGGATCAGGATCTTCGGTTTCTTCAGCAGTGCCCGGGCAATGCACAAGCGCTGCTTCTGGCCGCCGGAGACGTTGACGCCGCCCTGCTCGATCATGAAGTCGTATTTTTCCTGCTTGCGTTCGATGAATTCATCAGCGCAGGCCATCCGGCAGACTTCGACGATTTCCTCGTCAGTGGCTTCCGGGTTGCCCCAGCGCAGATTGTCCTTGATGGTGCCGGCGAACAGTTCGTTCTTCTGCAGAACCATGGAGACGGCATCGCGCAGACTGGTCAGGTCGTAGCTGCGGACATCGACGCCGCCGACCAACAGTTCGCCCTTGGTGACATCATAGAGACGGGGTATCAGCTGGACCAGTGAGCTCTTGGAGGAACCGGTGGCTCCCAGGATGCCGATGGTCTGGCCGGATCTGAAGTGCAGGTTGATGTCATTGAGGACTTCCTTATCCGCCTTGGAAGAGTAGGCGAAGTGGACGTGGTTGTACTGAATGTCGCCGTCCTTCACTTCATAGACCGGATCTTCGGGGTTGACGATGTCGGACTGTTCGGTCAGGATCTCGGCGATTCTCTCCGCTGAGGACATTGAGATGATGATCATGACCATTGACATAGACAGCATCATCAGGCTCATCAGGATCGCCATGGTATAGGAGATCAGCGCCATCAGGTTGCCGGTGGTCAGACCGACGTCCGGGTTGTTGCCGGAAGCGACGATGGCCTGGGCGCCCAGCCAGCAGATGACCAGGTTGATGCCGTAAACGCACAGCTGCATCGCCGGGTTGTTGGCGGCGGTGGTGTGAATGGCGCGGATGAAGTAGTAATAGATCTTCTGGGAAACCGTTGAGAACTTGTTTATTTCCGTTTCCTGCTGGTTGAAGGTCTTGACGACGCGGATGCCCCGGACGTTTTCCTGAACGATCTGGTTCAGCTCGTCATAGGTGGTAAAGGCCTTCTCGAAATAGGGGTGAGCCTTGATGGCTACCAGGTAGAGCACCAGGGCCAGGATGGGAATGGCAATCAGAAAGACCAGGGAGATCCGGTGGGAGATCTTGAAGGCCACGATCATCGCGAAGATCATCCGGAAAGGTGAGCGGATGGCCATGCGCATGATCATCTGATAGGCCTGCTGGATGCGGGCGGTATCGGTGGTAAGTCTGGTGATGATCGAGGAAGTGGAGAACTTGTCGATGTTGCTGAAGGAGAAGGTCTGCACCCTTTTGTACATGTCTTCCCGCAAGTTGGCGGAAAAGCCGGCGGCGGTCCGGGCGGAAAGCCGGGCGGAGAACATGCCAATGGTCAGCTGCAGCAGCGCCTCGACCAGTAAGATGACGCCGAACTTCACGACGCTGGGCATGTCGCCGCCATAGACGCCGTAGTCGATCAGATCTGACATGGTCAGCGGTATCAGTATTTCAAAGATTACTTCACTGATGGACAGTGCCATGGTCAGGAAGGTATCTCTCTTGTATTCCCTGACGCTTTTCAGAATGGTTTTAATCATGTAATCTGTCCTTTCTATAAGCTTTCATACACTTTTATCAGCAGCTGCTTCAGCTGAAGCAGTTCCTCTTCACTGAGCTGGGAGGTCATCGTGCGGTCGTGCTGAAGGAAGATGCTGTGGATGTCATCGTTTAAAGTGATGGCCTTGTCGGTCGGAGTAATCAGCCGCTGACGGCGGTCAAGCGGATCGACGGCAATGTCGACGAAGCCCTTGAGCTGAAGCCGGCTGAGCAGGCCGTTGACGGTGGGGTGGGATTTCTCGCTCCACTGTTCGATCTGCCGCTGGCTGACCGGCTGGTCCTGTGACTGAATGTAGCGCAGGATCATGGCCTGGGAAGGAGTGAGTTCTTCCTTCTGCAGTCTTTCTCCCGGGGCTTCATGAAGCTTGCGGGCCAGCTTGGAGACGATCAGTCCGAGATCGTTGTCGGTAGTAAGCATGGCAGCCTCCTTTCCTGAAAGTGTAGCATACTACAATTTTAATACTTCCTGGCGATTAGTCAAGCGGAGAACCCGAATGAAGAATAATAAAACCGTTCTGGATTCAGAACGGCTGCGTAAACCAGTACTAATTTAATAGAGGCATGATGTGGGTCAATGTTTAAACTCTGATGTTTCTCTCAGTATCCGGCCTATGTCCCTGCGTCCATAGATGACACGTGATACTCTTACGATAAGATTGTCATTATCCGGATAGTAGAGCACGCAGTACTTGCCAACCGTCATGACCCGCAGATTGCGGCTGCGCCATGGCTCTTCCGGATAGCGGCGGTTTCCTTCCGGAAACATGTCCAGAGTACGTATAGCGTCAAACAGGTTTTGGATAGTCTTTTTAGCTGAAGATGGTGAGTGAAACTTTACGGCGATGTATTCGAAAATGTCTTCCAGATCGCGAAGTGCCTGATCAGTTATGATTACCTCATAATAACTCATATTCCGTATTTCTTACGGAGTCTGGCGATGGCTTCATCAAGAGGCATTACTCTTCCTTCAACGATGTCCTGGTATCCCTTTTCAATTTCCCTGTTGAGTTCTTCCGGAGTCAGCTGGGTCATTTCGCACAGTTCCTCAATTGGAATACAAGCTTCAAAGGGCAGACCGCCGTGAAGAATGATCTGCTTGTAAAACATGTTGATGGCGCTGGAAACGGGGATGCCGATAGCTGAGAGGATCTCTTCGGCTGTTTCCTTGATTTCGGGTTCTATTCTTACTGAAATGCTCGCGGATTTCTGAGTCATGATAATGCCTCCTTGTATGTAATAATTATACGTAAATGTATCGTAATTTACAATACATTTACAATACATAATGGAACCGCAGCTAGGGGCCGTCATCCGTCATGATTTCCTTTCCACTAACAGTATTAGCCGGTAGCTCTCTGAATCCTGAAAAAAAGACGGACTTCTGCGTCCGTCTCTTGATGAATCCGTGTGAATGGCGGTTACCAGCGGTTGGCGACCTTTTCCGCGAATCCGATCTGGCCGTCCAGCTTGATCTCAGTTCCGTCATCCAGCACGCAGGTGCCGTAGAAGCGGCCGAAGACCTGATGCTGGTTGGAACGGATGATCAGGACGTTGGTGTCGTCAAAGCGGTCGAATATCGGCTTGAAGGTCAGCTGGACGCGGTTGTCGGAAGAGGTGAAGGTCCAGGGTTCAATGAACTGATCCTTTCCCTTGGCGTCAACGGGAATGTTGAAGGTGACTTCTTCCAGCTTATGCGCCTTGCCGTCGTAGAACAGCATGTTCTCGCTGGCTGCTGAGGTGTCGCCGAAGCCGTAGCCCAGGTTGAAGCCGAACCTGTGGCCGTCCAGACAGCACTGCAGGCTGGACCAGTACCAGGTGTTGGAATAGGTCCAGATGCCCCGTCCCCAGTCCAGGGTGGCCAGGGAGTCTTCCTTATTGAATACATATTCCTTAGGCCCGGTCTTCATATGGCCTTGGGCCTTCATGCAGTTGATCTTCTGGTTGAAGTAGAAGTGGCCTTCCTTTTCAAAGGGCGTGCAGATGACCATGCTTTCCTCAGGAAACTCAGTCAGCGTCAGGTCGAACTCGATGTCCGCGTCGGCGATGAAGTTCTTCATGAAGCCGCTGAGACGCCTGACCTTGCCGTCATTTTCGAATTTCAGGAAGCACTTGTTGTCTCCGGACTGCACGTCGCCCTTTTCGGAGGTGGGCGGCAGGTTCTTTTTGCCCAGGGTCAGGGCCTGCATGACGCTCTTGGTGACGTAGAACTTGTCGTCGAAGTTGAGCAGGGAAATGGAATCCAGGCCCATGTAGCCGTTGTCGTCAATGGTCAGGGCCAGGGCGAAATGGGGGTTGGAGATGTAGTAGTAGTCCCATTCCTTGGTGTGGAAGCGGGAAGAAAAGTCGGTCTTCTTGTTATAGACCGGCAACATCCTCCTGCAATACCCCGGTTCAATGATGTTGTTTTTCTCATCCAGCAAAGGATGCGCTTCAGTTATCTCATGCTGCATATTATTACCTCGGTTTTTCTGTCTTAATGATAGCACATTTTTACCCTGCCATAATTGTCAGCCGGCCGTTTTTTGGTTTAAACTATAGACAGCGGAAAGAATCAGATTTACCGCCGTCAGGAGGGAATCTGAGGGTAAGCGTTTATGAGTATTGAGAGAAGTTCAGGAATCCTTCTGCCGGTTTTCTCCCTGCCGTCCAAGTACGGCATCGGCACCCTGGGCCGGGAAGCCTACGCCTTTGTGGACTTTCTGGCAGAGAGCGCCCAGAGCTACTGGCAGATGCTGCCGATCGGGCCGACCAGCTTCGGCGATTCCCCCTACGCCAGCTTTTCTTCCTTTGCCGGCAATCCCTACTTCATCGATCTGGAAATGCTGATGGAGGAAGACCTGCTGGACAGAAAGGACGTCCGGCACCTGAAGGTCGCCGATCCGGCGGACATCGACTACGGCTACATCTATGAGACCCGTTTCGACGTTCTGCATAAGGCCTATGAAAGAGGCGTCAAAGGCGATCTGAGCGGCTTTGTGGAATTCAAGCGGGAAAACGCCGACTGGCTGGAAGACTACAGCCTGTTCATGGCCGTCAAGAAGCACTTTGACATGCGCAGCTGGATCGAGTGGCCTGATGAGGACATCAGGCTGCGCAAGCCCGAAGCGCTCGCTGATTACCGGGAAATGCTGAAGGATGACGTTGACTTCTACAGCTACCTGCAGTATCTCTTCGCCCGCCAGTACGCCGCCCTGAAGCAGTACGCTCATGAAAAGGACATCAAGATCATCGGCGACCTGCCGATCTACGTCGCCCTGGACTCCGCCGACTGCTGGGCTGATCCCGATCAGTTCCAGCTGACCAGCGTCAACGTCCCCCGGGAAGTGGCCGGCGTTCCGCCCGATTACTTCAGCGAGGACGGTCAGCTCTGGGGCAACCCGCTGTATGACTGGAAACGCATGAAGAAGGACGGCTACAGGTGGTGGATCAGAAGGATCAACGGCTCAGCCCGCTTCTTCGACGTGCTGCGCATAGACCATTTCCGCGGTCTGCAGCAGTACTGGGCAGTGCCCTATGGCGACACCAATGCCCGCCGGGGCCGCTGGATGGACGGACCGGGACTGCCGTTTGTCAGGACGATATTGAAGAACTGTCCGGAAGTCGAGTTCATCGCCGAGGATCTGGGCATCATTTCCGAGGACGTCGACAAGCTGCTGGCGGATTCCGGCTTACCGGGCATGAAGGTCATCGCCTTCGGCATGGAGGCCTACGTTCCCAACCGCAACACCCCGCACAACTTCATCCGCAACTGCGTCTGCTACTTCGGTACCCATGACAACTCGCCGATCCAGGGCTGGAAGGCCACTACCTCCAAGAAGGACATGGACTACACCCGGGCCTACTTCGGCATCAGGAATGACCGGGAGTTCAACTATAAGATCATCGCCGGCGCCATGGCCTCGGTCTCCAACCTCGTCGTCTTCCAGATGCAGGACTACCTGAATCTGGGCGAAGAGGCCCGCATCAACTGCCCGGGCACCCTGGGCAACTGGAAGTGGCGGCTGCTTAGGAAGCAGTATGACCATAAGCTGGCGGAAAGAATCGCGGAAATGACGAAAATTTACGGAAGAAAGTGAAATATTTCATATAGATTTCATAAAAGTACGGTTTAATATAGTCGTAAAGAAAATCATTGTTTCCCCCTTCTTGAATATTAGTATTATGAATAAAGGTGTCTCAGCGGCACCTTTATTTATGCACAGAACTTGCAGAGGGGGGAAATTATGCTAAAATATGTTGCGGAGGCTTTCTATGGACTATATCTTCCGGCTTACCTACGGCTGCGATCTGCGCCAGTCAATTGAAGATTTCTGCCAGAAAAACGGCATCACCTCCGCGGTCGTCGTGACCGTGGTAGGCAGCCTTTATCAGGCGGTCATCCGTCTGGCCGACGGTCACAGTACCGTAAGCCTGAACGAGCAGTATGAAATAGTATCCCTCACCGGTACCGTCAGCGCCAACGGCAGCCACATGCACATCGCTCTGGCCGACAGGCAGGGCAAGGTGCTGGGCGGTCACGTCTGTTACGGCTGTCAGGTCAACACCACGGCCGAGGTGGCTCTCAGGTCTCTGGACGGTGCCTACCGGCTCTCCCGTCAGTATGACGAAAGGACCGGCTACAACGAACTGGTTATTACCGGTACAAAGGAGGATTTGAAATGAAAAAGTTTTTGAGTTTGTTCCCTTTGAATGACATGGCAAGCGACATCTATCATCTGATCGCCGTCATCGTCGTCTACGCTGTTCTGGGCTGGGCTGCCAAGTTCATCGGCGCTCTGACCGGCTGGCTGCCGTTATTGGGCTGGCTGTTTGAACTGCTGGTCTGGTTCGTCAGAGTCTACTGCTTCCTGGGCATCGTTACCGTTCTGCTGAAGTATTTCAAGGTAGTTAAGTAAGACCAAAGGAAAGCTGCTCTTCGGGGCAGCTTTCAGCGTTTTATGAGCACGAGATAGAGGTCGTTGATGTTGGAACCGGTCGGCCCGGTAATGATCAGCCTGTCCAGCTTTTCCAGAGCGTGGTAGCTGTCATTGTCACTGAGGCTGGCCCTGATGTCAACGCCTTTTCTTCTGGCTGAATCCCAGGTTCCGGAAGTGACGTAGCCCCCGGCCGCGTCAGTCGGTCCGTCCGTGCCGTCGGAGCCCAGAGCCATGATGAGGGTGGCGGTCATGTTCCTAAGCCCTTCGGCGCAGTCCAGCGCCAGATGCTGGTTTCTTCCGCCCTTTCCCCTGCCTTTGACCGTCAGGGTGATCTCACCGGCGTAGATGAAGGCCTTGGAGATCGAGGTGTTCTGATTGTCGGCCGCCTTCTTAAGCAGGATCTCGGCGGCCTGCTGCTCATCGCAGGTCATGGCGGTGGAAATGATCCGGCTCAGATAGCCCAGCTGCGTACAGATCTCCTCAGCGCTTTGAGCCAGGGTGAAAACGTCGCCGATGACATGAGTCTCGACGTTATCAAGCTGGTGCACGGTGGGCTGCAGGGGCAGTTCACCGAGACCGTACTTTTCGATTAACTGCTGAGCCTGCTGCTCAGTTGAACTGTCGGCGACGGTCGGCCCGGAAGCCACCATGTCCAGGCGGTTGCCGATGACGTCGGAAAGAATGAAGTTATATACCCGGGCCGGAGCGCAGTGCGCCGCGAAGCGGCCGCCCTTGACACGGGAGAGGCGCTTGCGGATGATGTTTATCTCATTGATGCCGGCGGAGGAGCGGATCAGCCTGTCGCTGATCTCTCTGATTTCCTCCAGAGAAATCAGAGGGAGTTCAAAGAGAGCGGAGCCGCCGCCGGAAAGCAGGAAGAGGACGCCGTCATCTTCCCTGAGGTCTTCAGTCAGCTGCCAGGCTCTTTGGGCCGCCATGACGCTGTTATCGTCAGTCAGGGGATGGCCGGCTTCCCGGATCTCGAAACCCGGTATCTCACCCTGAGCGTGGCCGTACTTGGTGATTACCAGACCTGAAGTAATTCTTTCACGCAGAACGTCAGAGGCGCATTTGGCCATGATCCAGCCGGCCTTGCCGACGGAGATCACGAAAAGCCGTCCCGGCGGAAAGACCGCCTCTTCCAGCTGTTTTTTCAGGGCGTTATAAGGGCTGGCCTTTTCAATGACGTAGCTGATGATCCTGTCGATGTCATTATTCATATCTATATTGTAAATCGTATCGGGCTTTCAGGCAAAAGAAAACCCCGTGAATCACGGGGCTTGTCATCGATGGCTGGAGATAAAGGATTCGAACCTTTGAGTGACGGAGTCAGAGTCCGTTGCCTTACCGCTTGGCTAATCTCCAATGAGCATTATTATTATACACTAATTCCGGCAAATGAAAAGAGAAAAATGAAAAAAGTTTTAAGGGTTCAGAAGCGCACATGGAAGCCGTTTTCGTGCTCAACGGGTTCGATTTCCCGGACGGAATAATCGTCGATGCGGACGTAGAAGGAAGAGTTGTGGGCCTTGGCGATCAGATCAAAGACGGCGACGGTTTCCCCCTGCAGTTCGCAGTCGACTCGGCCGTCATCGCGGTTTCTGATCCAGCCGGTCAGACCGTACATGGAAGCCAGCCGGCTGATGTCCCAGCGGAAGCCGACGCCCTGTACCTGACCCTCAAAAACGACATAATATCTCTTCATATTTTTATGATAATATTTTGTTTTTTCCCTTGCAAATAAAAAGGAAGTTTGCTATTATAGTTAAGCACTGATTAAAAAGTGCGTGATGATGGGCCTGTAGCTCAGTTGGTTAGAGCGCGCCCCTGATAAGGGCGAGGTCGCTGGTTCAATTCCATTCAGGCCCACCATTTATTTTGGGGAATTAGCTCATTTGGGAGAGCGCCTGCCTTGCAAGCAGGAGGTAGCCGGTTCGATCCCGGTATTCTCCACCAGATGTCTTCAAAGGTCCAAGGACTTTTTTAATTGATAGAGCTGCCTGAGGCGGCATTTTTTTGTTAAGGGCTGCTGGAGGTTTTTGTTATAATTATCTAAAGGCAGTATCGTTATGGAACAGGTATTTGAATCACGCAGGATCAGCTTTGTCAGAGTATCAGAACAGCTGGTGCCGGACTATCTCATCATGATCAACGACACCGAAAACGTCGGCCGCTACTTCGCCGGCCAGAAGGAGCCTTACACCGTCGAACAGGAGATCGACTGGGTAAGAAAGACGCTGGAAGAAAACGCCGAAGTCTTTTCCATGATCGAAAAGAGCAGCGGCGAATTCATCGGCAACATCGAACTCCGGGAAGAACTGGGCATTGCCCTGACCGGGGCAATGCAGAATAAGGGCTACGGCAGCGAGGCGGTCAGCGCGCTGCTGGAATACGGCTTTGAAGAACTGAAACTGCCGGAGATCCGCCTGCGCACCGCCCTCACCAATGCCAGAGCCCGGCATGTCTACCGCAAGTGCGGCTTCAGGGAGTATGACCGCACTGATGAGCACCTCTGCATGGAAATAAACCGCGATGATCTTCGCGTCGTCATGGCGGAAAAGGGCACTGCCCTGGCTCAGGAACTGCTTCATTTCGTCGAGGAGTGTTCCTGGCTTGAAGTCAGAGACCATGTTGCCGGGCTGATCAGAGACTGGCAGTTTACTGACTGGGAAGGGATGTTCGCCGCCAGATGCGACGGCCGGATCGTCGGGATGGCTTCGATCATGAAGACGGACTACTATCCGCTGCCCGAGATCTTCCCCTGGGTCTCCTGCCTGTTTGTCTGCGAAGACTACCGGGGCAGACGCATCAGCGAAAAGCTGATAGAAGCAGCCAACGGCTACGCCAGATCCCTGGGTTTCAGCCGCACTTACATCCCTTCGGAATCTGAGGGCTTATATGAAAAATACGGCTACCGCTACCTTAAGGACATCGAAAACTACGGCGGCGGTGTCGATCATCTCTTCGTAAAGGATCTGTGATAAGACATGGAACTGGTATTCATCAGACACGGGGAAAGCGAAGCCATCCGGCTGGCAAGGCAGCCGGGCGGATTTTTCTGCGGCCGCTGGGACTGCGGCCTGAGCGAAGAAGGCCGCCGGCAGGCTGAAGAGCTTAAGGGAAATCCGGAGATACTCGGCGCCGAGGCGGTGTACTGTTCTCCGCTGAAGCGGGCAAAAGAAACGGCCGGACTGCTGAGCGATCAGCCTGCGATCATCGATGAGCGGCTGACCGAGCGCTCCCTGGGCATCTTTGAGGGAAAGTGGCAATCCGAGCTGGAAGAGAACGAGGAATACCGGAAGTACTTTACGGATGAAAGGTACGCTCACCTGCGGGCCAGCTTCACCGTAAGGGCCCCGGGCGGGGAAAACCTTAGCGATGTCGTTGAACGGGTAACGCCCTTTCTGGAAGAACTGCGGAAGAAGGATTACCGCAGGGTCATCATCGTCTCCCACGCCATCGCCATCAAGTGCATGCTGAAAGTCGTTGAAAATCTCAGCGAGGAAGAAGTTCTGCGGCTGAAGGTCAGACCGTGCGAGCCGGTCAGGGCAGAACTCAAATAGAAATATTGTATTAGAATTACATCAGGAAATCAGGGAGGTAACGATAATGAGAATCAGAAAGACTGCGGTCATCATCCTGACCGCCATGATGCTTGCTCTGGCAGGCTGTGCCGGCCGCTACCGGATCATCGTTGACGACAAGAGCGAGTGGTCAAAGATCAGGGCGTCATACAGAGAGGGCGAAAACGTGGTGCTTTACTATAAGATCGACGCCACCGACTCGACCCTGTCCATCGCCGTGGACGGCCAGTCCGTTGATTACGACTTCATTCCCAATTACGGCTTCCGGATCGAATTTCCGATGCCGGACCACGACATTGAGATAAAGGCCGTCTGGATGGCTGATCCTTACGGAGCGTAGAAAACTTCCGTTGTTGCGGAAGTTTTCTTTATCCCGGCGACCGGAAAACTCAGAACAAAGGCTTTTTTGAACACAAAGGGGCTAGTTGTGTGAAGAAATGATGAAATCGCTTACAAAAATGCGGCCCAAAGTATTCTTTTTCTGCCGCAATGGGTTATAATTATTAAGGAGTTTATTAAAACCGAGGGAGGAAAATTTTAATGAAAAAACTCTTTGTAGTCTTATTAACGGTTTTACTCGCAGTCTCAATGATCGGCTGTGAGAAGAAGCCCGAAGTCAAGGAAGTTAAGATTGGCGTTGCTATCTATCAGTTCAACGATAACTTCATGACTCTCTATCGTAACGACATCCAGAAGTACTTCGATGACCTCAACGCAAAGGATGCCAGTGTTCATTACACTGTCGAAATCGTTGACGGCGCCAACGACGTAAACACTCAGACCGAACAGGTCAGAACCTTCATTTCCAAGGGTGTTGATGCTCTGATCGTTAACCTCGTTCAGACCACTTCTGATGCCTTAGCCAAGGAAGTTGTTGCTTCAGGTATTCCCTGCGTCTTCATCAACCGTGAAATCGCAGACTTCGAATACGGCGACAAGACCTGCTATGTCGGCGCTGATGCCAGAGACTCAGGCAGATACCAGGGCGAAATCATCTACAACGTTAAGGATCATGGCGACCTGA
Source organism: Erysipelotrichaceae bacterium (assembly GCA_017442805.1). Lineage (GTDB taxonomy): Bacteria > Bacillota_I > Bacilli_A > Erysipelotrichales > Erysipelotrichaceae > UBA1783. The sequence continues at coordinate 16,050 of JAFRZA010000013.1, forward strand.
ACGGTGACGGCACTGTTTCCTACATCATGATCATGGGTGACCCCGAGAACACCGACGCTCAGTACAGAACCGAATTCTCCATCAAGAAGATGGAAGAATTAGGCGCAAAGGTTGAATGCTTATTCCAGCAGACCGGTAACTGGGACCAGGCTCAGGGCCAGGAACTCGTTGCCAATGCCTTAAGCACATTCGGCGATAAGATCGAAGTTGTCTTCTGCAACAACGACGGCATGGCCTTAGGCGCTTACCAGTCAATCGTCGCTGCCGGCAGAACTGTTGGCAAGGACATCTATCTGGTTGGCGTTGACGCCTTACCGGAATGCTGCCAGATGGTCAAGGACGGCACCATGACCGGTACCGTTCTGAACGACGACGTCGGACAGGCTACTGCCGCTTGCGAAACCGTCTTAGGTTTACTGGCCGGCAAGGCTCCGGAAAAGAAGGTCAACTACGTTCCTTACGTCATGGTTACTACGGAAAACGTTGACAACTATCTGAAATAATCAACCGGAATGACTTTTTAAAGAGTTGCATGGGTTTCCCATGCAACTCTTTGCCTTATTTGAAGGCGGCGTAAGCCGCAAGAGGAAGTATATATGTCAGAATACGTACTTGAAATGAAAAACATCTGCAAGGCCTTCCCGGGCGTTCAGGCGCTTAACAACGCCAACCTGGCTCTTAAAGCTGGTCATGTCCACGCCTTAATGGGAGAGAACGGTGCAGGTAAATCAACTTTGATGAAATGCCTTTTCGGCATTTACAAGAAAGACTCCGGACAGATCATCTACCAGGGCGAGGAAATCAACAACCGCGACCCCTTTGAAGCGCTGAACCGCGGCATCGCCATGGTTCACCAGGAACTGCTGCCGATCCCCGACCGCACGATTGCGGAAAACATCTATGTCGGCAGATATCCGGTAAAGAAGATCGGGCCGATCAAGGTGATCGACCATAAGAAAATGTACAATGATGCTCAGGCACTGCTCGACGAACTGAACCTGAACTTCGATGCCCATGCCAAACTGGAAACGCTGACGGCATCGCAGATGCAGTTGGTCGAGATCTGCAAGGCCCTGAGCGCGGACGCCAAGATCGTCATTTTGGATGAGCCTACCGCATCACTGACCCTGAAGGAAGTCGACAAGCTCTTTGAGATCATCAGACAGCTGACTGAAAAGGGATGTGGTGTTATCTATATTTCCCATAAGATGGACGAGATCCTGCAGATCTCCGACGAAATCACCATCATGCGTGACGGTCAGTACATCGGTACCTGGGATGCCAGTGAGATGACGACCGACATGATCATTGAGAAGGAAGTCGGCCGTGAGCTCAAGAACCTCTATCCGCCCAAGATCAACACTCCGGGCGAACCGGTCTTTGAGGTAAAGGACTTCTGTTCCATTCACGAGCATTCCTTCCAGCACTGTTCCTTTGAAGCCAGGGACGGCGAGATCCTGGGCGTGGCCGGTCTGGTCGGCGCTCAGCGTACCGAACTGATGGAAGCCATCATGGGCTTAAGAGGAACGACTTCCGGCGAAGTATTCTTCAAGGGAAAGAAACTGAACATCAAGTCACCGAGCGACGCCATCAAGGAAGGCGTAACCCTGCTGACGGAAGACCGCCGCGGCAGCGGCATCTTCGGAGTTCTCTCGGTAGCTGACAACGTCGGCATCGCTTCTGTCAACGACTATCTGCTTTACCGGATGATGGTTGACCAGAAGAAGATCAATCAGATCGTTGACAAGAGCATCGGTGAGCTCTCCATCAAGACCCCCAGCAAGAAGACGCAGATCCAGCACCTCTCCGGCGGTAACCAGCAGAAGGTCATCATCTCCCGCTGGCTGGCCAAGGATCCGGAAGTGCTGATCATGGACGAACCGACCCGGGGCATCGACGTCGGCGCCAAGTATGAAATCTACTCCATCATCGGCCGGCTGGCCAAGGAAGGCAAGACCATTATCATGGTCTCCAGCGAAATGCCCGAGCTGATCGGCGTCTGCGACCGCATCATGGTAATGTGCGAAGGCCAGATCACCGGTTTCGTTGAAGGTGAAGACATGAACCAGGAAAAGATCATGGAACTCTCGACCAAGTTCATTAAGTAATAAGAGGTAAGCATATGAAAGAAAATAAGTTCAATCTCAAGAAAGTTGGCAACTTCCTGATTAACAACGGCGTTGTCATCCTGATCATCATTTCCGCCATCATCGTCGGCGTTGACAACCCGAACTTCTTCGGCAAGTACAACATCAAGAACCTGCTGATGAACGTTTCCGTACGCGCGGTCATCGCCTTCGGCATCGCGGCCGTTCTGATCATGAGAAACAATGACCTTTCCGCCGGACGCCAGGTCGGCTTTGCCGGCTGTATCGCGGCTACTCTGCTTCAGAAAGCCGACTATGTCCAGAAGGTCTATCCGAATCTGCCGCCTCTGAACATGTGGCTGGTATGCGCGCTGCTGATGATCGGCTTTGCCCTGACCTTCGGTCTGATCAACGGCCTGGTCGTCTCCAAGATGCACGTCCCCGCCTTCATCGGAACCTACGGCATGCAGACCGTCATCTACGGCATCTGCCTGGTCTATACCGGCGCTCAGCCGATCGGCGGTCTGATCGACAAGTATACCGACTGGGCAGCGGGCTCATTCCTGGGTCTGGACTTCGTGCCTAACCTGGGCGTCGTGGCTCTGCTGGTAGGCCTGTTCATCTGGTTCCTGTTCAACCACACGCCTTTCGGCAAGAAGATGTACGCCATCGGCGGCAACCCCAACGCCGCTTCCGTTTCCGGCATCAACATTGACCGCATGACCATCCTGTCCTACATGCTGGCAGCGGCCCTGTTTGCTCTGGCCGGCTTCATGCTCGGCGCCAAGGCCGGCGGCACCAGCGCGGCTCTGGCAGCCGGCTACGAGCTGTTCGCCATCGCCGGCTGTACCATCGGCGGCGTTTCCACCAACGGCGGTATCGGTAAGGTTTCCGGCATCATCATCGGTGTTCTCGTCTTCGAGATCCTGAAGATCGAAATGCAGTTCGTCGGCGTCGACGTTGCCTACACCTATGTCGTTCAGGGCATCGTCATCGTCATCGCCATCGCTCTGGATATCCGCAAGTACATCGCCAGAAAGTAATGGAAGAAGAAAAGAAGGAAGAGCAGTTTTCTTCCCCGAAGCAGCTGTTTGAGCACAATCAGCAGAAGATCATCGAACGGAAGGAAAGGTATTACGATAAGATCATCGAATCCCTTCACCTATCTACCTGGAAGCTGGACCTTCTGGTCGTGGTGCTGATCGTGATCGTCATCCTGATCTTCATCTTCGGATCCCACAAATGACAGACAAAGGGGCTTTGCCCCTTTTCTTCTTGCTTCGAGCCGTAAAAAGAAGGGCCTTACGCCCTTCTTCCCTTAAGAATTATAGTTTAATTATCCGTCAGTCTTTCCGGCCGCGGGGAGCGAAGTAGAGACCCAGCAGGCTCATGGCCGCGCCGCCTACCAGCAGGATGATGAAGGCGGTCTCCCGGCTGATGTCTTCAGCGGAGCTGCCGTGGCCGATCAGGGAAGCGGCGATGGTCAGCAGGACGCCGATCACCAGCATGGCCAGCCAGCTGCGGCTTTCCTTTTCCGTCTGCGGTTCAGCGGCTTCGGGCTGCTCGTCGATCTCGTCGAAGGAGATCTCCGCCAGATCCTGGGCAGTAATGACGCCGAGGACTTCATTGGTCCTTTCCGAAAGGACCGGAATGGAGTCTTCATCGTAGTCGATCAGCTTGTCCAGCGACTCGTCATTGATGATCTGATCGGCGTAGACATAAGGATATGAGGAGATGACCGCGGCCTCGAGGTCCTCCTCGCTTTTGGCGATCAGCAGGTCTCTGAGGTCAATGGCGCCGTGCAGGGTGTCGTTTTCATTGAGAAGATAGATGGTGCCGATGTTGTCGTTTTCCTTGGCCTGCTCAACCAGGGACTTCATGGTTTCCTTCAGGGACAGTCCGGTGCGGACGGCGATGAAGTTGGTGGTCATCAGCGAGCCGAACTGGTTGTCGGCGTAGGAGTTGATCAGTTCGATGTCTTCCTTGGCTTCCGGCTCGATCAGGCCGATGATCTCCTTGGCCTTGCGGTCGCTCAGTTCTTCCAGGATGTCGGCAGCGTCGTCGGCATCCATTTCCTCCAGGATGTCAGCCGCCTGGTCAGCTTCCAGTTCGGCGAAGTATTTGTCGACGTCCTCGTCGATGTAGGCAAAGACATCTGAGGTCTTCTCGATGCCCAGGGAGTCATACAGGTGCTTTCTTTCCCTGGGGGTCAGGTAGCTCAGCGCCGCGGCGATGTCGTTATCATGATAGTAGGAAAGCGCCGTGGCCAGCTTCTTGCGGTCGGGCGTCTTGCGGACCAGGTCGAATATCTCCTGCGTATAGTATCTTTCATCCACGATTTCTTCGTTTTTCATTTCGGTCATTGTTGCTTACCTCCTATATCCATTCTCCGTTTATCTTGATGTATATCTTCTTGATGATCTGCGCCAGTACCAGATACACCAGCAACAGCAGCGCCATCCATAAGCCGTAGCTTCCCGGAACGATGCCCATGTCGAAGATCAGGGCGACGGCCGTCATGCCGATCAGCAGGGTGATGATGATCACGGCCACGCTGGACAGGTAGAGCTGCGGCGAGGCGTTGGCCTGAATGAAGGGTATTTTGTGCGTTCTGATGGTGTGGATGACCATGGTCTGGGAAATGACGACGAACATGAACCAGCCGCACTGGAAGTATTCGGCCTTTCCGGGTTCATCATAACGGAAGACGAACCACAGTACCGCAAAGCACAGCACGTCGAGAACCGTTGACAGCAGTCCGAAGTAGACCATGAACTTCCTGATGCCCTCGACATTCCACTTCTTGGGCTTTTCGATGTATTCCTTCTCAACGTTGTCAAACGGCATGCCCCGCTGGGCGAAGTCGTTGAGGATGTTCTGAACCAGGATGTGCACCGGATTCAGCGGCAAAAACGGCAGCGCCAGCGAGGCGATCAGTACGGATAACATGTTGCCGAAGTTTCCGGAGATTGCCATCTTGAGATACTTGTTCATGTTGGCGAAGGTTCTCCGGCCTTCCATGACGCCGTCTTCCAACACCTGCAGGTCCTTTTCCAGTAAGATGATGTCCGCGACTTCCTTGGCGATGTCGACGGCGGTGTCGACGGAAATGCCGACGTCGGCCTGCTTCAGCGGCGGGGAGTCGTTGATGCCGTCACCCATGTAGCCCACGGTATGCCCCTGCGACTGCATGGTAGCGACGATCCTCTTCTTCTGCATCGGGTTGAGCTTGGCGAAGACGAATGCTTTGTCGCAGGCTTCCTTAAGTTCTTCATCGCTCATCGCCTCAACAGCGACGCCGTTATAGGTATAAGTGACATCGATGCCTAAGCGCTTGGCGACGGCCACGGCGACGCCTTCGGCATCACCGGTCAGCACCACGGTGCGGATGCCGCTTTCCTTAAGATGATCCAATGCCGGCTTGGCGGACTCTTTCGGGGGATCCAGGAAGCCGATGAAGCCCAGCAGCACCATGTCCTTTTCATCGTCAATGCCGAAGCTGTCGACATCGTGAATGTCATTCTTCTGGGCCACGGCGATGACCCGGATGCCCTGGCGGCCGTTTTCCTCGGCCACGTTGCGGGCAATTCTGAGCCAGCCTTCGTTTATCTCTTCCGCCTTGCCGTTGATGTCGACGTAGCGGCAGCGGCTGATGACTTCGTCAACGGCGCCCTTGGTAATAAGCTGACGCTTGACGTTCTTGTCGCGCATGACTACCGACATCATCCGTCTTGAGAAGTCGAACGGTATCTCGTCCTCGCGGACGTATTCTCTCTTAAGCCGGCTCAGGCCTTCCTTCTCGCCTCTGGCGATGATGGCCTTGTCCATCAGATTCTTCATTCCCGTCTGGAAGTAAGCGTTCAGGAAGGCGTGAGAGAGCACTCTGATGTCCTCCTCGCCCTTGGGGTTGAGATATTTTTCCAGGATGACCTGGTCTTCAGTAAGCGTTCCGGTCTTGTCGGTGCACAGCACGTCCATTTCGCCGAAGGTCTGAATGGCGCCCAGGCGCTTGACGATGGTCTTCTTTTTGCTCATGGAGATGGCGCCCTTGGCTAATGAAGATGTCATTATTACCGGCAGCATCTCCGGCATCAGGCCCACGGCGATGGTAATGCCGAACATCAGGGAATCCAGCCAGCTGTTCTTGGTCAAAAGGTTGGCAGCGAAGATAACCGGGATCATCACCAGCATGAAGCGGATGAGCAGCTTTGAAATGGAGTCCATGTTTTCATCAAAGGTACTCTTGGTATTTTCCGAGGACAGCGACTTGGCCATTGAGCCGAAGTAGGTGTAATTGCCGGTGGTCAGGATGACCGCCTTGGCGCTGCCGGAAACGACGTTGGAGCCCATGAAGCCGATGTTGGCCAGTTCGGTTATGTCATCGAACTGACCGCATTCCGTGAGTTTTTCCACCGGCACGGATTCGCCGGTCAACTGGGCCTGGTCGATGAACAGGTCCTTGAGGTCGTAGAAGCGCACGTCGCCGGGTATCATGTCGCCGGCACCCAGCTTGACGATGTCTCCCGGCAGGGCGTCCTCGATGCTGATGGAGACGGTATAGCCGTTACGGACGACCTCGATGGTGTTGGAGATCATCTTCTGCAGGGCCCTGGCGGCGTTGTTGCTTTTCTCCGATTGAACGAAGGAGACCGCTGAGGAAATGGCCACGATGATCAGTAACATCGCGAAGGTGGCGTAGCTGGCCTTTTCAGCCATGATGACGTCGGTAACGTAAGTCACTCCGGAGACCGCCAGCAGGACGATGTTAAAGGGGTTGATCACGGCATCGCGCAGGCGGATGATCAGCGTGTTTTCGTTATTCTGGTTGATGATGTTCTTGCCGTACTTTTCCGTGCCCTCGGCAATCTGCCGGCTGTCAAGACCGCCGTTGTCAATGCCAAAGGACTCAAAGAGCTGCTCCCGGCTCATCCGGGCATACTCGATGAGTTTCTTTTCGACAAGCTTGCTGTCGGCATTGTTTCTGTTCTTTGCCATATAAAAAGCCCCCTTTCGTTCAGGCGGCTTTTCTGTCGGTTAAAACTGCTGTTTACCTTCAGCACAGCCGCCGTAAATATTCAAGTTTCTACTGTGATAATCGGTAGTCTGCGACATGCTGAAGTTACTCCTTTTTCTGCCTAAATTATACTTCACAGACGGAAATGGCGTAAACCCTTTCAGGCCTTATCCTTGCGGAAATCGGCCAATCTGAAAAGGCAGATTTCTGTATGAAAGGAAAGACTCTACTGTATAATGAAATTACGGATGACTCCTGAAAGGAGCGATAACATGACTAATGTCTACAGTCACTGCCCGGAAATGGAAAATGACCGGTTCCGGCTTCGTCCGGTAAGGAAAAAGGACGCAGAAGATCTCCTTAAGGTCTACAGTGACAGAAACGCCCTGCCGTTTTTCAACAGCGATAACTGCCACGGCGACAATTTCTATTACCCGACACTGGAAAGAATGGAGCAGGCCATAGACTTCTGGCTCAGTTCATACGAAAACGGCTGGTTTGTCCGCTGGTCGGTCATTGACAAGACCATCAGTCAGGCGATTGGAACCATTGAGGTGTTCAGGCGCCAGGCGGATGATGACTTCAATGACGTCGGGGTACTGAGACTGGACGTCAGAAGCGATTATGAAAGAGCGGAGATCCTGGAAGAGCTTCTGAGGCTGTTTGTGCCGCAGGCCTATGAGTTATTCGGCTGCCGGGAGATTATCACCAAGGTGCCGTTATACGCCCTGGAGCGCCTGCAGGCGGCTCAGAGAGCGGGCTTTGAGAAGTCGGAAAGCCTGCTGATCGGCACGTATGACCACTACCCCTACAACAACTACTGGATGATAAGAAAGAGCAGATGAACCGGCGCGCAGAGCGCATAAGGAGAACGATATGAACAGAAGAAGAATAATCATGGATGTGGATACCGGCAGCGATGACGCTGTCGCCCTGATGCTGGCGTGCAAGAGCCCGGAACTTAAACTGGAAGCCGTTACCGTCGGCTGGGGAAACCGACCGGTAGAAGACTGCGTTAGGAATACCCTGAAGGTGCTGCATCTGGTGGGCCGGGACGACATTCCCGTTTACCAGGGCTGCCCTGAGGCCATGGTAAGATACCTGAACGGGAAATTCGTCAGCAGCTGCCACGTCGTGGTGGATGGCGTCGAGCATTCCATTCATCCCGCTTCCTTTAACATACCTGCCCCGGACAGAGGTCCCGAGCCGCAGCATGCCGTCAGCTTCTTAGTGGAGTATCTGATGAAGCAGAGCGAAAAGATCACGGTAGTAAGCGTCGGTCCGCCGACCAACCTGGGCATGGCATTCCGCCTCCAGCCGGCCATTAAGGAGCACATTGAAGAGGTAGTCTTCATGGGCGGCAGCATCAACCGCGGCAATGAGACCCCGGTTGCGGAAGCTAACTTCTGCCACGACCCCGAGGCAGCCAAGATCATCATCGACTCCGGCGTCCGCTGCACGCTGATAACTCTTAACGCTACCCACAGTGCTGAGGTGACGAGGGAAGACATTGAGAAGTTTGAAAGACTTGGCACTCCGGAAGGCCGGTTCACCGCTGAACTGATTTCGATCCGTCTGGATGCCCAGGTCTACCTGGGCTTCGGTGACGGCAAGTCAGATGCCCTGCATGACGCTCTGGCCATCGCCTATCTGGTTGACCCGAAGGTCATTACCGACATGAGAAAACTGCACTGCGACATTGACATCGGCCGGGGCGCCGCCTACGGCATGGTCATTGCCGATCAGAGAGGTAATGCCAGGTATGAAGAAATCAACAGCCAGGTATCATTCAACGCTTCCCGTCAGAAGTTTGTGAACATGTTGCTGGAGAGGTTTGCCGGAACAGACAGGTGATCTGATTGTTTTACTGCTTCTTTTACCATAAGATTATCTTCCTGTAATACTTAACTACTTCTTATTCTATTTATAATTAGCAAAATAAAACCTTTCTATTCAAGACAATGTCATCATTTATTGAGGTATAATATCCTGATAATTGACGTACAGATATGAAAAAGTCGGAGATTTTCAAATTGTCCCGGCTTCTTTCTTTTATTATCATATGGTTGTAACCGGTTAAGAAAGAAAAGAGGAAAGAGAGATGGATAAATACTATACACTGAATGATCTGGCGATGATGAGCGGGTTTACGACCCGTACCCTGAGCACCTACCTTACCACCAACATCCTTCACGGTCAGAAGGAAGACGGAACCTGGAAATTCACCGAGAAAGACATTTATGATTTCTTCGCTGACCCCTATGTCAAGGAAGGCCTCAGGATCAAAAACAGCGCAGTCGTCTTTGACTTCCTGGCTGACAATGCCAAGAAGACGAAACGGACCTGCGTCATTCTGGACATCCCGGCTTCCAGGGAGGAAAACCGGGAACTGTCAGACTTCTTCTGCGGTCAGATGGAAAAGGTCAGCGACACCCAGTTCAAGCTGGATTGGGATAACGGTCACTGTCGCGTCATTCTCTCCGGAGCGGAAGATCAGATCGCCCAGATCATGAAGGAATACTACAGCAGATAAACTGCCGAAAAAAAAGTCTGCCTGGAAGCCCTGATACAGGGCTTTTTTGCTGGGAAACACGTCATCAGCTTTTTCAAATGAAGGAATTGCTGACAGAACACCTGTCTTCCGGACTGCAGACAAATTGTTCATTAACTGACTTAATACAGTGGTAAAATAATGCTGGAGGCACTGATTATGAGAAAAATGCTGATTGCGACCATGGCACCCGTTCTGTGGATTCTGACTCTTTTTGACGCGGTTTCCATTTTCTTCATGTTCCGGGCCTACAGGCGTCAGAAAGCCAGTGAGATCTCCTTGCTTACCGGCATTCTGTGTCTGGGTCTGTTTTATGACTCGCTGATCCTTTCCGGCGGAGCGCTGTTGCCCTTCGGACCGCTGTTAAAGACTCTCAGTCAGTTCCGCTACATCCTGCACTGCGTATTGATTCCGCTGCTGTTTCCCATCTGCGCTCACTCCCTGAAGGCTTCCAAAAAGACGATGAAACTCATCTGGGTAATCTCCGTCGTTATCATGCTGATCGGCCTTTACGCCGGCATTTCCGTCATCACCGAGGAAAGAACGATCGGAGCGATCAGAAGATATGCCGAATCGGAAATGACCGGCCGGTTTGCTGATACGGTGATCAGCTTACTGGACACCGTTCACGTCTTCTTCATGATCGGCATCGGCATCTACCTCTGGATCAGAAAGAAGAACCCCAACATGTTCTTCTCGGGCTTCTTCATGCTGCTGTTCACCCTTTTGGGCATCTTCCTGGGAAAGGATCCTTCGGGTGATAGGACGCAGAGTCTGATGTTCTACATCAGCATGTTCGGTGAATCACTGATGGTCTATTTCCTCTACCGCTTCATCAGAAAAGAAGGAAAGGCATAAGATCCTATCCTGCATAGTTTAAATCAATGAAAAGAGAATTCAGCATCCTTTGTCTGTTTGCGGTCGCTTTGATCTTCGGAGCGGGCTATGTATTTCAAAGCGCGGTCAGCGGTTACGTTGGCCCCTTTACGCTTAACGCCATCCGCTACATCGCGGCCGGGCTGATCTTAATGCCCTGCCTGCTGATCAGGGACGGCACGGATCTGCGAAGCCTGATGAAAAGCGGAGCGTTACTGGGACTGATCAGCTTCATGGCTCCTAATTTCCAGCAGGCGGCGATGGCCAGCACTTCGGTCGGCAAGGCCGCCTTCATCTCCACCATGTACATCGTCATGGTCCCGGTACTGGCCTTTCTGTTCTACCGTGAGCGCCTGACCAGCCGGGTCATCTTCTCCCTGGTTCTGGCCGTCATCGGCCTTTACATTCTCTGTGATCTGAAGATCACCGACCTGTCCTTCCGGACTCATGACGTCTATCTGCTGATGACGGCGCTGCTGTTTGCCCTGCAGATGGTTCTGATCGAGCGCATCGTAAGCCGAATCCATCCGCTGAAGATCGCGGCCGTTTCCGATCTGGTCGGCGGTCTGCTGTCGCTGGTCTTTGCCCTGGCGCGGGAGAGCGTGACGCCGGAGAATCTGAAGATCACGGCCTGGTCCATTGTCTATCTGACCGTTGTCGCTACGGTCATCGGTTATTCCCTGCAGTTTGTCGGTCAGAAGGGCGTTGATTCCACCACCGCGTCGCTGATCATGTCATTGGAATCCGTTTTCTCAGTGGCCGCCGGCTATCTGTTTCTCAATCAGATTCTGACCGCCAAGGAGATCATTGGCTGCATCATCCTGTTTGCGGCCGTAGTGATCTGCCAGCTGCCGGAGCAGAGAAGAGAATGAAAAAAGCTGCCTGAGGCAGCTTTCAGTCTATTATTACGGATTTGTTATTGATGTCCAGGATCTTGACCTCGGTTTGAGCGCCAAGGTTCTTTTTCATCAGTTCAGCCAGCTCGCTGATGGCAACTTTCATATCATCAGCCCGACAGGGGTCAACGAGTTCCATGATCATGAAGGCGTTGACGGTATCTTCTCTCAGAATGGTCCTGACGCCTTCGCGCCAGTTCCAGCAGCGGCAGATCGCGCCTCTGTCGTCCTTGTAACAGATCTCCCCTTCGTAGGGCGGCTCTGACTCATCGGAACCGTAGGTAATGAATTCCTCATTGCCGCTGGCCTTGGTGAGGCGGATGTTGCCTTCAAAGCGGTCAATGTCCTCGCCGCCGCAGGGCAGAGCGTACTTCAGGGAAATGTAGTTGTAGATGTCCACCAGCGGGTTGATGCAGCTGAGATGATTGCCGTTCTTCACTCTCTTCAGCAGGGCTTCAATGGAGCTTCTCGCTCCCTTCTTGGTCTTGAACTTGCTGAAGGCGTCGCGCCAGACGGCAACGACCGGATTCCTGCTGAATTCCGAATCGCCGAGATGCTGCAGGCAGAGCTCTTCGCCTTCCTTAAGAAGAGGAAGGAACTGCTCCTCATCCTTGACGCGGTTGTCAATGCCCTTGGCAACGATGACGGCAATCTGAGCCTTGGGGAACAGCTGCCAGAAGTCGTTTTCGACGACGAAGCGCTGACGGCCGTCTTCAAAGGTGAGGGGTTCATCGCTCAGTTCGATGCGTTCATCTTCAGCCTTTTCTTCCGGCTTTTCTTCCTTGATCATCTTCTCCGGCGCGCTGACGCCTAAAAGGGCCAGGGCGTTGTGCAGGGTGATCCGGGTGGCTTCCACCAGCGCCAGACGCTCAGCCGTCAGTTCGGGATTGCCCGGGTCGTTGATGCGGCAGGCACCGTAGAAGGAATGGAAGTAGGCTGCCAGCTTCTGAACGAAGTTGCAGATCTTGTTGGGGCTTCTGGTAACGGCCGCGTCGGTCACGACGTCGCGGAAGGAAGCTATGTGCTTAAGCAAATCGATTTCCTTGGGGTTGGTCAGCCTGGTATAGCTTTCCCGCATGCCCGGCTTTTCGCTCACCTGACGCAGGATCGAACAGATGCGGGCGTAGGCGTACTGGGCGTAGAAGACCGGGTTGTCGTTGGTCTGGCTTCTGGCCAGGCCCAGGTCGAATTCCATGTGGGTATCCAGGGCCTTGGACAGGAAGAAGTAACGGGCAGCGTCGACGCCGATGTCGTCGATCAGCTCACGCAGGGTAATGGCATTGCCGGTACGCTTGCTCATCTTGACTTCCACGCCGTTTTCCACCAGTCTGACCATCTGGCAGAGGTCAACGTGCAGGTTGTCGGCGTTGTAGCCCAGCGCCTGCATAGAGGCCTTGACCCTGGCAATGTAGCCGTGGTGGTCGGCGCCCCAGATGTTGACCAGCACTTCATAGCCGCGGTCATACTTGTACTTGTGGTTGGCAATGTCGGGAGTCAGGTAGGTGTAAAGGCCGTTGGACTTTCTTAAGACGCGGTCCTTCTCGTCGCCGTATTCGGTGGACTTGAACCACAGGGCGCCGCCGTCTTCGTAAAGCAGGCCCTTCTGATTCATTTCCTCGACGACCTGGTCGACCATGCCCTGATCGACGATCCACTTCTCGGAGATCCAGGAGTCGAATTCACAGCCATAGTGCTGCAGGTCCTTTTTGATGATCTCCAGTTCCATGTCCCGGCCGATCTTGGCCAGCTGTTCAACGGCTTCGTCATGGTCCATCTTCAGCCACTTGTCGCCGTCCTTGTCGGCGATCTGGCGGGCAATGCGCCTGACGTCTTCGCCGTGGTAGCCGTCTTCCGGCAGGGTGAAGTCCAGCCCGAAGATCTCCTGTATTCTGGCGTAGAGCGACAGACCCAGGTTGTGGATCTGGGCACCGGCATCGTTGATGTAGTATTCTCTGGTGGCGTCAAAGCCGGCCGCGTTGAGAATGCGGACGCAGCTGTCGCCCCAGACCGCTCCGCGGGCGTGGCCGCAGTGCAGCGGCCCGGTCGGGTTGGCGGATACGTATTCTTCCAGGTACTTGACGCCCTTGCCGAAATCGCTCTTGCCGTAGTCATCCCTTTCGGTAAGGATGACGTTGATGATGTTGGCCATGGCATCCTTCTTGATCCAGAAGTTGATGAAGCCCGGCCCGGCAATTTCGATCCTTTCGGCTTCCGGCAGTTTCTGCGCCAGAGCTTCTCTGAGCTCTTCGGCGATCTCCTGAGGTCTTCGCTTCAGCACACGGGTAAGACGCATGGCGATGTTGGTGGAGTAGTCCCCGTTGGCGTTGTCCTTGGGGATTTCAATGACGACCATGCCGTCTTCAGGCTGCAGGCCGAACTTTTCGGTTACGGCTTTCTTGATTCCTTGAATCAGTTTTTCATCAATCTTACTCATGTTCTCAGGTCTCCTTTTCTGTCAGAAGTTCACTTATTATTATAACATTTTTACTTATTATTTCTTCTCTTTTTCAATATCTGTTGATTTTCACGGACCGTTTGATTAGAATAGAGACTGCAGCACGCCCTCATAGCTCAGTTGGATAGAGCATCCGCCTTCTAAGCGGACGGTCGAGCGTTCGAGTCGCCCTGAGGGCGCCATGTTGTTAAGAGTGCTTCAATGATATCGTTGAAGCTTTTTTATGAGTGTTCTGTATGCTGACTTCAATATGAAAAGAAAGATTCAGCGAAGATGATTGAAGATTCAATGGCTTGATGCAGACTGTGACCAGACAAATGACCAAATAAACGACCAAATAAGTTATACCGGTACGGTGTTCGTGAAAAGCTCCATTGAAAAAGCCCTTCCCAGCGGGGAAGGACCTTTTTCTTAATTACCAAAATGATATCGCTGCGATTATTACAGGATCATCATGGCCACGGTGACAACGATGATGTTGACGATGGCGATGGCGATGACGCACTTCAGAGCGAACTTCATGAAGGTCGTGTATTCGATCTTGGCTGTCTGTAAGCCGCCCATCAGAGCACCTGCTGTCGGGGCAAACAGGTTGATCAGGCCGTTGGCAGCGGAGAAGATCAGAATCAGAACTTCAACGGAGAAGCCCAGCTGAGAGGTGACCGGTCCCATGATCGGCATGGACAGACCAGCCAGACCGGAAGTTGACGGAACCAGGAAGGACAACGGCAGATACAGGATGTAGGCCAGCGGGGCATAGATGAAGCCCGGAACGCCTTCCAGAATGCCGGCGATGACTCTGACAAGCCACGGACCTAAGCCGGTGTTGCTCATCAGAACGGTGGCGCCTCTGGCGACCGCGATGATCAGAGCGACGGAGATCAGGTCAGCGGAACCGGCGATGAAGGTCTCAACGATCTTCTTTTCCTTCATGCCGTAGATGATGCCGATGACGATGGCCATGATGAAGAACAGCACGGCACCTTCATCAAAGTACCAGTATCCCAGCGGGATACCTTCGCCCATGATGACTTCGGACCAGCCGGAGAAGATATTGATGCCGTAGTCTTCCCAGGGCAGGAAACCGCAGATCATGACGATGAAGGAGAGGGCGAATAACCATAAGACGAGCTTCTGCTTGCCCTGCAGCTTGCCTTCAATGTCAAAGTTCCTGGAGTATTCCTCTTCCATGACCTTCTGTTCCTGTAAGGACAGGAAGGTTGAGCCCTTGTCAGCCTTGACCTTCTTGGCATACTTCAGAACGAAGTAGAGGGCAACGGCGTAGGAAGTCAGCCAGACGACAACGCCCAGGCCGATCATCTTGCCGGTATCAACGGCAACGCCGACATCATTGCAGGCGGCAACGGCAGCCATGGTGCAGAACGGGTTGTTGGTGGAGCCTAAGACGCCGACACCGGCACCGAAGGCGACGACCAGAGCGCCGGTCAGGGTATCCATGCCGGCAGCGACCATGGTGGAGGCGAGCATGATGTAGAAGGGAACGGTCTCTTCACACATGCCGTAGGTGGTTCCGCCGATGGAGAATACGAACATGACCACGGCAATCAGGATCTCTTCCTTGCCATGGAGCTTGCGGACCAGGGTGGCAATGCCGGCATCCAGAGCGCCGGTAGCCTTGACGATGCCTAAGAAGCCGCCGATGGCAAAGATGAAGGCGATCAGGTCAGCACCGGCGCCGGCAGCATCCGAGAAGCCGTCGACGACCGATCTGATGATGGTCGCAAAGGAAGCGGGGGTAACACCGCTGTCCGGTGAAGCCAGCGCGACGATCCATGAAAGAACGGCCAGCGCCAGGATCATGAGAATCAGTATCGTGAATGACGATAACATCTTCTTCTGTTTCTTTTCCATTTTTCTTAAATTCCTCCCTTTAAGTATTGATTAATGGATAAATAAATCCTTATGTGAAAATCCCAAGGGATTTTCATACTAACTGATTACCGGTGAATGATGGTACCGGTCTTGCCCTGCAGGGCTTCCCTGGCTTTTTGGAGCGAGGTGATCAGGGCCTGGCCGTTTTCCGTCTTCTCGACGTATTCGATGCAGGATTCCACCTTGGGAAGCATGCTGCCGGGGGCAAACTGCTTTTCGGCGATGTACTGCCTCGCTTCTGCCAGGCTCATTTCGCTCAGGGCCTTCTGATCAGGCTTGTTGAAGTTGACGCAGACCTGATCGACCGCCGTCAATATCACCAGCATGTCGGCGTGCAGGTCCAGGGCCAGTCTTGAGGAGGCGCGGTCCTTGTCGATGACCGCGGCCACGCCGCTGTAGCCGTACTGTTCTCTGACGACCGGGATGCCGCCGCCGCCCACGGTGATGACGATGTTGTGCTGGCTGACCAGCTGTTCCACCATCCTAAGTTCGACGATGGAGACCGGGATCGGTGAGGGCACGACTCTGCGGTAGCCTCTTCCGGCGTCTTCCACGAAGGTGTAGCCGGTCTCGGCGACGATCCTGTCAGCTTCTTCCTTGGAATAGAAGGAGCCGATCGGCTTGGTGGGATGCTGGAAGGCGGGGTCTTCCCTGGAGACTTCGACCTGGGTCACCACGGTGGCGACCGGCTTGTCGATGCCGCGTCTTTCCAGTTCGGCCTGGATGGCCTGCTGGAGGTGATAGCCGATGTAGCCCTGGGTCATGGCTCCGCATTCGGGGAAGGGCATTCCCGGGGTTCCGGCGTTATTGTTATGGGCAAATTCGAAGGCCAGGTTGACCATGCCGACCTGGGGGCCGTTGCCGTGGCCGATGACCACGTCATAGCCTTCCTCGACCAGATCGACGATGGTGGAGGCGGTATTCTTGACCAGATCCAGCTGCTGCTGGGGCGTATTGCCGAGGGCGTTGCCGCCTAAGGCGATTACCAATCTCTTGCTCATAGGCTTACTTCAGCGTGGCGTACATGACGGCCTTGATGGTATGCATGCGGTTTTCGGCTTCGTCGAAGACCTTGGACTGCGGTCCTTCGAAGACTTCGTCTGCGACTTCCATTTCCGGTAAGCCGAATTCATCGTAGATCTGCTTGCCGACGGTGGTGTTGAGGTCGTGGAAGGAAGGCAGACAATGCAGGAAGATGGCGTCGGGGTCGGCGTTTTCCATGACTTTCTTATTGACCTGGTAAGGTGATAAGAGCTTGATTCTTTCCGCCCATAACTCCTTGGGTTCGCCCATGGAGACCCAAATGTCGGTATAGATGACGTTGGCGCCCTTGGTGCCTTCCTTGACGTCTTCGGTCAGGGTAATGGTGCAGTGATTTTCCTTGGCGATCTGTTTGCACTGCTTGACCAGATCGGCGTTGGGCATTCTGTCCTTGGGGCCGCAGGCCACAAAGTCAATGCCCAGCTTGGCGCAGACGACCATCAGGCTGTTGGCGACGTTGTTGCAGGCATCACCCATGAAGACCCACTTCAGGCCCTTGTAGTAACCGAAGTACTCATAGGCGGTCATGACGTCCGCCAGCATCTGCGTGGGGTGGAAGTCGGTGGTCAGGCCGTTCCAGACCGGAACGCCGGCGTACTTGGCCAGATCTTCAACGATCTTCTGGTCAAAGCCGCGGTATTCGATGCCGTCATACATTCTGCCCAGGACCCGGGCAGTATCGGCAATGCTTTCCTTGTGGCCCATCTGTGAGGAGTTGGGATCCAGGTAGGTGACGCCCATACCCAGATCATGGCCGGCGACTTCGAATGAGCATCTGGTTCTGGTTGAGGTCTTCTCAAACAGCAGAACGATGTTCTTGCCTTCCAGATAGCGGTGCGGGGTGCGGGTAAGCTTGAGTCTCTTGAACTCCATGGCTAAGTCCAGCAGATACTGGATCTCTTCGGTGGTGAAGTCCAGAAGCTTGAGGAAGTTTCTTCCCTGTAAATTCTTTGGCATGTGTTTTCTCCTTCTTTTCTAATTAATCATCTTCACGCCACAGCGGCATGCTCATGCAGCGCGGGCCTCCCCGGCCTCTTGACAGTTCGGCAGAGGGGATGGTCAGAACGCTCAGGCCCTTTTCGCGAAGGATGGCGTTGGTGATGTCGTTTCTTTCGTAACAGACGATGACGCCCGGGGCGATGCACAGGGTGTTGGAACCGTCGTTCCACTGTTCCCTGGCTGCCGCGATCATGTCGTCGCCGCCGCAGTAGATCAGTTCAACATGGCTGACGCCGGTGTACTTCTCCAGGATCTTCTCCAGGGTCATGTCCAGTTTTTCGATGTGCAGTTCTTCGGGGTCGCCGCCCTTTTCCGGGGTGATCTCGTAGACGTCCAGCGGGCCGATGATGGCCGGATGGACGGTGTACTTGTCAACGTCGATCCTGGTAAAGACGGTGTCCAGATGCATGAAGGCGCGGGTGGCCGGGATCTTGAAGGCCAGCACGGTGCGGATGGTGCAGTCGGGATCGTTGAACAGATGACGGGCCGCGATTTCAACAGCGTCCGGTTCGGTGCGCTGGGAGACGCCGATGCACACCACGGTGTCGGTCAGGTTGAAGACGTCGCCGCCCTCGATGGTTGCGTGGTAGTCACGGTCGTAGTAGCGGGTGATGTAGCCGGCGAAATCCGGATGATACTTGAAGATGTAGTCGGCGTAGATGGTCTCGCGGTTGCGGGTGGGATAGTGCATCCTGTGCAGGAAGACGCCCTCGCCGACCGAGGCAAACGGGTCTCTCTGAAAGTAGAGGTTGGGCATCGGGGCCACGACGAGGTCGTCGTTAGGGGCGATGCGGTCCTGCAGGGAGTAGGTGCTGAGGTCCTGACCGCCCATTTCCTTCAGGGTGATGCCTTCCATGGTCTTTTCCACCAGGTCCTTGCCCCTGAAGTTGGAAATCAGGTAGTTGTAGCACTTGTCCTGCCACTTTTTGGTCTTGATGTTGCCTTCTTCCAGCCACTGATAGAGGAAGGGCTTGATCAGCTTGGGATTGAGGTCCAGCACTTCGGTCATCAGATCTTCCAGATAGACTACTTCGACGCCGTTGTCTCTCAAGACCTGCGCGAAGGCGTCGTGTTCCTCCTGCGCGACCTTGAGAAACGGAATGTCGTCGAAAAGCAGTTCCTGAAGGGTGTCCGGTGTCAGATTGAGCAGTTCCTTGCCCGGCCGGTGAAGCAGCACTTTCTTCAGCGGTGCTATTTCACTTTTTACATGAATGCCTTTCATAATTATGATTATCCTTTCTTTGCCCTAAAAGGGTATCGGTACAACTTAACTATAGGCTTTCCGGCCGGGGCGCAATGGTCATTTGTCTCCCGTTTCGTTGTATTTTCGTAAACGCTTACATTTTTCCGCCTGCGGTTTGCCCTTTGGCACTTAAGATGGTATTCTTAAGGTGGAAAGAAAAAGAAAAAATGACACTTAGCGAAAGCGGACTGCAGGATCAGTTCTGTTCCGACTATGACAAGGCAAAACTGTGCAGCTACGACATTGAGATCATCGACGGACCGACGCGGCCTTTGATTCATCAGGCCGGGCGTTTTCTGCTGTTCAGACAGGGGAAAGGGGTCATGAAGATCAATGAAAGGGCCTACGACATCTCCCCGGGCAGCTTTGCGGCCATTCTGCCCTGGGATACCAGCGAGGTCACTCAGGTCAGCCAGCCGCTGCAGTTTGTCAAGGTCATCTTTAATTTCGACTTCGTCAACCGCTTTCTGCGCGTTACCGGTGCGCCGCCGGCCAATGTGGTCGCCTTTCTGGAAAGCAGCCCACTGGTTGATCTGGACCAGCAGGAAATGAAAAACATCGAGGAGATCTGCCGGGTCATTAAGAATGAGGTCGGGGTCGAATCGGCTTACCTGCGTCAGCAGGACAGGGAACTGAGTGAACTGATGGCCGGCAACAAGCTGGCCGAACTGATGATCAACTTCAAGCGGCTGATCATCAGCCGTCAGGGAACCCAGTTGCCTAACCGCAGCCGGGAACCCGGCAGCCGCTCCGGCATCTTCCGCTACATCTACGCCCATCTGGGCGAATACATGACTGCGGAAAGGCTGTCTGAAGTCTTTTCGCTGCCCCAGGCGGAAATCGTTTCCTACGTCCGGGAAATGACCGGCTTCTCCCTGAGCGATTACATCAATGAAGCCAGGATCGCCAAGGTCTGCGATCTTTTGGTCCATACCAGGCTGCCGCTGACCGACATCGCTCTGATCACCGGCTTTACCGACGCTTCCCACCTGGTCAAAAGCTTCAGCAAGCGCATGCACGTCTCCCCCGGGGAGTACCGGCAGGCTTACCTGCCGGAAAGACAGGTGCTCAGGGAAGACGACAGTACCCTGGGCTTTGCGGCGGTCTCCTACGTCAACGACTACTACATGGAAGACCTGCGTTCCACGGAAGTGGCCAGACACTTCGGCACTTCGGTAGTTGAACTTAACCGCGCCCTGTTATATGTCATTGAGATGAATTTTGAGGAATTCCTCAACTACAAGCGCATCAACCGGGCGGCGGAACTGTTGCTGGAAAGCGACATGGCGGAGATTGACGTCTGCATGGAGGTCGGCTACAACAACATCAAGACCTTCACCCGCAACTTCGTCAAGCTCAAGAACATCCGCCCCGGCGACTTCCGGCGGCAGTACACCCTTCAGCAGGGTGACGAATCCATCCCGGCGGAAACGGAAGAGTGAAAAACTGTCAGGGTGTAATAAGGAAACAGTGAACTGTCAGAAGGACAGAGTAATAACAGGAAAGAGAGGAAAACATGATGTTTGATTATTCAGGAAAGGTCGTTGCCATTACCGGCGCTTCTTCCGGTCTGGGAAAGCAGATGGCGGAAGGCTACGCCAAGCAGGGCGCCAACCTGGTGTTAATGGCCAGAAGAGTGGAAAGGCTGCAGGCCAGCGCTGAGGAGTGGAAGGAAAAATACGGCGTCGACGTCCTGCCGGTGGCCTGCGATGTCACCAGCAGCGAGTCCATTGCCAACGCCGTCAACGCGGTGCGCGAGCACTTCGGCCATTGCGAAGTCATCGTCAATGACGCCGGCGGCGAAAAGGGCACGGGCACCCCGTTAGTTGACTACAAGAGAGAAGACTGGGACTTCACCATCAACCTCGATCTGACCAGCGTCTTTGCGGTCACTCAGGCCTTCGTCAATTTCATGAAGGAAGCCATCGCTGAAGGCAAGCAGAGCTACGGCCGGGTCATCAACATTGCCTCGATCTACGGCCTGGTTGGCAATACCGCCATTCCGACCATCGCTTATCACACCACCAAGGGCGCGGTCGTCAACTTCACCAGAGGCGCCGCGGCTGAACTGGCGACTTCCAACATTACCGTCAACGCCATCTGCCCGGGCTACTTCTATACCGAACTGACCACCGAGACCCTGGATTCCGACTACTTCCAGGCCTTTGCCCAGCAGTCGGTGCCGATGAAGAGATACGGCAAGCAGGGCGAACTGAACCCGGCCGCCATCTTCTTAGGCGCTGAGGAGTCCAGCTACGTTACCGGCCAGATCGTCGCCGTTGACGGCGGCTATACCTGCATCTAGCCATTAATTAATCATTACTGATAACGGGGCCGTTGTTCAGACGCCGCCCCGTTTTTCAACAAGTTTTCGGGAAAGGGAAATCTTATGAGCACATCAGTAGATCCCCAGTTAAATGAAATCACCGAACTGCGCCATCTTCTTCATCGTAACGCCGAACTTTCCGGCCGGGAAATGAAGACCATGGCGATACTACAAGCCTTCATCAAGGAAAACTGTCCCAAGGCGCAGTTAGTGGAAAAGGAAGGCTGGTTTTACGCGCTCATCAAGGGCAAGGGCAATCATAAGATTGCCTTACGGGCGGACATGGACGGCCTGCCGATGCCGGAAACCCTAAAACTGCCTTACGGAAGTCTCAATGAGGGAGCAGCGCACAAGTGCGGTCATGACGGCCACTTGGCGGTTTTGGTTGGAGTGATGCTGGAGTGTGAAAAAAGACAGCTGGAAAACAGCGTTTATTTCATCTTCCAGCCGGCTGAGGAAACCGGTCAGGGCGGAAAGCTGTGCGCAGAACTCTTAAGAGAAGAAGGAATCGAGGAAGTTTACGCTTTCCATAATCTGCCCGGTTATCCCCTTAACACGCTGATCTACCGCCGGAGACTGACCCAGCCGGCTTCGCTGGGGCTCACCGTCAGAGTTGCCGGAAAAGCCAGCCACGCCTCCGAACCGGAAAGCGGCAATAACCCGTCAGGTTTTCTGGCTCAGATGATCCAGTCCGTCAACGCCATGGCTCAGAAAGAGCATCAGGGCATTTTTCTAGCTACCGTCGTCAACGTCGCTCTGGGGGCCAGAGACTTCGGCATTTCTCCCGGGGAAGGAGAAATCTCCTTCACCTTAAGAGCGGAAAACGAAAGCGAACTGCAGAAGGAGTGTGAAAACATTCAGGCTTACGCGTCATCGCTGGCCAAAGAGCAGGGCTTAAGCCTACAGATCAGCGAAAGTGACCGCTTCCCCGAAACCCGCAATGACGGCCAATGTCTTGACAAGGTATTGAAAGCTGCGGAAAAGGCCGGAATCAGCGCTCAGGAAATGAGTGAACTGTGGAGGGCTTCCGAAGATTTCGGCCACTACCTCAAGCAGTGCCCCGGGGCGATGTTCTACCTGGGCTGCGGCGAAGATCACCCGAAACTGCATACCCCGCAGTACGACTTCTGCGATGAGATTATCCCGTCAGCGGTACAGATATTCCTTAACATCATTGAAGGCTGATGAGTCACTCATGAGCCCTCAGCAGCAACATGAAAAGAGAGAGGCAGTTCACAGATACCTCTCTCTCTCTTGTTTTCGTGATGTTCTTGTTTTTCAGGCTTCCTGTTTTCTGATCAGCAGATAAGAGGAAGCAATCGCCATACAGTTGCATTAAAAGTGGCGTTTCAGTATCTTAGGAAGGCCCATTGTCCAGAAAAGAGGACAATGTTTTTTGAAAAATGTGCCATGATGGCAGTATATAGGATGTGGGGGAGTGGTGATATGAAAAGACGCATTGTTTCTTTAGCGATAATCTTTGTTTCATTAATTGTCATTTTATTCAACCAGAATCAGAAGCAATCAGTTTCCGTTAATGGTGAGCAGTCCCGTAAACCTGTCGCATATACCGCTCCTTCCATAGACAAGGAAAGGTACATAGACAGAATTCCTTTTGCCGGGATGGATGAGAGATACATTAACTATACGGCAGCAGGTTCTTATACGAAAATGGAAAAGAATAAAGGCTACAGAAAATACTACTGGTGTATTGGCGAGTATACGGTTCTGACGGTAAAGGTCTATGACGTTATGGATTGGCAAATGGGAAGTACTTATGATACTACTGTTAAGCTAAGCAATGTCGTGGCATATGTTGACCAGGATTTTCTCGATGTTGCCTGGACCAGCGAAACCGTATATCTGTCATACAGAGTGAGAGACCGGAAATATGAGTACATGAATATGCATATGCCCAGATTTGGACCGTATTATGAAGGCCGGAAGGTAACTGAATCTGACATCAGAAGATATCTGGCTGACATAAGATATGGGAGACCAATTCGTTCTTCATATGATTACGGTGATTATGGATACTATGATGACTTTGAAGATTTCTATAATGACCATTATGACGATTTTGACAGTTATCAGGAGGCAGAGGAGTACTTTGATGCATACTATTAAAATGAACCACAGAAAGTAATAATCAGCTATATAAAACACAATAGAATGAAGTGTGGAAACAGCATGATTTGAGGGGAAAATGTGTCGTTTTCCCCTTGCTGTTGAAAGATTGAAAGCATCCTGAACTATGGATTGGATGTTACGAGTTAGTAAGATCTCGGTCTTGAAAAATGAGGCAAAATCTGCTATTATAAGGGCGCTAGTCAGATAAAGATCAGGCAGCAAAAACAAGCGAATCGCCTGGTTAGAACAATGACTGCTATGGCCATAAATAATCTGTCTCTGGAACAGATTCTGTGAGAAAACTGAAGAGGAAGTTGATCGCCGGTTGGCTTCCTTTTATATTGCCTTTCAGGCAGCTTCCCCGGCGAAAACACGCAGACGGAAGGAGATGATACGTAGTGTTAAAAATGAAACTTGACATTGGTGAATTTGAATTCAGCATTGACGGAGTAATGGATGAATATAACTATGACCCCATTACCAATGAAGAGAAAAAACTGCTTCAGACAAATGTGGTCGCTACCATAGGACTTAAGAGCGACATTATGGATTTCAGCTGGCAGTGCGATAACTTCGTCAGCGTCAATGAGTATGACCTGATGATAAAGGGAATGACGGCTATTTGTGAAAAGCCGAATTTCTATAACCTTGATTTCGGCCCAGCCATCAAGATTCTGAGCGTACCATATGTGCTGAATGAGGGTGAAACAGAAATGGATTTTGCTGAAGTTTTCAGTAAAAAAGAAGATTACGAACCGTATATGGCACTGTGCATCCAGCTGGAGAGTGACGAAGGA
This sequence comes from Erysipelotrichaceae bacterium, assembly GCA_017442805.1. GTDB lineage: Bacteria > Bacillota_I > Bacilli_A > Erysipelotrichales > Erysipelotrichaceae > UBA1783. The sequence continues at coordinate 40,358 of JAFRZA010000013.1, forward strand.
TTCTCGTCGTCAAGCATGCACATCGTGTTCAACGAAGAGCAGACAAGGCAGTTTGCCAACTATCTCAAGACGAAGAGGGAAAGCCTGTACGAACACCAGATTATTTCCTAAAGGAAGATTCGCAAGAAAAAGCATCACTATAATAGAGGCCTGTTTGCACAGCCGACAGATGACCTGAAAGGAGCGTGGTGCTGATGACTGAACTGAAGTATTTCCAGATTGGAGAGTATGCCTTGAAGCTGCTGCACGACAGCGAAAAGGGAGTGTATATCTGTCACAACTGCCTTGTTATGAGAGAGGATGAGGTTGAAGCATTCCTCGATTATGTGAAGGGAAAGTATTCGTCTCTGCTGCGGAGAGACTTCATTTCCAAATCACGTGAACATGCGGAGCAGGAGATGAGAAAGCGTATACAACTGTCTCTGGACGAGTATTTCAAAGAGGAAAAGGAAGTGCTTCTCTGCTGAAAAGTGATAATGACAGATTATTAAAAGGGAGTCTGTATTGCCAGAAGCCAGCCTTGCAGGCTCCCTTGAGCCTCCTTGGTTATGAAAGAATTCAAAAACACAGGGAGAGTGGAAGAAGGACAGATATTTGCATTGTATTTATCAAATTTGTCCCACTGCTACTGGTCTACGGATAAAACTGCTGGGCTTGCTGCCGTGAGGCTGCAAGATAGATAATGCAGGTAAAAACAGGTACAATTTAGATAAAAGAGACAAGAACAATCATATATAAAATTACTTAAACGGAAGAGAATGGAGGTATAAAGCGGATATATGACAGATAACAAATTGAAGAACAAAATGAGTGCTGAAGATTTCATCAATTCAGGTATAGTGAAGGAAACCAAAACAGAATCGTTGAAGACAGACTTTGACAAACTGGTTCGCTATTTTGTGCGTCCTGTCGCAAAGAATGGAAAACTGGCAAAGACTGAAATTGACGAAGAGAAGGAACTGCTGACTGAATACTTCCAGGTACATGATGTACCTCTTTCGGAACTTGGATTAACCGTAAGAAGCTACAACGCCCTTAGCAGGTCAGGATACGATTGCCTGAGTAAACTGTTGGATTTGTCTGAAGATAAAATCTTACGTATCAGAAATCTGGGCAAAAAATGCATAAAGGAAATCTACAATGCCGTTCAGCAGATTGCTGATCCGGTGATAAAGCAAATCAAGTCTGGTGAACTTACCACCGACAATATTCGTGAATTATCTGACGAGGAAATAAGACAGTTAGTGCTGGATTTCTTCCTTTCCAACCCGGAGCAGCAAAATACTGTCACAGATGTTGTAGATGCTCTTGGTGAAAAACTCTCTGGGGAGCAGATTAGCGATGCTCTGAGGAAACTTGTGGAAGAAGGGAAAATCGTTGTTGAGAATAATATGTATTCTTTACGTTACCCGGCTTTTCTGGAAGTGGTTTCGCAGCTGGAGAGCAGCAAAGGCGCTTATATTCTTTTTCAGCGCATAGAAAATGGCAGAACTCTGGATGATATTGGCAAGGAATTCAACGTAACAAGAGAAAGAATCAGGCAGATTCAGGATAAAGAAATTAAGCGTGCCGATTGGCTTCTTAGAGAGAAATACGGTGTTCAGAGTTATTTTGAAGACCGTAATGCCAGATTATTCAGTTTATTTGAAATTGAACAGGACGATTGGATTAATGTCATGGGAATAAGTCCTGAAACATATAACTATCTTGATATCAAATATAGGCATAAATCTGACAAGGATAAAGATAAAAAGAATAAGAGAAATATACTTGATGACAGTGTTGACGTTTTTGCGTACAACCCCTATGAACGTGGCCTGATGCAGAAATATCTGAGAAGAAATAAGGTTCAGATTGATGGAATCTGGGTATATAAAAGCATTGCGAGCATAGAAGATTTCCTTATTGAAAAATACTGTGATAAGAAAATAAGAATCACTGATTTTACTAAACTGTATAACAATGCGATGGAAAGAAATCACATTTCTGACCCTGACCTGCTGATTGATAGTGAAAAGGAAAGAACAAGAGAACACCGGATTACTGAATTACGGACCGTTCTCTGGTCAACGGGGAAACAGTTCCGTTATTACGACATTAACTCTCGCGATTATGCTGAACTGTACGATACGCTTGCTCTCAGTCAGTATAAGAATACTGAAATATCAACTCTGAAGTTTATGAATGATTATCCTGTACTGATGAGAGAATATGATATTCAGGATGAATATGAACTGCATAATCTTATTAAAAAGACGGTGGCTGCGGACAAGTATGCCGGTATGAATCTTTCCCGCCAGCCAATCATCCGTTTTGGAGATTTTGACAGAAACAAAATGATTGCCATGATGATGGTGGAAATGTCACCTGTAAGTCAGAACGATTTGATTGATGCCATTTACGAAGTATATGGATTTGATAAACGGTCCATTCGCAACGACATGAAGATTATTGCCAATTATCTTCATAACGGTGTTTACTCCATTGATTCGAAGCCACTGAAGACCGCAGATAGAGAACTGCTGCGGCGCAATCTGACGGAAGATTTCTATTATATTGATGAAGTGGTGAAACTGTATCATGAGTTAAATCCAAATGGTGATGAGAGAGTTTTGACCGGACAGAATCTCAAGAGTTTAGGCTGGTCGGTTCATAGCAATTATATTTTCCACAACTACCCCAATGCCAAGGCAATGTTCAGAGAAAAACTGCAGGAAGCGGATGAGTTTGACATCAAACCTCTTAAAAAGCGCTATGGCAGGGTGATGGATTTTTACAGCACTATTTACGAACTCCAGGAACAGCGCAGGATAATTGAGACAGAACCGGAACACTTTGTCAGCTTGGATAAGCTGGAACAGCAAGGAGTTGGACTTGCTGAGATCCAGCAATTCTGTGATGCTGTTTATGATTTCGTTGGCGACCAGTATTTCACGATTGATTCACTGAAGCATGATGGATTCATAAACCCTGTTGAGGCAGAAATGAAGCATCCTTATTTCTATGGAGCATTGTTGAAGGGGGATAACCGTTTCCGTTATTCAAGCACAACAAGCGGAATCATCTTCAGGAAGACCGATAAACCGATTTCACGTAAAGACATGATTATTGAACTCGCTGAGGATACTGGTTCCATCAATATCTGGGATTTCATCAAGAATGTCAATGATACATACAATATCACCATTGATAAATATGACGTTATTAATGCCATAGCAAATACAAATATCATTCTAGACTATGAAAATGGGGCGTTATCAGTCTGTGAATAAGAACCTGAGGAAATTATAGATAAACTTTGATTGCATCACTTGGTATGAAATGAGAAAGGAAATAATATGAACAAATATACATTTTCAGTTCAAAGTGGCAAAGCGTACTACTGTAATTCTATTCCGGGCTTTATCAGCGATAATTCAGATTCCATAATCGGCCATTTAATTAGACATTCTTTTGAAATAAACACTGATCAAAGGGATGCGTGGGACAATCAAATTACTGAACTTCAGAACAGATTGGAAAGAAGCGGGATGGAAGGGGATATCATATTTGAATATGATATTGTTCGCCTGGGAAAAAGAATTGATGTTATTCTTCTGATTCGCCATATGGTTTTCTCTTTAGAATTTAAAAACGGGAAAAACATATATACAGCACAAGATGCACAGCAGGCAGAAGACTATGCAACTGATATTAAGAATTTCCACAAGGAATCTGAAAATCTATATGTATGCCCTATTTTAATTGCTACGAAAGCAGAGCCTTATCAAAAAGAACAATCTAACGATTGTTATCCAGATAGACAGGTATATCTTCAAAGAGAAAACATTGAAACAATGATTCCTAAGGTGGAGCAAATATGCAACAAATATGGTGATGACGGAGAAATTGATTTCGAAAAATGGTTCAATTCTCCGTATTATCCAACTCCTACCATTATTGCGGCTGCTGTAGAAGCATATAGTTCACATAACATCAGTGAGATTGCTAAATCGGAAGCAGGGCAGGAGAATGTTGATAAATGTGAAAAAACAATTGGGGAAATCATTGATTATGCCCGATCCAACAATAAAAAGTGCATTTGTTTTGTTACAGGTGTTCCTGGTGCAGGCAAGACTTTGATTGGCTTGGATGTCGTTGCAAAAAATTTAGACAGGGACAGCAACAATCTCAGTGTTTATTTATCTGGCAATGGCCCATTAGTTGAGGTGTTAAGGGAAGCGCTCAAGAAGAGTGTTAAAGAAAAGAAACAGTATAACAGGAAAACAGAAACAGCGATTAACGCGCTTATTCAAGGAAGTTATGCTTTTAAAAAAGATAACTCTAAACGCGAAACACCTACAGCAGAACATATTCTGATTTTTGATGAAGCACAGAGGGTATGGAACAAGGAAAAAATGACGAGGAAGCACGAGAAAGATCCTGCTTTATCGGTCAGTGAACCTCATCTTCTTTATAGTATTATGGACAGGCACAAGGATTGGGCGGTAATAATCTGTCTTGTCGGGCTTGGACAAGATATATATGATGGTGAAGTAGGAATCAATGAATGGTTTAGATGCGGAATTGAGGATTTTGGTGAATGGGAATTGTATTATTCCAATGAAATATTCAGTCAAACCGAAGATAAAGGCATTGACAGAGAAGCAATTGAGAAATGTGAACGTTGTCATGCTAAAGAAGGTCTTCACCTCAAAATATCAATTAGATCGTTCAGAGCAGATAAGCAGAGTTTATTTGTCGATCATCTTCTGAATAATGACCCTGTATCTGCAAAACAGATATATGAACTAATAAGCGAGAAATACCCTGTTTACGTCACCAGGGATTATCAAGTTGCTAAAAAATGGGTCAGAGAACAAGTTAGAGGTTCACAGAGATGTGGTGTTCTTGCCTGTAGCAGTGCCCAGAGACTAAAACCAGAAGGAATATATGTTCCAACTGATATTGATGTTAAAAACTGGTTCTTAGCTCCAAGTGATGATTTACGTTCCTCAAATATGCTTGAAGTAGTAGCAAGTGAATTCAAAGTCCAAGGATTGGAAATTGATTGGGCTATAGTTTGCTGGGATGCCGATTTACGCAGGACGGAAAACAATAAGAATTGGGAATACTATTCATTCAGAGGAACAAAATGGAACAAAAGAAATAAGGACGAGCAAAAGAGGTATTTGATAAATTCTTACCGTGTCTTATTAACAAGAGCGAGGCAGGGAATGATTATATTTGTTCCTAAAGGAGTTGATTCAGAAGAGGACCCAACTCGAAGTAAAGAATACTATGATGGCATAAATGATTATTTAAAGTTGTGTGGAATAGCTGAACTGTAGTATGGCTGATACAAAATCCAGAGAAGAACGCAGCACTAATATGGCAGCAATAAGAAGCAAAGATACCAAACCCGAAGTTTATTTAAGGAAGCTTCTGTTTAGTAATGGATACAGATACAGAAAATACAGTAAATCTATATATGGACATCCTGATCTTTGGCTGAAAAAATATAATACAGCAGTGTTTGTTAATGGATGCTTTTGGCATAGACATAAGGGATGCAAATATTCGTATATGCCTAAAAGCAGGGAGGATTACTGGGAAAAGAAATTTGAATCAAATATGGCTAGAGATGAGAAAACAAAAGAGATGCTGGCAAAAGATCAACATAAATGTCTGGTTGTTTGGGAATGTACCATAAACAATGCGAAAAGATATAAGGAGGAAGAAGGACTATTGTTGGAAAGGATTATAAGATTTCTTAATTCAGATGAAGAATATAACGAGTTTTAAAAGGACGGAACGATTAATAAGATGAGCCCTTCTTATATCTGTAGAATGTAGACGTAAATATTATTGACGTATATAATTGCGTTTATTATACTATATACAAAAAATGTAGTGTGAGAAGGTGAAATAATGGAAACAAAAAGAGATCGCTTTGTACGCCTTGCTGAAAACAGAACAAACAAACTCATTAATATGTTCAGATTGTTAGGAAATCTTTCTAACAGAAATAATTATCAGTACTCTGAAGAAGACGTAAAAAAGATATTCACTGTTTTAGAGAAAGAATTAAAAACGGCAAAAGACAAATTTAGCGCTGTAGATGACGAATCAAAGAAGTTTAAACTCTAACGGCATATAAGCTAAACGTAAACGTTGAGAATATCAATATTTACGTTTATAATTATGCTAAAGGAGTTTATTTATGAGGATAGCAGATCAGATTAAAATTCTTTGTGTCAGATGTAAGGTAAGTGAAGCCGAATTAGCAAGAAGACTGGGTAAGTCTCCTCAAAGCTTTAATTCAAAAATGAAGAGAGAGTCGTTTACTATCGAAGATTTAGACAAAATTGCAGATGCAATGGGAGTTGAATTCAAAAGATACTTCATTCTTGAAAACGGGGAGGAGATATAGCAATGGATACAGTTTTTAGATTAGGCGAATTGTTTTGCGGCCCTGGCGGATTAGCTTGGGGAGCTAAAAACGCAAATGTGGATGGCATGAAGATTGAACATGCATGGGCAAACGATTATGACTTTGATACATGCCAGACATATATCAGAAATATATGTCCTGATAACCCTGAATCAGTTTATTGGGAAGACGTTCATACATTAGATTTAGATAAGCTTGGGGCAATTGATGCTTTAGCATTTGGCTTCCCATGCAATGATTTTTCGCTTGTAGGTGAACAGCTTGGTTTTAAGGGAAAATACGGTCCTCTTTATACATACGGGATAAAAGTATTACACAGATATAAACCAAAATGGTTTTTAGCGGAAAATGTTGGTGGTATTAAGTCGGCTAATGAAGGCAATGCTTTTGAAAAAATTAAGGAAGACATGATAAACGCCGGATACAGAATATATCCAAATCTGTATAAGTTCGAGAATTATGGAATTCCTCAGGCTAGGCACAGGGTGATCATAATTGGAATTCGCGATGATTTACCATACGTATTCAAGATACCTTCAACAAAACCATATGAAATGGTTACCTGCAAAGAAGCAATAGAAAAACCCCCAATTCCTGCTGATGCTCCCAACAATGAACCAACAAAACAGTCTAAACAGGTTATTGAAAGACTCAAGTATATCAAGCCTGGGCAGAATGCATTTAATGCTGATATTCCAGAAGAGTTACAGCTAAAGGTAAGGGGAGCAAAGATTAGTCAGATATACAAGAGACTGGACCCTGATAAACCTTCGTATACAATAACAGGTTCTGGCGGCGGCGGTACTCATGTGTATCATTGGGAAGAAAATAGAGCACTGACTAACAGAGAAAGAGCAAGACTGCAGACATTTCCGGATGATTATGTATTTGAAGGAAGCAAGGAATCAGTAAGAAAACAGATCGGAATGGCTGTTCCTGCTAAGGGAGCAAAGATATTATTTGAAGCAGTATTAAAAACATTTGCCGGGATAGAATACGAATATGATGAACCAAGCATGAAGGAGTAAAGCTTATGCCAACATCATTGAATTACTGGTGGGTTACAAGACCAAAAAGAAAACTGAACAGTATACCAGAGGTTTTGGCAGCGTTTTCTAATGTTGCTTTAGCTGCTCAATGGACTGGTAGCAGAAATATACATATTCTGTTTGAAGATGAGCTTGAAAAAGATGGCTTAAAAAGAGTGGGGGAAAGAAGAGACCACTCAGGATCCGGGGGGAGGACTTATCAAGCATGGCTTTCGAGTTTGGGATTAATATTCATACAGGAAAACACTGGTATACCATATCTAACCCTTGCAGGTGAAGCAATCATGTCGGGGAAATCGCCGGTTTCAATATTAAAAGAACAGGTATTAAAATATCAGTTCCCATCTCCTTTTGGTATAAAAACCAGGGTTTCTGATAGATTCAAAGTTCATCCATTTATATTTCTTTTAAAACTGATGATGGATAAGAGACTTGACTATTTAACAGAAGAAGAAATTGCTAAGGTTATTATCACAGAAGGGACAGATGATTCAGATGTTTGTTATGAAGAAGTCGTACACAAAGTCCTTAATTTCAGAAGCTATGGGGATTCGGCTCTTCCAGAAAACTTTATTGACAATCACAAGCCCTCTACAGGGTCGGTAAACATTGCACACCCGTATAGCCATTTAATCGACACCGCAAATACTATGGCCAATTGGCTGGAATATACACAGCTGGTATATCGAGATAATGGCGCAATGATGATCAGTCCTGACGCCGTTGGTGAAGTTGAATACATTATTAATAAGAAATGGGCATTTATCCCAAACCCCGAAAATCATGAGGTATTCCAGAGGCGTTATGGATTAGACCCTTGGCATCAGAAGGACACAAGAAATCTTCTAAATACAGGATCTATTTCAAGCAAGATTATAGATATGCAAAGAATAAGGCAGGCCTTTATCTCCTATTCGCTTCACAAGCCTATTTCTAAAGTAGATGCAGAGGTAATCACAGAGATTGCTTCAAAGACAGGAACAGACAGTCTTCTTGTGCAGCAGGTATTATATAAGGAATACCCTCATGGTGCTATTGGGGGTTTTATGTCAAATTATTATGAAATGGCATTTAAGGGAAGAGACGAGGCGATTGATTTTGAATTGGCCACCACTAGCATTTTCCAGGATATTTTCGGGTATAAAGCAACACATCTTGGTCAAACCGGGAAAAGGTCAGCGCCAGATGTCTTGTTACTGTCAGACTCCGAAGGGTATCAGGCAATAATTGATAATAAGGCATACAGCAATTATTCCATAACCGGTGATCATCATAACAGAATGGTCCATAACTATATAGGTAACATTGACAGTTACAGTGATTATAAATTACAAATAGGTTTCTTCTCATACATAGCCGGAGGGTTCTCCAGCTCGATAGACAGGCAAATACTGGCTGAGTATGACGAAACTAATGTCTGTGGTTCTGCAATTTCAGTTGCAAATATGATTAAGTTAGTTGAGAACCATCAGCAGAGCCCTTATTCTCATAAAGAATTGAGAGATTTATTATCTGTTAACAGACAGATAAGGATAGAGGATTTATCCAGATAGGAGGAAGTACAATGATTCAATGGAGATTTCCATCCAACGATTATGGGGAAAATAAAGGAATTAATGATACTGGGGTAGCCATTTTTAGAGGAACCCCGTTAAGCTCTCTGGCAAGAGAAATATGCCAGAACTCATTAGATGCTGCCAGAGAAACAACAATTAGAGTTGTGTTTGACATGTTTTCCATTCCCTCTGATAGAATCCCTGGGAAAGATGTCTTAATTGACACTTTCAACAGATGCCTTGCTTTTTGGAGTAGCCAGAAAGCAAAAGCAACTAAGGAATTCTTTACTGCTGCTCTAAATAGTATATGTAAGGATGAGTGTACAGTTTTAAGAATAAGTGATTTCAATACAACTGGATTAACAGGATCAAGAGAACCAATAAATACAGATTGGACCAATCTGACAAAATCCTCTGGTGCTTCTGATAAAAAAGGAACCGCAGGAGGATCATATGGTATTGGCAAGTTTGCTCCATTTGCTTGTTCTGATTTTTCTACAGTGTTTTATAGCACATATGACGAAAATGAAGAATGTGCATATCAGGGAGTCTCGAGACTTGTTACTTTTACCCGTGAAGACGGCCAGAACACCCAAGGAGTTGGTTATTTTGGAGAAGAGAAAAATACCCCGGTTTATGAACAATTATGGTTAGACCCAAATTTCAAAAGAGAAAACGGAGATTTTGGAACTGATATTTATATCATTGGTTATAAATATGGGGGACAAAATTGGCAAAAAGATATCATAGTATCGATCCTAAACGGGTTTTTAGGCGCAATTTGGAACGAAAAACTTGAAGTATGTGTTGGTGATATAGATATAAATAAAGAAAATCTGAAGGAAATCATGGATGAATATCGTGATGACTTAACAGGATACACAGACAAATATTATGAAGTATTGACTTCTGATAATACCAAATGGGATACAGAAGATTTCCTGGGTCTGGGAGAAGTTAGTTTGGGCTTGCTGCTTGGTGTACAGGATACACCAACAAGAATTGCCATGATAAGGAAAACTGGCATGAAGATAATGGATAAGGACAGATTGCCGGGACATGTTCCATTTATGGGGGTAATGTTTATAAATGGTGACAGTATAAATGAAAGACTGCGCGCATTGGAGAATCCAGAACATACCAGATGGGAACCAGAAAGATCTCCGTTTCCGGTTCAGGCTCAGGCATTGCTAAAGAGTTTGAACGATTTTATCAAAGAGAAGATAGAAAAGCTTATTAATTCCGGAACAGGGGAAGCCATGGATGCGGTAGGGGTCGGCACTTATATTCCTGACACAGCAGACGAGAGCCCAGAACAGGCTAAAGAGGAAGTGGTTTCAGACAAAGTAGTTGATGTGGAGATAAAGAAAGCAAAGAAAAGATCGACTTCTAAAACATCTACGGGGCAAAGTGAAACAGAATCTGAAGAAACGGTTCCTGGTCATATGGAACCAGGAGGTCATGATGAAGACTGGTTCCATCCTGGCGATGGTCCAGTTGGCCCAGAATACAGACCGCCAGAGCCAGCTCACCCTGAGGAAGAAGGGGATAAGCAGATACCTAAAAAAATAGCCGTAGGAATAAGCAAGTTTGTTTATGTGGCTTTGGAAAAAAACAATGGAAAGTATGTGTTGAAAATTATCCCTGAAAAGAATGGAACAGATGGAATCATTGAATTATTCATGTCTGCTGAAACAGCAAAGTATCCAGCACCATTGAAAAAAGTCAGTATTATTGGGGTAGGAAATGCAAGAATTGAGGACAATAAAGTATTAGGGGTAGATTTCAAAAAGGATCAGGAACTGAGACTGAGTATTGAACTGGATTATACTGATTATTGTTCACTGGAGGTAGGAATGTATGCAAATAAGGAATAGATATTATCCATACCCTGTAATAATGGAAGATGGTGATTATTATTTAGGTAGTACATTTACATCTTCAGTAAGACAGTCTTTGGATGGATACAATGTAAAACTTGAAATTGAAGTCTGTCTCTCAGACCAGAAAATGAAAAACATGATTGAATCCGGGCAACTTGCATATGTTCATCATATTGAGTGTTCGCATACTTGTTTTCGAAAAGCTATTACAACCTTTGATGACAAAGCAGAGATTCTGTTAAAAGATTCAGAAGTAAATGGCACAGTACAAGTATGTTCATTTGTTGTTGCGAATCGAAACATTGACAAATATACAAATGATTCTTTTTCTGCAGATTACAGAGGATGGAAATTCGATATTGATAAAGGATGTGTAATGGCTATAGGAAATGAATATGATTTGAGTGTCAACAAGGTTAAAGATGACTTATCAAATACGTCTTCAATTTTTTCGATAGTTAAAAATATGGATCCTCTGGCCTGCAGGATGATAATTGAACTGGGCAAGGAAAAAATAGTTGTATCTCTTCCGGAACAGACATACAACCAGTATACAAGCACTCAAACATTCGGCGATATTCAGCCTATAATGCATTCAATGATAATTATCCCAGCGCTGTTATTCACTTTTTCAGAACTGATAAAAGCAGGAGACCAGCTATATGAATATGAGGATTGCAGGTGGTTCAAAGGATTGAAAAAGGCATGCAATGCAATCAGCATTGATTTAACCGAGGAAAGCATAAAGAATATTGATGCCGTGAAAGTATCCCAGCAACTGCTAGATAATCCAATTGTAGAAGCGATTGAGTTCTGCGCTATTGGAGGTGCTTCATATGAAGATTAGTTATCTTACCGAAGATGGATTAAACACTGTCAGACAGAATCTTAAACTTGTTTATAAGGAAGTAGTAAAGAATGGTAGATGTTCAATTAGTGAACTGTTTAAAGATAGTTCAATGGTAAAATATTCGGCTTTAGGGTGTGAAGATTTCTCGCTAGATATGTCACAGCCGGCAGGAAAAGAGAGTTTAACAGATATTGAAAATATACAAAGAGTATATGAACATCTTAAGTTTCTGTCCGATTCACAAGCGTCTGATGAAAGGATATGGGCCGCAATGGCATTAAATGATTATTTGGAGTATATGAGATACAGATGGCCAGCAGAAGATATTAAAGACGTAAATAACAGATACTTGTTTGGATATTCTGTACAGAGGTCTCTGTTCAGAAATGGGATGGCAAGATTATGGTGGATTGGAAGGTTTACTTTTGACGATAAGCGCCAAGACCCATATGAATTGACTGAATTCTTATGCAGTGAACAGGATTTTATTGAGAGCTTATGCGGTCGCAATATTTTCAATAACCCTGATGTTGGTCAAACGGTGATAGCAGCATTGTGCGACGCAAAGAATGCTGGGATTGAAGTCAACAGAGAAAAAGTAAGAAATGTTGCGAAGTACTTAAATATGTTGGGAGGCACCTATATTTTAGACTGCCTTAGTGTGGAAGACATTAAAGCAAAAGTGATGAAACAGTTAGGAGAATAATGGCTAAATTTGTTGTTTGTAGTAATTGTGGAGAAAAAATAGATGCAGAGCTGTTTCCGGTTTGCCCATTCTGCTTAACTCCTGTTGAAGAGACAGTTAAGGATGACGTCAAATCGGATGGTGTTATTGAAGAAACAATAGCAACAGTCTTTAATAGTGACAAAAAGAAACCGTATTATTCAGCAACGTTTTTTTCTGTTGAAGATGATCTTAAAGATGTGAATGACCAAGAATTATTAGTGTCAAAAACAGAAACAGATGTTGCCGATAATCGACTTAATGAAACTCCACTGTTTAGCATGGATGAAAAGTCAGCATTATATTTTAACTATACGCTTTCAACAAGATGCATGAATTTTCTAAGAAAGAATAACATAAATACTACTAAACAATTACGCGATTTCATATTAAATAACGATTTAACCAAAATAAAAAATATCGGTAGAAAAACAATATCAGAGATCCTTGATCTAGCTAAAATTGATGAAGTCAGTTTTTATAAATCCAATTCTTCAGAATCACAGAAGCTATTTTTCCCTTATATTGATGCTCAACTTAAAGAACTGGATGTTTCGTTGCTGAATGGCTTAGGAATAAGCACTAAAACAATCGGTAAGCTATATGAAGCCGGATACACAAAAATAGGAATGTTACAAAATATTTCTGAAAGCAATCTGTCAAGAATTGTTAGAGGGTATAATGTAGGAAAATTTGCTGACATAGAAAATAAACTATGCATGAATCTTATAGAACTCTTTGGTAATATCCTTCAAAGTCAGTCTAGTAGCGATGAGTATATGTTGACTCTTTTTAGAGCAGATGGACTGACGTTGCAAGAAATAGGAGATCTTAAAGGTGTTACAAGGGAACGAGTAAGGCAAATCGTAAATAACTATGTAGATTTTTTAGGCTTGTTTCTTAAATGGATAGTTGATTTTTTCCTGGAGGGAAAAGGATACGTGACTGTTGAAGAGTTGCTTGGCATCTACGAAAATGACGATTTTGATAAATTGATTATTTACTGGTGTAAAAACAGTGAAGGTCTATCCTTTTTACCATATGCAGATGTATTTGTCCCTAAGCAGATTGATAACAATATTGAGAAAAAACTATCGGAATTAGGAGAAGAACTAGTTGGAGACGGTATAAAAATATCTGATCATATGGATAAGTTTGAAGAGATCCTAAACAAATTGAATCTTCCATACATAAATGCAGATAATTTAATAAACTATCTACAAATGTCTGGGTATAGAATGTATGGCGATTATATCGTTAAAGGAAGAAGGTCATATGGTTATCTATGTTCTAAGATAATTGCTGATAGGTTTCCAGATGGAATAAAACTGTATGATCACCATGACATGGAGTTGTTAAGAGAATATGTCCTAAAAGAATTTGGCGATATAGGATTATCAGACAATGACAGAGCATTGAGTGCACGTTTATCAAGTTTTCTCATAATTCGCGGCAGAGGAATGGCAATTGCCAAGGAAAACATATATGTGGAACCGGGCCTTTTAGAAGAAATAAAATCATATATTGATTCTACAAATTCCAAAACAATATATTACTCAGAGTTGTTTTCTAGATTCGAAGGAATGATTAAGATGATGAGTAATATTGATAATTATAACTTCCTTCATGGAGTTATTAATCTTTACTATCCCGATGAGTATATCTATACAAGCAAAGACTATATTACAAAACGAGAAGGTGAACTGCTAAATGATAGTTTTTCAGACAAAATACGTAGATATATAATAGAAACTGGGTGTCCTTTAACTAGACAAGAAATCCAGAAGGGGGTTCCAGGAATGTCAACCATCATGTTTTTCCTGGCAGTTTCTGTTGATAAACGCATAATTCAGTGGAATTGGGATCAGTATTACGTTATTGACTTGATTAATATAAATGAATCAAATAAAGAGCATATGCTGGAAGCAATCAACACGTTAACTGTAGCTAATGATGGTTACTGTAGTGCAAACATGCTGTATAGTTATGTGTTAGCTAAATATCCAGAAGATCTCAAAGAACTGCATGTAATAGATAAGGACAATCTGTTTTGTTTGTCTGATTATATGTTTAATAACTCATATACTTTTACCTATCCACATATATGTGCTAAAGGAAAATATGCCGAAATGTCTGTAAAACGCGTGGCTCTGGATATGATGCATAATCCAAAGCGCTTAAAATACTCTGTGTACCAAGAGATCAGCAATAGGTTTATGTGGAGCACTACTATGACAAGTATAGTTTTTAAAGACATTGAAAAAGACTATATCCGAGTTTCGCTTGATGAATATGTGGCAAAGGACTCATTTTCTATTAAATCAGAAACTATTGATAAAATAAGAGAACTTTTGAAAACCCATTTACAAAACGGTTATTTGTCACTAATCAA
>JAFRZA010000003.1 GCA_017442805.1 Erysipelotrichaceae bacterium
ATTATGACGGCTTCAAGAAGGAAATCAAGTCCCCCGTCTGCGTCGTTGCTTCTTCGTTGACAGGAAAACATTATATACAACTGACGTGCCAGACAAATCCTTTTGTAATAGGTAGCAAGCAGACCCTTATTACTCCTACGTACAGTAATAATGATAGCAAGCAGTGCGTTTTTACTCCTGTGGCAGGAGTAAAACCACATAATAGACATCACAGTGCCTTATTATTGCTTTGGTGGCAATTTAGTGCATTATTATTCTTGATTTTGTGAAGATAACATGTTGTGGGCTGTGTTTCCAAGCCTTTTTATATTGGAGCGGCTTTCATCACGGTTTGTCTAGTCCAAACAGAGCATATAATAAAGTGTATAATAAGTGTAGAATAAAACTTGATAGACGATTCATCAAAGTGTATAAGCGACAAACAGGAGGAACAGATATGAACGAACAGAACGGCCGCGACAAGGTAATTGTCCGCACCAGCATCATCGGGATACTGGCCAACATTTTCCTGGCGGTGTTCAAGGCAATCGTCGGACTGACGGCCAATTCCATCGCCATTGTGATGGACGCGGTCAACAACCTGTCCGACGCAGCCAGTTCCGTCATCACGATCGTCGGAACGAAGCTGGCCGGTAAGGAAGCGGACAGAAAGCACCCGTTCGGATACGGAAGGATCGAGTATCTCAGTGCCATGGTGATTGCCTTTCTGGTGCTTTACGCCGGCATTACGGCTCTGGTGGAATCCGTAAAGAAAATCATCCATCCCGATACGCCGGATTACTCAACGCTGACACTGATCATCGTTGTAGTGGCAGTCATTGTCAAGATCCTTCTCGGAAGGTATGTAAAGCATGTCGGTGAAAAGGTGAATTCCGATTCATTGATCAATTCCGGGGAAGACGCCACCCTGGATTCCGTGATCTCCGCCTCAACGCTGGCGGCAGCCGGGATCTATCTGATCTTTAACGTCTCTCTGGAAGCCTGGCTTGGCGCCTTGATCGCCCTGGTGATCATCAGATCCGGTGTCGGAATGTTACGGGAAACGCTGTCCAAGATCCTGGGAGAGCGGGCCGAACCGCAGCTGGTTCTGGACATCAAGAAGACCATCCGCAGCTTTCCGGAAATCAGCGGAGCCTATGATCTGGTTTTGCACAATTACGGGCCGGATTCCTATAACGGTTCCGTCCACATCGAAGTTCCCGACACCCTTTCCGCCGATGAACTGGACAGACTGACCCGCAAGGTCACCAATACCGTCCTGGAGAAGCACAACGTGATCCTTACCGGCATCGGCGTATATGCCTTCAACACCAAGGACCCGCAGGCGGCAGCCGCCAGGCAAAAGATAGCGAAAATCGTTACCGCCGACCCCTATGTCCTGCAGATGCACGGTTTCTTCATGGACAGAGAGGAAAAGATCCTGCGCTTTGACATTATCGTCAGCTTTGATGCTCCCGATCGCCGGCAGGTCTATCGCGAGGCATGTGAAAAGGTCCAGAAGGAATATCCTGATTACACCCTGCAGGTGGCGATGGACATGGACTTCAGTGAGATAATCGAACAGCAGAAACAGAAATGACCCCGGAACCCCCGGGGTTTTCAAACTCTTTCTAACGGTGATAAAAGCCCCGGGTAAATGCCCGGGGCTGACTGGCTTAAAAGGTATCAGAGCTCGCGGAAGGAACGGCTGGAAAGCAGCAGGAGCGCCGTAACGGTGAAGCCGGTGGCACAGAGAGCCAGCAGTGAGGTGACGCCCAGCGCTTCGATGATCACTCCTGCGGCCAGTGAGGCCAGGGGTATCATGCCCTGGGAGCCGACGGAGGTGATGCTGGTGACCTTGCTGAGCATGTCGCGGTCGATGATGCGCATCATGACGGTGGTGATTGGGATGTTGATGAAGCATAACAGCACGCCCATGGCCAGAGCGGTCAGGCAGAAGATCACCAGAAAGCCGTTGAGACTGATGCCCCTGTCGACCAATAGCCAGTAGCCGCCGGTCAGAACGATGATGACCCCGGCCAAGGCGCAGATGTTCAGAGCGACCCGGTGACCGCATTTCTCCGGAGCCGGCTCAGCGCTGATGAAGGCGGCCGCCAGCAGGGAACTGACACCGTAGAAGACGCTGAAGACGGAAGACCAGAGTTCCGGAGTCAGAACGTTGCTCAGGAAATAGGAAGGCGCATTGGCCAGATCGGTCCTGATGAAGTAAGGCATAAAGTTGCCGGTGACCGGCGTGATGAAGAAGTTGATGAACAGAATCGCCGCCAGAAGGGTCACGATGGACCTGCGGCCCTTCAGATAGACAATGCCTTCCCGCATGTCGCTGACAGCCAGCTTAAGGGTAAGCGGCTGGTCAGAAGGCTGATGCTCATAACGGATCAGCATCTCGGAAATGCCGGAAGCTGCGTAGCAGAAGCCCACCAGCAGAAACAGGGCATTGACCGGAAACAGCCCGTAGAGAATGCCGGCCAGGATGATGCCCAGGATGTTCACCAGGGAAGTCTTGATGGAGAAGCAGGCGTTGGCCTGCTGCAGCTGGTCTTCTCTGACGATGTGAGGAAGCAAGGAATTGGCTGCCGGTGAGAAGATGCCGCTGACGGCATTGCCGAGAATTCCGATTAAAAACAGAATGATCAGCTGCCCCTGCCGCTGCTGTCCCGTCATCATCAGGGTGGCCAGGATGATCAGACCGCCTTTCAGCAGATCGCAGACATACATGATGGCAGCCTTGTTGAAGCGGTCGCCCAGCACGCCGCCCACCGGCGTGAAGATCAGCAGGGCAAAGCCGCATAAGCCCAGGTAGAGTCCCTGTAAAGAAGCGCTGTTGCCGGTGAGTTCGAGGATGTGGAAACTGACGACGAAACTGTAGATCAGGGCTCCCAGTTCCGAGATCAGGGCTCCCAGAAAGACCAGGCGGTAGTTACGGTTGGACAGTACGTTTTCCCTGATCCGTTCTTTTTCACTCATGGCCGCACTCCTGTTTCCACTGCTCAGCCAGCTGCTGGTCGCCAAGCATCTCAATCAGTCCGGCAACGCTGCCGTAAGCGCTGGCACCCAGGGTGTCAAAGATCGTGGTCTGGTCCTTCCGGTCGATGAAGCGGATGGCCCTGGCGCTGTAGTCGGGATCGGCGTCGAAGATCCGGGCGTATTCGCCGGCTCTTTTGAGTGATGACTGCGATCCTTCCGGATCACCGGAATTCTTCAGGGCGCCGGCCTGCAGAGCCAGCAGCTCAGCATGAGACTTGCCGATGAATCCCGCCGTGTTTTCGGTCTTAATTCCCTCCAGCAGGCTGATGCCCCAGCTGATGAGATCCTTGGCGGATTGCCAGTCGCCGCGGCTGCGGAAGAGAAAGAAATAGCCCGTGATGGTGCTGAGAAGATCAGATAGTCCGTTGATGAGGGCGTCGGAAAGAAAGGGCGCCGCTTCTTCCGGACGGTTTAGATAGATGGCCAGGCAGGAGCCAATCATGCTGTCGAAGGCGCCGCCGGCATTGTTCTTCTTCAGCATTTCCAGACCCTTTTCCCGTTCATCCAGCAGAAACCAGATGGTGGAGATGCTGCTGGCGATGGTCGTCTCGCTGATGCGCACATCATCGTTCTGCGGCAGCATGACGATGGCCTGTTCAAACAGTTCCAGAGAACGGAAAAGCAGATCAACGTCATGACTGCTGGCTCCGAAGAGCATGAAGACGGAAGCACAGCCGTAGATGGCCTTGAAGGAATGCGGGTATTTTCCCAGCAGCTTTTCCGCTTCGCTGAGGGCCTGGGGATCCAGACTCTGACAGAGACTGCTGATGCGCTGCAGGGCAGGGTCCATGCGGTTGTCCTTCAGCCGGTAGCCCAACAGGACATCGACGGAAGTGTCGAAGAAATCGGCGATGTCCACCAGCATGCCGAGTTCCGGCTGGGACATCCCGGATTCCCATTTATAGACGGCGCCGGTGGTTAGGCCCAGCGCCTCGGCCAGTTTTTCCTGGGTAAGCTTCCGCTGACGGCGGAAGCTGCGGATGTTTTCAGCGAGTGTCAGTTTCATTCTTAATGACCTCCTTCTTTCGTTTTACATCTCCATTATATGCCGGCACCATGATGAACAGAAGATACTGTCAATACCAGTTGTATAGACTATTTTCTACCGACAGTATCAGAAAGCCGCACAAAAAAAGACTGAACTGATTCAGCCTTCTGTTTCTTTCTGATAATCTTTCTGCGCTCTCTTCAGCATTTCCTCATACGAATACAGGCATCCGCAGTAGTTCTGACGGTAGAGGTTGTGTTCATTGGCCAGCTTATCGCCCTTTTCCAGGCCGCCATCCTTCTTGAAGTCGGAGAAGAAGTATCGGACCTGCGGGTATTTTTCCTGCAGTCTTACGCCGATCTGATTGAGCACCCGGCTGTCCTTCTGCCGGGATACGGTCATGACGGTGGTGAAGTAATCATAGCGGTTTTCCGCCGCGTAGGCCATCGCCGGTTCCATGCGCAGGGCGTAACAGAGGTGACAGCGGGCTCCGTTTTCCGGTTCGTCCTTCAGGGGAGCCAGTTTCTGATGATAAGCTTCGCCGTTAAACGGTGTCTTTATGACCTTGATGTCCGTTCCCTTTTCCTGATTGTACTCACTGATCAGCCGGCAGAGTTCGCGGTAGCGTTTCTCATATTCCTCTTCGGGATAGATGTTGTCATTATTGTAGAAGAGGGTCAGATCAAAGAATTCGCTGAGATACAGGGCCGGCCAGCTGACGCAGATGCCGCAGCAGGCATGCATCAGCAGGCTGGGCTTGTGATCCAGCGCTTTTATTTTCTCAATTTCGCTCAGCTGAAGCGAATAATAATACTTTTTGGAATCCTTTTTCATATGATGAACATGCTGTCGCCGAAGGAGAAGAAGCGGTATCTTTCCTCAATGGCGTGCTGATAGGCTTCGAAGATGAAATCCTTGCCGGCGAAGGCGCTGATCATCATGATCAGCGTGCTCTTGGGCAGATGGAAGTTGGTGATCATGGCGTCCACGGCCTTAAACTCGTAGCCGGGGTAGATGAAGATATTGGTATCGCCTGAGCACTCCTTAAAACAGCCGTATTTCTGATAAACCGATTCCAGCGTGCGCACGGAGGTGGTGCCGACGCAGATGATGCGCTGACCGTTCTCTCTGGCCTTGTTGAGGATCTCTGCCGCTTCGGCGCTCATCTGGTAGAACTCGGTATGCATGACGTGCTCGCTGATGTCTTCCACGCTGACCGGCCGGAAGGTTCCCAGGCCGATGTGCAGGGTGACGTCGACGAACCTGCAGCCCATCGCCTCGATCTTTTCGATCAGTTCATTGGTGAAGTGCAGACCGGCGGTCGGAGCAGCGGCGCTTCCTTCGACCCTGGAATAGACGGTCTGGTAGCGTTCGGGGTCGGCCAGCTTCTCCCTGATGTAGGGCGGCAGTGGTACGGTGCCCAGCTTGTCGAGGACTTCCATGAAGATGCCTTCATAGATCATCTCCATGAAGCGGATGCCGGTTTCTCCCAGCCTGAGGCATCTGGCGTGCAGTTCGCCGTTGCCGAAGGTGATGATCGTTCCCTCCTTGATGATCTTGGCGTTGCCGGCCAGGCATTGCCAGACGTTGTCACCTTCATCTCTCAATAACAGAAGCTCGACATGTCCGTCTTCCCGGGTGCCGTTGAGTCTGGCTTCCTTGACGCCGAACAGCCGGGCGGGAATGACGCGGGTGTTGTTGCGGACGATGATGTCATCGGGACGCAGAAAATCCGTGATCTCATTGAAGTGATGATCACTGTAGGTGTGACTGCCACGGTCAACGACCAGCAGCCGGGAAGAACTGCGGTCTTCCAGCGGCGTCTGAGCTATTAATTCCTGGGGAAGCTGGAAATCGAAATC
>JAFRZA010000014.1 GCA_017442805.1 Erysipelotrichaceae bacterium
GATCAAACTCTCCGTTTGATTATAACTCTTTTTGTTTTTCCGTTTTTATTCGTGTCCAAACGACACTCTTCGTTATTGACGTGTACTTTCTGTTTGTTTCTCAAAGAACGATCGCACCATCCGCGACAGTGCTTTTATATGATACCATATAAATAAACGTTGTCAAATACTTTTTTTACTTTTTTTACAATGTTTTTTAACTTTTTTTCAACACTCCGGAAGCCCTGTTTTCCGGGTGGAAAATGTATGCGTTTTCAGCTGTTTTTCCATCGGAAAAGGCCTGTTTTCAGGCCTTTTTTACGGGTTTTTCTCTCTGCTTTGCCGGGCTTATTCCCTGTTCAGCGTCTCGCTTAAGGCCGGGGGTATTCCCCGGGGTCCGCGCACCGCGTTGACGCCGTAGGAGTTAAGCACGGCGAAGGTAAAACGCTCAGC
Source organism: Erysipelotrichaceae bacterium (assembly GCA_017442805.1). GTDB lineage: Bacteria > Bacillota_I > Bacilli_A > Erysipelotrichales > Erysipelotrichaceae > UBA1783. Next base: position 433 of record JAFRZA010000014.1, read on the forward strand.
CGGATACTCCCTCACTTTCCTGATCCTCATCAGTCTGCGGATGGTCAGATTCTCATCATGGAAGTCATAGGGGATGTCTGTTTCCAGAACTTCGCACTTGAACATGATGGCAGAATAAGGCTGACCGACATAAAGATAGACGGTATCGCCTACCTTGATGTTATTGGACTGTTTCCATTCGATCACATCGCTTTTTTCAAAGGCGCCCAGGACATCATAGTAAGCCGGATTGGCCGGTACCAGCCACTCTCTGGTCCCCAGGGACAGTTCATAACTGACCCTGACCATCTCCATGACCGCTTCATCGGAAAGCGTATCATCCAGAATGACCGAGATCCAGTTCTTCTTGTTCATGTGCCAGGCCGGGAAAACTCCTTCACGCTTAATGAATTCATTTACCAGCACATCGACCTTCAGGTTCATGACGTCGCTGCTGCCTTCTTCGTCAGGAAGCAGGCGGTTACGCCTGATGTTCATGATGATGCCGAACCACTTTTCCGAAAGCGGGTTGCGGAAGACGCCGGTATCATCGTCGTCCTTGAAGAGAAACTCCGCTTCCACTCCATATTCTTTCCTTATCAGCGAAGCCAGGCGGTTGGCCTGCGGGTCGCTGAAGTTCTGTTTCTCGAAGCAGCTGCCGGCGACCTCTTTCAGGATCGTTTCGTATTCCTGACGGATCTGCGCCGCATAGCCAGAGACGGTGGGCAGCCGGAAACTGAGGTACTCCTCATCCAGGTCATTCTCCATGACCCGGCCGTAGATCCTTCCATTGGAAAGAACACGCACTTCGGCGCGGAAAGCACCGTCATGAAAGTCCCTGACGTAACAATATCCCTCATTTTCCCTTTCAAAGCCGAAGGGGATCAGGCTTTCTTCTCTGAGCGTGCTCTTGCGGAAGACTTCGTCTTCAATGGTGATTCTGCGGTTCATGGCTGTTCTCCTTTCAGAAAACCGGCGCGGTCATCCCGCGCCGGTCTCTTGATCAATTAATCGTCAAAGCTGTCGTCGCTATCGCCGGAGATGATGTCGGCAGCCAGAGCCTGTTCCAGCAGTGAATCATTGCTGCCGGACATGACTTCGTTGATGAAGTCATCCATTTCCCTGGCCTTCTTCTCATCTTCCCTGCTCAGGCGGGAAGCCTTTTCGGCTTTCATCTCATCAGCCAGCTCGCGGATCTGGAGCGTTGACTCTCTTTCCGCTTCGCAGCCGGTTCCGGCCGGAATCATCTTGCCGATGATGACGTTTTCCTTTAAGCCCTTCAGCGTGTCGACCTTGCCCTTGACGGCGGCTTCGGTCAGGACCTTGGTGGTTTCCTGGAAGGAAGCGGCTGACAGCCAGGAATCAGTCTCAACGGAGGACTTGGAAATGCCCAGCAGGTAGGGTTTGAACTTGGCGGGTTCGCCGCCGCTGATCAGCACCTGCTTGTTGATTTCGGTGATCCGGGCCTTGGAGATGGTGGAATCCTTGGTCAGTCCGGTGTCGTTGCCTTCCTCGATGACGACCTTCCTGAGCATCTGGCAGATCATGATCTCCAGGTGCTTGTCGGAAATGTCGATACCCTGGGAGGCATAGACCTTCTTGACTTCCTTGAGGATGTAGTCCTGGACGGCGTTGACGCCGGCCACGGCGATCAGCTCCTTCGGATTCACCTGACCTTCGGTCAGCTTGTCACCGGCTTCGATGTGCGATCCGACCTTCCACCAGGCGCGCACGGTCTGCGTGCTGTCGGCCTTGTGCTCGATCGGTTCACCCTGTTCATTGGTGATTGTGATCTTCTTGCCGGCGTCGTTTTCCATCTCTTCGATGGCCGTGATCTCACCGGAGACCTTGGCGATCAGAGCCGGATGCTTGGGCGATCTGGCCTCAAACAGTTCTTCGACACGGGGAAGACCCTGGGTGATGTCACCGCCGGCGTTGGCAACGCCGCCGGTATGGAAGTTACGCATGGTCAGCTGGGTGCCCGGTTCACCGATGGACTGGGCCGCCATGATGCCGACGACTTCGCCGTTTTCGACGTACTTGCCGGTCGCCATGTTGCGTCCGTAACATCTGCGGCAGACACCGTATTCGGACTGGCAGACGAAGGCGTTTCTGATCAGAACCTTCTCAATGCCGGCCTCAACGATCTGGGCGGCCTTCTTCTCATCGATGAAGCCGACCTTTCTGGTGATGTTGTTGCGCTCTCTTAACAGCGTCTGCAGTGCTTCCGCGATCTCAGGAGCGTTTTCTTCCTCGCCGTTATTGATGGCGTTGCCGAGTTCTTCGAGTCTGGCTTCGAGTTCTTCGTCCAGCTTTTCCGTTTCCGGGCAGGACAGGTAGTCGCCGTCCATGGCGGTGAAGACGATGGACTTGACCAGAGCCTTCAGTTCTTCGCCCTGAGCCGTTTCGGCCAGTTCTTCCAGCGTATCCTTCAGATCGCCGATCAGTTCGCTCTTTTCGCCGGTGTAGACGATCAGTTCGCCGGTATTGGGGTCGAAGATGTCTTCATAGGCGTAGCGGCCGACCAGGCGGTCATAAAGCTTTTCAATGGAGGTCTTTTCCTTGCGGTCGATGATCTCAGCGATCTCGTAGCCTTCGGAAGTACCGCAGTCACCTTCGCCGACGACGACGTCCTGGGCTACGTCGACCAGTCTTCTGGTCAGATAGCCTGAGGATGCGGTCTTCAGAGCGGTGTCGGTCAGACCCTTGCGGATACCGTGAGAGGAGATGAAGAATTCACTTACGTTCAGACCTTCACGGAAGTTGGAGTAGATCGGAACCTCGATGATGGTTGACTGGTAGCCCTTGGCGCTCTTGGCCTGAGTCGGCTTACCCATCAGACCACGCATGCCGGCCAGCTGGGTGAAGTGGGACTTGTTACCACGGGCACCGGATACTGACATCATGTTGATCGGGTTCTTCTTCGGCAGGGAATCCATCAGCTCGTCACCGATGGTGTTCTTGATGCCGTCCCAGAGGTCCATCAGCTGCTTTTCCCATTCCTGCTCAGTAAGTAAGCCTCTCTTATGCAGTCTCATCAGCTTGGCAGCCCTCTCCTTGCCTTCCTCAACGTACTTCTCCTTGTTGGGAGCGACCTTGATGTCGTCAAGGGAGATGGTCATGCCGGCGACGGTCGAGAACTTGAAGCCGTTGTCCTTGATGCGGTCGAAGTAGGTGGAAACATGCGGTCTGTCGGGGTTCTCGTCGTTGGCGTAACGGCTGTAGACCTCACCGATGACCATTCCCAGATCCTTCTTCTTGACCGGGCTGTGAACCGGCATGGCGGCGATGTAGGCCGGGATGTCGGTACCGTAATCGACGAAGTACTCGTCGGGCAGTCTCTTGTTCCAGTCGCCCTTGACTTCGTTGACATAGGGGAAGTCGTCCGGGAACATCTGGTTGAAGATCAGCTTGCCGACGGTGGTGATCAGGTACTTTTCATTCTGTTCCCTGGTGAAGAAGTTCTTCAGGTGGTAGGGATTGACTTCCGGATCATCGCTTTCGTACTTCGGATCGTATTTGTGGAGCGATTTGGCTCTGAGGGCGATACGGCTGTGCAGATGAGTCTGCTTGGTGTCGTAGGCCATCATGACCTCGTCGATGTCCTTGTAGATGCGGCCTTCGGAATTGCCGAAGGTTTCCCACAGCTCAGCGCTGCGCTCGTCGCCCAGCGCTCTTAGTCTTTCGGCTTCCTCAAAGAATTCCGCCTTGGTTTCCTCCATGGTCAGATAGAAGTTGCCGAGTACCATGTCCTGAGACGGGGTAACGATCGGGTTGCCGTCCTTGGGGCCCAGAATGTTGTTGGAACCCAGCATGAGGATCTGAGCCTCGGCGCAGGACTCTTCGGACAGCGGTACGTGGACAGCCATCTGGTCACCGTCGAAGTCGGCGTTGAAGGCCGTACAGACTAACGGGTGCAGACGGATGGCGCGGCCTTCGACCAGTTTCGGCATGAAGGCCTGGATACCCAGACGGTGCAGGGTCGGGGCGCGGTTCAGCAGAACCGGATGGCCATTGACCACCTGCTCGACGATGTCCCAGATCCGGGGATCCTGACGGTCGATCAGTTTTTCCGCACTCTTGGGGTTGGTGGAGATTTCCTGGTAAACCAGTTCGTTGATGACAAAGGGCTTGAAAAGCTGCAGAGCCATCTCGCGGGGGATGCCGCACTGGTTCATCTTCAGGTCCGGTCCGACCGCGATGACGGAACGGCCGGAGAAGTCAACACGCTTGCCCAGCAGGTTCTGACGGAAACGTCCCTGTTTGCCCTTGAGGGTGTGGGACAGAGACTTCAGAGCCCGGTTGCCCGCGCCGGTGACCGGCTTGGAGCGGCGTCCGTTGTCGATCAGGGCGTCGACGGCCTCCTGAAGCATACGCTTCTCGTTCTGAACGATGATGGAAGGCGTGCCCAGATCCAGCAGCTTCTGTAAGCGGTTGTTACGGGTAATTACTCTTCTGTAAAGATCGTTAAGGTCGCTGGTCGCGAAGCGGCCGCCGTCCAGCTGCATCATCGGACGCAGATCCGGCGGAATGACCGGCAGCTTGGTCAGGATCATCCATTCGGGTCTCTGACCGGACTGGCGGAAGGCGTTGATGGTGTCCAGGCGCTTGATCAGTTTCTTGCGCTTTTCACCCTGCGCGGTCTCCAGCTGAGCGGTCATGTCGCCGTATTCCTTTTCCAGATCGACGTCTTCCAGCAGTTTCCTGATGGCGGCGGCGCCGATCATGGCGGTAAAGGCGGATGAACCGTACTGCTCTCTTAATTCACGGTAACGGGCCGTGGAGATGACCTGCTTGTAGGTCAGTTCGGTGACGTCCTTGGGATCGGTGACGATCCAGTTGACGAAGTAAACGACTTCCTCAAGCTGCTTGGGCGGAACGTCCAGCAGTAAGGCAATGCGGCTGGGGGTACCCTTGAGGTACCAGATGTGGGCTACCGGAGCGGCCAGTTCGATTCTGCCCATCCACTCTCTTCTGACGGAGCTTCTGGTAATCATGACGTCGCACTTGTCGCAGAAGATGCCCTTGTATCTTACCTTCTTGTATTTTCCGCAGGAACACTCCCAGTCCTTGGCCGGACCGAAGATCCTTTCGCAGAACAGACCGCCCTTCTCGGGCTTCTGAGAACGGTAGTTAATGGTTTCCGGCTTGGTGACGATGCCTTCAATGATGTTCTTCTCATCCTTATTGTTGGGATCCTTGTCACGGTAGCGTCTGGACCATTCGACGATGGTTTCAGGTGAGGCTAAGCCAATCTTAACAGTTGATACGTTATTGATATTCATTCAGCCATACCTCCTATTCAAATTCTTCGTCGTCGAAGCCGACAATGGCCTCCGGCAGAGCTTCAATGCTCTCTTCCGGACGGACTTCTTCCGGCTTCTCTTCCGGAAGTTCCTCAATGGCAGCCGGAGCAGCCGGATTGCGGTTGTCGTCATCGTTCTGGGAAATGTCCATGGCCTTGCCGTCCTTGTCGAAGACCTGAACGTCGAGAGCCAGAGCCTGCAGTTCGTGAACGAGAACGCGGAATGACTCGCCGACGGTCGGTTTCGGGATCGGCTTGCCCTTGATGATGGCTTCGTAGGTCCGGGTACGGCCGATGACGTCGTCACTCTTGACCGTCAGGATCTCGTTAAGGGTGTTGGCGGCGCCATAGGCCTCTAACGCCCATACTTCCATTTCACCGAAACGCTGGCCGCCGTTCTGGGCCTTGCCGCCCAGAGGCTGCTGAGTAACCAGTGAGTAAGGACCGGTCGCTCTGGCGTGCAGCTTGTCGTCGACCATGTGAGCCAGCTTGATCATGTACATGACACCGACGGCGACCCTTTCGTCGAAGGCTTCGCCCGTACGGCCGTCAAACAGCTGTACCTTGCCGTCCGGCGTGGAGCCGGCTTCCTTCAGGATGCTCATCAGTTCTTCGTTGTTGATGCCGTCGAAGACCGGGGTAGCGAACTTGCAGCCCAGCTTCTCGGCAGCCAGACCCAGATGGATCTCCAGAACCTGTCCGATGTTCATACGTGAGGGAACACCGAAGGGGTTGAGCATGATGTCGATCTGCGTGCCGTCAGCCATGTAAGGCATGTCTTCCTGCGGCAGGATCTTGGAGATGACGCCCTTGTTGCCGTGACGGCCGGCCATCTTGTCGCCTTCGGAAATCTTACGTTTCTGAACGATGTAGACCTTGATGACTTCGTTGACGCCCGGTGAGAGGTCATGCTCGGCTCTGGTGAATCTTCTGATGCACTGGACGATACCGGCACCGCCGTGGGGGACCTTCAGGGAGTTGTCTCTGACTTCCTTGCTCTTCTCGCCGAAGATCGCGAATAACAGCTTCTCTTCCGGTGAGGAGTCGGACTGGCCCTTCGGGGTGACCTTGCCGACCAGAATGTCGCCTTCACGCACTTCCGCGCCCTTCATGATGATACCGTGGGAGTCCAGATTGCGGACAGCGGCCTCAGCCACGTTGGGGATGTCTCTGGTGATTTCTTCGTCACCGAGCTTGGTGGTGCGGCATTCGATCGAGTATTCTTCAATGTGGATCGAGGTGAAGATGTCTTCCTTGACCATCCTTTCGGACATGATGACGGCATCTTCGTAGTTGTAGCCGTTCCAGGTCATGAAGGCGATCTTGACGTTCTGGCCCAGAGCCAGTTCGCCGTTTTCCATGGACGGGCCGTCAGCGATGACGTCGCCCTTTTCCACCTTTTCGCCGACCTGAACGATCGGAGTCTGGTTGATGCAGGTTCCGGCGTTGGAGCGGCGGAACTTGATCAGTTCGTATTCCGTCTTTTCACCGTTGTCCTCGGTGACGATGCGGGCGGCGTCAACGTAGGTGACGATGCCGTCCTTCTCGGCGACCAGGGCACTGCCGGCGTCACGGGCGATGTAGTATTCCATGCCGGTGCCGACGTTGGGTGAATGCGGCTTGAGCAGCGGTACGGCCTGTCTCTGCATGTTGGCGCCCATCAGAGCGCGGGATGCGTCGTCGTTCTCCAGGAAGGGGATGCAGGCGGCAGCGACCGAGATGATCTGCTTCGGGGAGACGTCGACCAGTTCGACTTCTTCTCTGGGCATCATGACGGTTTCGGTCTGATAACGGCAGACGCACTGATCATTGAACAGGTAGCCGTCCTTGACCTCGTTGGCCTGAGCGATGACGTAATCCATTTCATCGTCAGCGGACATGTAGATGATGTCCTCGTCGGAGACTCTGTACCTGCCGTCTTCGGCAAAGACCTTGCGGTACGGGGTCTGAATGAAGCCGTACTCGTTGATCTTGGCGTAGGAAGTCAGGTAGTTGATAAGACCGATGTTGGGTCCTTCAGGAGTCTCTATCGGACAGATCCTGCCGTAGTGGGTAGCGTGAACGTCACGGACTTCGAAGCCCGCTCTCTCTCTGGTCAGACCGCCGGGGCCCAGCGCGGAGATACGGCGCTTGTTGGTCAGCTCAGCCAGCGGGTTCTGCTGGTCCATGAACTGCGACAGCTGTGATGAGGAGAAGAACTCCTTGACGGCCATGGTCAGGGAACGGATGTTGGTCAGGTTCTTGGCCGTGATCGAGGAAACCTCGGAAATCGACATCTTTTCCTTGACGTTCTTTTCCAGACGGGAGAAACCGATGCGGTACTGATTCTGGATCAGTTCGCCGACGGTTCTGATTCGCTTGTTACCCAGCTGGTCCACGTCGTCAACGCTGCCGACTTCGTCGGTCATGTTGAGCATGTAGGAATACTGGGCGTACATGTCGGAGATCACGATGGTCTTCTTCAGGGTCAGCGGGTCGGTGCCCAGGACCTTGACGGAATCGGTATCTTCCATGTGGTTCTTGACATAGATGACCTGACCGGCAGCGCCGACCAGATACAGCGTATAGTTCCTGCCGGCCTTGACATCGGAAACGATGTTCTGGCGGGCAGCGTTGGTAAGGATCGGCTGCTCGGTGTCGGGGATGTAGCGGCTGACGACCAGTTCGCCATCCTTGTCCATGACATCGATGCCGTTTTCCAATAGACGGCCGTAGCAGTACAGTCTGCCGCCGTAATTGAGGACGGCGGAGACATTGTCGGCAGTCAGTTCAACGCCCTGAGCGATGATGCCGCCGTAAACGGCAATTTCCTTCAGCGTGCGGCTGCGGGAGATGGCCTTGATGTCCTCTTCGGTCAGGACGGTGCCCTGTTCGAAGACATTGTCGCCGACCTTGACGGTTTCAGCCAGGATGCGGCCCTTCAGTCCGTTGCCGTAGGCCAGCGGGACGCTGACGGTATCGGGATGAGAGAACTCGTATTCCTGAGGCAGAGCGAGCATGTTGACGCCCTTGTCCAGGGTCTCCCTGATCAAAGCCAGGGTAGCCTTGTCGACCAGGGTGTCCTTCCTGACGACGACCCTGCCGTTTTCGTCGCACAGATCTTCCGCCAGGTAGCGGTTCTTGGCCCGGGCGTAGGCTCCGAGCTTCTTGCAGGTCTTGTAGCGGCCGGCCTTGTTGAGGTCATAGCGGCGGGCGTCGAAGAACTTGGCGTTCATCAGGTTCTTGGCGCCTTCGACGGTATGAATGTCGTCTGATCTCTGGTTTTCGTAAACGGCCTTGAGAGCCTCGTCGGTCGTCTTGATCTTATCAGCGATCAGCGTGTTGGCGACTTCTTCGTAATTGCCGAAGATGCCGGTGAACAGCAGCAGATAATCGTTCAGGAAATCACGCTGTTCCGCTTCGACGTCGAGGTCATAGACCGGTAAGCCGATGGCTTCCATGAACTTCCTGACGCCGGAATCGTCAAGGGCGTCCTCGCCCTTTTCCAGATTCATTGACAGGCCGACAGCCTTGAACAGAATGGTGGAAAGGATCTTACGCTTTCTGTCCACGCTCATGTTGATGATCCGGCCTAAGGCTGACTTCTTAGAGTCAGTCATGAATTCCAGCCAGGTACCTCTGGCCGGGATCAGTTCGGATGTATAGATATCCCTGCCCGTCTTCTCTTCGACGTCCTGAGCGAAATAGGCTCCGGGCGATCTGACGATCTGGGAAACGATTACTCTTTCCGCACCGTTGATGATGAAGGTGCCGGTCGGCGTCAGCATCGGGAATTCGCCCAGATAGACGCTCTCCGGTTCCTTGTCGATGATCTCACCGGTGGTCTGATCCTTGATGGTCAGCTTCATGGTCGTGCGTAAAGGAGCTGAATAGGTCAGCTCTCTGGTCTTGCATTCATTGACGCTGTGTTTGGGATCTTCGAACCGGTAATCCAGGAACTCAAGGGTTATGGATCCGTTGGTACTTTTGATTGGGTAGATTTCCTCAAAGACTTCCTTGATACCCTCATTCTTGAACCAGTCGAATGACTTGGTCTGGATCTCGACGAGGTTGGGAAGTTCCAGGGTTCCACTGACTTTAGAATAGTCTCTACGAACCGCTTTCTTGCCCTTATGGACCAGGCGGTAGGTATTTTCTTTGCTCATAACAACACCTTTTCCAAATACATACATGGGTTAAAAACCGGACATTAACCCATTTTATTGCAATTATATATGATAACAAAAGTCAAACTGCGTGTCAAACTATTTGTTTACCAATATAATCCAATAACCGTTCTTCTTTTCAATGACTTCCGTCTTTTCGCTCAGCGTCTTAAGAAAGCGCACCGCGCTTTCGGCTCCCTGCTTCTGCCGGATGACCAGATACAGCCTTCCGGCCGGCTTCAGATGATCCAGGGACTGGGCGAAAAGGGAATAGATGTTCTTCTTGCCGGTTCTGATCGGCGGGTTGGAAACGATGATGTCAAAGTGATCATCGATTTCCGCAAAGCCGTCAGAAACCACGGTATTGTTGTTCTGACCATAACGGGCGCTGTTTTCCCGCGCCAGGGTAACAGCGAGGGAATTGACATCGCTCATGGTCAGGCTGATCTGCGGGAAGCTCTTCTTCAGCAGGATGCCGATGTAGCCGATCCCGCAGCCCAGATCCAGAACGTCACCTTCGACGTTCTCTTTCATCAGCGTCTCCAGTAACAGCCGGGAACCGAAGTCCAGGGTGCTCTTGGCAAAGACGCCGTCGTCGGAAACGAAGGTTTCCAAATTAGCCAAAAACCGAAAGCTTATTTCCTTTCGGTTTTCCTTTCTCAGAGGGTTATCGGTAAAATAATGCTCCATAATGACCCCTCCCTTAAAGCAGGCAAAAGCCGAATGCGCGATTCGGCTCTGCCTTTTAGCATTTTTTCGCTTTAATCTTACTTGAATTCGACAACGCCGCCGGCTTCAACAACAGCCTGCTTCAGAGCGTCAGCGTCTTCAACCTTGACCTTTTCCTTGATCAGAGCGGGTTCTTCCGGAGTGCACTTGTCTACGATCTGCTTAGCTTCCATTAAGCTTAAGCCGGTAGCTTCCTTGACAGCCTTGATGACGGCGATCTTGGTCTGGCCAACTTCCTTCAGGTAAACATCAACTTCACTCGGGCCGGCAGCGGGAGCTTCTTCAACCGGTGCAGCGGGGCCGGCAGCTACGACAGCGGCGGTAACGCCGAATTCTTCTTCGATAGCCTTGACTAAATCGTTGATTTCAAGAATGGTCATTTCCTTTAAAGTAGCGATGATTTCTTCATTAGTAACTTTTGCCATGATTATTTCCTCCTAATTAATTGGCTTGCGGCTCATTCTTATCGGCGATGGCCTTAACGGTAGCAGCGAATGAGCGGATCGGTGACTGTAAGCATCCTAACAGCATGGCGATCATGCCGTCCTTGTTCGGTAAGGTTGATAATGCCTTGAGTTCAGCGGCATTGACGACCTTTCCGCTTACCACACCGGATTTGACGACCAGCTTCTCATGCTTCTTGGCGAACTTGCATAAGATCCTGCTGGGTGCGACTTCATCAGCGGCGGTAGCGAAGGCGTTGGGGCCGGTTAAGGCCTCGTCCAGATCGCTTAAGCCAAGCTGATCAGCAGCGCGGCGGACCATGGTGTTCTTGTAGACGCCGAATTCGACACCTTCCTCACGCAGAAGTCTGCGCAGTTCGGTAACCTCAGCGACTGTCAGGCCACGGTACTCGACAACGACGGTGGAACCGGATTTGCCGATCTTGTCGGCCAGTTCACTTACCAGCTGCTTTTTCTGTTCCAGTACAGTTTGGTTCATAATGTCCTTTCCTTTCCTTTATATTGTCAATATACCGTTGTATGGATAAAGCCCTCTTCATCACAGACAAAGAGGGCCAAAGCTTTCCAAACTTCTTACCTCGGTAACCTTTTTAAACCAACGCGGTCGTTACTGTCTATGGTATATTGTTCAAAATAATTTATAGGTTTTCTTGTTTTACAGAGCGTGGTCGATCTTGATGCTCGGGGACATGGAAGCGCTCATGGCGACATTCTTCATGTAGGTTCCCTTAACGGCAGCAGGTCTGGCCTTTAAGATGACGTCGTAGATGGCTCTGTAGTTATCTACCAGCTTGTCATCCGCGAAGGAAGTCTTGCCGATGATGACGGCGACGTTGCCTTCCTTATCGGTACGGTAAGTGACCTTACCTTTCTTGATCTCGTCGATGGCCTTGGCCAGGTCCATGGTGACGGTTCCGGTCTTCGGGTTCGGCATTAAGCCCTTGGGGCCTAAGATCTTACCCATCTTACCTAATTCGCCCATCATGTCCGGAGTGGCGACGATGACGTCGAAGTCGAACCATCCGCCCTTGATCTGCTCCAGCAGTTCCTTGCCGCCGACATAGTCAGCGCCGGCATCCTTGGCTTCCGTTTCCTTGGCGCCCTGGGTGATGACGAGAACTCTCTGGCTCTTGCCGGTTCCATGCGGCAGAACCATGGCACCGCGCAGCTGCTGATCAGCGTGACGCGGGTCAACGTTTAACTTGAATACCACTTCGACGGTAGCGTCGAACTTGGTATAGCAGACCTTCTTTACCAGCTGAACTGCCTCTTCAACCGGATACAGTCTTTCCTTCTCGATGAGCTTGGCAGCTTCGAGGTACTTCTTTCCGTGCTTAGGCATGTTCTTACTCCCATCCTTCGATCTTGATGCCCATGTTCTTGGCAGTGCCGGCAATGATTCTCATGGCGGCTTCAACATCGTTGGCATTCAGATCGCTCATCTTGTACTGTGCGATCTCTCTTAACTGATCGACAGTAATGGTTCCGGCAATGGCCGTGTTCGGGGTACCGCTGGCCTTGGCAACACCGGCAGCTTTCTTCAGTCTGACGGCGGCAGGTTCGGTCTTGCAGACGAAGTCGAATGACTTGTCTTCATAAGCTGTAATGATGACGGGGACCAACTCGCCCTTTCTGTCCTTGGTAGCATCGTTGAATGCCTGACAGAACTGGGGCATGTTGATGCCGGCACTTGCTAATGCCGGGCCCGGTCTGGCTCCACCAGCTTCGAATTGGAGCTTACAAACTTTGGCAACTCTCTTCATAAACTTTCCTTTCTTTTAATAATGTTTATGTCGTGGTGTGAAGGGTTGCGCCTTCTTCCACAATAAAAATATAAACCGCTGCTAAGGCAGCATATCTATTCTACCTTTCGGACGCAGCGGTGTCAATAATAAGTTTATCCGTTTTACTTGTCGGCGTGGAACAGTTTCCTGGTCCGATAAACCGGATCGCAGGTCAGCATCATGCCCAGCTTGCGCAGGGTGTCCATGTCGACCTGGTTGAGGATGACGGTGGAATGCACCTGAGCGTTTTTCAGCAGCGGCAGCGCCTTGATGGCCCGGTCAGCAACCGGATTCATCTGGGCGGAAATGGTCAGGGCGACCAGCACTTCATCGATGTGCAGACGCGGGTTGTTATTTCCCAGGTAATCGACCTTCAGATGCTGAACCGGTTCAATGATGTTCGGTGACAGTAACATCGTGTCATCGGGGAACTCGCAGAGATACTTCAGGGCGTTGATGATTGCCGCGGAGGCGGCGCCCAACAGCGGGGAGTTCTTGCCGGTGACCAGCTTTCCGTCTTCCAGTTCGATGGCGACGGCCGGACCGCCGGTTTCCTCGGCTCTCTTACGAGCCGCGGGAACGACCTTGCGGTCAAGGGGCGAAATGCCGGCCTTGTTCATGATGTTCTCAAGCTTGGTAATGGCTCCCTCGCCGATGTTGCCGTTCTTGAATTCGACCTGAGTCTGGAAATAGCGTCTGATGATCTCGTCGCAGCTGGCCTTGCAGGCTAACTCGTCGTCGCTGATGCATAAGCCGATCATGTTGACGCCCATGTCGGTCGGTGAATAGTAGACGTCCTCGCCGGTGATGGCCTTCAGTATGCGGGCCAGTACCGGGAAGATCTCGACGTCGCGGTTGTAGTTGATGGCCATGATGCCGTACTTTTCCATGTGGTAGGGGTCGATCATGTTGACGTCGTCCAGGTCCACGGTGGCGGCCTCGTAAGCCAGGTTGACCGGGTGGGTCAGAGGCAGGTTGAAGATCGGGAAGGTCTCGAACTTGGCGTAGCCGGCCTGGATGCCTCTTTTGTGCTCGTGATAGAGCTGGCTCATGCAGACGGCCATCTTGCCCGAACCCGGGCCGGGTGCGGTGACGACCACCAGCGGACGGCTGGTCTCGATGTATTCGTTCTTGCCGTAGCCCTCGTCAGAGACGATGACGTCAACGTCATTGGGATAGCCGGCGATGTAGTAGTGCTTATATACCTTATAATTACGGTTCTGCAGATTGCGGATGAAGTTGTCGACGATCGGCTTGGAAACGTACTGGGTGATGGTGACGGAGGAGACGTAAAGACCGATGCCCTCGAAGGCGTCGATCAGACGCAGCACTTCCTGGTCATAGGTGATGTTGAGGTCGCCCCTGCGCTTGCTCTTTTCGATGTCATGAGCGTTGATGGCGATGACGATCTCCACCTCGTCAGCCATCGACAACAGCATCTTGACCTTGGTGTCGGGCTCAAAGCCGGGGATGACGCGGGAAGCGTGGTAGTCGTCAAAGAGCTTGCCGCCGAACTCCAGATAGAGCTTGTTGTTGAAGCGGTTGACCCGCTCCATGATCTTGGCCGACTGCATGCTGATGTACTTTTCCATATCAAAGGCGATCTTGTTCATAACTGTTCTCCGTCCGTAAAAAATACTCTTCAATTCTACCATAAAAAAAGGCATTCTCATCACAGAATGCCAAATTTCTTCAGTGCCTTGTATACCCCGTCTTCCGAGGCCCGGTCAGTGATGTAATCAGCTGCCCCTTTGGCGCTGTCCATGGCGTTGCCCATGGCCACTCCCAGGCCGGCTGCCTTAAGCATCGGAATGTCGTTTTCGCTGTCGCCGAAAGCCGCGCACTGCTCGGGACTTACCCCCAGAAGCTGCGCCAGCTTCAGAAGCCCGGTTCCCTTATCGGTATGCAGGCTGTTGAGGTCGTGGATGTAGTAGCCGCCGTTGACGCAGCTGATCCGGCCGGAAAACTGACGTTGGAACATCTCCAGTTCCCTCTCCGGCACATTGACCAGTCCGCCGGCTCCCGGCAGTTCAGCCGGATCGGGGTGCAGGCCGATGATGAAGTGCTTCAGCTCGGCGTCGCATTCCGCCGCCAGCTGACTGTGGCCGGGGTAGGCGTACATGTTGTCGGCGAACTTCCAGAAGACGTCGATGTCATGCTCAAGGCAGAACGCGTTGACCTGTTCGTAGACATCTCTTTCCAGATGTTCGCTGTAGATCACCCGGCCGTCTTTGTCATAAAGGGTGGCGCCGTTACCGCCCATGATGTAATCGGGAAAGACCAGTCCGTCCTGCACGCAGGGAACGCACAGTCCCTGCCGCCCGGTGGCGATGACCACGGCAATGCCCTTCTTACTCAGCAGCCGGCAGGCAAGCCGGCAGCTTTCCACCAGCCGGCCGTCCTTTTCCGAGGTCATGGTATTGTCGATGTCCAGAAACACCGCTCTGATCTCTTCCATGCTAGTTCTCTGCCTCCGTAAAGAAGACCAGACTGGCGCTCTGGGCGATCCGGGAAGAAAACAGCTCGTCGATGTTGATCTCCCGGTAGTAGCGCTCATCCGGTTCCAGATCCAGCTTCAGACTGTGACCGGAAAAAGCCACCTTGTAAACCACCAGCTCTTCACCTTCGTAAACGAAGATGCGGCCGGCCAGGCAGTTCTCCAGTTCGTCAAACGCCAGAGGATAAACGTAAGTGGTATCGACTTTGCCGTCCTTCAGCACGCTGATGCCGCCGCGGGATACCAGGCAGTACTTCCCGTCGGCTTCAATGAAGCCGACGTATTCGTCCTGAGACAACCGGCTGACGCTCTTTTCCTGAAGGGTACTTGCATCATAACAATGCAGACAAAGCGACTGATCGACGATGAACAGCTCCTCGCCGTAAGCGCCGATCATCTGCACGGTGACGCTCTGGCTCAACACCTTTTTGCCGTTGGCAAAGAAGGAAACTTCACCGTCCTTCTGACAGACGAAATTACCGTCGGTGAAGCCGTATAAGAGTTCTCCCTGCACGTTTTCCAGCCGGTTGGCTTTCTTACTGAGGCTGATGAAATAGCCCTGGTAATCGCTGCCGTCGGCGCTGAGATAGACGACGTCGCCGCACTGAACGGCGTATTCCGTTCTGTCGCATTTCAGCGAGGCGATCTGTTTCAGATTTTCGTCGATGTACATCACTTCACCCTTGCCGTCCGGGTTGTTCAGCACGGCCAGCCAGGTGCTCTCCCTGACCGGCTGACAGCCGGCCAGCAGGATCAGCGCCAGAACAGCTGACAGTATCTTAATCCTGTTCATTCTCATTCTTCCTTTCGAAAAGCTGCAGCAGGAAGTCGACGGTGGTGTCGGCTTCGTTCATCGCCAGCAGTCTCTCATTTCCCTGACGGGAAGTCGTATGGTAGTAAGGCATCATCCGCCACAGGTTGCCGATGTCCTCAGATGTCTTCAGATGAATTTCATAGCGCACGTTTTTCTGACTGATCAGCCGGAAGTCCTCCAGCTGATAGCCGGTCTCCTCATTGTAATAGGGATTATCGTAGGCGATCTCTTTCAGCTGATAAAGGTGCTCCCGGCCCGGAGTCACCGCGATCAGATGTCCGGCAGGCCTCATCACCCGGGCGAATTCCTGAGCGCTGTAGGGGGTAAAGACGCTCATCAGTCCGTCCAGTGAGTGATCTTCAAAGGGCAGATGGAAGACGTTGCCGACGAAGCAGAAGGCCTGGGGATTGGCTTTGGCGCAGCGGGCCACCGCCTTCTTGGCGATGTCAGTGGCGTATGATTCCAGAGGCAGGTCCTTCAGAAAGCTCAGGTAGTAGCCGGTTCCGCAGCCGGCGTCCAGAAAGCTCTGGCCGGCGGACATGTTCTCATTGACGGTTTCCCTGATCGCCTCAGCCAGCGGCTGGTAGTAGCCTTTTTTCAGAAAGGCGTCCCGGCTGGCGATGGAGCCGCTGTCGTCGCCCGGATTGGCGGAATGTTTGATCAGCAGGTTGACGTAGCCCTGAGCGGCAATGTCAAAGCTGTGCCCGTCGGCACAGCGGCAGCGTTTTTCTTCTCTGATCAGCGTTTTTCCGCAATTGGGACAGATCAGCATCTTCTCACCTCTGATTGAAAAAAGGATAGAATGGCTTCTATCCTAATACTCTACCTTTTCCAGATCGACGTAGCTGACGTCCACCGGAGTCTCACGTCCGAAGACAATGGAAAGAACTCTGGCGGTTTCGGCGCTGTCGTCCATGCTGACAACGGTACCTTCGACGTTGACGAAGGCGCCGGAAAGGATCTTGACGCGGTCACCGACCCCGAAGTTGACGACGATCTTGTGATCGTTCTGGCCGAGCTTGCGCAGGATCGGATCGATCTCTTCATCCGGTACGGAGAACGGCTTGGCACCGCCGCCTGATGAACCGATGAATCCGGTGACGCCCGGAGTGTTACGGACAACGTACCAGATCTCGTCCGTCATGATCATTTCCACAAACAGGTATCCGGGGAACAGATTTCTGACTTTCTTGATCTGCTTGCCGTTCTTGATGTCAATTTCCTCTTCTTCGGCGATGACGATGCGGAAGATCAGATCCTGAAGCTTTTCGTTGACAATACGGGTCTCCAGGTTATCCTTGACGTTATGCTCATGGCCGGCGTAGGTATTGACGACGTACCAGCGCTTTTCCTCTTCCGGCTTTCTGACGGTGTTGTTGTTCTCGTCCATTACTTACCTACCCCAATCAGAACCAGGAATTCGGAGATCAGCAGATCGCAGATCACGAAGAAAATGGCGAACAGAACGCAGAAGACGATGACCTTGCCGGTGTTGCTCATCAGTTCGGAGAACTTCGGCCATCTGACTCTCTTGGCTTCCGTGTTGACGCCGGTGAAGAATCCGGTGATCTTTTCCCAGATGCTGTTATTCTTTGTCTGTTTAGTATTGTCCTTTGCCATAATCGGGCCTCCTATTTCGTTTCCTTATGCAGCGTGTGCTTACCGCATTTCTTACAGTACTTTACCAACTCAAGCCTCTCGGTACGGGTTTTCCGGTTACGAGTGGTAGTGTAATTTCTGGATAGGCATTCGCTGCAGGTCAGTATTACCTTATCGCTCATAAAAAAAACCTCCTGACAGGTACCTATACTTTACCACAGCAGAAGGCATTAGTCAAATAAATATGAAATCTTCTTGCGGATGCGCTGAACGGCATTGTCGACGTCCTTTTTGCGGATGCCCAGTATCGAAGCCGTTTCCTGATAGGTGTAGCCCTGAACGCGCAGGCTGAGCACCCGGCTGTCCAGCGGATTGTCCTCCAGCTGCCGGTAGATCTGCGCCAGCAAGGCGCGGTAGCGGCTGATGCTCCGGGGATCCAGCGAGCTGTCGCGGCTCAGGGTATCGCCCAGATAGAGCTCGTCGCAGTCCGGGATCAGCCGGTCCATCGACATCGAACTGAGATAGTCGAGCCGGCTGATGCGCTTATGGTGGCGCAGGGCGGAATACATCTGCCTTTCCACGCACATCAGGATGAAGTTGCGGAAGCTCATCTTCCGGTCTTCCCGGAAGTAGTAGACGGCGTTGATCACGCCCAGCCAGGCCGCCTGCCTGGCTTCGTCGCTTTCAAAGGACGGCCAGTGAACGGCAATGGAAGCGTAGGTCTTGATGACAAAGGGAAGAACCATCTTCATTAACAGGTCCAATGCCTGCAGATCACCCTTGCGGTACATGTACAGCAGTTCGTACTCGTTGTCATCATTCATACCCTTTCCCTCTATCTGACGGGAAAGCGGCTGTCGTAGATCCTGTAGAGCATGATGCCGGCGGCGACTGAGGCGTTCAGGGAGTCCATGCCGTTTTCCAGGGGCATCTTCACCAGAATGTCGCAGTTTTCCTCGACCAGCCGTCTCATGCCTTCGCCTTCCGAGCCGATCACCAGAACCACCGGCATGTCGTAGTCGACTTCGCGGTAATCCCTGTCGGCCTTCAGGGAAGTTCCCACGACCCAGTAGCCTTCCTTCTTCAGGGCGATCAGGGTCTGGGAGAGATTGGCGACTTCGGCGACTGGCACGATGTCGATGGCTCCGGTCGAGACCTTGGCCACCGTGGCGTTCAGCGATACCGAGCGGGTCTTCTCAATGATCAGTCCGTCGGCGCCGGCGCAGGCTGCCGTTCTGAGGATGGCCCCCAGGTTGTGAGGATCCTGAAGCTGGTCCAGTGCCACCAGCAGCGGCTGATGGCCCGGCTGCACCGTTTCAAGCAGCTGCTTGAGCGTACAGGTCGGATAGTCTTCCACCAGCGCCACATAGCCCTGATGGTTGCCGTTGACCAGCCTGTCCAGATGCTTTCTTTCCGTGACTTCCATGTTGACGCCCAGACTTCTGGCCAGTCTTTCCACCTCATCGTCCCTGCGGCCTTTCTGGATCCAGAGTTTTTCCACTTTCTTCTGCGTTTTCAGAAGGCTGAGAATCACGCTTTTCCCGTAAACATATTGTGCCATACTTCTAATCCTCTATGGTTTCAATTAAGTCCCAGATTTGTTCCAGGCGCTGCTGCATGCCGTTAAGATACCAGTAGCCCCAGACGGCTTCAAAGCCGGTGGAGATGCGGTAGGTCACCGCGTCGGTGTTCTTGGGCGCTCCGTGTCCCTTGGCGTTGCGGCCCTTCTTGAAGATCTCCAGTTCTTCCTCATTCAGGATTCCCTGATCGATCAGATAATGGGAGATCCGGGCCTGCCGTCTGGCGCTGCAGTAATCGGCAGCGTACTTCTGCATGTCGTTGATTTTAGCATGCTTTTCCGCCGCCTTCTGCTTGACCGTCAGGTTGTAGTGGGCATCGCCGACAAAGGCGAGCGCCAGAGGACTGTACTTATTGAGTATTCCGTTCATCTTACAGAATGCCGCGCTGCTGCAGCTGTTCTCTCAGGCTGTCGGCCGTGGCGAAATCCTTGGCTGCCTTGGCATCCATCCACTGCTGGTAGAGTTTCTTATCTTCATCGCTGAATTCGAGCTTATCGATCCTGATGCCCAGGATGTCCAGCATCATCCGCAAGGCGTTGTAGTCCTTGGAGACGATGTCGCCGTCAATGACGCGGCTGCGCAGCGACTGGTTGAGCTGCTTGACCACATCTCTCATGACGGTATAGGCGTTGGGGGTATTCAGGTCATCTTCCATGTCCTGAAGGAATTCATTGTAGCGGTCAACGTTGAAGCTTTCCTTTAAGGTCAGCTGACCGAGCTGCTGTTTCACCTCGACCTGCTTGAGCACCTGAACGATCTTGTCCAGTTCACTGCGGGCCGCGGCGATGGCATCATCGGTGAAGTTCAGCACGTCGCGGTAGCGTACGGAAAGCAGGAAGTAACGGGTCAGGTTGGCGCCCAGCTGGCCGATGACGTCCTTGGCCAGACGGACATTGCCCAGAGACTTGCTCATCTTCTCGCCGTCGAACGCCAGCATGCCGTTGTGGATCCAGTAGTTGGCCAGATGGTGGTGGTTGACGATCTCCGACTGGGCGACTTCGTTTTCATGGTGCGGGAACTTGAGGTCCTTGCCGCCGCCGTGAATGTCGATCATGCCCTGGCCGAACTGCTTGCCGATCATCACTACGCATTCGGTATGCCAGCCCGGTCTTCCTCTTCCCCAGGGAGAATCCCACTGAATGCCCTTGTCGGTCTTCTTCCACAGGGCGAAGTCCAGGGGGTTCTTCTTCTGGCTGTTTTCCTCGACGCGGGCACCGACCTGCAGCTCATCGACGCGCTGATGGGACAGCTCGCCATACTTGTTGTCGGCGTCAACGGAGAAGTAGACGTCGCCGTTGACTTCATAGGCCGCCCCTTCCTCGACCAGCCTGGCGATGAAGGCGATGATCTCATCCATGGTCCGGGTCACTCTGGGCGTGGCGTCCAGAGGAATGACGTTGAGCTGGGAACGGACGTTGTTGTAGGCGTCGATGTAGGTCTCGGCAACGGTATTCTCATCGATGCCGTCCTCGATGGCCTTGTTGATGATCTTGTCGTCAACATCGGTGAAATTGGATACATATGTTACCTTATAGCCGCAGGCTTCCAGCACTCTTCTGAGCGTGTCGAAGACGACGATGGGACGGGCGTTGCCGACATGGGCGTGGTTGTAGACCGTCGGTCCGCAGACGTACATGCTGACTTCACCTTCCTTAATGGGTTTGAATTCCTCAACCTGCAGGCTGTAAGTGTTATAGAGTTTCATAATAAAACCTCCTGAATATCAGTAAGTCCATTATATCACGATATTACTTCTGCACCCGCCGGATTTACATGCGCACCCGCTTTCTTGATAAGCCTCGGCTTTCCCTCTATACTTGTCTTAGAACAGGGAGGCTGATAATCATGATCACCAGAAGAGCCAGCGTCAGCGATTTTGACAGGCTTAACGCTTTCTACGACGCCGTCATCGATCAGCAGCGCTTCGACCAGTACGGACCCGACTGGACCAAAGGAGTCTACCCTTCTGAAGACGACATCCGCAGCCATCTGGAGAAGGGCGAGTTTCTGCTGGTCTGCCAGGGTGACATGATCGCCGCGGCAGCCGTCCTGAGCATCGGCGAAGAGGAAATGTACAAGGCCGGCGGCTGGTCCAGAAAAGTCCCTGATGAGGAAGTGGCGGTCGTCCACCTGCTGGCAATTGCCCCGCCGTTGAGGGGAAAGGGCGTCAGCCGCGTGCTGATGGAATACCTGCTTGAGGAAGCCCGCAAACAGGCCAGGGTCATCCATCTGGACGTGGTCTGCGGCAACCTGCCCGCCCTGAGGCTTTATCAGCGCCATGGCTTCACTTCGGCCGGGCAGCTGGAAGTCTATTACGAAGATACCGGTAACATTGTCGTCGAACTGCTGGAACGCGATCTGGAAAAGCCGGGGGAAGAAAGCCTCTGACCTTCTTCATCGGCTGAGGCGGTTATGATATAATTTAATGGAACAAAACAGGAGATATTCATAATGGAAATTTTAGTATTCGGTTCGCTTAACATTGACCACGATTATCATATGCATCACATCTGCGCTCCCAAGGAAACCACCTTCGCCGACGAGTACACCGTCGTGGCCGGCGGCAAGGGCCTGAACGCCTCCATCGCCCTGGCGAGAAGCAGCGCGCACGTCTATCTGGCCGGCAACATCGGCAATGACGCTGCTCTTCTGGAGAAGGTCCTTGAGGAAAACGGCGTCGACATGACCTATCTCAACCATGTCGATGAGCCCAACGGCCACGCCGTCATTCAGATCGATGAGAAGGGTGAAAACGCCATCTTCATCTACGGCGGTTCCAACCAGTCGATCAGCGAAGAATACATCGACGAAGTGCTTTCCCACTTCCACGAGGGTGACCTGATCATTCTGCAGAATGAGATCAACAATAACGCCAAGGTCATCGAAAAGGCCCATGAGAAGGGCCTGACCGTCATGCTCAACCCCTCGCCCATCAACGACCTGTTATTCACTTACCCGCTGGATAAGGTCGACTACTTCTTCATCAACGAAGTCGAGGGTGCCGCCCTGACCGGTAAGAAGGAGTTCAGTGAGATCCTGGCCGAATTCCGCGTCAGGTATCCCAACGCCAGACTGGTCATGACCGTCGGCGCTGAAGGCGCCTACTACCAGGACAGCGAAAAGCAGCTGTTCCAGCCGGCCTTCAAGGTCAACGCCATTGACACCGTCGGCGCCGGAGATACCTTCATGGGCTACTTCAGCTACGGTCTCTCTCAGGGATACGACATTGCGGAATGCCTGCGGCTGGCTGCCAGGGCCGCTTCGATCACCGTCACCCGCCGCGGTGCCGCTGATTCGATTCCGACGCTTCAGGAAGTCAACAGCCTGTAAACGATCACTCAAGCCGCCTTATGGCGGCTTTCATTATGATGTGCTATAATGAGCCCGAGGTGAGAAGATGAGAAATTAACCGAATTACATTGATAGCGGAATTAAGGTAAGGAGGTTTTTCATCATGCTCAAAATAAACAATCTTAACGTAACAACTCTGAAGGGAAGAGAGCTGATCAGCGATTTCAGCTTTGTTTTAAATGACGGCGAGCACATCGCCCTGATCGGTGAGGAAGGCAACGGCAAGAGCACGCTGCTTAAGATCATCGCCGGCGAGGATGTGTCTGATTATGTCAATTTCAGCGGCCGGATAACTGCCGACGAGACCGTCGGTTATCTGCGCCAGCAGATCGACCCTGCCTGGAACCAGCGCACCGTGCTGCAGTTTCTCAGCCATCCGGAAACTGACGGCTATGGTCTCTACGAACACTACGCTGACCTGCTCAGCGCTCTTAATACGGTCGGACTGAACAGCGACATTCTGGAAAGAAGGATCGCCACCCTTTCCGGCGGCGAAAAGGTCAAGATGGCTCTGGCCGAGCTGCTCTACCACCGCTACGGCATTCTGTTACTGGACGAGCCGACCAATGACCTGGACCTGCAGACCATCATCTGGCTGGAGGATTTCATTACCGGCTGTGAGCGGGCCATCCTGTTCATCAGCCACGACGAGACCTTATTGGAAAACTGCGCCGAAGGCATCATCCACATCGAACAGCTCAAGCGCAAGACCGAGCCTCATGTCACCGTCGCCCATCAGCCCTACCGCCAGTACGCTGAAGAGCGGCTGCATAACATCGAAAGGACCAATGCCATCAGCCGCAAGGAGAATGCCGCCTTCCGGGCCCAGATGGAAAAGTACCGCCGGATCTATCAGCGTGTTCAGCATGAACAGGCTGCCGTTTCCCGTCAGGACCCCCACGCCGCGATGATGCTGAAGCGCAAGATGCACGCCGTCAAGTCGCTGGGCCGGAGAATGGAAGAAAAAAAGGAAAACCTGACTCAGAAGTACGAACCGGAAGAAGCCATTGAAATTTACTTCCCGGACATCGACCTCAATCCTTCCAAGGTGATCCTCGATCTCAGTCTTCCTGAACTTAAGGCCGGCGACAAACTGCTGGCGGAAAACGTCGCCCTGCATGTCAGGGGTGAAGACAAGCTGTGCATCATCGGCCGCAACGGTTCCGGCAAGAGCACCCTGATGAGGATCATCAGAGAGAAGCTGGCCGAAAAGCAGGAACTGAAGGTCGGCTACATGCCCCAGAAATATGAAGAGGTCATGGACTATGACCTCACGCCGACGCAGTTTCTGAATCCGGAAAAACTGAAGGACACCAACTCGCTGGTCAACAGCTACCTCGGCGCCTTGAAATTCACTACTGAAGAAATGGGCCGGCCGATCAGCGGACTTTCCGAAGGGCAGAAATGCAAGCTGTTATTGCTGAAGCTGATCGTGGAGCGCTGCCAGGTGCTGTTACTGGACGAACCGACCCGCAACCTCTCACCGCTGAGTTCCCCGCAGGTGCGGCAGATGCTGATTGAGTATAAGGGCTGTATCATCGCCGTCAGCCATGACCGCAAGTTCATTAACGAAGTGGCTAACCGGGTGTGCCTGCTGGAAGACGGACAGCTGAAATCACTTCAACAATAAGCCATGTTAAAAGGCGCCTAGGCGCCTTTTGTCTGTTTATAGCATTTCCTGACCCATGACGTAGGTCTGAACGGGCTCGAAGTCTTTGTCCAGCACTACGATGTCGGCATCGTAGTTTTCCTTGATGTAGCCCTTGCAGTAGTCGTAGCCTAACAGGCAGGCCGGGTTGGCCGTGCAGGAGTTGATGGCGGTGACCACGTCAATGCCGGCGTTCTCAATCTCTCTTTTCAGAATGGTGTTGAGGCGGTTGCAGCTGCCGGCAATCGTGCCATTCTCCAGCCGGCCGACGCCGTCTTCGCAGATCCTGACCTTGACCCCGGAATCCCGGTCCATGATCTCTCCGACCGGCAGGCCTTTAATGGCTACCGAGTCAGTGATGGAGATCAGCCTGTCCTTACCCTTGATGCGGGCGAGAATGCTGCAGCTGGGGAAGCTGACGTGCACGCCGTCACCGATCAGCTCAGCGTACATGTCGTCGTAGTACATCGCCGCTCCCAGCGTGCCGGGCTCCCGGTGATGCAGACCACGCATGCCGTTATAGGTATGGGTGAATGATCTCGCTCCGGCGTTACGGGCCCTTGAGCAGGTCTCAAAATCAGCACCGCTGTGGCCGATGGCCACCTTCAGTCCCCTGGAGACGCAGTATTTGATGACGTCCATGTCCGGCAGTTCCTCAGGAGCTACCATGACATACTGAAGCAGGCCATTGGAAGCTTCCAGGTACTCATCGATGATTTCTCTGGTGGGAACGGTCTTGTTGGCCAGATCCTGAGCACCGCGGTATTTCTCGCTCATGAACGGTCCTTCGGAATAGATGCCCAGAATGTTGGCGCCCTTATAGTCTTCCTCAAAGACCGCAGCGATGTTGCGCATCCCTTCCAGAATGTCTTCATGCCTGGCGCTGCTGGTGGTCGGTAAAGTCGAGGTGACGCCTTCGGAAGGCAGATAGGCCATCCACTCTCTGACCCACTGTTTAGTGGCGTGGTTGGCTTCCAGGCCATTATAGCCGTGGTTATGGATGTCGATCAGCCCCGGCAGGATCCAGTTGTCGCCGTAGTCATGGTCGACTTTCTCGACGCCGTAGGGCATCACGGAAACGATCCTGTATCCCTCTATTTCCACCTGTAAGGGCTGCAGTTTTTCCTGATAGTAGACGTTGCGGCTCTGAATTATCATTGTATGTTCCTCCGGATATATTATAACCCCATCGTGCTATAATATAGACATTAAAACAAGGAGAATAAATCATGAGATACCCGTTCCCGAAAGCTGATCTGCATTTCCATCTCGATGGATCAATGGTTCCTGAAGTCACCTGGAAACTGGCTAAGGAAAGAAATATCCCCATGCCGGCTGATTCTTTGGAAGGATTCAAGGCCTACCTCGTCAGAACCGCCAACTGCGGCGATGTCGGCGAATATCTTTCCCGCTTTGACCTGAACACCGCCATTCTGCAGGACTTTGACGCTCTGAAGGAGATCACCTACACCACCATCGGCAACGTTGCCGACACTCTGAACTATGTGGAGATCCGCTTTGCCCCGCAGCTGCACACTCAGAAACAATTGACTCAGCGCGGCGCCATTGACGCCGTACTGGAAGGCAGAA
This sequence comes from Erysipelotrichaceae bacterium, assembly GCA_017442805.1. Lineage (GTDB taxonomy): Bacteria > Bacillota_I > Bacilli_A > Erysipelotrichales > Erysipelotrichaceae > UBA1783. The sequence goes on from JAFRZA010000014.1 coordinate 25,918, forward strand.
GGCAGGCAGCCATCGACTTCCCCCAGATCAAGACCAACATCATTCTCTGCTGCATGATCGCCCTCAACAATGTCAACCGCGACATGAACCTGGAGACCGTCCGGCTGTTTGAAGAATACTACAGCGAAGACGGCGTTGTGGGACTGGATCTGGCCGGCTTCGAGGACAGCGTACCGATGAAGGAATATGCCGAACTGTTTGTCTCACCGAGAGAAAAGGGCATGAACATGACCATTCACGCCGGCGACAACGGCATCCCGGAGAACTGCTCCACCGTCATTGACTACGGCGCCAAGCGAATTGGTCACGGCCATCACAGTTACTATGACGCTGAAATCGCCCGCAAGGTCGTCAATACCAAAACTGCTCTGGAGATCTGCCTCACCAGCAACATCCAGTGCAAGACCGAGCCTTCCTACGTTAAGCATCCGGCCAAGAACCTGCTGGACATGGGTGCCCTGGTTACCCTGAATACCGACAACATGATCCTTTCCGACATCACCATTGAAGACGAATACGATCATGCCCTCAATGAGTGCGGATTTACCTGGAACGACCTGATCACCTGCAACATCAACTCCTTCAGAACTTCGTTCATGAAGGAAGAGGACAAAGCTCCCTACATCGAGAAGCTGAAGACGTTCTACAGATAATCAAAGAAGCTTTATCGAATAACATGAAAAAAATAGACGGTTTTCACAAGCCGCCTATTCTTTTGGACAAATCTGCACAAATCGCATTTCATTTATGATTACTGTCTTCTTTCCTCTTCTCCAAAATTCCCAGTATGTCATTAACATTTTTGTCAGTCACACTCCCCGGGTAATTATCGTTGAAATCAATAAGCTGCTCTCTGGCGGCTTTCTCGTTTTCCTGAGCCAATTCATATGTTTTTGAATAATTGCCGTTGGACACAGTTTTTAGCATGAACTCTCTGGCACCATCAGGAAACCCTTTCCACGATCCATAGAGGTCAATCACCGCTTTTTCAATCCGACTGAAGGTAAACGCATCTCCTCGTTTCTCATGTTCAGCCATTATGCCAATAATGTCTGAAACATCGTTCTTATACTGCCTGAAAGAATGAAGTTTCATGGCAACAAGATATTCACCGTTTATTGTTCTGACATCCAACACATGACTAAAATTACGATAAAGCTCTGAGTATTGTACAAGTTTTTCGCTGTATGATCCTGTTTTTACAAGGTCACTGTTAAGCCACCCGTTTGGCAAATCATACTTATCCCCAACACGATTTATCGCTTCTTTCATTATTGAAGAGGAATTGATGATAGCATCAACATCTGTTGTCATATTACGGAACCCGTAATTCTCAACTATGGCAGCTCCACCTATGAGGATTACTTCCGCAGGCATATTCTTTCCCGCCAGTTTTCTGTATTCTTTAGACAACTCCTTCAGATATAAATCAAGGTTATCTTTGCTAAATGCTGCCGGTTTTTCAGACGACATCCCTGATCTCACTTTCTACGATATTAAACCGAATGAATTCCGGAATAGAATCCTCTATTGCCTTTTCTTTAATCCGCTCATCCTGCATTACGGCGGCAGACATGATTACGCTTGAAGGAAAGACAGTTTCTCTTAGTTTTGCTTTTCGAATCTCACTGTAACTGTCACACAAGGGAACATCATTGATTCTGCTTATGTAATCTACCATGGCGAGTAAATAAAGACTTTCCGGATACCAGGATCTTTCATAAAAAGTAACGATGTCGCCACTCTCAATGGACCTGACTAAAAATTCTATGTCACCAAGTTCCTTCAGTTGATGACAGACATTGCTCTTAAACAGATCAAACGATATTCTGGGCGACATATAAGGTTCCAGCAGTTCTTCCATGGTTACATCAAGGACCTTTGAAAGTTTATACACCGTTTCAGCGCTGCACTTGCCAAGATTGGTTTTGCCACTGCAGATGTCGCTCAAAGTCATATACGGAACTCCGCTGCTGTTGGCAACGCTGTATTTGGACACACCCCTCTTCTTCATGATTTCGTTAATATTCATCACTATCACCTTCACTTATATTATAACGGTATACCGTGATATTTTCAACGACTAACCTTTCTTTTTTCAAGCAATGCTTGCCCATATGTAACATAATTGTATTTTCACTAATGACAATACATAAGAGGAGATGAAAATCAGTCTGTTTTGACTTACAATATAGTTGTATACAAATGAAGAGAGAATGATAATGAAGACTGCAGAATCAATAAAGAAAGTAGTACTGACGGGCCATGACCTGACCTTGTCGCAGCTGGTAGCGGTAGCCCGTTTTTATTGTGAGGTTTCGATAGACGAAGCCTCCATGGAGAAGATCCGGGAGTGCCGTCAGCGGGTGGACCGGATAACCGAAGACAATCAGGTTGCCTACGGCATCACCACCGGCTTCGGCGGTCTGTCCAAGGTCAAGGTTTCAACGGAAATGTCCAGGCAGCTTTCCAACAACCTGGTGCTCTCCCACAGCGTCGCTACCGGCGAGCCGTACCGTGAAGAACAGGTCAGAGGAATGATGTTACTGCTGATAAACGCTTTCTGTCACGGCGTCAGCGGCTTAAGACCGCTGGTCGCGGAAACCTATGTGCAGATGCTCAACCGCAACATCGTTCCCGTCGTGCCTCAGAAGGGCTCGCTGGGAGCCAGCGGTGACCTTGCTCCGTTAAGCCACATCGCTCTGGTCGTTCTGGGAAAAGGCGAGGCTTTCTATAAAGGGGAAAGAATGCCGGGAGCCAAAGCCATGCGGCTGGCCGGCATTGAACCGGTTGATACCCTTTTCTCCAAGGAAGCTCTGGCCATCACCAACGGAACCTACGCGATGACTTCCGTCGGTGCCCTGAACCTTTATGACGCTCTGGATCTGATCGCCATGGCCGATGTGACCGCGGCGCTGTCGCTTTCCGCCCTGACCGGTCAGCTTGATGCCTTTGATCCCCGGATCCATCAGGAAAGAGGCCAGAAAGGCCAGCAGAAGACGGCGGAGAACATCCGCATCCTGACCGAAGAAAACCAGATGCTGAAGGACAGCCAGGGTTTAAGAGTTCAGGATTCCTATTCCCTAAGATGCATTCCCCAGGTTCACGGGGCCATCCGGGACGCCCTGGCCTATGTCCGGGAAAAGACTGACATCGAACTTAACGCCGTTACCGACAACCCGCTCATCTTTGAAGACGGCGACGTCGTTTCCGGCGGCAACTTCCATGGCGAACCCATGGCGCTGGCCTATGATTTCCTGGGCATTGCCTTAAGCGAGATCGCGTCCATTTCGGAAAGAAGAATCGAGAAGATGGTCAATTCTGCCATCTCCAATGGTCTGACCTGCTTTCTGACCACCGATCCTGGCATCAACAGCGGCTTCATGATCGTGCAGTATTCCGCCGCCAGCATGGTCTCCGAAAACAAGGTGCTGGCCCATCCGGCTTCCGTGGACTCCATTCCCAGCAGCGCCAATCAGGAAGACTTCGTCTCCATGGGTACCACGGCAGCCCGCAAAAGCGGCTGGATCCTGGAAAACAGCACCTCGGTGCTGGCCTATGAACTGCTCACCGCCTGCCAGGCCATCGACATCAGAAGACGCCTCGGTCAGGTTTCTCCGCAGCTCTCGCCGGTACTGGAAGGCGTCTACCGCCTGGTAAGAGAAGACATTGACTTCATGGAAACAGACCGGGAAATACGAATTGACATCGCCAAGATCGAAAAGCTGATCCGCAGCGGAAAGATACTGGAAACAGTCAGGAAATACATGCCTGACTTTGAATAATCGGAGGAAAGAAAATGGAACTGAATTACCAAGACGCCATGATCATCAGACTGGATGAAGAACTGCCGGAATATCCGGATATCCTGCCGGGTATCCGCCGGGCTCCCAAGCGCGAATCGGAACTGTCGGAAAGCGACATGAAGCTCGCCATCACTAACGCCCTGCGCTACATTCATCCCAAGCACCATAAGCAGATGGCCAGAGAATTTGCCGAAGAACTGAAGACCAGAGGCCGCATCTACGGATACCGCTTCCGCCCGGCCGGCCAGATCATCGGCAAGCCGATCGATGAGTACAAGGGCAACTGCATCGAAGGCAAGGCCATTCAGGTCATGATCGACAACAACCTGGACTTTGAAACCGCCCTGTACCCTTACGAACTGGTTACCTACGGGGAGACCGGACAGGTCTGCCAGAACTGGATGCAGTACCGGCTGATCAAGAAATATCTGGAACAGCTGACCGACCAGCAGACGCTGGTGGTCATGAGCGGCCATCCCCTCGGACTGTTCCATTCCCATAAGCTGGCCCCGCGGGTCATCATCACCAACGGCCTGATGGTCGGCAACTACGACACCCAGAAGGACTTCAACCGGGCCGCCGCCCTGGGCGTAGCCAACTACGGCCAGATGACCGCCGGCGGCTGGATGTACATCGGTCCTCAGGGCATCGTCCACGGCACCTTCAACACCCTGCTGAACGCCGGCCGGCTGAAGCTCGGCGTTCCCGAAGACGGCAACCTGGCCGGCAAGCTGTTCGTGTCCGCCGGTCTGGGCGGCATGAGCGGCGCTCAGGGCAAGGCGGCAGAAATCGCCGGCGCGGTGGCCATCATCGCCGAAGTCGACGAAAGCCGCATCGACACCCGCCTCAAGCAGGGCTGGGTAAGCGAGAAGACCGCCAGCCTTGACGAAGCGCTGGCTTCTGCCCGCAGACATCTGGAAAAGAAGGAACCCTGCGCCATTGCCTATCTCGGTAACGTCGTGGACCTTCTGGAATATCTCTATGACAAGAACGTCCATGTCGATCTGATGAGCGACCAGACCAGCTGCCACGTTCCCTATGACGGCGGCTACTGCCCGGTGGAACTGACCTTCGGGCAGCGGACGAAAATGCTGGCGGAAGACCGCGATCAGTTCAAGGTCCTGGTCAACCGCAGCCTGCAGCGCCACTTCCGCATCATCCAGAAATTCCACGAGAGAGGAACCTACTTCTTTGACTACGGCAACAGCTTCCTGAAGGCCGTCTACGATTCCGGCATGAAGGAGATCTGCCGCAACGGTGAAAACGACCTGGACGGCTTCATTTTCCCGTCATATGTCGAAGACATTCTCGGACCGCAGCTGTTTGACTACGGCTACGGACCGTTCAGATGGTGCTGTCTGAGCCGCAAACCGGAAGATCTGGCCAAGACCGACGCGGCCGCGGCCGAATACATCATCAGTCACAACAGAAGATATCAGGACTACGATAACTACGTCTGGGTAAGAGACGCCGGCAAGAACAAGATGGTCGTCGGCACCCAGTGCCGCATCCTCTATCAGGATGCCATCGGCCGTCTTAACATTTCCCTGAAATTCAACGAAATGGTCCGCAACGGTGAGATCGGTCCGGTCATCCTGGGCCGTGACCATCATGACACCGGCGGAACCGACTCTCCGTTCAGGGAAACTTCCAACATCAAGGACGGCTCGAACATCATGGCCGACATGGCCGTACAGTGCTACGCCGGCAATGCAGCCCGCGGCATGAGCTACATCGCCCTGCATAACGGCGGCGGTGTCGGCATCGGCAAGGCCGTCAATGGCGGCTTCGGCATGGTGCTTGATGGCAGTGAACGGGTCGACGAGATCCTGAAGATGAGCATGCCATGGGATACCATGGTCGGCGTCGCCCGCCGCAGCTGGGCCCGCAATGAAAACGCCATGAGCGTCGCCGCGGAGTACAACCGCGACAATCAGGGCGCTGACCACATCACCCTTCCCTACCTCGCTGATGCTAAGCTGGTTGAGGAAGCCCTGCAGGAAGCCGCGGAATAATGAAAACGCTGATCAGAAACATCGGAACCCTGGTCACTCCGCAGGGAAAAGAAGCCCTGAGGGGAGAACATCAGGGTGACGTCAGAGTCATTCATGACGCCTGGCTCCTGGCTGAAGACGGCATCATCACCAAAATCGGTGAAGGAGCCTGTCCATGTGAAGCCGAGCAGATAATCGATGCTCAGGGAAAGCTGGTGACTCCGGGACTGGTAGACAGCCACAGCCACCTGATCTTCGGAGGCTGGCGCAATAACGAGATGGAACAGAAACTCAAGGGCGTTCCCTATCTGGAAATCCTGGCTTCCGGCGGCGGCATTCATTCCACCGTCCGGGCTACCCGCAGCGCCTCTTCAGAAGAACTGGCCCAAAAGGGCCGGGAAGCTCTTAATGAAATGCTGAACTATGGTACGACGACCTGCGAAATCAAGAGCGGCTACGGACTGAATACGGAAACCGAGATCCGCCAGCTGGAAGTCATCCGGCAGCTTAACGATACTCATCCCATGGATCTGGTCGCCACCTTCTTAGGCGCCCATGCCCTGCCAAAGGAATATGCCTGTGACCGGGAAGGCTACATCGACCTTCTCTGTCAGAGAATGATACCGGAAGTAGCGGATCGCAAACTAGCGGAATTCTGCGATGTCTTCTGCGAAGAAGGCGTTTTCACCGCTGAAGAAAGCCGCAAGATCCTATTGACCGGACAGCAATACGGCCTCAAGTCAAAGATCCACGCCGATGAACTTTATCCGATCGGCGGTTCACAACTGGCCGGACAGCTCGGCGCTGTCAGCGCCGAGCATCTGATCGTCTGCACAGACGAAGGCATCGACGCCTTAAGCAGAGGCGGGGTAATTGCCTGCCTGTTACCGGCAACCAGCCACTATCTCAACGCCGGCTATGCGCCGGCCAGAAAGATGGTGGAAAAAGGCGTTGCCGTTGCTCTGGCTACCGATTACAATCCGGGAACCTGCCCCTGTCTGAATCTGCAGCTGGTCATGACGCTGGGCTGCCTGAAATACAAGTTGACACCTGAAGAGGTGCTGACCGCGGTAACGCTCAACGCTGCCGCCGCCATCAACAGAGCGGATGTCATCGGTAGCCTTGAGGAAGGCAAGCAGGCGGACCTGGTGATCTGGAACGCCGAAGAGCTGAGTTATGTCTGTTACCGCCTCGGCAGCAATCTCGTCACCACCGTCATCAAGAAAGGACAAATCGTCAAAGGAGGACCCGATGAGAAAGCTTGTTGAATTCATTCCCAACTTCAGTGTCTCAAGTCAGAAGGACGAAGAGACCTTTAACCGGTTGGTTGAAGTCGCTCAGAGCGTTCCGGGCTGTACGCTTTTGGACGCCCAGAGCGACGGCAGTCATAACCGCAGCGTCTTTACGATGACCGGTTCACCCCAAGCCATTGAGGAGGTGGCCTTCCGGCTCTGTAAGAAGGCGGCGGAAACCATCGATCTCAGGAAGCATCAGGGTGCTCATCCCCGCATGGGCGCCACCGATGTCATGCCATTCGTCCCGACGCAGGATGTTTCGCTGGAAGAATGCATCGCCCTTTCCAAAAGGGTCGCGGAAAGGATCTGGAACGAACTTAAGATACCGTGCTTCCTGTATGAAGATTCCTGCAGCAGCGAGGAAAGAAGAAACCTGGCAACGATCCGCAGGGGCGAATTTGAGGGCATGGCGGAAAAGCTGTTATTGCCTGAATGGCAGCCCGACTACGGAGACAGAAAGCCGCATCCCACTGCCGGCGTAACCGCCGTGGGTGCCCGTATGCCGCTGGTTGCCTTCAACGTTAATTTGGACAGCGATGACCTGGAGATTGCCAAGACGATTGCCAAAACCATCAGGGGATCTTCCGGAGGCTTCAAGTACTGCAAGGCCATGGGCGTAAGGATCGAAGAGACCGGAAAGGTCCAGGTCAGCATGAACATGGTCAATTATGAGAAAACCGCGCTTTACGAAACCTTTGATGCGATAAAGAAACTGGCCGGTGAAGCCGGCATCAGCATCACCGGCAGCGAGATCGTCGGCCTGACGCCGGCCAAGGCGCTGATCGACGTCGCTGCTCACTACCTGAAGCTGGAAGGCTTTGACTGTTACAAGCAGGTCATGGAATATCATCTGGGGGAATAAAAGAATATGGAACTTGTAGAACTTAAGGTAAGAGAATTCATGGATGAACTGGCATCTTCATCACCGGCACCGGGCGGCGGATCCGTCGCGGCGGTGGAAGCCGGCTATGGCGCTTCGCTATTGGCCATGGTGTGCAATCTGACGCTGGGGCGCAGGAAATACGCCGATTACCAGAAACTGGCAGAGGAAACGGAAAAGCAGGCTCAGGAAATGAAGGAAGATCTGCTCAGACTGGTCGATGAAGACACGGCCGCCTACAATCTGGTCGCCGCTGCCTATAAGCTGCCCAAGGAAAGCGAAGAGGAAAAACAATACCGCCACGATCAGATCCAGGCCGGCCTGCGGGAAAGCTGCCAGCCGCCTCTAAAGGTGATCATGCTGGCTCAGCAGTGTCTGACCCTCCTGAATGAAGTCTGGAGTAATCTGAATAAGTCCTGCGCCAGTGACCTTTACGTCGCTGCCCTTTCCCTGAAAGCCGGTCTGAACGGAGCTTATGCCAACGTGCTGATCAACCTGGCCGGCCTGGAAGATGAAAAATATGTTGCCGAAACCAAGGCCACGCTGAAGGAAAAAGTCGGCGAATACAACGCTCTGGCTGACCGTCTGTTGGAAGATTTGTCTGCCGGATTGGAATGAGATAATATAAGATAAATGAGGAGGTGAACTCATGTTACCGAGAAGAAGAAAAGGAAATGTCAGATATAACCCGCGCTACGAAAGAAAGAACGTCACCGATGACGTTCCCAGATCTCTGAAGCGCAAGCCGAGAGCCTATACCATGGTCTCTCCCGAAGCCCGTAAGCAAGACGAGAAAAAGACGCAGGAAACCGAAAACAAGCTCTATTGCCCATCCTGCGGAGCGGAGATCAAGAAGAGCCAGAAATACTGCCCGGCCTGTGGCAGGGTTATCGAAGAAGACTAATGACGGTTATCCGTCATTTTTCTTTTCAGAACACTTCCATCTGCTGCGCCAGAGAGCGAAGATACTCAGCCTTGATGATTCGGTAATTCCGTTTCTGTTTTTCCAGTGTCCCCTGACTGACCAGATCGTTCATGACCTTTTCAAGATGCCGGTAGGAAACGCCCAGACTCTCAGCGATGACAGTCTTTTTTATCTGCATTCCCTCCGGCGTGCTGTTTGTCAGGATGAACTGCGCCAGACGGTTGATCAGCGGAAAGGAGACATAATGAGCCAGCCTGATGGCGTGTGTTCTTTCCTTGTCGACAAGATCAGAACAGAGCTGATACAGAAAGTCAGGACTGTTGAGCAGGCTGTCTCTGGCCTTGTCAACCGGCAGGGCCAAAAGCAGGACTTCCGTGATGCTTTCAACGCTGAAAGGAACATCCCGGTTGATCAGCTCGATCTCACCGATCAGGCAAGGAGCTTCCAGGCTGTTGATGATGACGGTCCGCCCGTTTTCCATGACTGCAGAAACTTTGCAACGGCCAGAAAGCAGGTAATAGAGATAAGCGGATTTTTCGCCCTGCCTGATGATCTGTTCATTCTGTCTTAGTGATGCCAGCTGGAAATGCCGGTCCAGCTGAGCGGGAAAATAACGGCGTACTGACGCGCTGTTGAGATGTTTCCGCAGCAAATCATCATTATCAATGAATTTCATGGTTTCCCTTCAATATAGGAGATATCTCCTATTTTTCCTTTATTGTACCATATTATAATGAGGTCATAAACAAGGAGACAAGACAATGGAAAGAATCAAGATGATACTTGACTGTGATACTGGTCACGATGACGCCATCGCCCTGATGGTAGCGGCCAGACACCCGCAGATCGACCTGCTGGGGGTCACCGTCGTTGCCGGCAATCAGACCCTCGATAAGACTCTGCCCAACACCCTGCACGTCTGCCAGCATCTGGGACTGGATGTTCCCGTCTACGGCGGCATGGACCGCCCGATGGTCAGAGACCAGGTAACCGCCGGTGACGTCCACGGGGAAAGCGGCCTGGACGGCCCGGTCTTTGAACCGCTCAGATATAAAGCCGAAGAAAAACACGCCGTCAGCTATCTGGTTGATACCCTGATGGCTTCCGATGGCGACATTACCCTGGTACCGGTCGGACCGCTGAGCAACATCGCGATGGCCATGCGCCTGGAACCGAGGATCATTAACAAGATAAAGAGGATAGTCCTGATGGGCGGAGCCGTAGGCCTGGGAAATGTTACCCCGGCCGCTGAATTCAACACCTATGTTGACCCTGAGGCTGCCCATGTGGTCTTTACTTCCGGCGTACCGCTGGTGATGATGGGACTTAACCTCACCAACAACGTCCGCGCTGACATGGACATCATTGAAAGAATGGAAGCCATCGGCAACAGAGCCGGCAAGCTGTTCGGCGACATCATGCGCTTCACCTTCCGCTCTCAGGCGGTCAACGGCCTTTCTTCCGGACCGGTACATGACGTAACGGCGGTCACTTATCTCATCGCTCCGGAGATCTACGAAACCCAGGACATGTTCGTGGAAGTTGAACTCAACCATGGCCCCAGCTATGGCCAGACGGTCTGCGACATCAACAACCGCTTCCATAAGCAGGCCAATGTCACGGTAGGCCTGAGCTGTCAGCTGGAACCCTTCTGGAACATCGTTGAGGATACCCTGAGAAGACACATCTGATCACTGATCCACGCACGTAAAAAACAGCCTTCGTGAAGAAGGCTGTTTTCATTTGAGTACTATCGATACGTCAGTTAGCAATTAGATGTTTGCCAGATACTTGATCGTTCTGACCATCTGTGAAGTGTAGCTGTTCTCGTTGTCGTACCAGGAAACTACCTGTACCAGATAAGTGCCGTCGCCCATATCGGATACCATGGTCTGGTTGGCATCGAACAGTGATCCGAACTTCATGCCGATGATGTCGGAGGAAACGAGCTTTTCGGTGGTGTAGCCGAATGATTCGTTAGCCTGAGCCTTCATGGCAGCGTTGATGCCGTCAACAGTGATGTTCTCACCTTTGACAACAGCGTGCAGGATGGTGGTTGAACCGGTAGCGGTCGGAACTCTCTGAGCAGCGCCGATCAGCTTGCCGTTCAGTTCGGGGATGACCAGGCCGATGGCCTTGGCAGCACCGGTTGAGTTGGGAACGATGTTGACAGCGCCGGCTCTTGCTCTCTGCAGGTCGCCTTTTCTGTGCGGTCCGTCCAGAATCATCTGGTCGCCGGTGTAGGCATGAACAGTGGTCATGATACCGGACTGGATCGGAGCGTAGTCATTCAGAGCCTTGGTCATCGGGGCCAGGCAGTTGGTGGTGCAGGAAGCAGCGGAGATGATCTTGTCATCTGCGGTCAGAGTCTTGTGGTTTACATTGTAGACGATGGTCGGCAGGTCATTGCCGGCAGGAGCGGAAATGACGACCTTCTTGGCGCCGGCGTCGATGTGAGCCTGAGCCTTGGCCTTTGAGGTATAGAAACCGGTGCATTCCAGAACTACGTCAACACCGAGCTTGCCCCAGGGCAGATCCTGAGCCTTCGGCTTTGAGTAGATGGTGATCTCCTTGCCGTCGACAGTGATGGAACTGTCTTCCTTGACTTCCTTGGTCTCTTCGTCGATGACGGGTTCCTTGGAAGTAACAGTGTGCTTGGCTTCTTCGCCGAAGACACCGCAATAGCCACCCTGAGCTGAGTCATACTTTAATAAGTTGGCGAGCATCTTGGGGCTGGTCAGGTCGTTGATGGCAACGACTTCGTAGCCTTCAGCACCGAACATCTGTCTGAATGCCAGACGGCCGATACGTCCGAAACCGTTAATAGCAACTTTTACAACTGACATTTGAATATCCTCCTATTTGTCATTTTATACGCAAGTAAATTATAGAAACAAACGCCTTCAAAGTCAATCGGACAGAAAGCGCGCTCTTTCCCTAATCCACCTGTTTTTCCTTATCTTTTTTCTAATAATTTTCCTCGTTGACCTGGAAGTAGGCCTGCGGATGAGCGCATACCGGGCAGACAGCCGGAGCCTTCTTGCCGAAGTAGAGGTGGCCGCAGTTACGGCAGATCCACATGGTGTCGGTCAGCTTCTCGAAGACTTCGTTCTTCTCGATGTTTTCGGCCAGCTTGCGGTATCTTTCCTCATGATGCTTTTCGATGGCGGCTACGCCTTCCATCTGGGCAGCGATCCTTAAGAAGCCTTCTTCCCGGGCTTCTTCAGCCATCTTCTTGTACATGTCGGTCCATTCGAAGTTCTCACCGTCGGCAGCGTCCTTCAGATTCTCCAGCGTTGAGGGAATGCCGCCGTCATGGAGGGCCTTGAACCACATCTTGGCGTGTTCCTTTTCGTTTTCAGCGGTTTCCATGAAGATGGCAGCGATCTGCTCGTAGCCTTCCTTCTTGGCCTTGGAAGCGTAATAGGTGTACTTGTTTCTGGCCTGGCTTTCACCGGCAAAAGCGGTTAATAAATTCTGTTCTGTCTTTGAACCCTTCAGTTCCATGAAAAAACCTCCTTATGTGTTTTTCTTTTCCTGAACTCATTATACACGATAAGGAGGGCGTATGGCGTCGATTTGACCGATATTTCAGTAATATTCTTCGGAAAGATAAAGCGGCTTGCCGCCCAGGGCGAAGGCCTCGCGGCTGGAGCGCGCATTGGCGTTGAAGAGCCGGTTGAACATCTCCAGATCGTTGATCCGGGCCACCGCCGTGGTTTCCAGGCGGTAGCGGATCTTCGGGAAGGCCCGGGTCAGATCCTCGTTTTCCGAAGTGTAGAGGCGGATGCTGCTCTTAAGGCGCAGGGCGTAACAGACCAGCCTGGTCAGGGCGGTGCCGTTATTGTAGATTATCTCCACTACCGAGACCTTGCCGGCCTCGATGTAGTAGATCATGTAGCCCTGAGGCCTGTTTTCTTCATCGCGGAAGACGGCCAGGTTGTAGCGCTTGAATCTCAGCAGTTCAATCAGCCGGTTCCAGTACCTGCGGTCCCGATGGACATAGCCGTTGAAGTGGCTTACGAAGCCGTCATAGAGCTTCATCAGATCGTCAATCGCGAAGTCCTTGGAAACGCCCTTGTAGGAGGCGTTGTCCAGATGCGAGCGGCTGATGGTATAGACTCTCTTGCGGTAGATCTCCTCAAAGCCGTACTTGCCGTAGTCCTTGGGAGAATCGGTGGGAATGATGGTGATCAGCGTGCGGTACTTCTGCTGCTCGGTCACCTCGCCGATCAGCGCGTTGATGTCCTTCAGGCCGCGGGAGTAGTCGTAGAACTGCCCCAGCAGCGTTCCGGCGGCCAGCTTGCGGCCGTTGATCATCAGCGGACAGAAGTCGACCTGAACGGAGGCACAGATGTGCCCGTTTACTTCATTGACAATGACGTTCTCCGGTATGAATTTCCGGGCGAAGTAATCCTCCCGGTTTACGAAGCCGGAACTGTTGGAACGTCCGTACAGGTCAAAGATGCCCGTTCTGTCTTCCTTACGGCCGCGGCGGATCATTCCTTATTCCTCTTTCTTCTGCTGAGCGGCGAAATAGGCCTCGGGATCCTTTTCGATCTCCTCTCTGACCTGCTTGCTGTCGTGAGCGACCTTGATTCCGAAGATCACGGTCAGAATCAGCACGATCAAAGCGAACCACTTGATCAGCGGCCAGAGGATGAGAAACAGGATGATGGATCCGATGGTCATGATGATGTCAACTGTCATGTTCTTCCTCCCTCTTGCGGTATTTTTCAACCAGCTTGTAGATGTTCTCAAAGCGGTGGCGGATGCCTGACTTGGTCAGTTCAACTCCGCTCTGCTGCTGGTAAATCTTGCTTAATTCCTTTAATGAAGCGTCCGGGTTGGCGTATCTCACCATGGCGATCTGCCGGTCCTTTTCGCTCAGATAACGCAGTAATCCCCGGTCCTTCAGATAGCTGATCGCCTCGATCTGCTCATCAGCCACCTTCAGGCTCTTCTGCTCGTTGGCGATCTTGACGTTGTCCAGCCTGTGCAGGCTGTTGATGAAGTCGCGCTGGATGCGCTCGTCCTCAAACTCCATGACCGCCTCGCTGGCGCCCAGCAGCCTGAGCATGTCGGCGATGGTTTCCGCCGATTTCATGTAGACCACATGATGCTTGCGCCTTACCGTCATCCTGGCGGGGATGTTTTCCTTCTCCAGCAGCTTCTGCATGAACTGTCCCTGCCCTTCGCTGCTGGCGGTGATCTCCAGATGATAACTGGTCGAACGGGGTGAATTGATGGACCCGCCGGCCATGAAGCAGCCGGCCAGATAGGAACGCACCATCTCCTCGTGGTTGAGAAAACCCATGCGGGGGTGTTCCTGCAGGCCCTTGCCGGTCCACAGGTCGAGGTCCTCGAGGATCTCCCTGGCCTTTTCAGTGATGATGAGGGTGTAGATGTTGCGCTTGTCCAGGTTCTTCTGTCTGGTCGCTTCGATGTCGCAGCGCAGGCCGTACAGAGCCCGGACATCCATGGCAACGCGCTTGATCACTTTGGCGTTGGTACAGGTGATGTTAAGACTGAGGCCCCGGCTGGAAATGGACAGGCTGGCCAAAAGCTGAAACAAAGCGGACAGCTGGGCCTTCTTGGAACTGTCGGACAGCTCGATGCCGGCTAATTCGTCCTTGACGTCACTGGTGAATGACATTATCCCATCTTCCTCATTACTTCTTCGAAGCTTCTTCTGGTCTTTTCGTCGTCATGCCTGATGACGTTGTTGCGGAAGTTCAGCAGGCTGTGACGGTAGACCTGGTATTCGTGTTCCTCATCCCGGATGAATACGGGAGCGGCGTGTTCGCGGGCGTAGGACTGCAGGCAGACTTCGGGAATCCCGTCGTTGGGAAAGACCACGGCGTCGAGGACCCGCTTCTGCAGGTGGCGCTCCAGCGCTTCCACGTGATCTTCCATGGAAAAGCCGTCCGTCTCGCCGTGCTCGGACATGCAGTTGCAGTAGTAGATGACCTTGCCCTTACAGCTGCCCAGGGCGGTCTTGATGTCGCTGATGATCAGGTTGGGAAGGATCGAGGTAAACAGCGAGCCGATGCCGACGATGATGTAGTCGGCGTCATAGATGGCCTCAACGGCGGCCGGGTAGGCCTTGACCTCTCCGTCATAGAAGACCTCATCGATGATGCTCTCGCTCTCTCTGAGTTCGCTTTCGCCGGAAATGACGCAGCCGTCCTTCATGTTGGCCTTCAGCGTCACGTCTTCAATGGTGCTGGGCAGGATGCGTCCCCTGACCTTCAAAGCTGATGACAGGTCTTCAATGGCCTGCAGAAAATCACCGCTGCCCTGAGCCAGAGCGGAGATGATGATGTTGCCTAAGTTATGACCGGACAGTTCGCCGGAATTCCTGTCAAAGCGGTAGTTCATGATGGAGGTCATCAGATCTTCTCTTTCGGCCAGGGCCACCATGACGCTGCGGATGTCACCCATGGCGGGCAGATGCAGCTGATTGCGCAGACGGCCGGTTGATCCGCCGTCATCGGCTACGGCCACGATGGCGGTCAGTTCGATGTCTTCGATTTTCTTCAGCCCTCTTAACAGAGCTGACTGGCCGGTTCCGCCGCCGATACATACGACTTTCTTCATTGAATCACTTCCTGTTTTTCATTATAGCACACATTCCCGGCTGTACCAATTACGCCGGTCAAATGAAAAGGGCACGTCAGTGCCCCTCGTCGTTTTTCTATTCCACCGTATCCATCGAATACTTCAGGTCGCTGCCGAACTGATAGATCATCTTGGCATACAGACTGTGTTCAAAGAACTGGACCTTGGTGTCATACCAGTCAGGATGTTCGATGATCCGGTTGGCGGTGTCGATGATGTACTGCAGGGTTACCGGGTGCAGGTCGATGGCGCCGTGTCCCGGGAAGATTCCGGTCATCTGCTCGCCATACTTGTCCAATGCCTTCTGCATGTGGTCTCTCAGCGAACGGACCGTGCACAGCTCGGGATGCTGCTCCCAGGATTCCTTCAAGGCGCTGGTGGTATCGCCGATGAAGAAGCAGCCGGTCTGCTTATCGTAGAGACCGGACTGGCCGGCGGTATGGCCGCTCAGCAGCATCAGTTCTACTTCATAGCCCTCGCCTAAATCAAAGGTATATCCGTCAGGCACGCCGACGATTTCGTATTCCCTGAAAGGCGCCAGATAAGCCGGGTCAAAATCGGCATATCTGCCCTTGCCGTTTTCATCAAGCATCTGGGAAGGGAAGTAGTCCGGCGTCATCTGTCTCTTCAGACCGTAGACATCGTATTCATTGATGTAGACCTTGTCAAAATAGTAATTGCCGCCGATGTGGTCGAGATGGTTGTGGGTGTTGACACAGATGACTTCCTTGCCCTTGGCGAGGAACTCGGCCAGCTTTCTGATGTTGCCCAGACCCAGAGCAGTATCGATGAGCAGAGCCTTTTGCGGACCGATGATCAGGTAATTCCACATATCGCCCAGAGATGCCAGGGCGCTGGGGACGAAGATGCAGTAGGTGTTCTCTCTGAATTTGTAGCACTCGGCATAGGGATTGATCTCCGGATAGAATTCCAGCAGGTCACTGTGTTCTCTCAGCACTTTCAGAAAGCTCCATCTGGAGACCTTTTCCTTTTCCGGTTTGCGGTTATGGAGCTCCACGGCTCCCTTGATTTCTCTGGGGTTCAGGTTCATTGTTGTTACTCCTTTATCTGCGTTAATTTTATCTTACTCATGGGTCGGTCTTCAATGGCTATGCTCAAAAGGCAAATGAACAATCTGAATCCCCGTTTATGTTAAAATGAAGGCAGAAAACAACCCGGAGGAAATAATCATGAAATTAAGAGTCTACACTGCCTGCAGCAACAATCCCGCCGACTATGACGAAGCCCGGGCTCTGGGGGTCATCGGCGTACTCACCAACTCCAACATCGTTCTGGACCTCTACGGTCCGGAAATGACCCTTAAGGATTCCGCCAAGCGGATGCTCGACGACAGCCGGGATCTGCTGGTATTTCAGTCTATTCACGGTGAAAAGGCTCAGGACATCGTTGACAAGGCCTTGGACATCTATGAACTTGACCCAACCCGGCTGGGTTTCAAGATCGCCTGCAACGTCGAAGGCTTCAAGGCGATGAGAGAACTAGCCAACCGCGGCATCAGAACGATCGCCACCGCGATGTTCACCTATGAACAGGCCTACATGGCCGCCGTAGCCGGCTGCTACGCCATCTCGCCGTTCTACGGCCGGGGAAGCAAGGCCGGCTATGACATGAGTCAGACCATCCGCGACATCCGCGCTCTTTACGACCGCATCGAGGATCATCCGGTACCGGAACTGCTGGCAGCATCAATTCATAACGCCGACGAGGCCAGAGCCTGTTTCCTGGCCGGCGCTGACTCGGTAGCCTGTAGCCTGGACACCCTGAAGCAGATGTGCTGTAACCCCTACAGCCGGGAAACCGAAGAAGCCTTCGGAGCCGCCTTTGCCTCCATTAAAGGCGAAGACGTTTCCTACCTGAAACTAAGGAACACGGATTCAGATTATCAGGAATAAAAACTTCAATCAGAGAACATAAAAGCGGACTGCCGTCCGCTTTCTTTGTTTTCAAATGATTCGATTACTAGATGATCTGTACTCTGCTTACCGCGAAGGCGATGATGGCAACCGCCTCAACGTCCTCGTCACGGCAGGAAACCCGGTACAGGCCGCTGCTCATGGCAACGTTTCTTAAGCCCTGCTTGCCTTCGTACTGCGGCAGCACGTTGGTGCCGGCGCACTTCAGATCAGCGACCTCAACGCCGTAGTGTCTGATCCGGAAGGAGAACGCCACGGGGTCCAGATACGGTTCAACGGAATAGCCCATCTCGGCGATGTATTCCCAGATGTTCTTTCCGTCAATCTTGAAGTAGGACTTGTCGACCAGTGAGAAGTTGTCGGAACCGTAGGAAACAGTCATGGTGTGGGTGACATTGCTGGTGAACTCCTTGCCGGTCAGATGGTTCTTGAAGGTGAAGATGAAGTCATTTACCATGCCCATCTTGTCACAGTTGATCTCATAGGTCGGTTCTCTGTCAGTTGTCTCCAGAATGTAGCTCTGGTTCAGCTTGCCGCAGTAATGGAAGTAGTAGTCCTTCAGCGGGGAATTGCTGCTTCTGATGGCTTCAATGACCGCCGGGTCAACAGCTCCTTTATCCACCTGATCAAAGTAGTTGGTCTGCTCCAGCGTGGTCGTGGCAACGTTCTTGAGGCCTCTGAAGCCAAAAACGATCATGACAAGACCCACGAGGGCGAAGATGATGCTCATCAGCGGTGAGCTGTCAGACGACCAGGATGGTAAGACCAGCGGCAGAATGGTGAAGACCAGAAAGCCGATGCCTACCAGCAGCATCACAAAATGGGTGCTGCCCTTTTCGTATTTTTTCAGTAAGTTCAGAAATTTCATTATCTCTTCCTCTTTCTATTTACTTATCTAGTCTATCACCACAGGTCACGTTTTTTCAACACAGACCGCTCAGACATTTCAGGCGTTTCAATTCAGAAGAAAGGGCGGCATGGCCGTCCTTCATTTTACTCATCAGTGCTTCTGCAGGTACTTAATGACGCTGTTGGCCGCGATGGCGCCGTCATTGGTGGCGGTGACCACCTGGCGCAGGTCCTTCTGACAGACATCTCCGGCCCCGTAAATGCCCGGGTGAGAGGTAGACATGTCGCTGTTGACCAGCAGATAGCCCCTTTCATCCAAAAGGCTCTTATCCAGGAAAGACGTTGAAGCGTCAGCCCCGATGTAGGGGAAGATGCCTGAGCAGGCGACTTTTCTAAGACTGCCGTCTTCCACGCTCTTGAGCATGATGCCGGTGATCTTATCGTCTTCAATTATCAGGCTCTCCGGAAGGTGCTTGTAGATGATTTCGATCTTATCATTGGCCAGGACCTTGTCGACGACCGAGGCCTCAGCCCGGAACTGGTCGCGTCTGATGACGATATAGACCTTGTTGACCAGAGAGGTCAGATAAAGGGATTCCTCCAGGGCGCTGTTGCCCCCGCCGATGACGACGACGTCCTGATTGCGGTAGAAGGCTCCGTCGCAGACGGCGCAGTAGGAGATGCCCCGGCCGGTGAAGCGCTGAGCTTCGGGAAGGTCGAGTTCTCTTTCCTTCGTCCCTGTAGCAACAATTACCGCCCTGGCCTTCAGGCTCCGGCCGTCAGCCAGACGGACGATCTTGTTTTCCCCGTCGTCTTCCACGGCCGTCACGGTGCCGCTTTCCAGCTGAGCACCGAAGCTTAAGCCGTGTTCCATCAGTTCGATTGCCAGATCAACGCCGGCGATCTTCTTAATGCCGGGGTAGTTCTCAATTTCATAGGTCTTGACCAGCTTGCCGCCGGGCGCTCCTTCCTCAACGACAGCTGCCGAGAGATTGGCTCTGGTGGCATAGATGGCCGCGGTCAGGCCGGCCGGGCCGGCTCCGATGATGACTACATCAAATTGCCTGTCCATCTGTGGTCCTCCTTCAGTATGTCGATGATCTCCGCAAGATCATGGATCAGCTTATTGGGTTTGGCGTCAACCAGCTGGGTTTCGCGGATCGGGTTGCTGGAATAGGCAATGGCATAGACGCCGGCGTTCTGCGCGGCCTTGACGTCGCTGACCACGTCCCCGACATAGATGGCGTCGTCCAGTCTTCCGCCCAGAAGCTGATAGCCCTTGACGATGACTTCCTTGTCAGGCTTGGGCTTTTCGATTTCCTCAACGCCGACGATGTTGTCGCCGAAGTAATCCTGCAGGCCGGCAGCTTCCAGACCGAGCTTGATGATCTCGGTGGTCTTGGAGGAAGCGATGCCAAAGCGGTAGCCGTTGTCCTTCAGGTAATCAAGCAGTTCCTTGGCGTGCGGGAAGGCCTTTACCAGTTTCTTCTGCATTTCCCGGTTATGAACGCGGTACTTCTCCACCAGCTTTTCCACGTCTTCATCAGGCAGATATTTCCTGAAGGTCTGCTGGAGGGTCGGGCCCATGAAGTCCGCCTTTTCTTCGTCGGTGAACACTCTGTCAGGCAGGTATTCCTCAAAGACGTGCAGGAATGATGCCTCAATGGCCCCTCTGGTATCCAGCAGGGTGCCGTCAAGGTCAAAGATGACAACCGGCTTGTCCCGGTCAATGAATCTGTCAAAGACGCCCAGCAGTCCGGCAATGCCGATGACCATTAAAATGATGGAGATGATCTGAGCAATGCGCAGACCCAGGAACATCAGCGAGTCGGTGCGCTGGGATTCGATCCAGAAGCGGATGGCGCCGTACCAGGCCATGTAGGCAAAGACGCCGCAGCCGCGGGTGGTCTTGCTGGTGCGGCGGTAAAGCTGAATCAGGATGAACCCGGTCAGACACAGCGTGCTTTCGATGAAGAACATCGGCATGCGGTACTGGCCGTTGATGAACATGCCTTCCTTCAGAAAGGAGAGGATGCCGTCGTAGAAGCTCTCGTCAACGACGCCGCCGTAGCACTCCTGGTTGGCGTAGTTGCCCCAGCGGCCCAGACACTGGCCGATCAGCACCCAGGGCATCACGATGTCCGCCAGGTGCCAGAATGAGAAGTTCTTGCTCTTACAGTAGATGAGAACGAACAGTAATCCGGCAAAGACGCCGCCGTGAATGGCCAGACCGCCGTCCCAGATTTCGAAGATGCTGATGGGGTTGGAAAAATATCCTTTGGCGTCGTAGAACAGGCAGTACCATAAACGGGCGCCCAGAATGCCGAAGGCCAGAGCGCCGATGAAGATGTCATCGAAGATCTCGCCGTCATAGCCGGCTTTCTTACCCTGACGCTGGGCGCCGAGATAAGCCAGAACGGCTCCGGTCAGGATGCATACCGCGTACCAGCGGATCTCAATGCCTTCGCCGATACGCAGGAAGATTTCTCTGCTTGGGAAAAACGTCATTTCAGTTTTCTCCTTTCTGTCGATTGATCAGGTCAATGACCCGCTGCTCCAGTTCGTTGGAGGAGTCAATGCCCCGGCTGCGCAGGATCTGGTTGGTCACCGCCGCCTCGATGATGACGGCCACGGAGCGGCCCTCACTGACCGGAATGATCAGTCTGGGGATATTGACGCCGAAGAAGTTCACCACCTGCTGATCGTTATCCAGGTTCAGCCGGTCGTATTCCGTATCATCTGACCATTTGTCCAGGTCGATGACGTAGTCGATGTCCGACTTCTCGGTAGTGGAAGCGATGCCGAACATGCTGGTGACATTGATGATGCCCACGCCTCTGATTTCCAGCAGGTTTCTGAGGATCTCCGGAGCTTCACCGGTGATGGAGTTGTGGACGCGGTAGATGTCTACCCGGTCATCTGCGACCAGGATGTGGCCTCTCTTGATCAGTTCCAGGGCGATCTCGCTCTTTCCCAGGCCGCTGTCGCCCCTGATCAGCACGCCGCGGCCGAACACCTGCATCAGGACGCCGTGAACGCTTTCGATGGGAGCGAAGAATTCCTCCAGGAAGGAAACCAGCTCAACGACCAGTGAATTGGTCGGAGCATAGGAAGAGAACACCGGGAAGTTCTTCTGATAGGCTATCTCGCCCAGAATCGGCGGGCAGTCCATGTCCCGGGAGATCAGGATCATGGGGATCTGATCGCCGGTCAGGTAGTCGAAGACCTTTCGCTGGGACTGTTCATCCATGGTGCGGATGTAGTTCATTTCCTTTTCGCCGATGACCACGATGCGCTTGGTTACGTGATCGTCCAGATAGCCGGAGAGTTCCAGGCCGGGACGGTTGGTGTTGGCTTCCTTGATCTCGCGGTTCAGGGAATCATCATCACCGACGATCTGGCGGTAGCCGAAGTACTCCCAGATGTCGCGGACGGTTACGGTCTTATGCATTTCTGCCTCCTTCCCGGGCAAATACCTTCTTAAGGTACTGTCCCGTGTAGCTCTGCGCTACTTCACTTACTTCCTTCGGGGTGCCGCAGGCAACCAGCGTTCCGCCGTCATCGCCGCCTTCGGGTCCCAGGTCAATTATGTAGTCGGCGTTCTTGATGACGTCGAGATTGTGTTCGATGACCAGAACGGTGTCGCCGTGATCGACCAGCCGGTGCAGGACGTTCAGAAGCTTTCTGACGTCGTGCATGTGCAGGCCGGTAGTCGGCTCGTCGAGAATGAACATCGTTCTCCCCGTTGCCTTTCTCTGCAGTTCACTGGCCAGTTTGACCCGCTGGGCTTCGCCGCCGGAGATGGTAACGGCCGACTGGCCGACCTTCATGTAGCCTAAACCGACATCCAGCAGGGTCTGCAGCTTGGTCTTGATCTTGGGAATGTTGACAAACAGGTCATAGGCTTCCTCAATGGTCATCTCCAGAACGTCGGAGATGTTCTTGCCCTTGAAGGTGACCTGCAGGGTCTCTTCGTTGTAGCGTTTGCCCTTGCAGATGTCGCAGGGCACATAGACGTCGGGCAGGAAATTCATCGAGATCCGCTTGACGCCGTCGCCCCAGCAGGCTTCGCAGCGGCCGCCGGAAACGTTGAAGGAGAAGCGCGACTTGGTGTAGCCGCGGATCTTGGCTTCCGGGGTCTGGGCGAACAGGTCGCGGATGTCGTCGAAGACGCCGGTGTAGGTGGCCGGGTTGGAACGGGGCGTACGGCCGATGGGATTCTGGTCAATGATGATGACCTTGTCGATGTTCTCCATGCCGGTGACCTTTTCCACCTTGCCCGGTCTGATCCTGGTCCTTCCCAGATTCTTCATCAGCGACTTGCCGATGATCTCATTTACCAGGGTGCTCTTGCCGCTGCCGGAAACGCCGGTCACCAGGGTCAGAGTTCCCAGGGGGATGCTGACATTGAGGTCCTTGAGGTTGTTTTCCGCCGCCTTGCGGATGGTCAGCTTCTTGCCGTTGCCCTTGCGGTACTTCTGGGGCGAGTCGATGCGAAGCTGGCCGGACAGGTATTTGCCGGTAATGCTCTTGGGGCAGTCAATGATGCCCTCAGCCGGACCGTTATAGACGATCTGGCCGCCGTGGATGCCGGCTTTAGGTCCGCAGTCGCAGATCCAGTCGCACTGCCTCATGGTATCTTCGTCATGCTCGACGACGATCAGGGTATTGCCCAGATCGCGCATGTTCTTCAGCGTCTGCAACAGCTTGTCGTTGTCCTTCTGGTGCAGGCCGATGCTCGGTTCGTCCAGGACATAGAGCACGCCGGTGAGCTTGGAGCCGATCTGGGTAGCCAGCCGGATCCGCTGGGCTTCACCGCCGGAGAGCGTTCCGGCCATGCGGTCCAGGGTCAGGTATTCCAGGCCGACGTCCTTCAGGAAGTTCAGCCGGGACAGGATCTCCCGGATGGCCAGCTTGCCGATGGTCTTCTGCGATTCGGTGAGATCCAGGCCTTCGATGAACTCAATGGCCTGCTTGATGCTCATCTGCGTCCATTCGATGATGTTTTTGCCGCCGATCAGCACGCTCAGAGCCATCTCGTTAAGTCTCTTGCCCTGACAGGTTGGGCAGGGCAGATTCATCATGTAGGAACCGTACCACTCCCGGCTCATGGCGCTGCTTGTTTCCACGTAGCGCCTTTCAATCAGGGAGATGACGCCTTCCACGAAGGAAGTGCTCTTTCTGGTGGTGCCGCCCCGGGAGGTGATTGAGTAACTGATCGGCTCATCGGAGCCGTAGAGAATGATGTCCATTTCCCTTTTGGTGAAGTTCTTAAGCGGCTTGTCGGGATCGATGTGATAATGGTCAAGCAATACCTGGAAGTTCTTCCACTCCAGGTTTTCAGTATTGACGATGTTCTTGTAGTACCTGATGCCGCCCTCGTTGATGGACAGGCTGTCATCGGGTATCAGGATGTCGATGTCGACCTTCTGCTTGAAGCCCAGGCCGTTGCAGTCGGGGCAGGCGCCCAAGGGCGAGTTGAAGGAGAACAGCCGCGGTTCCAGCTTGGGAACGGAGAAGCCGCAGTACTTGCAGGCGAAGTGGGAGCTGAACAGCATCTCCTCCTCACCGGTCCGCACGACGGCCAGGCCGTCAGCCAGATTGAGGGCGGTCTCCAGGGAATCGTGAATGCGGCCCCGGTTTTCGTCCTTTCTGACCATGCGGTCGATGACGACGTAGATGTCGTGCTTGCGGTTCTTATCGAGGTTTATCTCTTCTTCCAACATCTTCATTTCGCCATCCACTTCCGCTCTGACGTAGCCGTCGCGGAACAGCTTGGCCAGAAGGTCCTTGTGGGTGCCCTTCTGTTGATGGATGACGGGAGCCATGATGATGATCCGGCTGCCTTCCGGTAAGGCCATCACGCTTTCCAGCATCTCGCTGATGGTCTGGGAGGTGATGGGGATATGATGATTAGGGCAATACGGTACGCCGATTCTGGCGAAAAGCAAACGCAGGTAGTCATATATCTCGGTGATCGTTCCCACGGTGGAACGGGGGTTGTTGCTGGTGGATTTCTGATCGATGGCGATGGCCGGAGAAAGGCCTTCGATGGAGTCGACGTCGGGCTTGCTGACGCCGCCTAAAAACTGCCGGGCATAGGTAGAGAGCGATTCCACGTAGCGTCTCTGCCCCTCGGCATAGATGGTGTCAAAGGCCAGCGACGTCTTTCCGGAGCCGCTCAGGCCGGTCATGACGATGAACTTGTTGCGGGGCAGTTCGAGGGAAACGTTCTGAAGGTTGTTTTCCCGGGCTCCCCTGATGACGATCTCGTCCTTCATTAAGCAATCACCCAATTCATTTTAGCACAATTAACCGCTTATTTTTCCCCGAAGTGCCTGCTTAAAAACGGCGCGGTTTTTCGCGGTATGATATAGAACACACAATATTAATTGGTATATAATATATCAGAAAGGAATAAGGTTATGGCACGTTACGTATATAACAGGCGATATCGCAGGCAGTCCAGTTTCCCCTGGGGTCTGATCTTCTTCTTTCTGATGACCTCGGGCTTTCTGGAAGTCGCCTTTGACTTTGCCGGAGACCTTTTCGATCTGATTATTATGGCAGGAGCAATTTTACTTGTATTTGGCATCCCGATCCTCATGTTTGTGGGATTCATTTCTCTGATCGGCAAGCTGATCGGCGCGGTCGGAAAGAAAAAAGTTTCCCGCTCAGCTACCAGCGTCTCCACCAAGGAACTGCTGAGCATTTTCCAGTCCTATTTTGAATACAACGATAAGCTTTACATCGATAACGATACCTACATTGTCAAGACCAGTGCTGCCGGAGCTTCGCTGGAGGAATACGATCTGTTCATGAACGATGAATACGTATCCGACCTCAAGCTGTTCGCCAACAGCTTCCCCAGCGGCTTCAACAGCTTCGCCAACGTGGTCAAGGACCTGACTTCCAGCAAGAAGAAAAAGAAGAAGCAGAAGGAAGTCGAAGAACCCATCAAGAAAGAGGAAAAGAAGGAAGAGACCGTCGCACCGGCTACCGACTGCGCTTTCTACATCAGCCGTCTTACCTCCCTTTCCAGCAGCATCTCCAACCAGCAGATCCGTGAAGGCCTGGCGGAAAGCATCAAGTACCTGAATCAGATCAAGAAGATCGAAGACGAATTCAGCGAATGCAAGAACAAGACCACCAAGCTGTATCAGTACTATCTGCCGATGCTGACGGACATTCTGCAGAACTACGTAAGACTGAGTTCCAACACCTTCGAAAGCGAAGACCTCAAGGCTTCCGAGGACCGTCTGCTGAAGACCATCGTTCTGATCAACGGCGCTCTGAAGACCATCTCCTCATCGCTGACCGAAGACTACTATACCGACCTCAAGGTTGACATGAAGACTCTGGAATCCGTCCTGAAGAAGGACGGCCTGGTCGATGAAATGAACCAGACCGGTTCAGGGGAGGGCGAATAATGGCTACCAATAAGAGCTGGAACGATTCTCTGGACGAACTGCTGGCCAAACTGAACAACGGCGACTTCGTCGATCAGTCGGTCAGGGAATTCGCCAAGACCGTCAGCAACACCACTTCCGGATATACTTCCAGCGGGACTAATTCCCGCTACACTTCCTCGACCTACCGCAGCGTCATTCCGCACGTCAACCGGACGATCGAAAGTACCAGCTATGCTTCCCGTTACCTCCAGGTCGTGACCTGCATGGAAAACATCGTCTACGGCAAGTACCCCGCCAGCAAGAAGGACGGCTACCAGCAGTGCATCACGCGCTACATCGAAGAATGCAAGAACCATTCCTCCAACCTCAAGGTCGTTGAGGAATCGGTAACCAAGGACATGAATGAATACAAGGCCAAGGTCAATTCCGTGACCGTTGACGGCTTCCTGCAGGGGTATTACGATGCCCTGTTGATGGTCAAGAAGCTGCTCTACAACTCCAAGCTGGCCCGTCTTCAGGTCCTTACTAATAAGGTGAGCAGATAATGGCTAAGTCAAGAGAAGAAGAAAAAAGAGAACTGATGGAGAAGGTTTTCGGCAAGGACGCTCCGAACCGCAAGCTGACCGATGAAGACAAGGCGGTCCTGAACAAGAACCCCTTTACCGGTGAGCTGATTTCCGACGAACTGGAAAAGCTGAAACAGAACAGTGAGATCATCAACAAGCAGTTTGAGGAAATCAACGGACTGTTCACCGACAGCGGACTGGATGAGCTCTCCCAGAGTCTGAAGACCGACTTCGGTGAGGACTTTGATCTGGGCAAGGAAGAAAGCCTGAACATCGTCTTTGACCAGAACAGCCTGGGCGACAAGTTCACCGCCATCGAAGCGGCTGTCGGCGAGGAAGTGCTCTGCCAGGACGAATATCTGCAGGCTCTCTCCAAGGCCTTCCGGCGTCCCTTCGTCATGGGACAGCAGCCCAGCGGTCTCAACTGCGCCATGCTGATAACCGGAGGCAACGATACCGGCCGCCACACTTCCGTCGAACAGATGGTCAGACAGCTCAAGGCCAACAACCTGCTGGCCAATGACGCCATCGCCACCATCGACCTGGAGAAGTATGCCAGCAAGGAAGATGAGAATAACTTCATCATCGACCTCTACGGCGCCATCAACAACAGCCAGGTCATCATCTTCGACAACATTCAGTACTGCTCCGCCAGCTATCTGACCTACATCGAGGAGATCCTGCTTGAAGGCAAGCTCTCCCTGTCCAAGCGCTACATACTCAACAACAAGCAGCTGGTGGAAACCACCAACTCGCTGGCCAAGAACACCATCAAGCAGCTGAGCTTTGCCGGCAAGTTTCTGGTGTTCATCACCCCGCTGAAGACCAGCAAGCTGCTCAACGTCGTCGGATCCCGCTTCATCAACAACCTCTCCGATTCCCTGGTCACCCGTGACCTGACGGTAGAGGACATGATAAAGATCTTCCCGAAGAAGCTCAACGGTCTGAAGACCCGCTGTCTGACGACCCTGAACCTGCTTCTGGAAGCCGATGAATCGATGAACGACTACATCCGCGACCGCTACAACGGTGAAAACGCCGGATTCCTGGTCAACCTGATCACCCTGCTGTACAACGGCCTGTCCGAATACAAGCTGCAGAATCTGGTCAACGAGACCCAGAACGCCGTGATCAGCTACCGGGACAACCAGCTGTTCATCAACGAAGACCCCTTCGACAAGTACCTTCCGGTCATTGTCGACAATGCCATCGAGGAAGTCCGCAAGGAACTCGATCAGCTGGTCGGCCTGACCGAAGTCAAGAAGTACATCTACTCCCTGCAGGACTTCTATGCAGCCCAGCAGATGCGTAAGTCCCAGGGTCTCAAGACCACCGAGGTTTCCAAGCACATGATCTTCACGGGCAACCCGGGCACTGGCAAGACCACCATCGCCCGCATCCTGGCCAAGTACCTTAAGGCCATCGGCGTGCTGTCCAACGGCCAGCTCATTGAAGTATCGAGAAGCGACCTGGTTGGCAAGTACGTCGGCCACACCGCTCCGCTGACCATGCAGGTCATCAAGTCGGCCATCGGCGGCATCCTGTTCATCGATGAAGCCTACTCGCTCTACCGCGGGGAAAACGACTCCTTCGGTCTGGAAGCCATCGACACCCTGGTCAAGGCGATGGAAGACAACCGCGAAGACCTGATCGTCATACTGGCGGGCTACACCAGGGAAATGAAGACCTTCCTGACTTCCAACTCCGGTCTGCAGTCCCGTTTCCCCAACCAGATCGAATTCCCGGACTACACCGGCGAAGAGCTCTTCGGCATCGCTCAGATCAATGCCAAGAGCGCCGGCTATAAGATCGACGAAGGCGCCGCGGAGGCGCTGACCGCCTACTTCACCAAGGTCCAGGAAAACGACTCGGTACGCTCCGGCAACGGCCGTCTCTCCCGCAACATGGTCGAGGCCGCCATTCTCAATCAGTCCAAGCGCGTGCTCAACGACAGGGATGCCGCGATCGACGTGCTTCTGCTTGAAGACTTTGATCTCAGTTAGCTATAATTTAGTTAATCAGATATAAATTGGAGGAATTGCATAAATGGATAACGAAAACATTGTTCTGACTCTCGAATCCAAGGCCGAACAGCTCACCGAAGAGCCAATCGTTCAGGAAAAGAAAGACATTCAGCCCGCCAAGCTGGACACTTCCATGCTGACGGAAGCCGACCAGAAGATGGTCGATGAATTCTCCGAGAAGATCGACATCACCCAGACCGACATCATCATGTCCTACGGTTCCGACGCTCAGAAGAAAGTCGCTGACTTCTCTTCCAACGCCCTCAACGACGTCAAGACCAAGGACCTCGGTCAGATCGGCGACATGATCTCCGACCTGGTCGTCGAACTGAAGGGCTTTGAGATCGACAATCAGGAAAAGGGCATCAAGTCCTGGTTCAAGAAATCAGCCAACAAGGTTCAGGGCCTGAAGGCCAAGTACGACAAGG
Organism: Erysipelotrichaceae bacterium; assembly: GCA_017442805.1. GTDB lineage: Bacteria > Bacillota_I > Bacilli_A > Erysipelotrichales > Erysipelotrichaceae > UBA1783. The sequence continues at coordinate 54,652 of JAFRZA010000014.1, forward strand.
CTGAAGTCAATGTCAACAAGATCTGCGACCTGCTCGAAGGCCATCAGATTCAGCTGCTGAAGGACATTGCCCTGCTGGATGAACTCTATGACAAGAACGAGATCAACAAGAAGGAACTGACCATGTACATCCTGGCCGGTCAGAAAAAGCTGAAATACGCCCAGGAAGTTGAACTGCCGAAGCTGGTCGCCACCGCTCAGGAAACCGGTCTTACCGAAGATTCCCAGAGAGCCAACGACTACGCCAACCTGATCAACCGCTTCGAGAAGAAGCTCCATGACCTGGAACTGACCAGAATGATCTCCATCCAGATGGCCCCGCAGATCAGACTCATTCAGAACAATGACACCCTGATGGCGGAAAAGATCCAGTCCACCCTGGTCAACACCATCCCGCTGTGGAAGAGCCAGATGGTCATCGCCCTCGGCCTGTCCCATTCTCAGGAAGCCATCGAAGCCGAAAAGGCTGTCGATGCCATGACCAACGAACTTCTCAAGAAGAACGCCGAAGCTCTGAAGCAGGGCACCATCGCTACGGCCGAAGCCAGCGAAAAGGGCATTGTCGAGCTTGAGACTCTGCAGTTCACCAACAAGTCCCTGATTGAGACTCTGGACGAAGTCCTGAAGATCCAGACCGAAGGACGTCAGAAGAGAACGGCTGCTGAAGTCGAACTCCGCAAGCTGGAAGCCGAATTAAGAGAAAAGCTTCTGGAAGTCAAGAAGTTCAACTAAGCATCATTACTAAGGATCGAAACCTCCGGATCACCGGAGGTTTTCTTTCGCTCCGGCTGACTGAGCGGATTTTGTCAGAACAAAAGCGCAAGTGCCTTAAAAACAGCCGCAAAAAATAGTATTATTATATTAACGAACAACAAAAGAAGGAGAATGAACATGAAATTATCACCTCTTCAGATTGCCAGATACCAGTATCAGCCCAAACTGCCCGGCATGCTGAGAAACGGCATCGCCGAGATCAGCGTCAGAACCGGCGAAAAAACCGCCAGCGTCGCTGACCAGCAGAAGATCGCGGCCTTATTCCCCAACACCTACGGCAAGGAGGAAATCACTTTTGAAAAGGGTGCCAACACCTCGCCGGCGCGCAAGCATAAGGTCGGCGTCATCCTTTCCGGCGGCCAGGCTCCGGGCGGACATAACGTCGTCTGCGGACTTTATGACGCTCTGAAAGCCACCGACGGAGACAACGTTCTCTACGGATTCAAGAACGGCCCCATCGGCATCCTCAAGGATGACTACGTCATCTTTGACGACGAACTGATCGATCAGTACCGCAACACCGGCGGCTTTGACATCATCGGTTCCGGCAGAACCAAGCTGGAAACGGAAGACCAGTTCGAAGTGGCCGCTGAGGTCTGCCGCAGCCACGGCATCACCGCCATCGTCATCATCGGCGGTGACGACTCCAATACCAACGCCGCTGTTCTGGCGGAATACTTTGCCGCCCATGATACCGGCGTTCAGGTCATCGGCTGCCCCAAGACCATCGACGGCGACCTGAAGAACGAAGACATCGAATGCTCCTTCGGCTTCGATACCGCCACCAAGACCTACAGCGAACTGATCGGCAACATTGAAAGAGATGCCAATTCTGCCAAGAAATACTGGCACTTCATCAAGGTCATGGGCCGCTCCGCTTCCCATGTCGCCCTGGAATGCGCGCTGAAGACGCAGCCGAACATCTGCCTGATCGGCGAGGAAGTCGCCGCCAGGAAAATGTCACTGTCACAGATCGCCGACTACATCGCCGATTCCGTATGCGCCCGCGCGGAAAGAGGAATGAATTTCGGCGTTGCCATCATTCCGGAAGGCATCGTCGAATTCGTCCCCGAATTCTCGGTGCTGATCGCCGAGATCAACGAAATGCTGGCAGGCCAGAAGGCTGACGCGTTCAACGCTCTGGCCAGCTGGGAAGAGAAGTACGCCTTCATTGAAAAGGGTCTTACCGCCGAATCAATGAAGGTATTCGCCATCCTGCCTCAGGGCATCCAGCAGCAGCTCTTCCTGGAAAGAGATCCGCACGGCAACGTTCAGGTTTCCCTGATCGAATCCGAAAAGCTGTTCTCCGCTCTGGTTAAGGACAAGCTCGCCCAGCGTAAGCAGGCCGGGACCTACAACGGCAAGTTCTCCCCCCTGCATCACTTCTTCGGTTACGAAGGAAGATGCGCCTTCCCGTCCAATTTCGACGCCGACTACTGCTACTCTCTGGGCTACAATGCCTTCATGCTGATCCAGTACGGCTACACCGGTTATCTCTCCAAGGTATCCAATCTGGCCAAGCCGGCGGAACAGTGGGTCGCCGGCGGCATGCCGATCACCAAGATGATGAACATTGAAAGAAGAAACGGTGAAGACAAGCCGGTCATCAGAAAAGCCCTGGTTGAGCTGGACGGTAATCCCTTCAAATACTTTGCCGCCCACCGTCAGCAGTGGGCTGTCGAAACGGCCTTCACCTATCCCGGCGCCATTCAGTACTACGGACCGTCTGAAGTCTGCGACATCACGACGGAGACCCTGGCTCTGGAAAAAGCCTAGAAATACCGTTGATACCGAAAGCGTGAGCCACCGGCTTACGCTTTTTTCGGCTCTCTGATCAAAAAAACAGCGGCGCTGCCGCTGTTTCGCTTTTTTCTCTGCCTAGCCTTTCAGGGACTGCCGGCAGTTGGGGAATTCAAAGTAGGTATCGGGATAAGGCTCATCGGCCATCGTGAAATGCCACCACTCGCAGTCGTAGGGCACAAAGCCGCCGTTGACCATAAGATCCTGCAGGAACCTGCGGTTTTCGTACTGCTCATGAGTGACCAGCCGGCTGTCCGGATGGGAAACCTCGCTGAAGAAGTCAAAGGGTGAGCCCATGTCCACTTCCTTGCCCGTTGTCATGTCCAATAAGGTCAGATCGACGGTGCTGCCCCGGCAATGACTGGACTGGCTGGCGATGTAGCCCTTGGCGAAGAGTTCCTGTTTCTCAAGGTCAGGATAGAAGAAGGGCTTCATGCGCTGGTCGAGGTCCTCAATGCCCCAGAGGATGAAGTGCCTGACCGCCTTGGCCGGACGGTAGGCGTCAAAGATCTTCAGCCGGTAGCCGGCTACCATGGCCCGGCCGGCAATCGCCTTGAGGGCCCGGGCCGACTCCCTGGTCATGATGGCGCAGGGTTCCTCATAGCCGTCAATGCGCTCGCCGACGAAGTTGAAGGTGGAGAAGTAACGAATCTCCTGGACGATCTCGGGAACATAGTCGGACAGCAGCACGAAGCCGGAAGCGTCCATCTGGGCCTTTTTCTGAAAGTCAGTAGTCATGGCGTTAACCTCTCCTTTTCATCATCTGTATTATGCGCTCAATTCGGCGCTTTCGCAATTACCGGGCAAAAGAAAGAACGGCCTGAGCCGTTCCTTCACTTATTGTCTTCTCTCTTACTTGTGCTTGATGACCATGTTGCCTTCCAGCAGAGCGCCGGCGGCGACAGACAGTCTTTCGGCACTGACAGCACCGTTGATCTCAGCGGATGAGAGAACATCCAGCTGATTGTTTACTTCGATGTTGCCGTTGACCAGAGCGTCAATGCTGGCGTTCTTGGCCTTCATGTCAGCCGAGATCTTGCTGCCCTTTTCGACAGTCAGGGTAGCGCGGCTGGTAATGGTGCCGTCGATCTTGGCACCGTCAACGATCAGGATGTCGTTAGCCTTGATGCTGCCCTGCAGAGTTCCGGAAATGTAGGCGTTGCCTTCGGACTTCAGGGTACCGTTGAACTGACCCTTCAGCTCGACGTCACCACCGCAGGTGATGGTGCCGGCCAGGCCTTCGATAACGGTTGATGAACCGATTATGGTCTTGCTGTTTTCAATAATCTCACTCATAGCCTACTCCTTACCGTCTGATGGTCAAACGACCGTTGATTACGGCGCCACCGTCAACTGACAGGTTTTCAGCTGTGATGTCACCGTTGATGATGGCGGAACCGCCAATTCTCAGAACTGAAACAATATCGACATCGCCCTGGATGGCCGCTTCGATTGAAGCGTTCTTGGCATTGACGTTGCCGACAATGTTGCTGTTCTGGGCCATGTTGAAGTCGTTCTGGCAGACGATGTTGCCATTGACCTTGCCTTCGCTCTTGATATCCAGTTCGCCGGTTTCGATGTCGCCTTCCACGCTTCCGTAGATGACGGCCTTGCCCTGGACGACCAGTTTACCCAGAATGGATCCTCTGATCTCGATGTTGCCGCCGCAGGTAACGTTGCTGTTGACAACGGTGGAAGCACCAATTACGGTGGTTTCATCATCTGCCGCTGAGATGACTCTCGGCTTGCCGGCAGCTGCCTTCGGCTTTTCTACATGAGCGAACGGTGTCTCAAAGGCGGTCTCCTGGAATAAGGGGACATCCGCCATTTCCGGACCGTCAATGTTGTCCATGTCTGAAATAATTTTCTCTAAATCTTCTTCGTTCTTAATTATTTCACTCATATTGCTCTCCGTTTCTATACCTTTCCTTTATTATAACTTGAATTATGTCAAGAATAAACAGTTTTTCATTCCACTATCGTGCTCTTGAGATAGGCATTGATGAACTCGTCGATTTCGCCGTTCATCACCTTGTCAACATTATTCTCCGCGTAATTGGTGCGGTGATCCTTGACCAGGGTGTAGGGACAGAAGACATAGCTGCGGATCTGTGATCCCCATTCGATCTTCTTCTGCTCGCCCTTGATGGCCGCCATGCGGCTCTCCTGCTCCTCGATGTAGCGCTGATAGAGCTTGCTCTTGAGCATGTTCATCGCCCGCTCGCGGTTCTGGATCTGGCTTCTTTCCGACTGGCAGGTGGTAACGATGCCGGTCGGCTTGTGGATGATCCGGACCGCTGAGTCGGTCTTGTTGATGTGCTGGCCGCCCGCTCCGGAAGCCCGGTGGGTCTCCACCTCAATGTCCTCCGGCTTGATGTCGATCTGAATGTCGTCGTTGAATTCCGGCATCACATCGACGGAAGCGAAAGATGTATGCCGGCGGGCGCTGGAATCAAAGGGAGAAATGCGCACCAGGCGGTGCACGCCCCGTTCACCCTTGAGATAGCCGTAGGCCATGTATCCCTCGATCAGAATGCTGCAGGACTTGATGCCCGCTTCTTCCCCGTCCAGCATGTCCAGCAGGGTCACCTTGTAACCCTTCAGGGCTGCCCAGCGGGTGTACATGCGGTAAAGCATCAGTGCCCAGTCCTGACTCTCAGTGCCACCGGCACCAGGATGCAGTTCCAGAATGGCGTTGTACTGGTCATACGGGTGGGACAGCAGGACGCTGATCTCAAAGTCCTCGTAGTCATGGGACAGCTGGCGGTATTCCTCCTCCAGCAGCATAATCATTTCCTCGTCCGACTCATCCTTCAGTTCCCTTAACAGGTCTTCCGATTCGCTGATGGTCTTTTCCAGGGAATTCATCTTGCGGAGGATCTCGTTGTTGTGGTTGGCTTCATTGATCAGGGCCTGGGCTTTCTTTCTGTCATCCCAGAAACCCTCCTGAAGCATCAGCTGACCGATCTCATCGCTTCTCTTCTGTTTCGCTTCGGTGTCAAAGAGACTCCTTCAGCTTGTAAAAGCGTTCGGCACAGCTGGATAAACCCTGTCTGATTTCATATAGTTCCATCAGTCTTACTTCCTTTCGATGGTAATGCGGCAGTTCATGCAGAAGCTGACGACTTCCCGGGAGATGTTGTTCATCATCGTCTCAAACATCTCGTAACCTTCGGAAGTGTAGGCCTTCAGCGGATTGTCCTGAGCATAGGAGCGCAGGTGAATGCCGTCTCTCAGCTTGCTCATCAGATCGATGTGGTCGATCCACTTGGCGTCGATGATCTTCAGGACCATGACCTTTTCGATCCTGGTCATCTCCGGCTTGATCTCCTCGATCTTCTTCTCATAGTCATTCCAGAGAACATTGAAGGCGGCGTCCTTGATCTCATCCAGATCGCGCAGCGGCTCAATGGCCTTTCTGGCCTCCTGGCCATCGGCGTTCATCTTCGTCAGCGCCTCGATCAGGGTCTCTTTATTGACCACATTGCCCTTAAGTTCGGGATCGATGTGGGCTTCCACCAGATCATCAGCCACTCTCTGGAACATTGACTCGACCACCCCGTGAACATCCGGATGCTCGAGGATCTCGTCACGCTGCTGGTAGATGGTCTCGCGCTGCTGCCGTAAGACATCGTCGTATTCCAGCAGGGTCTTACGGACGTCGAAGTTGTTGCCTTCAACGCGCTTCTGAGCGGACTCGATGGCCTTGGAGACCATCTTGGACTCGATGGAAGCGTCACCCAGCTGGTTGAACATCTCGGTGATCCTCTCGCTGCCGAAGCGCACCATCAGATCATCCTGCAGGGAGACGTAGAACTGCGAACAGCCCGGGTCGCCCTGACGGCCGGAACGGCCGCGCAGCTGATTGTCGATACGTCTGGACTCGTGTCTTTCCGAGCCGATGACGGCCAGACCGCCCAGTTCGACGACGCCGGGTCCCAGCTTGATGTCGGTACCACGGCCGGCCATGTTGGTGGCGATGGTAACGGCGCCTTTCAGACCGGCCTTGGCGATGATCTCAGCCTCACGCTTGTGGTTCTTGGCGTTGAGGACTTCATGCCGAACCTTTCTCTGGGAAAGCATCTTGCTGATGAATTCGGACACCTCGACGGAAATGGTGCCGACCAGTACCGGCTGGCCCTTGGAATGCCGTTCCATGACGTCCCTGATCAGGGCTTCATACTTGGCCTTCTTGGTTCCGAAGATGGCGTCGGGGTAGTCCGTTCTGATTACCGCCTTGTTAGTCGGGATCTCGGTTACCCGCATGTTGTAAATGGCGATGAATTCCTCTTCTTCGGTCTTGGCCGTACCGGTCATGCCGCACAGCTTGTTGTAGAGACGGAAGAAGTTCTGATAGGTAATGGTCGCCAGAGTCGAAGTCTCCTGCTTGATCGGCACGTTTTCCTTGGCTTCAATGGCCTGGTGCAGACCGTCGGAGAAGACACGGCCTTCCATGATACGGCCGGTGAACTCGTCAACGATGTAGACCTGACGGTCTCTGACCAGATACTCGACTTCATTGCTCATGGTATAGTTGGCCTTCAGGGCCTGGTTGATGTGGTGAACGATGGCGGTGTATTCCGGCTGATACAGGTTTTCCACCTTGAAGTACTCTTCCGCCTTGGCGACGCCTTCCTCGGTAAGGACGACGCTCTTGGACTGCACGTCGATGGAGTAGTCCTCGTCTTCCTTCAGCCGCTTGACGAACTTGTCGGCCTTGATGTAGAGGTTGGCGGTGTCCTTCTTGCCGCCGGAGATGATCAGCGGGGTACGCGATTCATCGATGAGGATCGAGTCGACCTCGTCGACCAGCGCCATGTTCAGACCCCTGAGAACACGATCCTCGACTCTGGTGACCATGTTGTCACGCAGGTAGTCGAAACCAAGTTCGGAGTTGGTGGTGTAGGTAATGTCACAGGCGTAAGCCGCCTTTTTCTGGGAAGGGTTGAGAGCGTGGCGGTTCAGACCGACGGTCAGGCCCAGAAAACGGTGGATCTGTCCCATCCACTGGGAGTCTCTTTCCGCCAGGTAATCGTTGACGGTGACGACGTGAACGCCCTTGCCGGCCAGCGCGTTGAGGTAGACCGGGAAGATGGATGTCAGGGTCTTGCCTTCACCGGTCTTCATCTCGGCGATGTCGCCCTGGTGCAGGACCACGCCGCCGATCAGCTGAACGTGATAGGCGCGCTCGCCGATGACGCGGGCGGCCGCTTCCCTGACGACCGCGTAGGCCTCGGGAAGAATGTCATCCAGCGTAGCTCCATTAGCTAACTGTTCCTTAAAATACGGTGTCTTGGCCTTGAGCTGTTCATCGCTCAGGCTCTTCATTTCCTCTTCGTATGCTTCAATCGGCGCAACCCGCTTTTCCAGGTTCGCCAGTTCTCTTTTATTTGAATCAAAAAGCTTATTCAACAATGATGCCATGGTAAAACCTCCATCCTGTTAATTGTACCATATGCCGGCCGGAAAGAAAACAAAGGCGAGAGCGCCTTTGTTAACCGGTTATTTTCTGACGATCTGTTTCGCCTGAAGTCCGCGGTCTGTTTCAACCAGTTCGAACTCGACTTCAGCACCGTCTTCAATGGTCTTGAATCCGTCCATGACCAATTCGGAGTAATGGAAGAAGACGTCCTTATCACCTTCGATGGTGATGAAGCCGTAGCCTTTTTCCTTACTGAACATCTTTACTTTTCCCAACATACGATAAGAAACCTCTGCTTTCTGCTTTCGCAACTGAATTATACCTTTTTACCCGGGCTTTGTAAATGATAAGGCCCGGCCAAGAAAAATGGTCTCAGACGTCCGGTTAGCCGGAAAGCCTTACGCCAAAAGGGAAAACACGCTTTTTCTTCAGAGAAAAATCTTCTGAAAAAGCCGTTCCGGTTGGCTGAGAAAGCGCTGATTATAGCTCATGGTCAGCGCCTTAACCTCAGCTGCCCGGCCTCTTACCAGCCGGTAACCGGCGCGCATGGTGGCTCCCGAAGTCACGATGTCATCGACCAGCAGGATCTTCTTTCCCTCCAGACTGATGCCGTCCTTCAGGGCGATCTGACCGTAGATCTGCCGGCGCTGCTTGAAAGTCCGCGATTTCTGGTCGATGTCGTTCTTCTTGTACAGACCGTCGATTACCGGCAGGCCCAGCAGGCTGAAGATCAGATCGACCGGCTTGAAGCCCCGCCTTTCAAGGGCCTGAGAGGAAGAAGGCAGCGGCAGCAGTTCATAACCCCGGTACCTGCGCTTCAGCCTTTCGGCGCAGGGATAGAGAAACAGCGGATAGAGAGCTTCATCATTGTACTCCTTGAACTGGATCAGGGTGTCACGCAACAGACCCTGATACAGGTAGAGTCCCTCGATCCTGAGTTCTGGCGTCTTAATGGTCCGGGGAAAATAAGCCAGCTGAGCCCGGCATGACGAACAGATGCAGTCATTGACATAGAACATTTCCTCCAGCGAGCCTTCGGCGCGGATGTCGCGGTTACAGATCAGGCAGTAGCTATTCACAGCTGTTCGCCCTCTTTATGCTGGCAAGGCAGCGGTCGATGTTCTCGCTGCGCTGCTGCGCCAGAAACAGACACTGACCATAGGGGTCGCTGACGCTGCGGCCGACCCTTCCGGCCATCTGGGTCAGCGACGCTTCATCAAAGCGGCCGGAATGGGCATAGAGAACGATGATGTTCACCGAGGCGATGGTTATGCCCCTTTCCAGAACCGTGGTGGATATGCACAGCCGGTATCTGCCGCCCCGGAAGTCAGAGATCAGCTCGTCGCGGTTTTCCACCGTCGAGTCGATGTTGCAGCAGGGAACAAACCATTTCAGAAGGCGGTAGAGCCTGTGGCCGACCGCGATGCTGGGAGTGAAAATGATCAGCGGCTTGTTCAGGTTCAGAAGACTGCGCATCTTAATAAGCCCGTATGCCAGCAGAAACGCTTTCGGCCCGTAGATCACCTTCGGAAGGCAGAGATCCCTGCCGCTGGGTCTTTTGGCCAGATAAAGATAGCCGATCTTACCGGCCATTACCTGAAAGCGCAGCTGCCGGTCAGGAGTGGCGGTCAGGTAGACATAACTGCCTCGGCAGGCGTTGGCCGCAAAGCCCTGCAGAGTCCTGTTGCCCTTGAAGGGGAAGGCGTCAGGCTCATCGATTATCAGCAGATCAAAGTAGCGGTTATAACGGTAAAGCTGGTGAGTCGTGCAGACGATCAGATCACCGGTGACCTCATCGGTATGCCCCTGACAGACGGCTACGACCTTCAGCCGACTGAAGACGCCGCGCAGTCTTTCGGCGATCTCCAGCACGACCTGCCGCCGGGAGATCGCGAAGCCCACCTTATGGCCTCTGTTCAGCTGATCGGCAATGGCGGCGTAGACCAGCTCTGTTTTTCCGGCGCCGCACACCGCTTCCAATAAGACGCTCTTTCCTTCCCGGATCAGTTCTACCAGTCTTTCGGAAATGTCCTTCTGCCGCGGTGTCAGCTCAAAGGCCAGCTGATACTCGCTGTCAACGACATGGCTGCTGTCTTCCTTCAGCGGGGAAGCAAGGTAGCGGACGCAGTTGCGGCAATACCAGCCCCGGGAGCCGCGATAGAACAGCTGATTTTCATTATTGCCGCATCTACTGCACTGAAGATCACCTCCGCTTTATTATTCGCTGAAACTGATCTGATCTCCTGAACGGGTAAAGAAAAAGGCGTCATCGTCAGATGACACCTTAATGTGATTATGACTGCGGCTTTTAGTCTTCGATGTGCAGTTCCTCACCATTCATGACGGCCTGGATATACTGCTTTGCCTTGTTCTGGGTGGCAGCGCTGACGAAGACCATGCTCAGCTTGTATCCCTTCATGATGTAGGAATCTGCCAGACCTGTCGAACCGCTGACACTGTAGGAATTCAGCGCCCAGTCACCCATGTATTCCAGCTGGTAGCTGGCAAAGGCGGTAATGTCCTTGAAAGTGAGATTGGAGGAGAACTTGCCCTGGACGGCATCCAGCAGGTCGTCGACCTTGGTGATGATGGCCGGGGTGCAGACCTTGTCGATCATCGCCTTGATGACCATGGCCTGATGCTGGTTACGGCCCATGTCACCGCCCTTGACCTTATGACGCTCGCGGCAGTAGGTCAGTGCCATCTGGCCATCCAGGTGGATGCGGCCTTCAGGGAAGGTGATTTCCTTATAGGAAGCATGTCCGCCGTTCTTGTCATCTTCCATGTAGTCAAAGTAGAAGTCTGACTTGAACTCATACGGATTATCAATGTCAATTCCGCCGATGGCATCAACAATGTTGGCTAGGGAAGTGAAGTTGATGCGCATGTAGTAGTTGATGTCAATGCCATAGAAGGCATTCAGCGTATCCATCCAGCCCTGAATTCCGTTGACCCATGGTGAGTGCGTCAGCTTGTCCATCTTGCTGCGGCTGCCGTACAGCGGTACGTAGGCATCTCTCGGGGTAGTGACCATTAAGATCTGGTGGGTGGTCGGATTGACAACGACGATGATGTTGACGTCGCTGCGGTAAGCATTTATCTTTGTCAGACCGTCGAGAACCCAGGTGTCTTCACCGAGAATGCCGACGACAAAGGGCTGCTTGGTCAGATTTTCCACTGTAGCCGTGTCCACGTCCAGATGGATCTGCTGGGAACAGGTATACAGCGTTCTGACCCGGTCGCTGAAATCAGCATAGTCGCTGTTTTCCGCAATGATGTTGGCGTAGTCCTCATTCAGAAGAATGGCTGTGACCTCGCCGGCCAGCAAGGCGTCAACGGCAGCGTAGATGTCGTCAAATTCCTGGGTGTTGATGTCAGCACCCTTGATTTCCTTGTTGATGACCTTGATGGCGAAGTTCTGATACTCGACGTCAAGATCCTTCTGAATGCCGACCTTCTTGCCGGCCAGATCCTCGATCTCCTTCAGCGTCTCAGCGTCCTTCAGGACGTAGGCGTTGATGTTGAGCGTGCCTTCCGTCGGTACCGGTGTGAACATCTTTTCCAGCTTGCCTTTGTAGGAAGGCAGTACCACGATGCCTGTGATCATCAGGGCAGCCAGCAGACCGCAGATGACGCTCTGCATGGTCTTGTTGAGGTTGTTGACCGCCGGCAGCCAGGCAAAGACCGCCCAGAACAGATTAAGAACGGCCAGAACGATGACCAGAAGCTTCAGATATTTATCGGGAATGACGCCAAAGCTTTTCACGACGAAATAGATTCCAATCGAGGCGACGAACAGCGCCAGCCAGGTTATCTTGGAAATAGCCTTGACCACTTTTCTCCTTCGGCTGAGTTTTTTCCTCAGTTGTTCCTTTTCAGTGGAAGAAATTACTTTTTTCTCTGCCATTGAATCAGGCCTCCTTTGACTAATACATTATAACACCATTCCTGATTATTCTAAACGCTTATGCCGGTTTTGACAAGTTAGGCCCTGACTGTTCAACTTTTGACCATGCCGGCAGATAAGGTATAATGTTAATGGTGATCAGATGTACCACATAAAGGAAAGAACGGAAAGCCAGATCGAGGTCAAGAAATCCCGCTTCATCGGGATCCTTCTGCCGTTAAGCGATGAAGGACAGATCAGAGAGCATCTCAACGCCATCAGGAAGCAGTACCCCGGCGCCCGGCATTACTGCTACGGTGCCGTTGTTGAAGGCAACAACCGCTCCAACGATGACGGCGAGCCCTCCTCGACCGCCGGCAAGCCGATCCTGGAAGCACTGAAGAACCGGGATCTGGACAACGTGCTCTGCGTGGTCGTCCGCTATTTCGGCGGTACGCTTCTGGGCACGGCCGGACTGATCAGGGCTTACGGGCAGTGCGCTTCCCAGGCCATTGACAAGGCCGTTCTTACCGTTCCCACCGAAGTACTGACCTGCTGTCTGTCGGTGGATTACAGCCTCACCAGCAAGGCCGAAAACCTGTTGCAGAGTCAGGCCGTGATCCTGGACAGGCAATACGGTGAAAAGGTCACCTACATCTTCGCCAGCCGCCGGGATCTCAGCGAGCAGATCCGCAGCAGCATCGGCTATGACATCGACACGGAAATAATCAAGAGCGTGATCATGGACCTGGAGCCGGAAGAGGCTGAAAAGGAAACCCCATGAGTTCTGACCTCAGAGTCACCACGTCTATATAAAAGCGCAAAAGCGGAATCGTCATTCCGCTTTTTCTTATGTTCTCTTGGTCAGATCGTTATTCCGGCCTGCGGCTGCCGCACTCGGCGCAGAACTTTCCGGTATTTCCTTCCGCTCCGCATTCAGGACACTGCCAGCTGCCGTCCTTCTGACAAACCGACTTGGCCGCTGTCTTCTTATCCTCAGCATCACCGTCCCGCTTCCCGTTGAACAGTGAGGCGAACGGATTGCGGTAAGGATTTTTCTCCTTCCGGCTATCCAAAAGCCGCTGGGGATCGATCCCCCGGCGCATGATCTCCACGATTTCTCCCCAGACATCCGTGGCATTCTGCTGGCGGACGGCTTCCCAGTTGAGGAAGACCGTGAAGGGTTTGTCCCCGCCGATTTGACCGTCGTCATAGGTAAGCTCGATCGATGAGGAGGATGAATAATCATAAACCTGCAACACCTGCGCCGGATCAGCTTTCAGAAGTCCCCATACAGGCAGGTTTTCTCGCTCGGAAAGCCTTTGAAGCTCGTCAAAGAGTTCTTCATCGGCGACGTAAAGGCAGATGTATTCCGGCTCATAGACCTTCATGTCCTTATGCAGAAGCCGGGCTTCACCGTTATCCCGGTACAGCTTCAGCGAGCTGCGGGCATAGCTGCCAGCCATCATGCCACTGGAGGAGGTACTCCAGTGAACCGCAATCAGCGGCCCGTGTTCTTCCCTGAGGCTTCTGATCTGTTTCAGGGTCGGATACTGATTTCCGTTTTCGCTGTTCATCCTGTTCCCTCTTTCTTACCTGTGGGCATACCCATACAGTATCTCCGTCAGCAGCGAACGGGTTCCCTTGGCAGTGGGCTCAAAGAGTGTACCGCTGATGGAATCGATCTGATGGTTCTTATAACACCAGACGATCGCCTTCCTGCTGAAATGACTTTACCAAATAATTATATCTTATAAGACGGCGCTTTATAAAGACAAAGCCGCTTTATCCCATAGGAAAACGGCGCCTTAAGCGCCGTTGTCTGCTTTGTCAAATGCTTACTTTACCGCGTCAATGATGGCGGTGAAGGAGTCGACCTTCAGTGAGGCACCGCCGATCAGCGCGCCGTCGATGTCTTCCTCAGCCAGGTATTCGGCAATGTTCTCAGGCTTGACGGATCCGCCGTACTGAATGCGTACTTTTTCCGCGGTGTCGTCACCGAACATCTTTCTGACCTCGTCTCTGACGATGGCGCAGGTGTTTTCAGCGATCTCCTTGGTGGCGTTCTTTCCGGTGCCGATGGCCCAGATGGGTTCATAGGCGATTACCAGGTTGGCAACGTCCTCAGCTTCCAGAGAGTCCAGGCAGCCTCTCATCTGCGATCTGACCCATTCTTCGGTCTGACCGGCTTCGAACTGCTCCAACGTCTCGCCGCAGCAGATGATCGGAGTCATGCCGGCAGCGATCAGTCTCTTGGCCTTCTTGTTGACAGTCTCGTTGGTGTCACCGAACATCTGTCTTCTCTCGCTGTGGCCGATGATGCACCACTTGACGCCGATTTCTTCCAGCATCGGTACGGAGACTTCACCGGTGTAGGCGCCCTTGTCCTCGAAGTGGCAGTTCTCAGCGGCTACGATCAGGTTCTTACAGCCCTCTACGGCAGCCGGCAGATCCAGATACGGAGCGGCAATGCCGAAGGTGGCTCTGTCATGGACCAGCGGATCAATTGCGGCGACAAATTCCTTTGTCTCGGCAATCGTTTTGTTCATTTTCCAGTTTCCAACAATTACGGGTTTTCTCATGTTCATTCTCCTGAGTCAAAGTTCATCAATGCAGTCGACGCCCGGTAAGCCGTTGCCTTCCAAAAATTCCAGGGAGGCGCCGCCGCCGGTGGAAATGTGCGTCATCCTGTCAGCCAGACCCATCTGGTTGACGGCAGCCGCGCTGTCGCCGCCGCCGATGACGGTGGTAGCTTCGCTGTCGGCCAGAGCCTGAGCAACCGCCTTGGTGCCCTTGGCTAAAATCGGGTTCTCAAAGACGCCCATCGGGCCGTTCCAGACGACGGTCTTGGCGTTCTTGACTTCTTCAGCAAACAGCTTGGCGGTCTCGGGACCGATGTCCAGACCCTGCTTGTCAGCCGGGATATTGTCAACGGATACGACTTCGGTTTCAATCTCCGCGTCGATCGGATCCGGGAAATGATCGGTAACGACCGTGTCAACCGGTAACAGCAGTTTCTTGCCGAGTTCTTCGGCCTTCTTCAGCATGTCGCCGCAGTATTCGATCTGTTCGGGGTCAACCAGTGACTGGCCGACTTCCCTGCCCTGAGCCTTCAGGAAGGTGTAGGCCATGCCGCCGCCGATGATCAGGGTATCGCACTTCTCCAGCAGGTTGTTGATGACCTTCAGCTTGTCAGCGATCTTGGCGCCGCCGAGGATGCCGACGAACGGTCTGACCGGATTGTCAACGGCATCGCCCAGGAACTTGAGTTCCTTTTCGACCAGGAAGCCGACGGCACTGGGCAGATGGTCGGACAGGCCGACGGTTGAGGCGTGAGCTCTGTGAACGGATCCGAAGGCATCGGATACGAACAGATCACCTAATGAAGCCCAGTAGGCAGCCAGTTCGGGATCGTTCTTGGATTCGCCCTTTTCATAACGGGTATTCTGAACCAGAACGATGGAACCCGGTTCCATATTCTTAACGGCGTTCTCCAGTTCTTCGCCTCTGGTCTCAGGGACGAAGACGACCGGGCAGCTGACCAGTTCAGCCAGTCTGACGGCCACGGGAGCCATGTTATTCTTCTTCTTGCCTTCTTCCAGCTTGACGGGATCCTTGTGATCGATCTTGCCCAGGTGGGAGAAAAGGACTACCTTGGCGCCATGTTCGATCAGGTAATTGATGGTCGGTAAGGCCTTAACGATACGGGTGTCGTCGGTGATTTCACCACCCTTGATGGGTACGTTGAAGTCTACTCTGACCAGAACGGTTTTCTGATTTACATCTAAATCTCTTACGGTACGTTTAGACATGATTAATCCTCCTGTTTTTCCATTTTGATTATATCACTTTCCTGCCGCCGTATTGAATAATTAAACGCTAATATGCGCTAAAAATGCGGCTAAACTTCCCCTCTTCTTTGCCGTTTGCGGCGCGGATGCTTTATAATTAATGAAGAGAACATAAACAGACAATAAGTCCGTCGCAGCATGGAGGAGAAAAAATGCTAACTGACATTGAAATTGCCCAGTCCTGTGAAAAGAGGAAAATCACGGAAATCGCCGCTTCACTCGGCATTGATGAAGACCACATCGAGCTTTACGGCAACTACAAGGCCAAGATCGACTACAAGCTTCTGAAGCAGTACGCTGACAGGCCCAACGGCAAGCTGGTGCTGGTAACCGCCATCAACCCCACCCCGGCGGGCGAGGGCAAGACGACCACGACGGTCGGCCTGGCTGACGCCCTGAGACAGCTGGGAAAGAAGTCCGTCGTCGCCCTGAGAGAACCTTCTCTGGGACCGGTCTTCGGCATCAAGGGCGGCGCTGCCGGCGGCGGCTACGCTCAGGTAGTGCCGATGGAAGACATCAACCTCCATTTCACCGGTGACTTCCATGCCATCGGCGCGGCCAATAACCTGCTGGCCGCCATGCTGGACAACCACATTCAGCAGGGCAATTCTCTCAGCATCGACCCCAGAAGGATAACCTGGAGAAGGGCGGTGGACATGAATGACCGCCAGCTGCGCAACATCGTCGACGGCCTGGGCGCCCGCACTGACGGCACCCCGAGGCAGGACGGCTTTGACATCACCGTCGCTTCGGAAGTCATGGCGGTATTATGCCTGGCTGACGGCATTACTGATCTGAAGGAAAGACTGGCCCGCATCGTGGTCGGCTACACCTATGACAACCAGCCGGTAACCGCCGGCGATCTGAAGGCTCAGGGAGCCATGGCGGCTCTGCTGAAGGATGCCCTGAAGCCCAACCTGGTCCAGACCCTGGAAGGCACGCCCGCCTTCATTCACGGCGGGCCGTTTGCCAACATCGCCCACGGCTGCAACTCCGTTACCGCCACCCGCATGGCCCTGAAGCTGGGCGAATACGCCGTTACCGAAGCCGGATTCGGCGCTGATCTGGGAGCGGAAAAGTTCCTGGACATCAAGTGCCGCATGGCCAATCTGAAACCCGACGCCGTGGTCATCGTCGCCACCGTCCGGGCCCTCAAGCATAACGGCGGCGTGGCCAAGGCCGATCTGGGACAGGAAAACCTGGAAGCCCTGAAAAAGGGCATGCCGAACCTGCTGCAGCACGTTTCCAACATCACCAACGTCTTCCATCTGCCCTGCGTGGTCGCCATCAACCGCTTCCCCACCGACACGGAAGCGGAACTGAAACTGATCGAAGACAAGTGCCGTGAGTTCAACGTCAATGTCGCCTTAAGCGAAGTCTGGGCCAGGGGCGGCAAGGGCGGTAAGGCCCTGGCCGAAGAGGTCATCAGACTGTGCGGGCAGAAAAACGATTTCACTTATTCCTATGACCTGGATCTTTCCATCATGGACAAGCTCAACGCCATCGCCACCCGGATCTACCACGCCGAGGGCGTCGATCTGGTAGGTTCCGCCCCCAAGCAGCTGAAGCAGCTTGAAGAACTGGGCTACGGCTCTCTGCCCATCTGCATGGCTAAGACCCAGTACTCCTTTACCGATGATCCCAACAAGCTGGGCGCTCCGAAGGATTTCCGGATCACGGTGCGCAACCTCAAGGTTTCCGCCGGCGCCGGCTTCATCGTCGCCCTGACCGGCGAGATCATGACCATGCCGGGCTTGCCCAAGGTCCCGGCTGCCGAAAAGATCGACGTCGATGAAAACGGCGTGATCACCGGACTGTTCTGAAATGAGATGATGAAAATGCTGGAAAACACCTTAAGCGAATTCAGTGAAGTGCTGGCTTCAAAAGAGCCAGTCCCCGGCGGTGGCGGGGCTTCCGCCCTGGCCGGCAGCCTGGCGGCTTCCCTGGCCTGCATGGTCGGCAATCTGACTCTCGGCAAGAAAAAATACGCCGACAGCGAGGAAGAAATGAAACAGCTGATCGTCAGAGCTGATCAGCTGCGCGTTGAACTGCTGGAGGGCATCGAAAAGGATGCCGAAGCCTTTTATCCGCTTTCCCAGGCCTACGGCATGAACAAGGACGACTTCCGCCGCAGGGACATCATGGAAACCTGCCTGGCAAACGCTGCCCATGCTCCCACCGAGATCCTGAAGAAGACGGCGGAAGTGATTGACGTATTGGAAGAGATGCTTCCCATCTGCAGCAAGCTTGCCGTTTCCGACATCGCCACTGCCGCCGCGCTGGCGGAAGGCTGTCTGAAAGGCGCGGCCGTTAACGTAAAAGTCAACACCGGACTGATGCAGAACCGCGAGATCGCCGACAGTCTTGATCAGGCGGTTGAAGAACTGGTCAGGGTCTACCGTGCCAAGGCGGAAGACATCTACCGTCAGGCCGCGGAAAGGATGTGACCCTTATGGCTAACATACTCTATGGCGCTCCGGTAGGCCAGGCCATCAACGAAAAGACC
Source organism: Erysipelotrichaceae bacterium (assembly GCA_017442805.1). GTDB lineage: Bacteria > Bacillota_I > Bacilli_A > Erysipelotrichales > Erysipelotrichaceae > UBA1783. The sequence goes on from JAFRZA010000014.1 coordinate 72,890, forward strand.
GTTCAGATCGTCAGCAGGCTGGCGGAAAAGAGAATCATCCCGACGCTGGCCACCATCCGGATCGGAGCGAAGGACGACGATGTCGCCTATGAGAAAAACGCCGTCAAGCGCTGTGAAACGCTGGGCATGAAGGTCATCACTACCGTTCTGGAAGAGACCGTTGAAGCGCAGACGTTCTATGACACCCTCTCCGGGCTGAACGCCGATCCGGCAGTTCACGGCATCCTGATGTTCAGACCGCTGCCCGGACACATCGATGAGGAAAAGGCCCGCAATCTGATTTCCCCTGAAAAGGACCTCGATGGCGGATCCGATCTCTCCCTGGCCTCGCTGCTGACCGGAAAAGGCGCCGGCTTTGCCCCGGCAACAGCTCAGGCGGTCATGGATATCCTCGATTACTATCAGATTCCCGTCAAAGGCGCCAATGTCGCCGTTCTGGGACGCTCCCTGGTCATCGGCAAGCCGGTGGCACTGTTACTGCTCAACCGTAACGCTACCGTCACCATCTGCCACACCCGGACAGTTAACACCGAAGAAGTCTGCCGCAACAGCGACATCATCGTCTCAGCGACCGGACAGATCGAATCCTTCGGCCGGGCGTATTTCCACGCCGGTCAGACGGTCATCGACGTCGGCATCAAGTACAGTGAAGAAAAGCAGCGGATCTGCGGCGACATCATCTTCGATGAAGTCGAACCGCGGGTCGATAACATAACTCCCGTGCCCAAGGGCGTGGGAAGCGTGACAACCGCCGTACTGGCCAACCACCTGGCTCTGGCGGCTGAAAGGACAATCAGCCATGAATAAGACAAAAAGACTCACGACTACAGCCATGCTCATCGCCCTCTATGTAGTGCTGAGCATCCTTACTCCGATCAAACTGCAGAACTTCAAGTTCACCTTTGAAGCTCTGCCGATTCTCATCGGCGCCCTGCTGGGCGGCCCGGTTGACGGGCTGCTTGTCGGCGGGGTCGGCAGTTTCCTCTACCAGCTGCTGTTTTCCGGTTACGGACTGACCGTAACCACGCCGCTGTGGATTTTGCCGCACGCCGCCAGCGGATTACTGGTCGGCCTGTACGCCAAAAAGACCAGATACAACTACAGCATGACTTCCGTGGTCATCATCGCCATCTTAAGCGCTCTATTGGTAACGGCGCTGAATACGCTGGCGCTGTACGTTGACTCCAAGGTCTTTGGTTACTACACCAGACAGCTGGTCTTTGCGGCCATTCCGCTCAAGATCCTGACCGGCGTTATCCTGGCCGGGCTGTTCTCGCTGATCCTGCCTCAGTTACTGAGAACGATCAGAAAAATGTGATCCGTCATTCAAACGTCAAACCCGGCAGCATGCTGCCGGGTTTTTCCTGTTCTTTTTCTGTCTTATCAGCCGTAGCGGACATAGGCCTTGACGATTTTGTATTCTTCTCTGGGTTTCTTAGGCCTGATGACGTACCTGTCTATTGAACCGGGAATGATGAAGGTTTCCGCATAGTGGACGATAAACGGCTCAAAGGCATTATCCGGAGAAACAACTTCGATTTCCTCGCCGTCGACCAGATTCAGCTGGTTGACTTCGCCATTGGTATCATGAACGGTTTCCTTATCAGAAGTAATGACTCTGGTCTCAATGAACTCCAGTTCATGCAGACCGGTTTTTATTTCCTCATAATCCTCACCGCTGTGAATCGTTTCAAAATGATTGACCAGGTTTTCTCTGACCCATCCGGTATCCCGGGACCAGTCAATGACCTTTTCACCGTCTTCAATATGGATCGGCCGGGGCAGGCCGTCCAGCCCCAGACGGTCCCAGTCCCACAGCTTGAAGGTGAAGATGTAGGGCGTAGCGCTGATCTCCAGCACCATGGTACCGGCACTGGAACAGTGAATGGTTCCTGCCGGGATCAGGAAGTGGTCATGCTTCTTAGCCGGAAAGCGGTTGATGTACCTTTCATCATGGAAGGGGTGCAGGCCTTTCTGAGCTTCCCTGAGGTCGTTGATCATCTCTTCAGGATCAATGCCTTCCTTGACGCCCAGATAGACACCGCCGCTTTCTTCAGCATCCAGAATATAGTAACTTTCATCCTGGGTATAGGCCATGCCGAACTTGGTTTTGATGTATTCGGTCGTCGGATGCACCTGCAGAGACAGGTTCTGACCGCCGATGGTATCCAGGAAGTCAAAGCGGATCGGATACTCCGCGCCGAAGCGGCTGAAGGTCTTCGGTCCCAGCAGCTCTCTGGGCTGATACTTGACCAGGTTCATCGCCGGACTGTTTATCACGACACTGCCGAAACGGAAACGCAGAGAGTTTTCCTCCGGTACGCCGTCAAAGCTCCAGGCGTAATTCTTCTTGCTGCGGTCCAGATCGCACACTTCCTTCATCCATTGACCGCCCCAGACGCCTGGGTCAAAGTAGGGAACCAATCTGAAAGGTCTGTGTGCCGTCAGCCTTAAGGCTTCCAGCAGGCCCTTGCCGCAGACCATGGCCGGTTCGTTTTCCGTTTCGGTATCCAGATAATAGTCAATGTCTTCCAGTAAGGAGAACTTCAGCTTGTCGGCGATCCGCCATTCGATGAAGTAGCCCCTCTTGTTTTTGACCAGGGCATCTTCATCAGGATTGTTCTGCTTGAAGTTGCATTCCCCGGCCCGGTAGCGCAGCTGCGCCTCCCAGCGGGTCAGATCAGCGTAGACCAGCACATCGCCGCGGCTGATCAGCGAAGCGCCCATGCCGATGATCAGCGTGCGTCCGCCGCATTCGCTTACCTTCTTACGGCACTGTTCAAGTCTTTCCATGTCAATGAAGTCAGTCACTGAGCCGTAGTACATTACTCCTCTGACCCGGTCCGAGGTCAAATGGGGAGCCATTTTCTCATTCAGCACATCGGTATCAAAGAAGACGTCGCGGCTGTCGATGATCAGGTTGGGATTCCAGTAACAGCGGAAAGCCTCACCGATCTCCTCAATGCGCACGCCCGGGTAGCATTCGACGCAGACGGTCTGCGGGCTGTCTTCAGTCACCTTCCTGACGATGTCATGGTAGCCAATGAAGGCTTCTTCATCAAAACCCCGGACATCAATGGTCGGAAACTTGTCGTAGTTGGATTTTCTGTTGAGGTTCATCATTATCTCCTAACGGATGATCAGTTCTCCGTTTTCCTTATAGACTCTCTTGGGGAAGGGGAAAGCTTCCATGCGGGCGTAATCGTGGCCGGCCATCGGACTCCAGCAGGCCGCCGTGCGTATCTCGCCCTCACCGGTATTGACCAGCCGGTGGGCCAGTCTGCCGTCGATATGGTGGACTGATCCCCTGAAGACCTTTTCCGCCCACATTTCACCCTTTTCATCCATCAGCAGTAACAAACCTTCGCCCTTTAAGCCGATGTAGAATTCCGGGCAGCCGGTATCGCAGTGGAAATGCCCTCTGGTCATGTTGCACTCGCCGTTGACCAGAACCGGTTCCAGGATGGTCATGCCCCATAACAGATTGGCCTTATCCTTCAGGTCACCGGTCTCATAGCTGTAGACGGTATACATCAGGGTGTTCTCGTCGATTCCTTCCGGATCGGCGTAGATCTGCCTGATGTCCCGGAACAGTTTCCTTCCGACCTTTACCTCAGCGCCGGAAATGATGCCTTCAAAGTCATGGATGGCTGCGGGTTCGATTATCTTCATGTCTGTTCTTCCCTTCTATGGTTCAAAGCCTTCCCATTTGTCCTGATAATCCCCCGGACGGGAGATGAACAGGATGCGGTCGGGATCCTGCTGGAACTGTCTGTAGATCGGCACGCCGGGCTCCATGTTGAATTCCTTATAGATGCGCGGCCGCTTGATGATGCACTCAGGCGCCCGATAATGCGGGTTGGCTATCATCTCTATCTCGTCATTTTCACCGATGACCGGGAAATAAGCCACGCCGTGGTGAGCCCGGACTTCATCATAGTCATAACCGTAGTCCCGTACGCACCAAGCCCCGAAGGTCATGTTGCGATGAATGTCCAGATTGATGGTCGCGTGCGCCCAGTTGGGCGGCACCAGCACGACATCGCCTTCCTCGGCAATCACCAGGAAGCATCTTCCCGGATCATCCTCAGCTCTTTCCTGCATGTAGATGCCGGCTCTGCCGTGCCAGATCTCATACAGTTCTCCGGTTGAAGAACCGCAGGATGGCGAATAGGAGTGAATGTGCCCCTGGCTGCGGACCGGTTCCCGGCCCAGCTTGCCGCGGGCATAGCTGACCGAGGCGAATAGAAGGTTTCTCTCCCTGATCTTCTCATAGTCATCCTTATTGCCGATGTCCATGACGATGGCATAGACATCCTCCGGTCCCTGGCAGTCAGGATCCATCAGGCTCTTTCTGATGGCATCCAGTTTTCTGATCTCGGGGCTGGGTCCGAAGGCCTTCGGTCCGTATTCAAAGCTCAGCGGCCGGTATCGGCACGTAATGTCAACGCCATATCGATTGCCTTTCATTGATCTGCTTCCTCCCTGCGGTTATTATCCTTCATCTGTCTGAGATAGATGGAAATGGTGATGATGTCTGCGGGGTTGACCCCGGAAATGCGGGAAGCCTGTCCCATGGTCAGGGGCTTTACTTCCTGTAATTTCTGCCGGGCTTCCAGCGAGAGATTGGCCACGGCAGTGTAGTCCAGATCAGCCGGCAGAAGCTGGCTTTCCATCTTCTGCAGGTTGGCTGCTTCCCTTCTGGCCTTGGCGATGTAGCCCTCAAACTTCAGTTCGATGTCCAGCTGTCTTGCCAGCACGTCGCTGACGTCAATGCCGCACCTGTCGGCGATGAACTTCGTCTCGACATGGGGACGGCGGACCAGGTCCAGAGCGTTGTAGCTGACAGCCTGTTCCTCATAGCCCAGTTCACGCAGATACCCGCTCAGCTGCTCATCGTTTTCCAGCCGGCTTTCCGCCAGCCTGGCCTTTGTTTCCTGCAGAGCGGCCAGCTTGGCTCTGAACTTCTCATAGCGCTCTTCACTGATCAGACCGACTTGATGACCGTATTCGGTCAGCCGCTGATCGGCGTTATCGTGACGCAGTAACAGCCGGTACTCCGCCCGGGAAGTCAGCAGACGGTAAGGCTCCTTAGTGCCCTTGGTGACCAGATCGTCGATCATGACGCCGATATAGGCTTCATCACGCCTTAAGACCAGCTGTTTTGTGCCCAGCAGCTTGGAAGAGGCGTTGATGCCGGCGATCAGTCCCTGGCCGGCGGCTTCCTCATAGCCGGAAGTGCCGTTGATCTGCCCGGCGGTAAAGAGGTTTTCGATCAGCTTGGTCTCCAGCGTCGGCTTGAGCTGCAGGGGATCAAGGGCGTCGTATTCGATCGCGTAGGCGTATTTTTCAATCACGCAGTTTTCAAAGCCCGGCAGGCTTCTTAACATCCTTTCCTGCACGTCATAAGGCATCGAGGTGGAGAAGCCCTGCACGTAGGTGGTGTCCAGCGACAGCGATTCCGGCTCCAGGAAAAGCTGGTGGCGCGGCTTGTCGGCGAAGCGCACGATCTTGTCCTCAATGGAAGGACAGTAGCGCGGGCCGACGCCTTCAACCACCCCGGAATACATGCTGGAACGGCTAAGGTTGGCCTTGATTATTTCATGAGTCTGCGGCTGGGTATAGATCAGATAACAGGGTATCTGCTCCTTCAGCGGGGTTACTCTTTCCGTCTCATAGCTGAAGGATTCGCATTCGTCGTTGCCCGGCTCCAACTGGGCCCTGGAGAAGTCAATTGATTCCGTCTTGATGCGGGCCGGGGTTCCGGTCTTCAGCCGGAAGGTGCGGAAGCCCAGATCTCTTAAGGACTGAGAGAGATTCTTCGTCGTCTTCTGATGGTCAGGGCCTTCATAGGTGATGTGATCGGAGATCATGACCTTGGCGGACATGTAGGTTCCGGTGGTCAGGATCAGAGCCTTACAGTAAAGCTCGCTGCCGTCTTCGATGCGGATGCCTTTGACCTTTCCGTCTTCAGCCAGCACCTGTTCGACCACGCACTCCCTGACTTCCAGATTACTCTGGCTGGCACAGATGTCCTGCATGAACTTCTTATAGGCGATCTTGTCCGACTGCACTCTTAAAGAGCGGACTCCCGGGCCCTTGGTCGTATTAAGCATCTTGAACTGCAGGGCCGTGGCATCAGCGCTCTTGCCCATCTGACCGCCCAGAGCGTCTATTTCCCTGACCACCACTCCCTTGGCCGGTCCGCCGATGGAGGGATTGCAGGGCATCGAAGCCATCCAGTTCTTATCCAGCGAGCACAGGACGGTCTTCAGACCTCTGCGGGCACAGGCCAGAGCCGCCTCAATGCCGGCATGACCGCCGCCTACCACAATTACATCTGTCGTTTTCATAATGGTTTACCGCTTAAAGTATAGCACAAAAAAGCCCTCCCATTTATCAGGAGGGCATTGGTTCGCGAAGGTATCTTACAGGTAGAACGGTTCGATCTGGGCGATCGTGCCGTTGTCCATGATCACATCGGGTTCGCCCTGGATCAGCGGCGTGCAGTAATCATAGAATTCCTGAGTCACGCCCTGGTAGTTGTCCAGGATCCACTCAGCCGGTACGTGCTTGACGAAGTTGGCAACGTCCTTGGCATCAACAGTGCAGAAGATCGGATTGTACGGACCTTCTTCCGGACGCTTTACGGCGACCATCTTGCCGGTGAAGGTCGGATCCATGGAATGCATGTGAGCAGACATGCCCAGACGGAAGGACTCCTCAACGTCGACCTTGCTCTGGCAGGCGCTGTAGCATCTCTGCAGCGTGCTCATGTCCTGAACCTTGGCTCTCTTGGCGACGCCGGATTCCAGGATCATGTTCTTGATGGCATTGCCGGCACCGCCGAGAATGGCGTGACCGAAGCCGTCGTTCTTGGCTTCCCCGGCAGCCAGGTAAGTGCCGTCAGCGTATCTGGCGCCTTCGGAAACGACGATGTAACAGTGGTTTCTGGCGTCGACGATCTTCTTGACTTCAGCCAGGAAGGTTTCCTTGTCAAAGACGACTTCCGGTAAGACCAGCAGGTCGACCTTGCCGGAAAGGACCGCGGAAGCGGCCAGCCAGCCGGCGTCTCTGCCCATGGTCTCCAGGATGAAGACTTCCTGTCTGTTGTAGACATTGACGTCCAGCCAGGTGGTCTTGGCGACCGTTACCATGAACTTGGCAGCGGAAGCGTAGCCCGGGCAGTGGTCGGTGATGACCAGGTCGTTGTCGACGGTCTTGGGACAGCCGATGAAGCGGTGATTGGTGATGCCGTGCTGAGCGGCGTATTCGCTTAAGGCAGCGACGGTATCCATGGAATCGTTGCCGCCGGTATAGAACATGGTGTCGATGTCATAGGCATCCATGATGGCGATGATTTTCTGGAAGTCGGCGATGTTTTCTCTTTTCAGCTTGTAGCGGCAGGAACCCAGAGCGCTGGCGCAGGTCTGCTTCAACAGCTGAATGCCCCGATCGCTGAAGTTGGTCAGATCAACGAATTCTTCGTTCAGAATTCCCTCAATGCCGTGAAGACCGCCGTAAACGTGCTCATAGATCGGATTGAGCTGGTTAGCCTGAATGATGCCGGCTACGGTCGCGTTGATGACGCTGGTCGGTCCGCCTGACTGAGCAACTAAACAATTTCCCATAATTATCTTACCCCCTTGTGCATGCTCTTTTTTCGCATTGATATTTTAGCACTTTTTCAGCTTATTGTGTATTGTTTCAGCTGCTTAAGCCACACCCGGTAATCGGGGCACAGCCGCTGCAGTTCAGCGTAAAAGGCCTTCTGGTGGTTGTGCACTCTGAAGTGGCAGATCTCGTGGCAGACGACCTGACGGATGCAGCCCTCCGGCGTACAGGCCAGCAGGTAATTGAGCACGATCAGGTTTTTGGTGTGGAAGTTACAGCCCCAGCGGCTCTTGTAGTAGCGGCAGCGGACCTCGAAGTCCATGCCCAGGGAATCCCTGATCTCAATTGCGATCCTTTCGACGATCGAACTGAGATATTCCTTAAGATTGGTCTGAGCTGACTGCCGGCTGGCCGCTTCAATGATCAGCTGATCGTCGGTCAGGGTGATCTTCTTCCGGCGGCCGGTGATGACCGTCAGCCTACGGGGCTTACCCAAGATCCAGATGTTTTCATCCTTATCCAGGTCATAGTTGAGATTGATCCTCTTATTATTCAGCTGCCGGTTGATCCAGCGCTGATGGGAGGCGATCAGCTGTCTGATCTGGCCGTCCGTCGTAAAGGGGGAAGCGTACACGTACAGCCTGCCGTCCTTGACCTTCATGCTGACGCTCTTGCGGAAGGAGCGGATGACGGTATACTCAATCGGCATACTGTTCCCATTCCTCCATCAGCCGGGCGATCTCATTGTGCTTGTCATCGATCTGCTCGTTGAGTTGATTCATCTTCTGATAGTCGTGATAGTATTCTTCCTCAAAGCGCAGCTCCCGCAGCGCCTCCAGCTGTTCCTCCGCCCGGGCGATCTGCTTCTCCAGCATCGCCGCGCGCTTGCTGTTGGCGCGCTGGGTCTTGGCGTCAACCGCCGGTTTTTCCTGCTTCGGCTGTTCCTCCGGCTTCTTAACCGGCTCAACGCCTCTGATCTTATCGAGGTATTCTTCATAATTCAGCTTATAAAGCGTCGTCTTGTCCCCTTCGATGTAGAGGATCTGCTGAGCCAGCTTCCTGATGAAGTAGCGGTCATGGGAGACGAAGATGATGGTACCGTCATAATCCATCAGGGCGTCTTCCAGCGCTTCCTTGCCGGCAATGTCCAGATGGTTGGTCGGTTCGTCCAGGATCAGCAGGTTGGCATGGGAAAGCATCATCTTGGCCAGCGCCAGGCGGACCTTTTCGCCGCCGGAAAGCACGTTGCACTGCTTGAAGACGTCATCGGCGGTAAACAGGAAGGAACCCAGGATCTTGCGGATGGCCGTATGGTCGTATTCCGGATACATGTCCCACAGTTCTTCCAGAACCGTCTTCTGAGAGTCGATCTGCGCCAGCTGCTGATCGAAGTAGGCCACCTGGATCTGATGGCCGTACATGAAGTCTCCGCCCAGGGCTTCGACCTGGCCCATCAAAGTCTTGACCAGGGTGCTCTTGCCCAGGCCGTTAGGCCCGATGATGGCCAGCCGCTGACCGTTGGTCAGCTGGAAACTGACCGTGCATAACGGCTTATCGTAGCCGATGGTCAGATCTTCGACCGTCAGCACCTGATTGCCGCCCCGGACGCTGCTTTCAAAATGCAGCTTCAGCTTTCGCTGGTCGCTTCTGGGCTTATCTATGCGGTCCATCCGCTCCAGATACTTGATCTTGCTCTGGGCGAAGGCCGCCTTGTTCTTCTTGTAGCGGAACTTCTCGATCTGTTCCTCCAGCCGTTTGATCTCCTGCTGCTGGTGGCGGTAGGCGGTCTGCTGGGAAAGGAACTGCTGCTTCTTCTGCTCGACGTAGCTGGAATAGTTGCCGACGTAGTGATTGAGCTGGCCGAATTCCATCTCATAGATCTCGCTGACTACCTTGTCGATGAACATGCGGTCATGGGAAACCAGGATTATGGCCTTGGGGTATTTCTTCAGATAGCCTTCCAGCCATTCGATCGTCTGCATGTCCAGATGGTTGGTCGGCTCGTCCAATAACAGGATGTCCGGCTTGATCAGCAACAGTTTGACGAAACCTATCTTGGTCTTCTGGCCGCCGGAAAAACTGGAGATCCGGCGGTCCAGATCATCCAGGGAAAAGCCGAAGCGGGTAAAGAGGGTGAGCTGCTGCTGGTTGTAGTTGTAGCCGTCCTGCATCTCGAAGTACTGCTGCAGGGAAGCGTAGCGGTTCAGCAGCTTTTCATCATAGTTCTCTTCCAGCTGACTGGCGATCGCGTCCATTTCCCGCTTTACCTCAAGCAGGCCCTGATACATCTGGTCAAAGGCCTGGCGGACCGTCATTTCCTCGTCCTCAAAGGCCTTCTGGGACAGATAGCCCAGGGTCAGATCACCGTTACGGATGACTTCGCCGCGGTCGGGTTCGTATTCTCCGGTTATCAACCTTAAAAGGGTTGTCTTACCGCACCCGTTACGGCCGATAATGGCAACCTTTTCGTTGTTCTTGATTTCCAGATTTGCCTCGCTGAACAGGTCCTCACCGGAGAACTGCTTAGCGACATTTTTCAGTTTCAGTAACATGTTATTCTACTTCTTCAGGTAATTGATGATTCCTTCGGCAATAGCCTGGGCCGCCGCGTCCTTGTTCTTCAGCCATCTGTCCACGACGACGCTGTCCTTGATGTTGCATAAGCGGATGGAAACGGTGTTGATGCCGTAGACGTTGGATGCCTCAAAGGAGGCGTTCTTCTGGCTGGTGGCCGAGAAGCGTCCGCCACCCAATACGGCGCCGCCGGCTTCTCTGATGACCCAGTCCTGGTCATAGTTCAGACCGTCTGACAACAGTGAGCTGGTAACCAGCTTGCAGGGGTGCAGACGGCTTTCGTCGCTGAACAGCTCGGTATCAGCCATGAGTTTGGTGAAGATGCTGCGGGCGAAACCGTTGGTGGTGTAGTTGGAGTAGATGACGCCCGGAATGGTGCTGTCAATCTCCATGTCCAGGTTTATCATGTACTTGACGCCGGCATCGACCGCTCTCTTGAGCAGTCCGTCGGCTCCGTAGTAAAGGACGTTCTCGTTGTAGCTTTCCTTCAGGATCAGCACCTTATAGCCTTCGGCAGTCAGCTTTCCGGCGATCGCCTGAGCCAGGTCATACATTTCCTGAGCCTCAACGATGCCGTTGCGCTCTTCGCCCTTGGGGCTGACGGCAACGTCGCCGCTCATGGCCGGAGCCGTGTTGATGGCGATGTCATACTGCTGATAAGTCTCCGGTCCCACGGTCTCCACCTTGATGTAGAGGTAGTTGCGGTCCAGCACGGAAGTTTCCGCGTCAGCGGTGTCAAACAGTTTCTGGTTGGCCAGCAGCTGAATATGCCGGTTCTTGCCCTCACGCGTGACGGTGTAGAACTCGTCATCGAAGCTGACGGTCTGATTCAGGTAGACGCGCTCGCTGATCTCGTTTTCCATCAGATAAACGCCATAGAAACCGTCCGGCAGTCCGGAAAGGTCGATCTGAGCGTCAACCATTTCGGTAAAGTTATCCAGGGTTATGACCTTATCGGAACAGAAGTCCTTCAGCACCAGGGTCTTTCCTCTCAGCATGGTACTGTAGGGCAGATCCAGGCTGTAATAGTCAAAGTAAAGATTCAGGGATTCGCCATAGTAGTTGTAATCATAGACCGGTACGGGATTGGCACGGTCTTCCTTCATGATCAGCTCATAGGTCTGCCTTCCGGAATACTTGCCGATCTTATAGATGTCCATCTCCCGGCCGCCCTTGAAGAACAGGCCGATGATCAGCGATACCAGCAGATAAATGATCAATATCAGGCAGATGGCCATGGGAATGACGGCGTTCCATCTGATCTTATATTTGGGCTTGTTGCTGTTGTCCATACTGACGCCTCCTGAATTCATATTCTATATTATACAATCTTTATCATTAAATGCCCATAGGCCCCCGGCATCACATCCGGCTGATCTTTTCCAGTTCCCGGCGGAAGTCGGAGCTGGCCTTCTTTATTCTGTCGATCTGTTTTCTTTCCTTTTTGTCAATGACGCCGTCATCCTTCATGGCAGCCATTTCGCAGGCCTGTTCAAAGCCGCTGAGGTAAGACATCATGTTGTTAAGCTGCATCTTGATGTATGTGTTCACTATCGGTTCCCTCGTTTAACTAAATTATATCTTTGTTTGCCTGATTTACCAAATCCCGCAATTGAAAAACGGCTTTCCTGTGCTAAAATATCCTTAAAGACAGCGAACATGAGCAAGTAGTCAGCAGCCTCCGGTACCAAGCGAATCAGCGGCGGTGCAAGGCTGATCCGAGCGGCTGATGAAATGGAACATGCCAGTCGCCCCGCGCCGGTAACAGCCGTTATCTGTAAGTGATCCCATCAGGCAAATGGCGGGGTAATTTGGGTGGCACCACCTGCAAGGGTCCCAAGAGGTGCTTTTTATTTTTTCGGGAGGAACTGTTTATGAAAAAGATGCTAAGCGGAATCAAGCCCAGCGGCGAACTGACTCTGGGTAACTATATCGGCGCTCTGCGCAACTTCGTCAAGTATCAGGATGACTATGAACTGTATGTCTTCATCGCCAATCTGCACTGCGTCACCGTCTATCAGGATCCCAAGGAGCTGAAGAAGAACCTGAGAGACGCCATCGCCCTGTATCTGGCCTGCGGGCTGGATCCGGAAAAGTGCACGATCTTCTTACAGTCCGACGTCATGTCCCACGCTCAACTGGGCTTTCTGATGACCTGTCAGTCCTACATGGGCGAGCTCAACCGCATGACCCAGTTCAAGGAAAAGACCGCCAACCACGAGGAAAGCATTACCGCCGGTCTGTATGTCTACCCCTCGCTGATGGCCGCGGACATTCTGCTCTATGACGCTGATTACGTCCCGGTCGGCGATGACCAGAAACAGCACGTCGAACTGGCCAGAGACCTGGCTCAGCGTTTCAATAACCGCTATGGGGAAACCTTTGTGCTCCCCGAGCCGGTCATCCAGAAGGTCGGTGCCCGCATCATGTCCCTTTCTGATCCCACTAAGAAAATGAGCAAGTCCGATGAGACCAACAAGGGCTGCATCTACCTGCTTGATGACATCAATGTGGCCAAGAAGAAGATCATGTCAGCCGTAACCGACATGGTCGGTGCCGTAAATTATGACAAGGTCAATCAGCCGGGCGTTTCCAATCTGCTGGAGATCATGTCCTCGCTTTCCGGCGAACCCATCGATTCCATCGTTGCCCGCTATCAGGGCAAGGGCTATGGCGAATTCAAGAAGGAAGTCGCTGAAGTCGTCGGCGCGGAACTTCAGAAGATCCAGGACCGCTACAACGAGATCATCAAGTCTGATCTGTTGGAAAACACCCTGAGAGACGGCGCCGAAAAGGCCAACCGCATCTCCTTCCGGAAACTGAAGAAGGTCCAGAAGCGCATGGGTCTGGACATCTTCTAATGCCTGATGGCTTCCATGACGCTGACCTGACCGGCCTTATAGGCCGGATAAAGGCAGAAGGCGCAGCCAACCGGCACGATCCATATAATGACTTCATGATGACGGTCAGCGTCTGCTCCCACCAGGGAAAACAGGCTGGCCGTCTTTATTATCAGTTCTTCGGCCGCCATTGCCGCCAGACAGCTCGCCAGCATTATCAGCAGCGCTTCCAGCAGAAACTGCCTGATGATGTCGGCTTCGCCGGCCCCCAGGGCCTTCTTGATGCCAATCTCACGGTAACGTCCCTTCAAGGACGAAAGGGTCTGATTCATCATTCCCAGAAGGGAAATGACCAGACTGAAGGCGGAAAGGATCATCAGGATGCTCTTTCCCTGCTTCATGATGGCCGTGAAGCTGCTCTTAAGCAGCTTCTGCTGAATCAACAGGTAATTGTCCTTACCCAGCATCTCGTCCAGATAATCATCAAGATAAGCCTGGTCGCTGATGAAGAACAGCCGCGCCTCATCCGCATCTTCCCGGTAACCTAGGGGCAGAAAGATCATCCTGTCGGAAATGAAACAGATGTTTTCATAGCCTTCCCTGAGCACCCCTTCAAGAATGAATTGAGCGCCGCGAAGACTGAAGCTTTCTCCAAGAGCAGGACAGCCGAAATCCTGCCAGATTTGATAGCCCAGTACCGCGGCGTTTTCATTGACGGCGACCTGCCGGTCATTGAAAAAACCGCCGAGATGAAATTCCAGGGAAAACAGCCGGGACAGATCCCGGCAAAAAGCCAGCTGAAAGCCTTCCTCATCCTTAAGATAGAACTCGCTGTATCGCTTCAGGCCATACCTCTCCACCAGATTGAGACTGCAGACTTCCGCGTCTGCGCCGCTTGGGTAATTCAGACAGCTGACCTGCAGGGACATCTTGTCAAGCTGTTGTTCCATTCCCTCCAGCAGCGCTGAAGAAAAGACGTTTACCACCAGAAGCAGGGAAATGGCCAGAAAGTTATTGAAGATGCTCAGGAAGAAGTGCCGGCGGCGCTGGCGGAATTCTTTAAGAAACAACATGTCCGTCCTCCATGGAAATGATTCTTTCGCATCGCCGGGCGATCCTTTGGTCATGTGTCACCATGATGATGGTTCTGCCCTGGCCGTGCAGCCGCTCAAAGATGTCCATGATCACATCGGCGTTTTCCCGGTCCAGGGAGCCGGTCGGCTCATCAGCCAAGATCAGCCGCTTATCATAAAGAACGGCTCTGGCAATGCCGCAGCGCTGCTTTTCGCCTCCGGAAAGCTGATTGGGGTAACGGCTGACAAGCTGTTCGATTCCCAGCTGCCGGCAGACTCCGTCAAGCATTTCCCTGCTGATTCTTTCATGACTGTAAAGTGAAGGCAGAAGCAGGTTGTCGCGGACATTCAGATATTCCAGAAGCTGATGTTCCTGAAAGATCATCGCCGTCTGTCGGCGCAGATCGCTCTGCACTTCCTGTGCCCTCTGTCCGGCGAATAGATACTCCCCTTCATCAGGCTCTTCATAACCGGCCAGAATGTTCAGCAGCGTGCTCTTGCCGCAGCCGGAAGGACCCAGCACGGCCAGAAAGCTGCCGGACGGTACGCTCAGGCTGACATTGTCCAATGCCTTGAGGATCTGATCACCGCTGTGATATATCTTCGTAACTCCATTAAGCCTAATCATGACCGGAAAGCACCTTCAGATACTCAGCGGGCAGAATCAGCACTTCCCGGTTTTCCAGCTGAATTCCGCTGACCATGACCTTGCCCTGACCTTGGGCAATCACCTGAACGTTCAGACGGTAGGCTGACCAGTTAGTCAGATCATCAGCCGCTTCCGCGTCCAGCAGATAATAGCCTTCTTCATCCACCAGCAGCGCCTTTTCATCCACGCACAGACCGTAAAGCTGCTGCAGGGGCATCAATACGTTCACCTTCTGTCCGCTCAGCAATTCCGCCTCGTCCACGATTTTCAGTATCAGCCGGCAGTGCAGCTGCCGGCCCTCTTCCACGGCGATGTCATTCTTTTCTTCTATTTCCGCGATGATGAGACGGCCGTTGAGAGTAAAACTTCCCTGCTGTCCGACTCTGAGCAGGGTGTATTTTTCCACGGGTACCTGACAGTACAACCTCATTTGCCCGTCTTCCACGACGGCCTGATTGCCGGAAAGAGAAAGCAGCCAGCCGTCGCTGTCCGTCTTTAGACTGGCTGATCTGCCCCGGCTGTCGGTATAGCGGACCAGCATGTCATCTCGGCTGACCCTGTCACCTTCCTGTTTCTCGATCTTTGTGAGATAGCCGTCAAAGCAGTAATAATGGCGGTTTCCGTGCACCGTGCAGTTAAGGGTGTATTCGCTGATCAGCTTGTCATACTGGATTACGCAGCTGTCCAGCTGCGAAAGCGCGGCCCGCTTCGCCAGGGCAGTAACCAGAAAGGCGCACATAAAAACAGCCAGAATAATCAACAGAATCCTTCTTTTCATAATGACCTCAGTTAATTATATGCCGGCTGTGTTTACGATTCCTGACTTACAGCGGTTTTTCGTGGAAGTTTCCGACCGTGCGCTGGCCGCTGGAAATGTTGATGAAGGCCTGCGGATCGATGCTGAGAATGGTGGCGAGCAGCTGATTGACTTCATATTCGCCCACCACGGTATACAGCACCGTTCTTTCCGTGTCGGTGTAGCCGCCGATGGCGTCGAACTTGGTGACTGAATGGTGATACTTCTGGTAGACCTCTTCGGCGATCTGTTCCGCCTTGTCAGAAATGATGATGAACGAAGAGCGCTTGTAGCGGTTGTCTACCATGTCGATGACCTGAGTGGCAACAAACTGGAAGATGATCGAATAAAGGGAAGCCTCCCAGCCGAACAGAATGCCGGAAAGGATCAGCAGGGCGGCGTTGAAGATGAACATCTGGTTCCATACCGACTTCTGCTTCTTCTTGGACATGTAGATGGAAATGAAATCCATGCCGCCGCCGCAGGCGTCTCCCGCCAGCACGCAGGCTGAGGAAATCCCGCCCAGGATACCGCCGAAGACCGAGATCAGCAGCAGGTCATCGGTTATGGCGATGTCGGGAATGACGGCGACAAAGAAGCTGCTCATCACGACATCCACCAGCGACACCAGGGTGAACCGCCGGGAAATGGTGTTGAAGACCAGCAGGGTCACGGGGATATTGAACAGCAGATACAGCAGTGAATAGTTAAGGGTAACGTTGAAGTATTTCTGCGCTGCTCTGACAAGGATCAATGAAATACCGGAAAAACCGCCGGGAACAAGATTTCCGGCGTTGACGAATGTTCTGATGTTTATGGCGGCCAGAAGCGCTGCGCACATTGACAGCAGCACGTCCTTAATCACTTTCCTGTTTATCTGCATTTGCCCTTTTCTTCTCCGTCATACGGTCGCGGTCATACTGGTAGTACTTGATCTCCTTACGGACATTGCGGTCAATCACTCTGAGGTTGATCATGTAGATGACAAGCGCCAGAGAGCACAGCAAAATGGCTACGATGCTGAAGAATGCGAGGTAATCACTGGTGCTTTCTAACATAACATGCCTCCGTACAGGAAAGATTATAACATAAAGAGACTATTCAGTCTCGCTGAATTCGTGACTCTCCAGAAAGTCCGCGCCTTTCTGAGTCTCGGTTGCGCACAGTCCGGGATAACCCAACTGACCAAGCACTTCATAGACCATGATGGCTACGGTGTTGGACAGATTGAGGCTTCTGGCTTCCTTGACCATTGGTAGACGGATGCAATGGTCAAGATCAGCCTTCAGGATGTGCTTGGGAATGCCGGTAGACTCCTTACCGAACATCAGATAGATGTCTCCCTTCACCTCAGTGAAGTCAAACTGCCGGGGATCTTTGGAGCCGTAACGGGTCAGATAATAGATGACGTCATCTTCCTTCAGTTCCTTCAGAAAATCCTGGTAGTCGACATGTTGGCGGATGGACGCCATGTCGATGTAGTCCATGGAAGCTCTTAAGAGGTGCTTTTCATTGAAAACGAAGCCGTAGGGCTTGATCAGATGCAGGACGCTTCCGGTAGCCATGGCGGTACGGATGATGTTGCCGGTATTCTGAGGTATCTCGGGCTGATACAGAACGATGTGGATCATTGTTCTTCTCCGTTGAGATAAGCCAGCAGTTTCCGGGTAGCCTGACCGCGATGGGAGATGGTGTTCTTCTGATCCGGAGTCAGCTCAGCGCTGGTCTGTTCATAACCTTCGGGAATGAAGATCGGGTCATAGCCGAAGCCGTTGGTTCCCCGTATTTCCCGGGAAATGTGACCTTCCATGACGCCTTCAAAGACATGTTCGCCCAGTTCATCGATCAGGGCAATGGCGCAGGTAAAGCGGGCTCCTCTGTCCTCAGCGTTCTTCAGCCTTTTTAAGATCATTTTGTTCTTATATGTGTAGTCATGTCCGGCCAGATAGCGGGCCGAATGAATGCCCGGCTGACCCTTGAGATGATCGATGGAAAGACCGGAGTCATCGGCAATCGCCATCATGCCGGTATGATTCCAGACGCTTCTGGCCTTAATCAGGGCATTTTCAGCAAAGGTTTTACCGTTTTCTTCCGGGTCCTCATGTTCGATCTCGCTGAGATCGTGGATCCGGTAACCCAGCTTTTCCAGCATTTCCCGGTACTCTCTTACCTTATTGGGGTTTGACGTCGCAATCATGATGTCCTTCATAACCATCGCCTCTTTCAATTCAATTAATTTTAGCATTTATTCGCCTGATTGTATCGGTTTTCCCGTTTGTGATAAAATTAAAATATCAACAGGAGTTAAACAGTATGGCATATGTCTGCGCAATCATCATCGGCTATCTTTTGGGCTGTGTGAACTCAGCCTATTTCCTCGGCAAGCTGCACGGCTTTGACATCCGCACGAAAGGTTCCTTTTCCGCCGGAGCGTCAAATGCCAAGATCACCATGGGCTGGCCTTATTTCTTCATCGTATTGATCTATGACCTCTGCAAGGCAGCCTTAGCCGTCTACATTGTCGGAAAGCTGTTCCCTGATGTCTACCCCGCCAAGGTGCTGGCCGGCTGCTGCGCCGTAGTCGGTCACTGCTACCCGTTCTACCTGAACTGGAAGGGCGGCAAGGGCTTTGCCAGCTACATCGGTCTGATGGCCATCCTGGACTTCTGGTTCGCTGCCGGCTGCTCAGCAGTCTGCGTGATTGTTTCCTTCATTGTCAACTGGATCGTCGCCGGTACGCTGGTGAACATCATTTCCTTCCCGATCTGGATGGCCGTAGTCAGAAAGGCCGACTGGCTGAGCGTACTGTTCATTTCCCTGACCACGCTGTTAATCATCTGGAAGCACAGAATGAACTTCGTAAAGCTGGCCAACCACAAGGAGATCGGCATCAACGGTAACTACGTAGGCACCAAGATCAAGGCCGAGGTTGCTCCGGGCGAAGAGGCCAAGTAAACAGCACTGCCAATCATTTAGAAAAACTGATCCCTGTCAACTGACAGGGATCTTTCTTATTACCATTTGATTATTACGCCGGTGTAATGGTCCTTATCGTACATCAATCCCCGGTAGGCTTCCAGCAGCTGCTCAGCATCCGGCTCAATCTGATGACTGATGAACATTTCCACAGGCAGCTGATCTTCATTGATCAGCTTTTCGATGTAACCAAGATAGCGCTTCATGCTGACGCGGCTGCCCGGCTGGGGTTCAAAACTGTACTTTCTGTTCAAAGCCCCAATGACCTTCAGCATCTTGGAGTGAATGGCGTAGAAGGACTGCGAAGCATTGGTCTGATAGGGCTGCCTGGGTGAACCAAGCAGGACGACCTGGCCATTGGCCCCGGTGATCTGGATGGCCTTTTCAATGCAGGCGGAAACCCCGGCAGCGTCAACGGAAATGTCCACGCCGTCAGGCAGGTCCAGCTGAGCGAACCTGTCAAGCTGCTCTTCGGCGGGGCAGCTGATGACTTCCCGGACTCCGGCCCTTTCAGCCAGTCTTGCCCGGCTTTCACTGGGTTCAAAGCCGATGACCCGGCAGCCGGCCATCTGGTAATAAAGCGAAACGAGAATTCCCAGGGTTCCCAGGCCGAAGACGGCAACGGTATCCCCGATCTTTACGTCAGCCGGCAGGATGCCGTTGAGAGCGATCCAGCACATTACCATGTAGGGAGCCTTCTTCATGTCGGTAGACGGATCCAGACGGTAAAGGATCGAGCCGTCACTGTGTAACGGGTCAAAGTTGTGCAGATCTGCGTGCGGACCGCTGAAAAGCACATGGTCTCCTTCCCTGAATCCTTCGATGTTGCTCTGAAGGACTATGCCGGTGCTGCAGTAACCGGGATAGGCGGGATACTTGGCGCCTTCCTTCAACTTGAAGACCCGGGAAAGTTCGGTGCCGGCGCTGATCAGCGAATACTCCGTTCTGATCCGGATCTGTCCCGGCTGGAGTTCTCCCAGTTCAACTTCTTCAATGGCGACGTCTTCCTTATCGTTAATGACCACTCTTCTGCTTTTCATGATTCTGTTCTCCTGTTTATTACATTTTACCACCTGTTTAGCGGAAACGGACAGTATGCCGATCATTTAGCGGTTTGATAAACTGCTTTCATTTGATATATAATTATACAGGTCCGGAGGATTACCCAAGCGGTTGAAGGGGGCGGTTTCGAAAACCGTTAGAAGTGTAACAGCTTGCGTGGGTTCGAATCCCACATCTTCCGCCATCGAAAAGAAAAGACTGCGAACGCAGTCTTTTGTTTTCTGATTATTCGCCGATGATGACGACCTTGCAGCGGCGGCTGCGCGGATGCGTCCGGTCGAAGTCGACGAAGTAGATGTAGCCGGTCTGGCCCATTCCCAGCTTGCCGTCTTCCAGCGCGAAGGTCTGGCTGGAGCCGATGATGGTGGCCTTCAGGTGAGCGTCAGCATTGAACAGCTCTTCTCTGGTGCCGCTGGGCAGATACTTCAGATAATCCGGCCAGGATTCGACATCCTCGAAATGCTTCAGTCCAGGATAGAAGTACTGGCCCCAGGCTGTCTGATCGGGAATGATCTTGGCCAGGACGTTGTCCAGATCCTGCTGGATGAACTCCTTGCCGTTGGGCATGGTGTCGTGAACATATTCCTCAAAGAAGACGGAGCAGGTGGTATGCGGTGAAATGACATTGACGATACCGTTCTGGATGCCGCTTCTGGCGATGATGTCCTTGACTTCCTGAGTGATGTTAACGTAAGTTGGGCTGACTCCCTTGGACTGGATGCCCGTAATCTCTTCTCTGTAAACTGTCATTATGATAAACCCCCTAATTTACTTTTTCTTCTTGCGGTTGAAGACCGACTTGTCTTTTCTTTCCTGCTGTCTTTCCTCAATCTTCTTCTTTTCTTCAGGTGAAAATTCGTTGCTCTTGTGAGCATAGGCCTTGACGGTGTCCGGATGGATCTCGTCTTCCTTGGCCAGCAGGTAATTGAACAGTTCCAGGCCGTCATTGAAGTATGAGCATTCGATCCAGTAGCGGCCTTTCACCAGCTGGGAAATATTCCTGTTTATGCGCAGGTAGATGCGCTTGGACGCCGGATTCTCCTTGATGCGGAAATCCTCGATCTGCTTGAAGTCATAGCTGTGCACCGTGCCGAAGGATCTGAAGGTGATGCGGTGATCGTCAATGTCCACTTCTTCCGGATAGGAATGGGAAATGAAGGTATTAAAGACTACATAGACGCAGGCCAGAATGGCAAAGGCCCACAAAACGTCCTTTTCGACGATGTAGCGATAGATGCTCCAGATCAGGAAAAGAGCTGCGAAATAGCCGGCGTAAGCAACGCGCACATTGTAGAACTTTTTCTGATAAACATACTTCTTCATATTTTCACCTCAACAAAAGAAGGGGCTTTTACAAGCCCCTGTCTCAGTTAAAAACTATTCGCCCTTGTTGACTTTTCTGATTCTGATGCCGTTGAAGATAACGAATACGACACCGATAACAGCTAAGACAGCGTAAGCAATCGGCTGTGAGCCTAAAGTTCCAAGCTTGTACAGTAAGAAGGTCAGCGGGTTAGCACCATCGCAGATTGATGATAATGAAGCGATGTCAGTGTACTGACCGATCTCATGGCATACCTGAGTGGTCGGGCCGGCTAAGGCTGTAGCAATGTACAGACCGGCGATGATGCAGATGATACCAACTAATAAGCTTCTGAAACCATTGCCCTTGCAGATCGGGAGAATCAGAACGAACATGAACGGGAAGACCGACAGGTCAACAGCCGGTAATACGGTATTGCCCGGTAAGGCAACAGCCAGTAATACGCTGATGGGTACCAGGATCAGGCCTAAGGTAATGGTCAGCGGGTGACCAACACCAACGGCGCTATCCAGACCGATGTACATCTTGCCCTTGCCCTGGAAGTGCTTGTCAATGAATGCTGAAGCAGCATCGCTGATCGGCATTAAGCCTTCCATTAACAGGGAAGCCATTCTCGGAATGAGTACCATGGCAGCAGCCAGGTTGACAGCAGTGGTCATGGCAGTGACGAAATTCTGTCCGCCTAAGAAACCGATAACTAAGCCTAAGACGAAGCCAACGATGACGGGTTCGCCGAAGACACCGATCTTATCCTGTAAGCCGTCTAAGGTGAAGTCAACCTTGTTCAGTCCCGGGATCTTTTCGATGATCCAGTTGCAGACTAAGGCAATCGGAGCGAAAGCGGCGGTGAAGCCGTGCGGCAGAGAAACACCAGGCATGCCTAAGGTGGTCTCTAAGGCCGGAGCGGTGATGTCGCCTAAGACGAGAACGATGATCTCGTTAACGACAGCAGCAACCAGTCCCAGCGGAACGCTCTTGGTGATGGCGGCAATCAGAGAACCGGTGAAGGCAAAGTGCCAGTAGTTCCAAACGTCGATATCAACAGTCTGAGTGGTTGAGGTAACGATCATGATGATGTTAACTAACAGACACAGAGGGATGATATAGGTTCCAACCTGAGTAGCGAAAGCGGCAGCAGCAGCGGCCGGCCAGCCGATGTCGATTGTTGACAGGGTCAGGCCCATTCTCTCAGACATGGAAGCAACAGCAGTAGCCAGGTAACCCATTAAGCCGGTAGCCAGGTTTAAGCCGATCAGGCCTACGCCTACGGTTAAACCGCCACGGATGGACTTGCCTAAGCCGGCACCCATTACTAAGCCGATCAGGGTAATGATGATAGGCATCATTACGACGTTACCGGCGCCCTGGATGAAACTAAAGAAATCCAGAATGTACTTCATAAAATCCAAAATCCTCCTTTTATTTTCGTTTGGTTTTATGTCATACCGGTCTCAAATCCCCTTTGAGCCCGGTACTTAGCCAATTGTAATACTATTTCTCTTCTTCTGCAAACAGTGCCTGTTCGATCTGGTCGTAGGTTGCTTCGACGTTGCGGTTAAGCAGCAGGTTCGTGGCAACGATGATCGGGCATTCGCACTTGTAGGACATGGTCAGCGTGCTGACACAAAGGTCAAAGTTCGGGCTCTTGGCCGGTACTTCGACGGCCTTGCACTGAGTGATTTCGAACTGGCCTCTGTGGCCTCTTCTAACCAATTCAGCTTCAAGCTTCTTGTTGACGACTGTGCTGGTAGCAACACCCGTACCGCAGCATAATAAGATTTTCTTCATAAACTCAAACTCCTTTCTTATTATCCATTTATTTGTAGAAATCGGTCCTTGCCTTATCCAGAGCAGCGATCATCTCTCTGAGAGTGGCTGCCGGATCCTTGGCGCAGACGATTCCACTGGTTCCGCCGGTTCCATCGGCACCGGAAGCGATGGCCTTGTAGACGTCTTCGGCAGTAGAGATGCCGGCCGCCTGCAGGGTCCGGGTTTCCGGGGAAATGGTCTTGACTGCTTCGTTGGTTGCCTTCATGTAGGACTCGTCGGCAGTCTCGCCGGTTCCGATCAGACTGGTCAGTTCGCAGACCATGATGTCGGGATGCAGCTGAGCGATCGCCTTGGCATCGGCGACGTCATCAGCGCAGACGACGGTCAGGATTCCGACTTCTTTGGCTCTGGCGATCGTCTTGGTCAGTTCCGACATCGTCATCGGATTCTCAGCGTGATTGAGGAAGGTTGCCCTGACGCCCGCGGCCTTGAGAGCCTCAGGCAGGATGTGTCCCATGCCTCTGCCCGGCTTCAGGGATTCCATCGCCTGAGCGCAGACATACAGATGGGGGAAATCGTGGGCAATTCTGGCCAGATCGACCAGCTGACCGGTAAAGAGAATGTCGACGTCGTACTTGACGGCCAGCTCTTCAGCGACGGCTGCGAGCTGATACTCTTCTTCACCGTATAAATATGACTTGGGGTTTACGACGAAGAACGGACTTCTTAGCGGATTGGTCATGTTTGTTTCTCCTGTCTTACTTATCGCAGTGGAAGACATGATAGTAATGTCTTAACACTTCCTTGATGGCTTCATCGGCGTTCTTCAGGACCTTGAACCAGTCTTCCGGCAGGTCAGCAGCCGCAGACTCGCGGGCAGCGGTGATGAAGTCGGTGAAGATGTTGATCTTGCTGATGCCTTCGGTAGCGCATCTTTCCAGGTTACGGTCACCTGATGATGAACCGCCGTGCAGTACCAGCGGTACCGGCAGGGCTTCAGCGAGCTCATGCAGTCTTTCGAAGTTGATAACCGGAGTTCCCTTGTACTTGCCGTGGGCAGTACCGATGGAAACGGCCAGAGAATCAACGCCGGTCAGTTCAACGAACTTTCTGGCGGCTTCGACTTCCGTATAGATGGAGTCATTGTTGTCTGATGAGTAGGTGACGCCGGTGCCGACGTGACCGATCTCAGCTTCAACGACAACGCCATGAGCATGGGCGTAGTCAACGACTTCCTTGGTGATGGCGACGTTTTCCTCAAATGACTTCATTGAGGCGTCAATCATGACGGAAGTGAACCCATTGGCGATGGCTTCCTTTACGGACTCCAGTGACTGGCCGTGGTCGAGATGCAGGGCAACTTCGACGTTGGCCTTTTCACCGTAGAATTTGCCGATCAGGGCAGCTTCTTCGATGCTGAGCATTTCCTTGTGAACTTCGGCATAGCTCAGAATGATGGGTTGATGCAGTTCCTCGGCGACCTGAACGTAGTCGCGGCAGGAATTGTTGTCATAATAGTCAGGAGCTACGACGGCGTAATTGCCGGCCTTAGCCTTTTCAAACATGTTCTTGGTAGTTACTAACATTTTCTGTTATGCCTTTCCTATTCCAGAGTTAATCCGGCATCTTCGACGATCTTCAGGAAGTCATCGAAGTTGTCAACTTCACGCAGCTTGCTGATGACTGTGTCATCTGCGAACAGGCCCATCAGCTTCATCAGCATCTCAACCTGTCCATGAGCTTCCTTGATGGCCATCATGAACATCATGTCAACCTTTACTTCTTCCTCCATATTGCCCATGTTACGGAAGACGACCGGTTCGTCCAGGGTCATGAAGCCCAGCTGGGTTTCCTTTACGTATTCCGGATCGGTGTGCGGAATGGCAACGCCGGTCTTGTTCTCTTCATCAAGAGCCAGTCCGGTCGGGAAGTTGGCTTCTCTGGCCAGGATGCCGTCATAGAAGTTGTTCTCGACGACGCCTGCCTTTACGAATTCATCTGCCAGCATCTTCAAAGCGCTGTCTCTGTCTTCGGCATGCTGATGGAATAAAGCGATCTTCTTATCAAAAATCAATCTGAATCACTCCTTTCCCTTAAATTCTGTGAAATCGATTTCATAGGCTTTCTTTATAAAATTTGTCTCTTTTTGCCCGACAAATTCCTTTTTTCGCCATATGTTACCGTTTACATTATAGCACCAATCACACAATGTACACATATTTTTTTCGCTTTAGAAAAAAACGCTCTTTTACACAAGCGGCTGATTCTTGAGAGAAGATGAGCCGGTAAACTATAATATGAGCGAGGACAGACAGATGAACAATTACTACTTCCCCGGCTGTAAATACAAGGCCCATAACCCCGAAGGCAGCGAAAGGCTGGCCCGCTATCTGAACGAACGCTTCGGCATCATTGTCATGGACTGCTGCAGCGTCGGCTTTGACACGCCGGCAGAAGAAGATACCGTATTCTTCCAGTGTCCTACCTGCGGTCTGATCCTTCATGACTCCGGTTCCCAGAGGCGTCTGAGGAGCGTCTACCGCCTCTTGAGCGAAGACGACCGTTTCCCCTGGCCTGATCATTCCGGCCGGCAGATGACCCTGCAGGACTGCTGGAGAAGCAGGGAAGACGATGATTACCTGCAGGCCGTCCGAGACGTGCTGGCAAAGATGAACATCCATCCCCTTGAACTTCCCAACTGCCGGGAAAAGGCTGATTTCTGCGGCGCCACCCTTTACCGCGTTCCTTCCGGAAGATATCACAGGCTGGCTCCCGTCAGCCTGGTGGAAAAGGCCTGCTTTGACCCTCAGCCTGAAGAAGTCCAGCAGCAGCTGATGAAGGAACACGGGAAACTGTACCGGAGTGAAGACGTGCTCTGTTACTGTACCGGCTGCCTGGAAGGCATCAGGATGGCCGGACACACGCCCGTTCATGTTCTTGATCTGATCACCGACGCTCTTAGATGATTATCTGTCCTGCAATCCATATTTAATTAATCGACATTCCGTTTTTCGCTTATAATGTTGAAAGAGGTATCTTATGGCACTGAAGATCAGCGAAATCGCCAGACTGGCTGAAGTATCACCGGCAACCGTTTCCCGCGTGTTGAACGGTTTTCCCAATGTCCGCAAGCAGACCCGCGACAAGGTCATGGAGGTCATCCGCAGGAATAATTACCGGCCCAGTGCCATCGCCCACAGCCTCAAGGCCAAGCAGACCGATACCATCTGCCTGATGCTTCCCAACATTCAGAACATGGCCTATGCCCCAATCACCAAGGGCGTCGAGGACGTCGCCCGGGAAAGGGGCTACACGGTCATTCTGTGCAACACCAACAGCGACGAGGAGACCGAAAAACAGTATTTCGACAAGATGAAGAGCCGGATGGTTGACGGTTTCGTCATCACTTCCGCCATGCCCAATCACCAGAACATCTTTGAACTGGTTGCTGAAGAAACCCCGGTGGTTCTCTGCAGCCGCTATTACCCGGAAGATGTGGGCAAGATTGAGATCTGCTCCATCAACAACCGCGACGCCTCCTATGCCCTGATCAGCGAAATGATCGCTCACGGCTACCGCCGGATCGCCATCGCCCTGGGCAATGAGGAGATCTTCTATACCACCGAGCGGATGCGCGGCTACATGGACGCTCTCAGAGACGCCGGACTGGAGTTTGACGAAAGACTGGTCATGCACTTTGAGAAGGAAAACCGCGATTTCTACCGCAAGACCCTGGAACTGATCGATTCCGGCCTGGACTTCGACAGCATCTTCTGCACTTCCGACACCAAGGCGATTTACGCCATGCGGGCTCTCTATGAG
This sequence comes from Erysipelotrichaceae bacterium, assembly GCA_017442805.1. Taxonomy (GTDB): domain Bacteria; phylum Bacillota_I; class Bacilli_A; order Erysipelotrichales; family Erysipelotrichaceae; genus UBA1783. The sequence continues at coordinate 99,390 of JAFRZA010000014.1, forward strand.
CGCGGTCTCAAAGTCCCCCAGGACATCGGCGTCTTCGGCTTCGACAACATCGACATCTCCGATTCCGTCACCCCGCCTCTGACCACCGTTTCCCAGTCGCCCTATCTGGAAGGAAGACTGGCCGGGCAGTGTCTGATCGAGCAGATCGAATACAAGAGAAAAAACGGCGTGCTGCCGCCGCCGCGCTTCCACGAAATAAAGCCTGAACTGATCATCCGTCAGTCATCAAAATAGCCGGTCTTCCCGGCTATTTCCTTTTCATTATCTCAATGGCGACCTTAATGCCGTCCACCGCTGCCGAGGTAATGCCGCCGGCATAGCCGGCGCCTTCCCCGCAGGGATAGATCATCGGGATGCTGCTCTGGAGGTCCTCACCCCTGAGAAGCGTCAGCGGACAGGAAGTCCGGCTTTCCACCGCCGTCAGAATGGCGTCGGGATCATCAAATCCCCTTATCTTCCGGTCAAAGTGCGGCATCGCTTCCCTGATGGTATCGCTGACAAACTGAGGCAGGATCTCATTGAGATCGGTCAGCTTATAACCGGGTTTATAACTGGGCGTAATGCGGCCGATGTGATCGGAAGCGACTTTGTTTTCAAAGTCTTCCAGTCTCTGCACCGGAGCGAAATGATTGCTGCCGCCGGCCTCGAAGGCGGCTTTTTCCAGCTCTTGCTGGAAACGGATGCCTTCCAGCGGGTCATCGCCGGGGAAATCAGTCGTCAGCACGTTTACCAGCAGAGCCGCGTTGGCGTTGTCCTTGTTGCGACCGTAGAAGCTCATGCCGTTGGTGACCAGCTGACCTTCCTCGCTGCTGGAGGCGATCACAACGCCTCCCGGGCACATGCAGAAGGTGTAACAGCTTCTCTTACTGCCGTGATAAACCAGTTTGTACTGGGCAGCCGGCAGCTTCAGCCTGGTCTTCTCCCCATACTGCGCCTTGTCAATGTCCTTCTGCAGATGCTCGATGCGCACGCCGACCGAGAAGTTCTTTCTCTTCATTTCCATGCCGTGCTCTTTCAGCATCGCAAAGCTCTTGCGGGCGGAATGACCCAGAGCCAGTACCAGAGCGTCGGTCTCAAGTTCTTCGCTTCCGCATCTGACCAGCAGATGATCACCGCGTTCCTCAAAATCCTCAAACCGGCAGTTGAAGCGGTATTCTCCGCCCATTTTCTCAATGTAATGACGGATGTTGATCAGTATGTTGACCAGATTGTCGGTGCCGATGTGCGGCTTGGCCAGATAGGTTATCTCCTCAGGAGCGCCGAAGTGATGGAAAGTGCTGAGCACGAGGTCAATGTAACGGCTGTTGATTCCGGTGGTCAGCTTGCCGTCGGAGAACGTTCCGGCTCCGCCTTCACCGAACTGCACGTTGCTCAGTTCATCCAGCTTTCCGGTTTCCCGGTAAAGCCTGACCTTTTCCATGCGCTTTTCCACGCAGTCGCCCTGTTCGATGATGATCGGCTTTATGCCTTGGCGAACCAGAGTCAAGGCGCAGAACAGGCCCGCCGGGCCGGCGCCGATGATGACTGGGCGGTAAGGCGAGCGGCGGTTAACTTCAAAGACTTCCTCTTTCCTTTCTTCCGCGCGGGGCAGACGGGGATAGGCTTTCTCGTCCCTCACTTCCACCAGCAGGCTGTAGAGGTAATGAACGTCGTTCTTGTCGCGGCTGTCGATGCTCTTGCGGGCGATTTTCCAGCTTAAAACATCCTCTGCGTTTATTCTGGCTTTCTTCAGAGCCTTCCGCAGAAGCTGATCCCTGCTGAGGTCTTCGTATACTTTCAAACCATCGATCTTAAGCATATTCAAATAATATCACATTTTCCCTCTGCCAGGCAGTCAGCTTGCCGCCCGCAGCCGGCTGCGTTATGGTAGAATTAACACGTGAGGTTGATAACATGAAGATTCTGGTTGTTAATGACGACGGCATTTCCTCGCCGGGTATCAAGGCTCTGGCCAACGAATTAAGCAAGATCGGTGAAGTCACCGTTTCCGCTCCCCTTCAGGGCATGAGCGGCGCCGGCCACGGCTTAAGCATCAATAAGGTCTTAAGAGTAGAAAAGCAGCAGTTTGCGGAAAACATCACCGGTTACGCCGTTGAAGGCACACCGAGAGACTGCGCCGAACTGGGCATCAACGCCTTCATGAAGGACGGCGTTGACCTGCTGGTCACCGGCATCAACCAGGGCAGCAACCTTTCCAACAACATTCCCTGCTCAGGAACCTGCGGAGCCGCCTGCACCGGTCTGGATTACGGTGTCCCGGCCATCGCCGTTTCGCTGGATTTCGGTGACGAATATGATTACCGCTACAGCGCTGAAATAGCCCGGGAAATGGCTGAGTGGTTCATTGTTCAGCCCTTCAACCACAAGTTTGTTCTCAACGTCAACGTTCCCAACCGGCCAAGGGAAGAAATCAAGGGTTATCACATCTGTGGTCACGGCGGCAATTACATTTTCCACCAGGACCTCACGCCGCGCTATGACGGCCGCTATTACTACTATGACACTTCCTCTTCCGAGTTCTCCTTCGTCAATTTGGTGGAAAACCTGGACGGCGACATCTACGCCCTGCATCAGGGCTACATCACGCTTTCACCGATCAGACTGGACATGATCTCATATGATGACTTCCCGCTGATCCAGAAAGATCTCAACCAATTCAAGTACTGAAAAAGCTGTCTGATGACAGCCTTTTTAATACAGTCTTTATACGGTTTGCGGGAAATACTCCGGTTTCAGACGCAGGATCACGATGACGGTTATCACCAGCATGATCACATTAGTCAGCAGGAAGGAGAACCAGATGCTGTCCAGACCAAACAGCAACGGCAAAAGCACCAGGGTCAGGTTATTAAAGACCACCTCATGCAGCGTTGTCAGCAACCCGGAGTAGCGGGTCTGCTGAAGATTGGCCAGAGTGCTGCGGGCAGCGATGTTGTAGCCAAACAGCAGGAAACTGTAGGGCATGATGCGCATACCATAATTCAGGATCCCGATCATACTTTGCTCAGCACTGCTGACAAACAGTTTTACCAGCATCCTTCCACCGGTCAGAAACAGTCCGACTGTCAGAAAGGACAATACCGTGGTTACCGCAAAGATCTGACCGAAGAGCTTCTGTAGCTTCGGCAGGTTCTTTTCCCCGACCGCGTAACTGACCAGCGGTCCGGTCGTTCCGAACAGACCGAAGAAACCGCCCATGAAGGTGAAGGCGATGTTGTTGACGATGGAATAGGCAGCCAGATACTCTTCGTTTCCCCAATACAGAATGACATGGTTCTGAACCAGCGTTCCCAGGCCGACGGAAGCATTGGTAATGAAGGAAGGAATGCCCAGGCGCATGGAGCGCTTCAGGGTTGAGGTGTCGGTAAGATCTGGCCGGGCAAAGCGCAGTTCACTGGACTTACTGCTGTAGAAAATCAGTCCGATGACCATCTGGACGCAGACAGCGATCAGATTGGCGTAGGCCGCCCCGACCATGCCGACCTGCCGGTAAACCACGAAATACCAGTCAAAGAAGACGTTGGTCCCGACATTGAGAATGGTATTCAGCAGCCCCACCTGCGGCTTTCCCGCCGTTACGTAGAAGCGGGAGAAGATTCCGGATACCAGAGTCAGGGGAATGTAGAGCGTTCCGATGCTGTTGAACTGCCAGGCATACGGATAAAGGATCTCAGTGGCGCCCAGCAGATGCAGGATCTGCTTCAGAAACGTTCTCTCCACGATGGCCATGAGGATGCCGATCAGAAGAATGGCTACAACGACCGTAGTGAAGTTCTTACGGGCTTCCGCCTCCTTCTTTTCGCCGAACTTCCGGCTTACCAGAATGGCTGAACCGCCCAGCAGATTGACGATCGCAAAATTGAGCATGAACAGCGGCGAGCCGATGGAGAAGGCGGCAAGAGCGTCATGACCGATATAGCGGGAAATGAACAGACCGTCGTCCAGGGTATACAAAAGCGAGATAACGATCTCATTGGTTACCGAGGGGGCAGCAAATTTCAGCAATTCACCGGTACTGTAGTCTTTTCCTATCGTCTTGATCTCGCTCATTCAAATCACCACCATGTCAGTTTAACATCCTGTAACCGCATGTCAATCCCGTCATCACAAAAAGGGCTTTCGCACTTTATTGTTTTTCAGAGACTCTCCAGCATCTGCTGGGGATTTTCCCTGGCCTTGGCCTTCGCCACGACTTTCTCAATGATGCCGTTTTCGTCAATCAGATAGGTGGAACGGCTGACGCCCATGAAGGTCCGGCCGTACTGTTTTTTCTCCACCCAGACCTCATAGGCCCTGATTACTTCCAGCTCAGTGTCGCTCAGAAGCGTGAAGGGCAGACCGTAGTTGTCCTCGAACTTCTTGTGGGAGGCTACCGAGTCCTTGCTGACGCCTAAAACGACGGCTCCCTTTTCGGTGATCTGGGGATACAGATCGCGGAAACTGCAGGCCTGAGCGCTGCAGCCCGAGGTATTGTCCTTGGGGTAGAAATACAGGATGACTTTCTTTCCCCGGTAATCACTCAGCTTATGAATGGCGCCGTTCTGATCAGGCAGGCTGAAATCCGGCGCCTTACTTCCAACTTCAAGCATTTTTCTCTCCTTTGTTCTTATGTTTTTCTTTCAGGATCTTAACCTTGGTCTTACCGAAAAGCAGATAGACCACGAAGGCCAGCAGTTCCCTTAGGACAATGACCAATAAAATCATCACCGTCAGGGTAGCATACCTGTTGATGTTGTTGGGAATGAAGACTTTAACCATCAGCGCTTCCACCAGCACAATGGTCAGAAGGGTCAGTCCAAGTTCCAGCCAGCTGAAGCCGTAACTGCGGAACTGCGTCTTGCAGTGCCGGCATTCGCCGACGGGGATGCCGTCTTTTCCCGTGATGCTCTTGATGTCTTCACCTTTGCAGACCGGACAGCGCATGCCGGATTCGATCTGCCAGAATTCCCTGAATTTACTCATGTCCATACCTCTTTGAAGACAAAGGCCGGGGTTTTAATGCCCCGGCCTGTTTAACCGATCAGTTAATTAGTCTTCTGCTTTCTTGACCAGGTTGTTGAAACGTCTTTGAGCGTCGGCTTTTGCCTTATCGTATAAGGCCTGGGCCTTCTCCGGATTGACCTTAACAAGGTTATTGTATCTGGCTTCATCCATCAGGAAGTCCTGGAACTTATCGAAATCAGGAGTCTTGAAGTCGATGGTCAGCGGCTTTTCGTTTCTGGGGTCATATCTGTACAGTGCGACATAACCGCAGGCAACGGCTTCCTTCTGGACCTGCTGCTGCTTGCTTAAGCCGCCCTTGATGCCGTGCAGTTCACACGGGCAGTAGGCAATGATCAGTGACGGTCCGTTGTAGCTTTCCGCTTCCTTCAGAGCCTTGAGGGCCTGCATTCTGTTGGCGCCCATGCAGATGGAGGCAACATAGACGTGGCCGTAGCTCATGACGATCTGGCCTAAGTCCTTCTTGGCAACCGCCTTGCCGCCGGCAGCGAACTGGGCGATGGAGGCAGCCTGTGATGACTTGGAGGACTGACCGCCGGTGTTGGAGTAGACTTCGGTATCCAGAACCATGACGTTGACGTTCAGGTCGTTGGCCATGACATGGTCCAATCCGCCGTAGCCGATATCATATGACCAGCCGTCGCCGCCGATGATCCACACTGATGCGCTGACCAGATCTCTGGCGTTCTTCAGCAGGACCTTGACGTTGTCGTTGCTGCTCTTTTCAACCAGTTCAACGATCTGCGGAGCCAGCAGTTTTTCCTGAGCTCTGTTGCCGTTGTTGGCGAGGTACTGTTCAAACAGGGCCTTCAGTTCGGGTTCGACATTCTCGAGTTCATCTTCCATGACTTTGAGCATCTGGCTCTTCTGGTAGTTTCTGGCCAGGGCCATGCCGTAACCGAATTCAGCGTTGTCTTCGAACAGGGAGTTAGCCCAGGCAACACCGTTGCCTTCTTCGTCCTGAACGAACGGAGTTGACGGGGTAGAGCCGCAGTAGATCGATGAACAGCCGGTAGCGTTGGCAACCAGCATGTCAGGACCGAAGAGCTGGGAGACCAGTCTGTAGTACGGAGCTTCGCCGCAGCCCGGGCATGAACCCGGAACTTCGAAGTAAGGCTTCAGGAACTGCGTTCCCTTGATGGTGTCGTCGACCAGATCCTTCTTGTAGGCGGTCTTCTGATACAGGTAGTTGGCCAGCGGAGCTTCGTTCATCATGTCGTGTACGTCGACCATGGTCAGAGCTTCCTTCGGGCATTCCTTGGCGCACAGGCCGCAGCCTACGCAGTTATCCGGTGAGACCTGGATCCTGAACTTCAGGCCCTTGGCCTTGCCGTTGGCTTCGATGGTTTCGAAGGCGATCGGAGCGTTGGCAACTTCCTCATCAGTCAGAGCGAACTGTCTGATGGTGGCATGCGGACAGACGAATGAGCAGAAGCCGCACTGGATGCACTTGCTGCCGTCCCACTTGGGAACGAAGGAAGCGATGTTGCGGTGCTCGTTGAAGGAGACGTTGTTTCTGATGGTTCCGTCGAGGACCTTCGGATCGGCGAAGGTGCTGACCGGCAGTTCGTAGCCGTTCAGATAACCGATCTGGTTGGCGTAGTTGTCCATGTAGTAGTCACCGGTCTTCGGCAGTTCGAAGTGCGGGTCTAACTGAGCCCATTCAGGCTTGACTTCGATCTGGACCAGTCCGGCCTTGCCGGCGTCGATGGCCTTGTAGTTCATTTCAACGACATCGTCGCCCTTCTTGCCGTAGGACTTCTTGGCGGCTTTCTTCATCAGATCCAGAGCCTGATCATAAGGCATGATCTGCTCGTTGAGTGCGAAGAAGGCAGACTGCAGGGTGGTGTTGGTCCTTCTGCCCATGCCGATCTCGGCACAGATCTTGGTGGCGTTGATGATGTAGAACTTGGCGTTCTTCTTGGCCAGCTGAACCTTAACTCTGTTGGGCAGGTAGGCTTCGATCTCATCCGGTTCAATGGTGGTATTGAGCAGGAAGGTGCCGCCCTTCTTCAGACTTGACAGCATGTCGTACTTCAGGACATAGGAATCCAGTGAGCAGGATACGAAGTCGGCGTTGTCGACATAGTAGGTTGAACGGATCGGGGTAGGACCGAAACGCAGGTGGCTTCTGGTGACGCCGCCGGCCTTTCTGGAGTCATACTGGAAGTAAGCCTGAGCGTACTGGTCAGTATTGTCGCCGATGATCTTGACGCTGTTCTTGTTGGCGCCGACGGTTCCGTCTGAACCCAGGCCCCAGAACAGACATGAGGTGTAGTCGGAAGCAACGGTGTATTCCGGATCGACAGGCAGTGACAGATGGGTGACATCGTCGTTGATGCCGATGGTGAATTCTTCAGCCGGAGCATCCTTCTTCAGTTCGTCATAGACGGCCTTGATCTGGTTGGGAGCGGTATTCTTGGAGGAGATACCGTAGCGGCCGCCGACGATCTTGATGTCTCTGCCCTTGAGGATGGACAGGACATCGAGGTATAACGGCTCTCTGGCGCCCATTTCCTTGGTTCTGTCCAGAACGGCAATCTTCTTGACGCTCTTGGGAAGAACATCCAGGAAATACTTGGCGGAGAACGGACGGTACAGATGGACCTTGATGACGCCGATCTTCTCGCCCTTGGCTCTCAGGTCATCGATGACTTCGGAAATGGTCTCGTTGACGGAACCCATGGCGACGATGATGCGTTCGGCATCCGGATCGCCATAGTAGACGAACGGCTTATAGGTTCTGCCGGTATGTTCGGAAATCCTGGCCATGTATTCGTTGACCAGATCGGGAACCTTGGCATAGTGCTCATTCTGCGCTTCTCTGCCCTGGAAGGTAATGTCGTCGTTTTCGGCAGTGCCTCTGGTAACGGCATGACCATGGGGGTTCAGAGCGTTCTTCTTGAATGCTTCAACAGCATCCATGTCCAGTAAGCTCTTCAGATAGTCATAGTCCATGACTTCGACCTTCTGAATCTCATGAGAAGTTCTGAAACCGTCGAAGAAGTGGATGAAGGGCACGCTGCCCTTGATGGCGGTCAGGTGAGCAACACCTGCCAGGTCCATGGCTTCCTGAACGGAGCTGGATGCCAGCATGCAGGCGCCGGTCTGGCGGCATGCGTAGATGTCCTGATGGTCACCGAAAATGCTCAGGCTTCTGGTAGCCAGGCTTCTGGCGGCAACATGCACAACTGCCGGCAGGCATTCGCCGGCCCACTTGTAGATGTTGGGGATCATCAGTAATAAGCCCTGTGATGCAGTAAATGTGGTAGCTAAAGCGCCACCCTGTAAAGTTCCATGAACAGCACCGGCAGCACCGGCTTCAGACTGCATTTCCGCGACCTTGACGACGCCACCGAACACGTTCTTGCGGTTCTGGGTAGCCCACTGGTCAACAACTTCAGCCATTGTGCTGGACGGGGTAATAGGATAAATGGCAGCAACTTCCGTAAACGCGTACGCTACGTGAGCAGCAGCCGTATTACCATCCATGGATTGAAATACCTTTGCCATTGATTAGCCTCCTCTATATTTCTCTTTATGCTATCTAATTATAGAACAGAAATGACCCTGTTCTCAATATCTGCAGCGGAAAACCTTTTCCTTATAAAGCCCTTTTTCCGCTGAAGAAAAGAGGATTTCTCCTCTTTGTGAAAAATACTGATTATTTCCCTTCTAGTAAGTGCGCGGGTCGGGGTTTTCCTTCAGGAAACGGAAGCCGAAATAGGCGCCGAAGCAGCCGCCGATGATGTGGGCCAGCTGGGAAACGTTGTCGCTGGCGTAGATGGCGTCATAGATCTCTCCGCCAAGATAAATGACGAGAATGAGGATCAGCGTCAGCGGGATCTCGCCCTTTTCCGTGGATGTGATGCTGGAAAGAACGATGAACATGAAGACGATGCCGCTGGCTCCGCACAGCGCCACTCTCGGGAAGAGGATGGTATTGGCGATGCCGGTGACCCCGGCCGTGATCAGCATCATGTACAGCAGTTTGCGGGAACCGTATTTCTCCTCCATCATCGGCCCCAGCATCAGGATGTAGGACATGTTGGAGATGTAGTGGTTCCAGTCGGCATGACCCAGGGCATGGGTAAACAGCCTCAGGTAGGTCAGCGGGTTAAGCAGCGAACTGCGGTAGGTCATGAAGAACATTTCCGTACTCTGGAAGTTGGTCAGGTAACCGGCTCCCAGGGAAAGCAGCGACAGCAGTGCGAAGGTCAGCACGAGCGGCGCGTTGTAGTCAAGTCTTATTCTGTTTTTTCTACTCATATCATTCACCTCAGCTTAATGCATGCATATGCGATCAACAGGCCCAGTAATCCAAACAGGGTCAGCAGGCCGATCAGATTTCTCATCGCCTTTTTAAACCCCAGCCTGTCAAAATCCATGAACCAATAGGGCCAGCGGGAGCCGCTCCAGGCAAAAACCTTCCCGGCGGCGGCCATGACGGCGGCGTAAACCAGATAGGCGCACGGCGACACCAGCCAGCAGGCGCCCTGCCAGACCTTCAGATTTCCCCGGTCGATGAAAACCAGGAAATAGATGATGGTCATGACCGGGCAGATGTAGTGGACGCCCAGATTGCCCAGCCGGTAAGGGTTGAGCCCCTTTCCTTCTTTCCAGTCCTTCAGCAGATACGGCATCAGCATGAAGTGAAAGATCAGGAAGGTCAGGGTAATGGACATCATGACCGTAAAGCTTACCGCCGCGTTTTCCACAAGGGGAAAAACGCCAAAGAGTTCATTCAAAAGCACGGCCAGGAAGTAAACGATGACCAGAAGATTGCTGAGAATGGTGTAGTAGCCCCAGCACTCACCGGTATAGGTGCCGTTTAACAGGCCCGTCTGTTCACAGGTACTGTAGATGTCTATGACCAGCAGAACGGTAATAAACAGCAGTTTCATCGTCTCTTACCCCCGTCATATTATAGCACAGCCTTTCTTCAGACGCTCTCCCCGAATCCGCCCTCCTTCAGGCAGTTCTCACCGGCGTAGCGCGAAGCGATCTGCAGCGCCCGGACCGCCGTTTCGCCAGCCAGGGCTGCCCCCTTGCGCCAGCCCTGCGAGAACATCCCGGAAACAAAGCCGGCCAGGAAACTGTCTCCGGCTCCCATGGTATCGACGGCATCAACAGCGCTGATCTCACCGTTAACGGTGCCTTTTTCGCTGATCAGATACTGACCATGACTTCCCATGGTGATCAGCACGTTGGCGCAGCCGTGCGCCATGATCCTTTTCGCGAAAGCCTGAAGAGTTTCTTCATCAGCATGCGGGAAGGAGAACATCGCCAGATCAAGGTTTTCACAGACCTGATCAAGATATTCATCAACGTGATACTTTTCCTTCTCACCGAAGTCATAGACATAAAGGCTGTCCAGCTGACTGATCTTCTTCATCTCTTCCGGCATCTTGGCGTTGCAGTTACAGATGATGGCGTCAAAGCCTTTCAGATATTCAATTTTCTCTTCCGTCAGTTCCATCGGGCCGGACCAGTTACCGCCCAGTTCCACGCTTAAGAAAGTTCTTTCACCATCTATCACCTCGTAGTTGCAGTGCTTGGTGGTGGAGTTTCTGACGATCTCACATTGGCTGAAGTCAACATTGTTGTTCTTCAGCGACCGGATGATCACCTTAGCCATCTGATCGTCGGCAATGTTGCCCAGATAGGAAGACTCATTGCCCATCCGGGCCAGGTGAACGGCCACGTTAAGACTGTTTCCCCCGGGAAACATCTGGCCGGTATTCACATAGTAGTCAATGACGTTATCGCCCACACATACGCTCTTCATGTCAGTAATTGCTCTTTCTGTAGTATCTTCTGGTCTCCAGCGGGTGCTGCATGATCACCTCGGCGTTCTTGCCGATCCGCTGCAGAACGGCAGCCATGACGATCGGGGAAAGGTATTTCCGGTATTGCGGTTTTATGCCTTCCAGCTGATAGTCCCGGGTGTCAAAGCAGGTGAACTTGTCAGTAAGGCCCCTGACGAACTCTCGGACTCTTTCATCCTGGCTTCTGGTCACCCCCTCACCCAGTAACAGGGTGACGCAGGTGTCCTTATCTACCAGTTCCAGGGTACCATGGAAGAACTCCGCCGAACTGACGGACTTGGTGCGGATCCACAGGGACTCTTCCAGCACGCACATCGAATAGGAATACGCCGTCGGCCATAAGTCACCCGAACCGATCCAGATGTTGTAGGGCTCATTCCAGTAGCTTTCAGCATACTGTCGGCATTTCTCATCGCAGTCGATCCTCACCTGAGCCAGAGCCCGGCCGAGATTCTGCAGATTATCCGCGAAATCCGGATAGTCTTCGAAGTACCCCTCATTGTACATGATCTTTCCGATGATGAACCAGAAGACCAGTTCCTGCGGCCGGCCGTCCAGATAGGCGAAACTCCAGTCAGACAGCGAAGCCAGCTTGCTGTTTCCCACGCCGCAGACGGATACGATGCGCACGCCCATTTCCCGGAGCTTTTCCGCGCACTCAATTGTTTCTCTGGTGTCACCGCTCTTGGAAGTCAGGAAGGCGACGCTCTTATCGGTCAGCCGGTTGTTTCCGGTCAGCAGGAAGTCGGCAGAGACCATGCTGTCGACGGGAAGGCGGGAATAGACGTTCAGGTAATGCCTGAACGGTTCCATCATGGCCATCGAGCCGCCCGAGGAAGTAAGGAACAGCAGGTCAAAGCCCTGCGCGCACACTTCATCGGCGATCTTCTCGATCGTCAGCCGCTGCTGATAAATGAAGTCATAGTTCCGGATGATGGTTTCGGCATTGAAGTTGATCATAAGCACCTCTTTCTGCAGTCTGTCCGCATTGTGAATGTCATCGGCTTATCGCCGTGCTGATACATTTTCATTTTACCATCCGTGGTGTCCGCTTTTATAGATAAATGCCTGTAAAACGGGTATCATATTATCAGAACGACTACGGGAGGATAATGACATGAACACGAAGAAAGCGGGACTGAAGATGAGCTTGCTGATGGGAGGAGCAATGAGCGCTGCTCTTTCCCTGATCGGCATGGTGAGTTCGGGACACTTTACCGTTCCGGGTTTCATCAGCAGCTTTCTGATCAGCTTCGCCATCAGCCTGCTGCTGGGTGCTGTCATTCCCATTCGGAGAATAAGTGACTCCCTGACCGGAAAGCTGGCATTACCGCGCGGCTGTCTGAAAGCCCGTCTGCTGGACGCTATGGTATCCGATCTGGCCTACACGCCTCTCATGACCCTGATAATGGTTTACATCGCCTGGAGGCAGGCGGTTTCCCACGGGGCCGCAATTCCCTTTCTGCCGATGTTTCTGAAATCGCTGATTATCAGCCTGCTTGCCGCATTCATGCTGATCTTCCTGCTTACTCCGGCATTCATGAAGATCGCCTTCGGCAACAAGGCGCCGCATTGATCGTTGACGTAACATAAGCGTGCTCATGACCGCTCAGGCGGTCTTTTTTATTGTGCCTGTTTCTGCCCGAAAACGGTGTCCGCAAGATTTTGATGGCCTCCTTTGAAAAGTGTTTGACTGCACGCTGCGTGCAATTTCACGATTAAGGAGGTAGAAAAATGGAACACTATAAGACGCTTAGGCAGGTATGCGATGAACTGGGGATTTCCCGCCGCACCATTCAGGGCTATGAGGAAAAACAACTGGTCCAGCCAATAGCCAGAAACAAGTACGGTCACCTTCTGTATGACGAAAAGACCGTCAAACGGATCGCTTTCATTCGTTTCAGTCAGCAGATCGGCTTTTCCGTCAATGAAATCAGAGAATTTGCCGACGGCTACCCCAGAGAAATAAAGAACATTCTGTCCCGGCAGGCGGCTCTTCTTCAACAGCGGAAAGACGTCATTGAGAAGCAGATGTCACAGATCCGGAAACTGATCAGCATGGACATGGATGCTGACTACCTGAGCGAAATATACGCCATCGTGAAGGAAAACAGGCAATGAACGGAAATGATTGCCGGATAAATGTAAAACTTAAGGAGGATTATAATGTCTGATAACAACAAACTGATAGACAGAGCCAGAACTGTCGGAAAAAAGAAGGTTTCGATCGCATCCGTTGTGATCGTCCTTCTCATCATTGCTGTCCTGGTGTTCTTTGTCAGCCCGAAGGTCTTCAATAAGGGCGGAAAACAGGAAGTGGCTACCCTGAGCACATTGGAAAAGGTCGTCAAGACCAGCACACTGTCGACCTACCAGACCGTCTATAACGGCATCGCGGAGATCAGAAACAGCGAAAAACCCGAAAAGGTCGATTACTATGTCGCCTATACGGCAACGGTCAAGGCCGGTCTGGATTTCAATCAGATAACCATCACCAGGGACGATGAAAGCCACCGATTCATCGTCAGTCTTCCGAAGATCACCCTTCAGGAGCCGACTGTCAGAATCGAGGAAATGGATTTCATAATCGTAAACCGCAGAATCAAACAGGAAGCCATCGCCGCTGATGCCTACAGCAGATACATTGCCGACGTCAGTGAAGAATCGGAAAAGCAGCAGGCCATTTATGATTATGCCCGGCAGAATGCCGAAAACCTGATACGCGGTCTGCTTCAGCCATTCGTCGATCAGCTTGACGGCGAGTATTCGATTGAATTCGAACAGAAAGGACAGTAAAAATGAAAAAGAAACTCATGATCCTTCTGGGGCTCTCCCTGCTTCTTCTGGGTGGCTGCCAGCAGTTCGGAAGAATTGAAAAATCGATTGAGATCAAGGAAATGCGAGCCATTACGGAACTTGCGACCGTGGAATGCTACTTCCATAATGTCGCCAAATCAGATGAAGAAACCGACAAGGCCTGGTTTGAGTTCTGGAAGAGCGCGAACATCAGATTCTGGATAGAATACGACGGAATCGTAAGAATAGGCATCGATGCTTCAGAACTCAAGATGGAGATAAAGGATAACGTCGTTACCATCACGCTGCCGCAGGCCATTGTCCTGGATGCCAAGGTTAACAGCGCAACGCTTAATGAAGACAGTTTCTACTATGACGCCAGGACCAAAAAGCCTGACGCCAGGCAGCAGACTGAAGCCTTCAAGCAGGCGCAGCAGAGCATGATCAATGCCGCCAATTCCAACAAGACGCTTCTGACCAACGCCAGAGACAATGCCAAGGAACTGCTGACCAACTATGTAAAGACCATTGGTGAGGCTACCGGCGTGGAATACGTCATTGAATGGATCTATCCGGAAGACAGCCAGTAATAATTCAAGCAGGGTCAGCCCCTGCTTTTTTTACGTCATTCCCTTTCCGTAATGAACGGCTTCTTATTGTATAATTAGGCTGACAGACATTATCAGGAAAGGATCAGCACAATGAAACTACTGGCTTTTGACATCGGGGCAACGGAGACCAAGCACGCCGTTGTCGACAGTGAGTTCAACATCAGCGAGCGCGGTTTCCGGCCTACGCCGCTGGACAGTTTTGAAAACCTGTCAGGCATGATCAGGCAGATCTATGACAGCTGCCGGGACAGAGTCGAAGGCATCGCCGTTTCCATGACCGGATTCATTGATCCCGAAAACGGCATGTACCATGGTTCAGGCGTCCTGCGCTACCCTCATGAGCCTGACGTCGCTGAAAACCTGAGCAGGCTCTGCGGCTGTCCCGTCGTCATTGAAAATGACGGCAAGGCCGCCACGCTGGCTGAGCACCAACTCGGTGCTCTGAAAGGCTGTCATAACGCCGCCGTCTTTGTGATCGGTACCGGCGTTGCCGGCGGTCTGATCATCAATGGTCAGCTGGTCCGCGGTCAGCACTTCAGCGCCGGAGAATACAGCTTTGTCCTGACTGATCCCTCACGGTTCAGGGAAAAGGACGCCATCCTCGGTGATCACTGCTCTACCTCATTCATGCTGAAACGCTACCGTGAGCTAAGCGGAGAACAGATCAGCGGCCGGCAGCTCTTCCAGCGTCTTCCCGAAGACCCCAACGCCCAACAGGCGCTCGATGAACTCTGTAACAACGTCGCCGTCCAGCTGTACAATCTCGGCTGGCTGCTGGATCCGGAAAAGATCGCCATCGGCGGAGGCATCAGCGGGCAGCCCATCGTCAGAGACCTGATCGCGGAGAAATTCAGCCGGCTCAACGGGGAAACCTTCGCCGGTCAGCATCGCCATAAGGTGCATGCCGAGATCGTCACCGCCCGATTCCGCAATGACGCCAGTCTGTTAGGCGCCGTTCTCTCTTACCTGATGTACCGGCAGAAGCCGGACTGCCAATGAAACTCAAAGGCCGCTTCGGCGGCCTTTTATCATGCTCTTTCATCTTTCTCCGATGATGTCGGAGTTTTTCTCATAAAGATACTTTTCGTCAATTTCCAAATCATAGGTCTGCGCGATGTCGCGGAAGCCCTGCGGTGGAATGGTATTGCGCTTGCGGTCGGTGATGCTCATGACCTTCACCAGGATCTCAGCCGCCTTTTCCACGGTCTGCATCAGACCGAAGGCTTCGTCAAAGTCATGGCCGCAGACGAACATGCCGTGATGTGCCCAGACGGCGACATTCCGGCTCTTCATGATCTCAGCCGTCTTAAGGCCGATTTCCTTACCGCCCGGAACCGTCCATTCGACCAGTCCGACTCCCTGAGGGAAGACGACCGCGCATTCCATCAGCATTTCCCACAGTTCCCGGGTAAAGACTTCCTCATCCAGCGGAAGCACGAAGGTCAGCGCTATCGTATTGGCCGGATGAGCGTGATAGACGACTCTCAGGCCGTCATCGCGCCGTTTCAGAACTTCCAGGTTCATCAGATGGGAAGAGAGTTCCGAAGTCGGCCGGCCGCCGTTGACCAGGCCGTAAACGATTTTGTACTTGCTGCCGTCTTCATTGAGGTGAATGACGGCGACGCTGTCCTCGAAGTCCAGGGAAACATTGCGCATGTACTTGCCCGATCCGGTGACCATGAAGTATTCATTGGCCAGAGCGGGAACCTGCCCGTCAATGTCGCGGTACTCGGCGTCCTCATTGAGCAGATTCCTGATCTCCTCAACTTCTTCCGTCCTCATGCGATAGGAAAGATTGCCGCCGTTTCTTTCGTGCCAGCCCTGCAGCCAGCCGTCCGTACAGATCTTGGTAAAGTCTTTTGCCCGTTTCGTATTCATATCATTTCTCCCGAAAGATCAACCTGATCTCATTATATCATCTTCGCTCTCAGCCTCTGATCATGGTGGCTATTCCCTTCAGGAAATGCCCGTTGGCCATTTCCAGCAGGCCTTCCATCACGCCGCTCTTTATTTGTCCGAAGATCTCCACGCTCCGTAACGGCGCTCCGGTGCTGGAATTGATCGACATGCGGAATTCCGGATTCTCGTAATCCTTTTTACCGCCATAGCGCCTGGCGACGGCCGCTTCAATGAACCGGTACATGATCTTCATTACCAGTGAATGATCCTTCATGTCCATCACGGACTCATCCATGGTGAACTGTCCTCTGACCGGCTTTCTTTCCTGATAACTGATGCCGAAGAATTCCTTCCACTGTGCTTCGCTTACCTGCCCCTGCGGATTGCCGTACCAGCTGTCCGTCGGCTTCAGGGTTTCGCCCCTGACACTCATTTCCGCCGTCAGCGGCAGATCGGCGCTGCTGCGGCCGACCTCGATCAGATAATCGCCGCCGATGACCTTCCAGCCGTCATCCCAGATGGCAAAGTCATTATCATTCAATTCAAACTCCACTATCCGGCTTTCCCCGGCCCTGAGGAACTCCTTGCGGAAAGCCTTCAGTTCCCTTAACGGGCGGTAGACGCCCTGCTGCAGAGGGTGAACATAAAGCTGCACGGTTTCCGCTCCATCCCGGTTGCCGGTGTTTTTCAGCGTCAGGCTGACCTTTTTGCCGTCGATCTTCAAACCGGCATACTCAAAGCCGGTGTAGCTCAGTCCGTAACCAAAGGGCCATCTGACTTTCTTACCGGCCCTGTCATAGTAACGGTAGCCGACGTAGATTCCTTCCAGATACAGAGCGTCTCTCTTTTTGGCATAATAAGGCGCGCTGATGACGTCTTCGTAGACATACGGCCAGCTTTCCGCCAGCCGGCCTGAGGGATTCGCCCTGCCGAAAAGCAGGTTGTACACAGCTTCCGCCGTCGCTTCCCCGGCCAGTCCCATGTAGAGAACGGCCTTGACCTGATCAGCCCAGGGGCACTCCACGGCTGATCCGCACAGCAGCACCACCACGGTATCGGGATTGGCTTGCGCTGCCGTTTCGATCATCCTGACATGACCTTCAGGCATCTTCATGTTCTCCCGGTCAAAGCCCTCCGACTCATAGCGGCCGGGCAGTCCGGCGAATACGACGACCTTCCGGGCCCTGGCGGCCTTTTTCGCAACTTCTCTCAGTTTTTCCTCGTCGGTGTCGCCTCTTTCGTCGCAGCCTTCAGCGTACTGGTAATCAGCCAGCAGCTGACGGGGCTGATGCAGCTGCATCGGGGTGACGTGGGATGACCCGGCGCCCTGGTAGCGGACGTTCTGAGCCATGCTGCCGACGATCAGGATATCTTCATCTTCTTTTAACGGCAGAATGCCGTCTTCGTTCTTCAGCAGCACCGCTCCTTCCTCGGCGACTCTGACAGCCAGCTGATGATGAGCGTCATAATCCGCCTTGTATTCTTCCTTCAGCGTCTCCGCCTGCCTGAGGGCCAGGGCGATGATCCTTTCCGCGCAGCGGTTGACGGCTTCTTCATCCAGTCTTCCTTCCCTGACTGCTCTGATGACGTCCTTTTCCATGTACTGGCTGCCGCCCGGCATCATCAGGTCGTTACCGGCCTTCATGGCCGCCACGCGGTCATCCATGCCGCCCCAGTCGGTCACCACCAGACCCTTGAAGCCCCACTCTTCCCGCAGAACGTCGTTAAGCAGCCACTTGTGGTCAGAGCAGTGGATGCCGTTGATCTTGGGGTAGGAACTCATCAGCGTCGCCGGACTGGCCTGCCTGACGGCGATCTCAAAGGCCTTCAGGTAGATCTCCCGCAGCGTTCTCTCATCGATGACGCCGTCGGAATTGAAGCGCTCCCTTTCCTGGGAGTTGCAGGCGAAATGTTTCAGGCTGCAGGCAATGCCTTCACCCTGCAGGCCTCTGATGAATCCGGCCGCCAGATTGCCGGCCAGACAGGGGTCTTCCGAGAAATACTCAAAGTTGCGGCCGCACAGCGGATTGCGCTTGATGTTGACTCCCGGTCCCAGCACCATGCCTACCTTCTGGTCACGGGCCTGCTGCCCGATGGCCTGTCCGACTTTCTCCAATAACTGCGGATCCCAGGTGGCCGCGGTGGTCACGGCCGCCGGGAAACAGGTGGCGGGACGGGAATCGTTCACGATCATAACGTCCTGCCCGTTTCCCGGTTCCTGCTTGCGCAGACCGGAGGGACCGTTGCACATGAACAGCGCCGGTATGCCGTATTTTTCCATTGCCCTGGTCGTCCAGGTCGTCTCACCGTTACATAAGGCGACCTTCTCTTCCAGAGTCATTCTGTCAATTATCTCTCTGATGTTCATGTCATTATCTCCTGTCATCATCTATTTCATTCAGTTTTATTTCTACCCTGTTGAGAGTGTCAAAGAATCTCTCCGTCGCCACCGCCGGACCGATGAAGGTAAGAAACCCGGGCAGATTCCAGAGAAACATGTGCCGGCAGGATGTCAGCTTTCCCTCCACGCCCAGCTCAAGAGCCTTTTCATTCAGCTCTTCGGCGATCCGGGCCATCCACACCAGGGGGTAGACAAACAGCGTCGGGATTCCCAGCAGATAGGCTTTCCGGTATTCCATGACCCGGTGTCCCAGCACCTCTTCGATCTCCTGCTGCAGCCCATTGGGCATCCAGTTATACAGGAAAAGCCCCGCCGTAAGGAAGTCGACGGTACCGATCAGAAAACCGTTGCGGTTGGTATGAGCGTATTTCATTCAAACCCTCTCTGACATTATTCTACCACGGGTTTCCTCACTCCTGAGCGGGCAATGCGCTATTGAAGCGGTTTTACGATAAATGATAGAATGAAGGCAGAAGAATCCACGTGAATAATTGGAGATGAATTATGGAGAAAAAAGTATTTGACGTTGTTCTACTGAATGCCCTGCCGGCTTCCGGCAAGAGTGAACTGCGCAAGTTCATGAATGAAAATGACCCCGGACAGATGGTCAGCGATTTCCACATCGGCAAGAACCTGCAGCTCGATGACTTTCCGTATGTCTGGCTGATGAGACAGGTCGACAAAAAGCTGGCTGCCATGGGCAGGCCCACGC
The DNA here is from genome assembly GCA_017442805.1 of Erysipelotrichaceae bacterium. Classification (GTDB taxonomy): domain Bacteria; phylum Bacillota_I; class Bacilli_A; order Erysipelotrichales; family Erysipelotrichaceae; genus UBA1783. The sequence goes on from JAFRZA010000014.1 coordinate 118,638, forward strand.
TGTACTATCCCGATGACGAATCACCGACATATGACGGCCGGGTCTGGGGCGTGCTGTCGATCCTGTTAAGCGAAGACTATCAGGACCTGGTCAACCGCAACTACGTTCAGCCAGCCAACGCCGCCGAGTATCTGTTTGAAAGATTTGACCGCGCTTCCGTCGCCGCCGGCTTGAAGCCGCTGATCTCCCTGCTTGATGATGACATCAGAAAGAAGCTGGCTGAGGAGATGGAGGAAGAAGCCAGAGCGCTGCTCAACGAGAAGCAGGCGCAGTATACCGAAGATCTTTCCGACAAGACCATCATCATTGAATTCTCCCGCGGCGGCAATGACGGCGCTGCCATGCCGCTGACCGGAACGTTCGGATATCAGTATACCTATTCGATGCTGTCACCGGATCTGCTGAGAAACGCGGCCGTGCTCTACATCTGGGTCACGCCGGAGGATTCCCGCGCCAAAAACGACGCCAGATATGACCCCAACAACCCGGGTTCCAGCATCAACCACAAGACCCCGGACAAGGTCATGATGTACGACTACGGCTGCGACGACATCCTCTACATGAAGGAGGTAAGCGAAATCGAAGACACCCTGACCGTTGAGGCCTGGGGTCAGAAATTCCATCTGCCCGTCGGCGTCTTTGACAACCGCGAAGATCTGACTACCCAGTTCCGCGGCCCGAAGGAAACCTGGGACAAGGAGTCAGTGGAGAAAGCCGTCAGGCTGGTAAGCGACGCTACCGCCCGCATGTGGGCAAAATATAAGAAATAAAGGAGCGAATCACCATGTGCTTATTCTGCGAAATAATTGAAGGAAACATTCCTTCCAAGAAGGTCTACGAAGACGAAAAGGTCCTGGCCATCCTGGACATCTCCCAGGCGACCAAAGGCCATACCCTGGTCATGCCCAAGCAGCATTTCCGCAACATCTACGACGTTGAACCGGAAACCCTGGCCCACCTGATCGAAGTGGTCAGAAAACTGGCCATTCAGATCACGGAGAAGACCGGTGCTGCCGGATGCAACATCGTTTCCAACAACAACGAAGCGGCCGGCCAGTCGGTCATGCACCTGCATTTCCACATCATTCCGCGTTATCCGGATGACGGCTTCCAGATCCCGGCGCCGTCTCACGACTACGATCTCGACGAGATCCTGCATCAGATCACGGACTGATAACTCATTAACAGAAGAAAGACCGCCGCGGCGGTCTTTTTGATGGCACAAGAGAAAACCGGAGACTACTCTCCGGCCGGCTGCTCAGTTTCCGGGTTGTCCGGTTCGGGCTGCGGTTCCACGGTATTGACGGAGACCTTCGCCCTGGTTGAGCTGATCAGCACGGAGGGAAGCTTATGATCCTCCTGGGTGATCAGCTGGTTGGAGACTTTCTCGTTTCCTTCCTCATCGACGTAGATGATCTGCTCACCGTTGAGCAGCAGGCTGCCGTAGGTCGAGGAAGCGCTGACGCTGTAAGCCGACAGCTGTTCGGACAGATCAAGCGTGATGTTTCCGGAAACGGACGATGCGGAAAGCGACTTGAAGCTGTTGTCCGACAGGACGACATTGCCGTAGCTGATGGTCAGAGCCGCCTTGCCCAGTTCGCAGTTCCTAACGGTCACATCGCCGTAGGCGTTTTCAAAGATCAGCTGGGAAAGGCTGACGCCTTCGACGCTCAGCGAGCCGTCAACGGATTCCACGTTCAGACTGTAGGCCTTGTCGGCGGGCAGGTAAACGATGATGGTATCGATCTTCTTGTCGCTCTTGAACAGAATGTTGTCCAGATTCTCGACTCTTTCCACCATCGTCAGTTCGAATTTCCGGCCGTCCATGACCAGGACGTTGGCGTTTTCGCTCTTCTGGTAATAGATGACCTTGATCTTGTCGTCGTCGCTGGGCTTGACGATCACCTTATGGTTGAATGAGGAAATATGGATGCTGTCAGCGTCCTTTTCTTCCATCTCCTGATGCACCGCCAGATAGGTCGCGTAGGTGCGGGCGCTGGGATAGTAAAGCTTATCGTAGGCCAGATAGATTCCCACGATGGCAGCCAGCAGGATGGCGATGAGAATGTAGACGCTGTTCTTTCTCTTCTTCATGTTCTCATTATAACATGAATGTTCAAAAATACACCCCCGCGGCTATTGACAAGAAAGCATGCCGAATTATAATTAAAGGTGTTAGCACTTAAACATTAAGAGTGCTAAAGAACAGGTATTATATAGGAGGCTTATATGATAAGACCATTAAATGATAACGTTCTGTTAAAGAAGGAGACAGTCGAAAACAAGACTGCCAGCGGCATCATTCTTTCCGCCAATGAGAAGGATGCCGAGAACATCGGCGTCGTCATCGCCGTCGGTGACGGTAAGGAAGTCGACGGCAAGAAGGTACCGGTCGGTGTCAAGGCCGGCGAGAAGGTCATCTTCGACAAGTATTCCACTACCGAGATTGAATATGACAAGGAAAAGTATCTGTTGATTTCCGACAGCAAGATCCTTGCTGTGATTGAATAGGAGATGTGAAAGATGAGTAAGGAAGTTAAATACGCAAAGGACTGCCGCACCAGAATGCTGCAGGGCGTCGATACCCTGGCCAACACCGTCAAGGTCACCCTGGGTCCCAAGGGCCGCAACGTCGTTCTGGAAAAGAGCTACGGCTCACCGCTGATCACCAATGACGGCGTCACCATCGCCAAGGAGATCGAACTGGAAGACAAGTTCGAGAACATGGGCGCCAAACTGGTCTACGAAGTTGCCAACAAGACCAATGACGTTGCCGGCGACGGCACCACCACCGCTACCCTGCTGGCTCAGGCCATCATGCACAGCGGCGTAGACTGCGTCGAAAAGGGCGCCAACCCGGTCTTCCTGAAGGAAGGCATGGAAAAGGCCGCCAGGCTGATTTCCGACAAGCTTTTGGAACAGACCAAGATCGTCACCACTTCTCAGGACATCGCTCAGGTCGCTTCCGTTTCCTCCGGATCAGAAGAGATCGGCAACTACATTGCCGAAGCGATGAAGAAGGTCGGCAATGACGGCGTCATCACCGTCGACGAATCCAAGGGCTTTGAGACCGAGCTGGAGATCGTCGAAGGCATGGAATACGACAAGGGCTACATGTCACCCTATATGGTGACTGACCGCGACAAGATGCAGTGCGAACTGGACAACCCGATGATCCTGATCACCGATCAGAAGATCAACAACATCCAGGAGATCCTGCCGGTTCTGGAAAAGATCGTCCAGGCCAACAAGCCCTTACTGATCGTGGCCGAAGACATCGACAATGAAGTACTGACCACCCTGATCGTCAACAAGCTCAGAGGTGCCTTCAACGTCGTCGCCACCAAGGCTCCGGGCTTCGGCGATTCCCAGAAGAACATGCTTCAGGACATGGCTACCCTGACCGGCGGCAAGTTCCTCACCAAGGAACTGAACGTCGACCTCAAGGATACCGACCTGCCTGATCTGGGCACAGCCGGCAAGGTCATCGTCAAGAAGGATGCCACCACCATCATCCACGGCGGCGGAGACAAGAAGGAAATCGATGAACGGATCAGTGAGATCAAGGCTCAGATCGCCAAGACCACTTCCGATTACGACAAGAAGAAGCTCAATGAGAGACTCGCCAAGATCTCTTCCGGCGTCGCCATCATCAAGGTCGGTGCCGCCACCGAAGCGGAACTGAAGGACAAGAAGCTGAGAATCGAGGACGCTCTCAACGCCACCAAGGCCGCCGTTGCCGAAGGCATCATCATGGGCGGAGGTGCCGCTCTGGCCAAGATCTACCGGGAAAACAAGGAAGACCTCAAGAGCGACGTCGTCGATGTCCAGAGAGGCATCAACTGCGTCTTTGAAGCCATCCTGCTGCCGCTGCATCAGATCGCCGAGAACGCCGGATTCGACGGCAACGAGATCGTCAAGAAGCAGCTTAATGAAAAGGGCAGCGTCGGTTTCGACGCCCGCAAGGGTGAATGGACCGACATGTTCAAGGCCGGCATCGTCGACCCGACCAAGGTCACCAGATACGCTGTCCTGAACGCCGCCAGCATCGCCTCCCTGTTTGTGACCACCGAAGCCGGTGTCGTCACTAAGGAAGACCCCAACAACAAGCTGGCCAGCGCCATTGCCGCGGCCTCAGCCGGCGGACAGGGCATGTATTAAAACAACATTGATTAACCGTAAGGATCCCGTCTGGTTCAGACGGGGTCTTTTTTGTCTTTTGGGTCCGTTTGTTATACAATATTGCTAACAACGCATAAAGGCATAATCAATTTTACCTGCTCCCAATCCGGAAGCAGAGCTCTACTGTCTGTTTGGAAAACAGACTATCCGCAAAAGAGGTGAAACAAATGGATGAAAGAAACACCATCGACATCGGAAACATGCTGATGAACTCCGAAGGCGTGTGTCCGAACTGCGAAAAGCCGACGACCATTCTTGAAAGTCTCTTTTCCGCCCGTCAGGCCGGCATCAGTGATGTCAGCGTCTGCTGCTGTCCGCAATGCCACCATGTCTACCGCTATGAACTGAATGACGGCAAACTGGTCTTCACGGAAGATGTCACCGCGCAGTTCAGCAGCGGATCGCCGGAAGAGAGAGTCAGAGCTGATGAAGCCCCCGAAGAAAAGAAGGAAGACACCGGGGAAGCAAAGCCAAAGAAAAAGAAGGCCGGAAAAAAGAAAAAGGCTGAAGAAAAGGCCGAAGAGAAGACCGTTGAAATACCGTTGGAAGAACCTGCCCCAGCGGAAGTTCCCGCAGCCGAAGAGGCTTCCCCCCTGCCGCCGCAGATGCCGCTAGCCTCTGCCGGGGAGGAAGAGGAAATCGTTCAGGAGATCATCGAGGAATTCAAGTTCTCTTCGTCAGAAGGCTCCGGTATTGAGAATCCGGCCGCGGAAGAAGAAATGAAGTTCTGCCCGAAATGCGGAAAGTCCATTCCGGCCAGAGCGCGCTTCTGTCCGTATTGCCGCAAGGCCCTGACGGAAAACCGGGCTCTTGCCAATCTGAAGAAATACCGGGTACCGGCGGCCATTGCGCTGGCCGTCATCGCCATCATCGCGGCACTGGTCATCTACCTGCCCAACGCTTCCAAGCGCAAGGCGTATAACACCGCGCTGAATCACCTGAAGGCCGGGGAATACCAGCAGGCCGTTACCGCATTCAGCGAACTTGGTGATTACCAGAAGGCGCCGGCTTACGTGAAATACTGCCAGGGCGTCATGAAATTCAACGAAGGACGCTTCGAAGACGCCGGGGAACTCTTCCGTTCCGCCGGTTCCATCGAGAATTCCTACAACTACCTGTCCTATCTCTCCGGCATCGAGAAACTGGCTGCCCGCAGCGTCAAGTCCTCGGAGTACACTGAAGCGGCAGATGCCTTTGACAAGGCCAAAGACATTGCCGACGCGGCCGGAATGGCTGCCTACAGCCGGGCGGTCGGAAGCTTCGTCTCTGACAATACCGCCGAAGCCGTCAGTTCCCTCACCGCTGTCGTCAGTGAAAACAGCATCGCTTCCGACTACATCAGTCAGGCCAGGGAGATTCTCAGCTACATTGATGCCGTAAGCAGACTGGAAAGCGGCGAGGAAAACGCCCTTGAGGATCTGGCCGGCGTGCTCTCCAATTGCGGGGAACTGGTCAGCCGCAAGTCAGGCGACTACGGCAGCTACATCGAAGCCATGAATTATTACAAGGAAAAGAAGTTCTACACGGCCATGTGCATCTTCAACAGCATCAGCGATTTCCGCGACAGTCAGAAGATGGCTGAATCCTGTCTGCAGTCACGGCCGTCCTCCGGCATCGTCTACCGTTCCGGCAGTTCCAAGTCCGTCGGACTTACCATCTATGACAATTCCGACGGCGACGACATGTTCGTGAAGATCTACAATTCTTCCGATACGCTGGTCGAAACGCTCTACATCCGCGACGGCAGCAAGGCGACAGCCTATCTGCCGGCCGGCAGTTTCCGCATTGCCCTGGCTGTCGGAAAAGGCAGTGAATGGTACGGACCCGTCGAAACCTTCGGCCCCGAAGGAACCTATCAACGGCTGCTGCTTACCGGCAGCGGTGAATACTACAGTTTTAAATCCGGCAAGTACACGCTCAAGTTCAACGTTTCCAACGGAAACGTCAACCACACCTATACGGATTACGGAGATGTCTAAGCTATGATTACCTGCAAACACTGCGGTGCGGAAAACCGCGACGACTATGTATACTGCCTGATGTGCGGCAAGCCCCTTAAGGAAAGGGAAAAAGCCCCCGCAAAAGGCCTCAGCGTCAAAGCAGACAGACGGATCATCATTGCCGCGGCCGCGGCTCTGGCCGTCCTGGTACTGGCCATTCTGTTCTGGCCGAAAGGCAAGGTCAGTTCGTTCACTCTTTACGAGACCCGGCCGTTTGTCCGCAATACGGACACCGGGGTTACCGTCGTATCCGTCGGCCATAAGCCGACGCCGGTATTGGCCGGCAAGAGCAGCCAGATCGCCTACAGTTTCGACAGAAGCCGGCTGGCCTTCGTTAACATCGTTGACGGCAGCCACATCCTGTGCGCATATAACGGCAAGGAGCTTAAGGAAACGGTTTCTGACGTCGACAGCTTCCTGCTTTCCAGCAGCGGCGAGTTCGCCTGTTATAACGCCGACTCCGATGACAGCTGGTACTATCTGAACCTGAAGAACGGGAAGTCCGTGCAGTTCATTGACGGCACTCAGAACGACAACCATGCCATCGCCATGTCCATTTCCGGCAAGACCATGGCTTATGTGACGACCGATTCGCTGACAACCATGCACGTCATCAAGGATGGATCCAGCAAGGCCGCAAGCTTTGAGACTGAGAGAGTCGACCACATCGTCAACGTCGCCGATGACGGCACCGTGCTCTTTTTGAATAATGATGGTGAACTCTGCAGCGCCAAAAACGGCAAGACGGAAAAACTGGCTTCCGCCGTCAGCAGCATCTTCATCAACAGCGACGGCAGTGAATTCGCCTTCGTCGAAGACGGACAGTACAAGCTGATCAGAAACGGCAAGATACTGACATCTGAGAGCGAACACACCGGCAGGATCTCCTCGCTGATCTATCCGGAAACGATGGCATCCTCCTCAAGCCGGGCCTATGTCAACCGCAGTTACATCTACATCTATCACTACGGGGTAAGCAGTTTTACCGACAAATACTACGCGACCAGTGACGGTGAGATCATCCGCGTTGACAGCAAGCTCAATGCCGAAGTCATTGCCTCATCAGCGCCTCAGACCCTGATTTCCAATGACGGAAGCAGGCTGGTCTACACCGACGACTTCGGCAACATCTTCATCCACGACGGCAGGGACGCCGTTGAGCTGCTGACGGAAGAAAACAAGGCTTCCACCCTTTTCGCCTACGACAGCGTTCATGACGGCGTGTATTACCGCGGCAGCGCCAATTACATCACCTACGCCGACAGGAAGACCAATACACCGTTCTTCCGTCCGGGCACCTACATGAACACGTGCTGTGATGACGGCTACTTCTACTTCAAGAGCAGCTATACCATCTACGGCACGGTAAAAGGCAGCGAGCCGGTGGAGATCGACCGGGCCTACAGCTCCGGCAAGGCGTCCAACGACGACTACAGCCATTACGGCATTCTCTACTACAGCAACGAGCAGAACTACTATTTCCTCAAGAACGGAACCAGGGTCCCTGTCGAATCCGAACCCCAGTAATACCTGATGAAAGGCTGCCTGCGCAGCCTTTTTTCATTTCTTCTTTTTGTCGAATTTTCTGAGCACTCCGGAGGCTTTCTCCTCCATCTGCTTTCTGATCTGATATTCCGGCGAATTCCAGTAGGTCTGCACCATCCTGATCTTCGACCAGACGATCCGGACCAGCTGCTGGTAGTTGGCGGCAGCGAACTTCTGGCAGCCGACCGCCTCAAGGGCGAGGTCGTTGTTCTGAACGTCATAAACGAAGTTGACGTAGCCGACTTCGGTTTCGTTTTCTTCCAGCTCCTTCAGGTAGTCAGGATCACTGCTGTTAACCACATAGGTTCCATATATCCTTTCGCCTTCCTCAAAGCGGACTGACTGTTCGAGAAACACTTCCATGGTCCGGCCTCCCTTATGCGATAATTCTATATCATTACGCTCCTTTTTCAAAGACAAATCGTCCGGCCGCCTGCCTCTTTCACCCTTTAATTAGGCGGGATAAGAAGCTATAATTTAGACAGCAGAAAAGGTGATCATAATGAAGAGTTTCATTGAATTCAGAGATGTCAGGAAAACCTATACCATGGGCGAGGTAGAGATCAAGGCGCTTGACGGCGTTTCCTTTACCGTGGACCAGGGCGAATTCGTCATCATCGCCGGCGCGTCCGGTGCCGGCAAGAGCACGATCCTCAACCTGCTGGGCGGCATGGATACCGTGACCAGCGGCCAGATCTTCGTCGATGAGGATGAGATCTCGTCCTTCAATCCCCGCCAGATGACCATGTACCGCCGCTACGACGTCGGTTTCGTTTTCCAGTTCTACAATCTGGTTCAGAACCTGACTCTGAGAGAAAACGTCGAACTGGCCACCCAGATCTGCAAGCACCCGCTGGATGTCGATGAGACCATCGAAGCCGTCGGTCTGAAGGAAAGAAGTTCGAACTTCCCCTCCCAGCTTTCCGGCGGCGAACAGCAGCGGGTGGC
>JAFRZA010000015.1 GCA_017442805.1 Erysipelotrichaceae bacterium
GAGCCTCAAACAAAAGACAGAAGATATGAGAGAGGAATAATTGTAAATAATGAAAATGGAGCTAAATCATTTGCCGACTTAATAGCTGATTCTTTGTTAAATAAAGGTATCACTGCGATTTCTGAAAGCAAATTGCTTTCTTTCTTAGTTGCGAACAATATGGCTTATAAGACTATACCAAAAGACTTATATGTTTCTGACAGGTTTAAATATTCAGACAACATGTTTACAGTAGTTGTAAATAATTGATTCTTATTTTGCGTAATCTGTTTTATAAGCGAAAACTAACGAAGGAGATAATACTATGCAACTGGAAGACAAAATCAAATTAACGAAGTTTCTTCATAATAAACATACAAGGAAGGAAATCGAAGAATACCTTTCAGTGGATAAGAGAACGCGGCAGAGGTATATGAAGGAGATAGATGATAATAATACCGTGTCGTTTTTGAACACAGAGTACCCGTTGTATTTCCAGAGAAAGAAAAGTATTGTCCTTGGAGATTCAGATAAACGATCGGATAAAGCTATATTTGATGACGCTGAATACCAATCTACAGTTCATCCAGTATTTTTGCCATTGAATCTAACAGAGGTGTATGCATTGACAACTCATCTGCTTGACATCTGTGGTGACCAACAGAAAGACATATACCGGGGAATAGCGGAAATGATTTATTCGCAGTTATCCGATTATGCTCTCAGCAGGCTAGGGAATAATAAGTATCATCTTGAAAAAAGAGATAAGGTAAGATTTGTTTCTGAAAATGAAATGAATGGGAAAATGAATACAATACTTCTTACCGCGATCAAGATGGGCAAAAAAGTAGTGGTTCTGCTAAAAGATGGCCAGCAGCTGATTGGTAATGTCAGATTAGACGGCGATAATGGCTTTGAAATCAATACCGGAAATGAATCCATCCCGATAAGTAAAATCGGCATAACCCATGTTGAACTGGCATAAAGCGACAGATGTTGTCGCTTTTTGTATGTTTGATACAGATAGAATGGAATTGAATTAATGAGGTGTAGCTTATGAAGAAAATCATGAAGACCATAAAACAGTATTATGATTTGGAAAAACTGGATGAGGACACACTAGCTTACATTACCGGTTATGAAAACAATGGTGAATACAGACTGATGCCGGATAAAGTGATGAAAACATTACCCATTGATCTGCGCTGGGACTGCAGCATTCATGCAACTTACCGTGCGCTTTTGCTTTTGCTTAAGTACTACAGAGAAGGCCATAGCGAAGTTTTTGGTCAGTTGAAGAGATGCCTGAGAAAATCGCTTGAATCTGGACTATTGTATGAGGGATTCATGGGTGAATTATCCACCATAGATTTATTAAAAGAAATGATTGATATTGGCATTGTAGATGTGCTTGACAACGAGGAAAGAATGCTTTTTGACGGAATCATTGATGCTTTCAGGTGTCTGCTCAATAATGAAACAGAAAAAGACGCTATTCTGGAACTGCTGAAGAAATGGGACAGTGATCTGATGTTTACCTATGGTACTTTGATGAAAGGGCAGAGGAATCACTTTTATCTTTCTGAAAGCACCTGTCTCGGCGATTCAGTGCTAAGAAATTACGGTCTCATGGAGATTGGATCCTTTCCTGGGGCAGTAGCCAGAGAAGGCATGTGGGTAACTGGTGAGTTATACAGGGTTTCAAGCGAAGAAAAGCAGCAGATTGATTATCTGGAGGGATCACTGTACGTTTACCGGAGAGTTCTTGTTGAGATGAATGGAAAGAAATATTATCCGGGATTCTATGAATATGATTCGGAAGGAAATGGTGAATACCCATTTCGCCCTCCATATGGAAAATGGAGCAGTGGTGGTTTTGATCCTGATAAATATATTGCATATGCAGTATATGGTTCCAATCTGTCTGATGAAGGCATGAGACGCTATTTGAATAATTATCAGCCGCTGGACAGCAGGCCCTATTTCATTTGTCATCCAGTGTATTTTGGCAATAATTCTGCTAAATGGGATAACGGCGGTGTTGCCTTTATTGATGGCGAAAGAAAGGCAAAGTCATACGGCTGGATATACGTGGTGGAAAGAAGAGTATTCGATTATATCAAAAAATGCGAAGGACCTGTTTGGTATGATGAAGAACTTGTGCTTGGAACTGACAGGTATGGTGTAAAAATAATCACATTGACACATTCATGCAGATATCGGGAAACGGATCCGTCGCCAGATTATCTTTCAGCGATTGGATATGGATTGCAAAGAAGATACGGGTTAAGCAGGGATGAGATATCCGAATATCTTGGCCACGAAACAGAGATAGTGTCAAAAAGGGAATTGCTGCAGATACTATATAAACATACCAGATAATCTGTTTTAAAAAAGAATGTCAATAGAGAATTATAAGCTATATAAACATGAAAACCGATTTATATAATCGAAAATCACGCTTATATTGACCTGATTGAGCCTGTGTATGTATAATATGCGTGTGAGGATAATTGTATGACAGTTAATGAAAATGAAGTGCATGATTATATGTATGATAAATACATGTTTACAGATGAACACGCTAAGCAATTGCCGACAGTGAGGATTAAAAGAGTCGTTCTTGATCATTTCAAGAGTGTTGATCATGGCGAAATTGTCCTGAACTGTGGCAGACAGTACATACCCTATGGGACAAAGTCTGACATACTTGGCCTGTACGGACAAAATGGATCAGGGAAGACTGCACTTATTGAAGCACTTTCCATCGTTAATAAACTAATGAGTGGCTACAAAATCCCTTACACGTATGCAGACAGTATTTCTGAAAAGGAAGGATGCTCAAAACTTCTGTTCTGTTTTGACATGCAGTATCCAAACGGCGAAATAAGAGAACTGGAGTATTCATTTAAACTGAGAAAAGAACCTCTGCAGGAAGATGAATCAAAAGAACTGATGAAGAACTCAAACATAAAAGAAGAAACTGTCGCCAGCCTTAACAAAGCAATTGTTTATGATGAACTGATAAGGTTGTCTTGGAAGGAAGCCGATGTTCAAAAGAAACTTCAGACGATTATCGATACATCAGTTGAGAAAAAGGCTTTTGGCCCGGTATCCAAACTGACTAGCCTGACAGGTGGCAAACAGGATTTGAACGTTGAACTGGAAGTTAATAAAAGGATAGCGCTTGCTGATTCAAAATCGTTCATATTCAGCAAAAAAACATTGAAGTTGTTTGTGGAAACCGGTTTATACTCGGTATTCCTGCAGGTTCTTTTGGAATTAAGACACTTCGCAACATACTATTTCTTTGTTGTCGACGCAAAGTCTTCAGGATACATCAGACTAAATGTTGCTCTTCCGCTTTATACAGAAGCGGGGGTTGAGAAATTTGATATAAGAGTTCCCAAAACAATTACTATAAATGATTATGAGTATTACAGAAGAAAAATATCAGGTGTCAGCGATGTACTGTCTCAGCTGGTTCCCGGCTTGACCATAGATTTGAAGAAAGTTTCTGAAACTTTTACAAGCGCCGGCGAACAAGGAGTGACAGCAATGCTTGTTGCTTATCGTGACAGCTTGGAACTTCCTCTGCGCAGTGAATCAGATGGTGTTCGGAAAATCATTTCTATACTCAGTTTGATAATTGCTGCTTACAATGGCCAGTCAGTTACGCTGGCTGTTGATGAACTTGATGCTGGTATTTTTGAATATCTGCTGGGTGAACTTCTGCAATCTTTTGAATCTACAGGTAAAGGGCAGTTGATATTCACTTCCCACAATCTGAGACCGCTCGAAGTGCTTGACAAGAAGTTTCTTGTTTTTACCACCACCAATCCTGATAACAGATATTACCGATTGAAAAACATTTCTTCTACCAGCAATTTGCGTGATACTTATTTCCGTGAATTGATTTTAGGAGAACAGGATGAAGAACTCTATAACAGAACAAAGAGATTCAAGATAGAGATGGCGATGAAGAAAGCTGGTGCGGAGGAATGAAAAAGGGGCAGAGGCCAAGAAAGAAAGTCGTGGTCATTTTGGTGGAAGGCCCATCAGAACTAAGGGCTCTTTCCAACGTACTTTCAGCGTTATATGATTCTATTGATCCTGATTATGAAGTGTTTTTCCCTAACATGATAGAAGATGGTGATGAACACTGGGGAGACCTGACATCAAAATATGGAATTGTACCGGAGAAAATAGAAATGTGCATAGAAAAACTGTACTTTCATGATTTCCTGCAGATAAACAAACTTTATCCAAAAGATATTACAGAAATCATACACATACTGGACATGGATGGTGCATATATTGATGATTCCTGTATTCAGCATAAAGATAATCCGCTGGGCTTAGACAAAACCTACTATGCTGAAGATAAAATATTGACTGACAATGTTCCTGGAATTGTGGAAAGAAACGCGAGGAAAAGAGCAAACATCGATTATCTATGTTCGTTAAATAAAATTAAAATCGGCAGTAAGTCCATACCATATTCAGCATATTTCTTTTCCAGCAATCTTGACCACTTTCTGTACGATGAAGCAAATGTGATTTCCGGAAAAGAGAAGGTAAGACTTGCTGAAGACTTTTCTATGCAGTATGCGTGTGATCCTGACGAATTCATTACGGTTATTAAAGAAACACCCGGTGTTTTGATGAATATGACTTATGATGAATCGTGGGCTTTCATTAGGGAACGAGGTAATCATTCCCTGGAACGTCATAGTAATATCAATCAGTTATTTAGCAGAATCTAATAGCAATCAATAGCAATAGAAATTACTGGAAAATAAAGAGAAAGAGTTAACCAAGGTGACTAAACTAATAGTATTGTTGCGGATTGTATACGATACTTGGTGAAATATGATAGAATAAATAAAACTAATTGTCGCATGTTTAAGGAGGTAACAGTCATGAATTTTAAAATTGATGAATTCTTTTTAAAACTTGATTCACCTGTCCAACTGGCGATAGTTTATGGGATTGTCATTGTGGCACTTCATCTAGGCTATCCTAGCGGAAAAAAAGGCAATTAGTTTCGAAGCTCTTGCAATCAAGAGCTTTTTAAATAAAGGAGCTATATATGGAAAGGTCAATCTTTACTGATATCTTAGAGAACTGGTTTATGAAGATCCGAAAAATGAGACTGAATTGGATATACAGCGAACATCAACCAATTGCAGATTCATACTTTAAAATCTTCGGAGAAGACGATGAATATAGTTATTTAAGAGAAACGATTGATAGAAAATCGACAGAGCTTCTAGTTGAAGCATTCATAGTAGCATTAAAAAAGTTAGATTATAAATATAAAGAATTTGGGATTGAATGCATTAATTATGATGCAAAATCCATTTTACCTTGTATAGCTGTTGACGACAAAAGTGGTTTAGTAAAAATCGTAATATTTAAAGAATTTGGACAATTTCTTAATCAAGATACCCAAAACACAATTCGTGAACTAATAGAGAAAAATAACATAAAGGATTCATTTATTGTCTCTTGTGTAAAGCAAGGGGCATATAAAGAAGTCATAGGATATGAAGAGTGTGGAGATGATATTACAAGAAAAACTGGTATCTACTCTTATCGACAAGTGTTTGAAGTTTTCTTTGGGGAGAATTTATATAAAGAGTTTGAGACACTATCTGATTTATACACCAAAAAGGCACAAGATTATCTTGGTATAAGAAATATTCGATCATTAAGGCCGTATTCAATACATAAATGGCGTGAGAATTCAAGGAATGAACTGATTTCTTTTGATTACAAAAGAGCTTTGCAAAGGTTAATTCAAGAAAGAAATTTGCCCGCTCTAGATAGGCAACAATTCGAATATGTTGTTGAGAATTATATAGATGAGGAAAATTATAAAATACTTGTTTCAAATTCCGATTTTTCACAAAGTTTTATGACTTCAGAATGGCTGTATTCAACTTTAGAAGGATCAAAACACATAGATTTAACAGCAATAAGCATGGGATATCTTAAGTCTATTGAGCAGTTCTTATATGCTTTCATTGAATTACAGACATATGAGAACACCGGAAAACACAGGACATTAAAATTTAGCAGAGACAATATTAGAGAACTGACGAGCGCTTTGTTAGTTGATGAGAGAAAGAGAATTACTTTAGACATTGAAATCGGCTTTTTAGTATATGGTGGTAATAGCGATTTATATAATGATTTTGTTTGCGAATCTTCAAGAGAATTTATAAAGAGTTTCTGTTTGCAAATTAAGGGACTGAGGAATGATTATTTTCATAAATATAACATTAATGAATGGGACTCTATTATAGATGTCAGGAATATGACTTTTATCTTCTATTTTTTGATTTTAGGCTCGTTGAAAATTAATCGAGATGATTTTTCAAAACTAACAAATAATTACTACACTGAAATGAATTGCTTGGAAGATGATTATTATAGATTATTCAAATGTATAAGTATCGCTGCTTTAAAAGAAAGAATAATTGATGGTACAGTTGAACGCGCTGTAATTGATATAGGAGACGGAAATTTCTATGTGCCGAAATTTGATTATGATGTGGCTTTCAATTCGTTGGGAATACCTCAATTTGATAAAGCCATATTATGGGATCTCGAGAATAATGAAATTGTGCTTACTAGGGATAACTGTCCAAATAAAGTTTGGATGAGAACTCTTCTTATACATGGCAGGGGAGAAATAAAGTTCACATTGTCTGAGTCATTTGAACTCATATTCGAAAAGAATATGTAGATGAAATACGCTGTAATTGTTTAATAAACTCGTATAGACAGAATGGAGTTTTAGCCATTTCCAAAACGTGGGACAGTCTTAATCAATGATAAATTTCATTTAAGTAATTAAATGCTAAACTAAACCGAACTCCTGTTTTACTGTGGAAAAAGTCCTGATCGGGAGAGGTTTGGAAATGTGGAATGAAACCCCAATTCAAGTGAGGAAGAAGTCCCAAGTGTGAAAGTAAGCTCCCAAGCGGAACGGATTCCCACTTCAGGTGTGAAAAGTAATTGCTGGTTAAAGTGGAACAATTGTCCAGCTTAAGTACGTAAAATGTTCCAAATGGGTAAAAGCGGTAAAAAGTGGAGTGATTACCCTGTTTAACGGTGGAAAAAGTCCCGTTTGAGCAAATCCATGGAAAATGAAACGGAATACCAGCTTAAAGCACAGAAAAGTTTCAAATGGGTAAATGTGATTGCTCAAAGGGAACAATTATCGCTCTTAAACGGTGAGGAAGTTTCTTTTGGGTAATCAATGGCGTATATTAGAGACAATAGAGTAAACAGACATGAATAAAACAGACATCATTGCGAAAATGAAAGACTTCCCTTATGAAAAGGAAGACTACTGGATTATCACCGGCGCCGCTCTGGTGCTTTACGGCATCAGGGAACAAACCCATGACATAGATCTGGGTTGCAACAAAAAGATGGCCGACCAGCTAGAAGAACAGGGTTATCTGTATAAGGTGATGGACAACGGTTGCCGCTGGTTTAAGCTTTCTAAGGAACTGGAAGTCTTTGAAAACTGGCTGTTTGACCGGGTGATTCAATTAGAAGGCTTACCGGTCATGTCCATTAAGGGAATCATGGAAATGAAAGAGTCTCTGGGCAGGGAGAAGGACCTGCGGGACTTGCAGCTAATCATGGACTATTTGAAAGAGAAAGAGTCAGTGAACTGAATGAAAACAGCCCGGCGTCGGCCGGGCTTTCAAATGTTACGGTATTAGTTTATGATTATTCGCTCCACTCCAACCAGAAGGTTACGGTAACGTCTCCTGTTCCCAGCTGTTCCTTCAGCATCTGTTTCTCAGCGCCTTCAATATGAGCTACCTTAGTGAACGACCAGGTGTTCTGGCCGTAATAGATGGTCAGTTGGTTACCCTGGTAGAGAATGATGTCGCCCGGTTGGGTGGTAATGGTCTGATCGTTAGTTGGCAACTGCCAGGGCAGCTCGGCTACCTTTTCAAAGCCGCCGTAATCATGCATGTCCAGGGTCAGAATCTCGGAACTCAGTTTTTCCTTCAGAGCATTGGTTGAGGAGTTGTCTTCCAGATCGGCGTAGAAGATCTGCTTATTCACTTCCACCACCAGAATGGCTGTCGGTTCAACTACGAACTTCTCCCTTAGAATGAAGCGGTCACCGTCTTCGACTTTCGCGTGGATGAACTGCGAAGATTCTTCAGCCCGGAAAATCAGCTTGTCAGCCCGGATGTCAAAGCGGAAGGACATGCCGTAATCAGGGTCAGATTCCAGAATAAGGATGCCATTATTAACCGTCCAGTTGCCGGAACCGATGAAGCTGCTGAGCATGCCTTCATAATAAGTATATTTTCCGTCTTCTCTCAGGGTGATGGTGAAGTCACCACCAAAGCCTTCTTTCTCCCAGACGTAGGTCTTTCCGCTGATTTCATTGCTCATTGTTTCATCATCCTTTCCCTTATTGGCCGAGCAGCCGAAAAGAACGGCTGCCAGTGCCACCAACATTAATATTGTCAAAGTGAGTTTTCTTCCGGATTTATTCATTGGTCATCATCAGCGCCGAACAGCATGCTCCAGAGAAAAAACCTCCGGTGTTCTTCCTGTTCATCATCGTTTTCCTCTTCATCGTCTTCCCACCGGCGGCGTCTTTCCTCTTCTTCCCGTTGGTATTCACTGTCATCCCAGTTGAAGACAAAACATCCCTGATCAAGGCTGTAGCCGTTTTCGTCGATCCATTCGTATTCGCCGGACTGGTAATTCATGACATGCTTCGGCATGGCTTCCTCCTTTCGGCTTTTTGGTAACATGATTCTGTTATGAATTGCTGATAAAGTTATTTTACCGCAAACCGGACTTATGATAAAGAAGCCGGTTAGCTCAAAGCTCATTTTATGGACTATAATGGTGTTGTAAGAAGTAACTGAGGGGAAAAAATGGGCAAGATAATGCTGGCGGTACTGGCGACGCTGTCGCTGCTGACCGCCAATGACACCAATCGGAACACTGATTGGACTGACGATCCGATACCGGTCACGGTCGAAACACCAGAAGAACCCGCGCCGTCAGGTCATCCTGATTCCTTTTACCGCCGCCGCGTTGTCAAGATAAGCGACGGGGCAGCCGGCATCAAGGTGCTGGGGGAAAGGCGTCTGGCCTCATCCGGAGGAATAATGATGGATTACACCTGTTCGGGGGTGGAGTTCAACGCTGACTGCCGCAAGCGGATCGGCTTTAAGATAAAGGTGACGGACAGCTGCAGTTTCAAGGTCTATGTTGACGGAAAGCTGTACAAGAACGGTTCTGAAGATTACTTCATCATCGAAGGCGCTGAAGACCAGGTGGTCACCGGCACTATCGTCATCAAGGTTTCCGAAGGCGTTCACAACATCAGACTGGTCAAGGTCTCCCATTACCGCCTGGCTCTGGCCTGTCTGACCAGGATCGTGCTCTATGGCGAAATATTGCCCGAAAGACCCAAGGCCAAGGAGAGATACATCGAATTCATCGGCGATTCGCTGATGTGCGGCTGGGGCATCGCCGGCAATCACGACGGCACCTGCCTGTCGGTCGACGGTACGCTGGCCTGGCCCTATCTGGCAACTCAGCAGCTGGAGGCTGACTACTCCATCTTCGCGATGAGCGGTCAGGGCGCTTATTATGGCGAGCCTTCCATTCAGGACTGCTACCTGAAGACGTCGTACCAGCGCAGTAAGAAAAAATACAGTTTCAAGCGCGTCCCCGACATCGTGATCATCGACGTGGGCACCAATGACTATACCTACAAGACCGGTGAAGACGCCTTCCGTCAAGCCTATCTCAACATCATCACCATGGTCAGGGAGAAGTATGGGCAGGATGTTAAGATCCTGATGACCTACAACATCAAGAACGACGAATACGGTTCCGTGCTGCGGGACATCGCCCAGCAGCAGAACATAACGATCCATAAGTTCGCCCGCTCGAAAAATGAAGCGACCCGGTACCACCCTTCAGTTGAGGAGAGCGTCAGCTACGCTTATGAGATCGTCGAACTGGTTTCGGAAATGCTGGAAGACTGACAGATAAATCACAAAGAAAAAAGTCCTGCCTGCGCAGGACTTTCTTTCGCTTGTCTTCTCTATTCGCAGATCCTCTTCAGAAAGAGGTCGATCTGCTGATCCGTCATGCCGGCCTTGATCAGGTAACTGCGGCCATAGCCGGAGAGCTCGGCAGTCTTGTAATCGACGGAGGCGTCGCCAATTACGAATTTCATCATGGCATCCAGGTTCTTTTCCAGAATGGTCTTATACCGGGCCGGGTCCTTCTGCTGAGTGATCTTGTAGTAGTTATCATAGGTCAGCATGTAGTCGTCGGCGATGTCCTGATACTTCGCCCCTGCCAGCATCTCAATGAGCATGCAGACGAAGCCGGTGCGGTCCTTGCCTTCAGTGCAGTGCACCAGGTAGGGAGCTTCCTTTTCACTCAGCTGGATCAGACCGTTGGCGATCTTGGCGGCAAATTCCTCGGAGAGGTAGTTCATGTTCAGGGCAATGGGAATGACGTTTCCGGTTTCATACAGGGACAGGAAGTAGACACTGGAAAAGTCGTCCATGTCGATGTAGCGGCTGATCTTATCCGTGTTGTCGGAAAGATTGAGAATGGCGCTGATGCCGTTTTCCTTCATCAGGGCATCGACGTAAGGTGCCCTCTTATGCTGGTTGTCGCAGGGGGAAGCGGAGCGGTAGATCCGGCCTTCCTTAATGTTCCCCATGGCGAAATTGCGGAAGTTGGCGAAGATGACGTCGCTGTCAAACTGACTGCGGTCATCGGAATAGCTGATGTCGCGGGCTTCCTGAATGTCCAGGTATTTGCCTGCTTCGTTAAGGCTGATGGTGCCGGTGGAGTTTTCGTCCAGAGCGGCCTTGAGCCACAGGGTTTCGCCGGCCATCAGGTTGTCCAGTCCGGCTCTTTCCCAGAGGTCCTCACCGTAGTTGATGGCGGCCTTGATGTAGTCGTAGCCGGGATAGGCGATCAACAGCGGGCTTCCGGCATCGACATAGTAGCCGTTGTAGTAGGGGATGTCCTCCATGGTAAAGCCGTTGGAGAAGCTGATGTTGACGCTGTCGCCGTACTTGAAGCCCAGAGCGTTGAAGTCATCGATGGTCATCTTCAGGTAGATGCCGCCGAATTCTGTTTCGTGTGCCAGGGACAGATCCGGAGTCTTCAGCGTCTCCGGCTCCTTGGGCTGGCAGCCGGTCAGCATCGTCATCAGAATGACAAGTGTCAGTATGATAAGATTATTTGCTTTCTTCATGGAAACACCTCTGTTTTAAAATTATAACATTTTCTCTTCCCTGTGGCATGAAAAGGAGAGCTGCCGCTGCCGGTCAGCTGCTTCAGGGCCGGAAAAAAGCCATCTGACCGGCAGATGGCTAAGTTGATTTTATTCAGTAAGACTAGAACCACTTGTAGAACTCGTCGATCAGATCGACCCAGTCACCGTTGAGGATCATGTGGTGGTTGCCGATCGATTCGGTCAGGAAGTAGTTCAGGGTATCTTCATCCAGGTGGATCCTGACCTGGGTGCGGCAGAGGTTGAGTTCCTTCAGGTTCTCCTGCAGATCGCCGCAGGCGGCGAAGTATCTGCTCATCAGTCCGTCGGTCTTGAAGATGGTGGCCGCACCTTCCTGAATGTGGCCGCGGAAGGCCACGCCGAGATCGGATTCGAAGTGGGTCATCAGCTCATACTTGTCCGGCATGTTCAGAGGCAGAGTGCAGTGGGCAAAGATGATGTCATTGTCGTCGGACAAAATCCGTGACGGGTTGGCCATGAAGACCGGCTGGCCGGTCAGCTCGCCGGCCACCGCCATCGAGATCAAAGCCGGCAGGTCGCCTTCGCAGCCGCCGTAGATGCCTTCGGCGTTAAGCACGGCCAGAGCCAGGCAGCTGGTGCCCTTGATCGGTCCTAACAGGTCGAAGCACCTGACGGTCAGACCGTCAAGCTGATACTTCTGCGTAATTCTCTTCAGGGCGCCGTAGATCTGGCAGCACAGTTCCGTGTCTTCCGGATGCCAGTTGCGGGCCTTGATGGCTTGGGTATATTCATTGGGCTCATACTGCTTGCGGGCAATCTCCGCGAAGAATTCCTCCATGGAAACATCGACCACTTCGATGCCGGTCATTTCCTTCAGTTCATCGGCGTCGACATCGGAAGAGATCAGCCAGTCGCTGGGCTTGCCGACTCTCGCCAGGCGCATGCCTCTGATCTTATTGGCAGCCCTGAAAACCTTTGACAGGTCTGAGATTCTCTTGGCCATCTTGGCCTCGGAGCCATGAATGATCTCGCCGGGGATGTCGTTCTGTTTCAGATAGGAGAGGATCTCCATGCTGGCAGCCAGGGAGTTGTTCAGTCCGGTGGTCAAGAGGAAGACTGGCTCGGGCAGCTGATCGACGACGGCCTTGAAGCGTCCTTCCACCCCGCCGCCTCCGACAAAGGTCAGAAGCAGGTCATGGTCGTTGACATGCTCAAGATCGGTAAAGACCAGATCCTGGCCGCAGAGGGCGGAGAGCCTTTCGACGACTTCGCGGTTGTAGCTGTTGATGGTTACGCCGGCGGCGTTAGATGATTCCAGATAGTATACGCCAATGCTCATGTTATTATTCCTCGTTTCTTTATCCATATTCTACCATATCAGGGCACCGACAAAGTATAATGTATTAAAAGACAAACACCCGGAAAGGAAACAAATGACATGAAATCAGAGGAATGCTTACTGTGCCATGACGCCGCCTGCAGCAAGGCCTGCGGGAAACTTGACCCGGCCAGAATCCTGCGCTCGCTTTACTTCGACAATGAGCCGGGAGCTGTACGACAGCTTGATGAGCCGCTGGCCTGCCTGCAGTGCGATGGCCGCTGCCAGAGCAGCTGTCCGGTTGAAGTTCCGGTAAGAAACATTGTCATGTCTCTTAAGGACAGGCCGGTCGATCCGGTCCCCGATTACGATTGCCTGAGGACTGATTTCTGCGGCTTTCCGCTGATCAATCCCTTCCTGCTTTCCTCTTCGGTGGTGGCTTCCACCTACGAGATGTGCGCCAGAGCCTTTGAGGCCGGCTGGGCCGGGGCGGCCTTCAAGACGGTCTGTTTGATGGACATCAGGGAAGCCTCGCCGCGCTTTTCCGCCATCCGGGGCGACAACGGCCGGATCATCGGCTTCAAGAACATCGAGCAGCTTTCCGACCATACCCTGGAAGAAAATCTGGAAATCTTCCGGAGGCTGAAGAAGGACTATCCGGACAGACTTTTGCTGGTGTCCTTCATGGGCCGCAATGACGAAGAGTGGGCCTTCCTGGCGGAGAAACTGAGCGAAGCGGGAGCTGACGCGCTGGAGATGAACTTCTCCTGCCCCAACATGACCGAAGAGAATACCGGCAGCGACGTCGGCCAGATACCTCAGCTGGTAGAAAGATATACAAGAATCGTCAGGGAGCATACGAAGCTGCCCATCATCGCCAAGCTGACGCCCAACATCACCGACATTACCGAAAGCGCCGAAGCGGCGGTAAGAGGCGGAGCGGACGGCCTGGCGGCCATCAATACCATCAAGAGCCTGATCGAGGTTGACATCGACCCCTCTGACGGCATCTTCCGGGCTTCCATCGGCGGCTACTCCGGCAAGGCGGTCAAGCCGATCGCCCTGCGCTTCATCGCCCAGCTGTCCCAGGATGAGAAGCTTAAGGGTCAGCACATCACCGCCATGGGCGGCATTGAGACCTGGCGGGATGCTTTGGAGTTCATCGCTCTGGGTGCCGACAGCGTTCAGGTGACCACTGCGGTCATGCAGTACGGATACAGAATAATAGACGATCTTATTGACGGCATGGCCGGCTACATGCAGCGCCACGGCTTCAAATCACTCTCTGAGATCGCCGACACCGCTACCCCGGGCATCGTCTCCACTGAGGAACTGGACCGCTCCTACGTCATCTATCCCCGCTTCTTAAGGGAGAGGTGCGTGGGCTGTCAGCGCTGCTACCTCTCCTGTCTGGACGGCGGCCATCAGGCCATCAGCATCAAAGAAGGCAAGCCAGTGCTTGATCCTGAAAAGTGCGTGGGCTGTCATCTCTGCGTGCTGGTCTGCCCGCAGAGCGCCATCGTCTCTTCGGAAGTGAGAGTAGCTAAGAAGAAGTAAGATTTGAACTTGTTAAATCAGATATCTTATAATTAATAGATAGAAACATGCCTTCCGGCATCAACGTGTGACATCATATCGTAAGACACAATCGGGGGATAAACCTTATGGAAGAAGAAATCGTGGAAAGAGAACAGGAAGAGAAAAAGCATGGGAGACTTAATACCTACGTTCTTTCCAAGGTCATCATCAACCTGGCGCTGATCGTTCTGGGCGCCCTGCTGCTGACGGTTTTTCTGCGCAACGTCCAGACCAGAAGTTCGCTGAGCAAGCAGCAGAAAAACAATGAGCTGGCCCTTTCCGAGGTCGTCACGATCCTGGAAAAGAACGCCGAGAGCTCCGCGGCCCTGACCGACATCTACCATGAGGGCAACTGGAAGTGCCTTGATGAGATCGACCTCTTGCTGTCCAAGGGCATGTTTGAGTCGATCATCAAGGATGACGACACCGTCCGCAGCGAGGTCTTCGCCACCCTGGCTGAAAGGGCCGGGTTACCTTATTTATACCTGTTATCGATGGACGGAACCATCGTGATCAGCCCGGATGCCTCCATGCGGGGCGTCAGCCCGGCGGTAAGAGGCGATCTGACTCAGGAAAACATCAATCATCTGCTTAACTGGTGCCTGTATGCTGACGGCAAGGCCGTTCCGGTGCGGGTGGAAAACCGCTACGGAACCTTCTACTTCTATTCCAAGCCCTATACCTACAATAACCGCAAATACGCGCTGGTACTGGGGGCCGACTCCTGGGCGCTTGATGAGCGCATCGCGTCCCTGACCGACGCCTCGGCAGCGCTGAGCCGGATGGCCGTGATCAACCGGGGTTTCCTGTTTGCGGTGAATCCTTCCGATAACCTGATAATCTACTACAACGACGGCGAAAACATTCTCTCCGGCCACGACGCCAACGCCGTCGGTCTGAGCCGGGAAGTTCTGGCTGACGGCTATAACGGCATGCAGAACATCCTGGGTGAAGAGTATTACTGTTCATCCCGCTCCTTCAGTGACGAGGCGGTGATCATCGCCGCGGCTAAGTCAGATACCGTGCTGTCGCATGACAAGTACGTGCTGTTCTGGTCGATCATGGGCTTCAGCATCGTGATGATCCTGTGCCTGGTTTACGCCGTCATCGTCAGGAATGACTTCTTCCGCAACGGCGTGCAGACCGACCGCGTCATCCTGTGGCAGAATTCCGGCAACCCGATCGGCTTTGACCGCACGGTCTTCAACAAGGTTCTGCCGCTGATGCTGATCGGCATTCTGGCCGTTTACGGCATCACCTTCTACATGCAGACGCTGCTGGAAGTTTCCGAAGGCATCGACAAGTCCAACGTCGTCCTTCAGGAAGTGACGGCCCGCTATGAGGAAAGCGAGGAAAGCCGGCAGATCATCGTCGACTACTACAACAGCCGCTTCCTGTCTACGGCAAGGATGCTGACATTCATCATCGAGGAGGCTCCGGAAATCCTGAACCAGCCTTCCGACCACTATCACGCCGTCTATGACGATAGCGGCAACCGCCAGTTCGTGCTTGACGACGAAGGCAACCCGCTGAAGTCGGTCGCCGATTCGGCCATTCTGAAGCGGCTGTGCGAGGAAAACCGCATCAGCGCCATTTACCTGTTTGACGAGGACGGCCGCACCATCGCCACCAGCACCTCTAACTGGTTCTTTACCTTAAGCCATAACGAAGAAGATCAGTCCTACCCCTTCCGCAAGGTATTGGATGGGCTGACGGAATATTATCTGCAGACTTCGATGGTCAACGACCTGGGCGAACAGGCTCAGTTCTTCGGCGTGGCCATGAACTACTACACCAAAAAGGACGCCTCCGGCAATACCGTCTACGTTTCCCGCTACGACTTCGAGGAAGCCTGCGCCAAAGAAAACGTCAGCGGCGTGCGCAGCGCCGGCGGCATCACCAAGCACAGCTCACTTCTGCAGATCGAACTGGACGAACAGCTGGCCGGCTCGCTGATGGTCACCAACGATGCCGACTACATCCTGTCGACCAACATGCTGGAAAACGGCGCCATCGTCATGTTTGACAACAGCCGCGACCATCTGTGCGTCTATTCCCCGGCTGAAGCCAGCATCGGCCGCAGCGCCGAAGACCTCGGCGTCTCCGCCAAGGCCTTCAGCACCAGCGACTACTACGGCTTTGTGCGCATCAACGGCGTGCGCTACTTCTCCTTCTTCCGCTACATCAGCGATTACTACTTCGCTTCTCTTATTCCGGAAAGCAGCATGTATACCGCCCGTAACCGGCTGGCTCTGATCACGGCGGGCACCTGCCTGGTACTGATCATCATCCTGTTACTGACGGCAACCGTTTCCTCTCAGCAGGAAGAAGACGTCTATCAGATGATGGCTGAAGAGCAGGACGAAAGCGACTACGGCCGCAACGTCTTCGGCATCGTGCTTCCTTCCGGACGCTACGCCTCGACAACCAAGGCCAAGGCGCGCTGGAATAACGAGAGCATTCCCTGGAGCAAGCGCTCTCCGGAGATGAAGCTCGGTCTGATCGTCGGCTGGCTGGCCGCGATACCGATCATCTACGTCGTCATCTCCGCTCTGGGCCTCAACCGCATTTCCGATGACCGCTCGGTCATCAGATATATCCTGAGTAACAACTGGGACCGCAGCTTCAACGTCTTCGCGCTGAGCGGCTGCGTCATGACCATCGCCATGGTCACCATCGCCATCGAACTCTTCAGAATTCCCGTCCGCCTCATTTCCGCTTTGTTAGGCACCCGGGGCGAGACGATCGGACATCTGCTGCTGTCGATCATAAAGTACGGCAGCGCCATCGTAACGCTGTTCTACTGCCTGTATCTGCTGGGCATTGATTCGGCGAACCTTTTGGCCAGCGCCGGAATACTGTCACTGATCATCGGCTTAGGCGCCCAGAGTCTCATCAAGGACATCATCGCCGGCATCTTCATCGTCTTTGAAGGTGAATTCCGCGTCGGCGACATCGTCACCATCAACAACTACCGCGGTACCGTCATCGACATCGGCTTACGGACGACCAAGATCATCGGTCCGGGTTCCAATGTCAAGATCTTCAATAACAGCGAGATCTCCGGCGTCGTCAACATGACCAAGGAGAACTCCGTCGCGGCTGCCGTCGTCGGCGTCGAGTACGGTCAGGACCTCGACTATGTCAACGAAGTGCTGGCCAGAGAACTGCCGCTGCTTAAGGAAAGGGACAGCCGGATCATCGAAGGACCGGTCAACCTCGGCATTTCCGAACTGGGCGAAAGACGGGCGACCCTGACGGTCATCGCCTACTGCGCCGAGAAGCATGTTCATAAGCTCACCCGCTTCCTCAACGAGGAAGTCCTGCAGATCTTCTACCGCAACGGCATCAGGGTGCCCAATCAGAAGGATTTTGTCCCCAAGGCCAATCCGGCCGAAAACAGACAGGAGGGAAAGCAGTCATGAAGAAACTGATGATATTTCTGACAGCCTGTCTGATCATGCTTACGGGCTGCGCTTCGCCAAATGAAAGCGGCGGAAGGGAGATCACTCCGGAAGAACCGGAGACCAGGATCATCCGGCTGGCCGTTTACGAGGGCGGCCACGTCTTCAATTCCATCGCTGCTGAGCAGGGCTATCTGGCTGATGAAGGCATCACGGTTCAATACGTGCTGGTGAATAACGACGCGGAAGTGTTCGAAGGCATCCGCAACGGCACCATCGACATCGCCTCCAACTCCGGCACCAACCTGCCGCTTTCGCAGATCGCCAGCGGTCTGGATCTGACGATCTTCGCCGGCTATCTTCTGACCGGGTGCATGCCGGTATTCGGCCGCGCTGACGCCAGCTGGAACGGCATACAGGATCTGATCGGCAAGACGATGGCCTGCGAGCCCAACCTCTACGCCATCTCCGGTCCGCTCTATGATCTGGGCTATGACCCCCTGCATCAGGTCAATTGGTATGAGACGGCAGACCAGCATCAGCGCATCGCCGCCGTCAAGAGCGGCGAAGCCGATTTCGGTCTGGTCGGTACCGCCCTGAACTATGAGATCATCAGCGATCCGGAACTCAAGATCCTGACCTATGCCGATGACGTTCTGCCGGCGTATTCCTGCTGCCGGGTCGAAGCGCTGAGCAGTTGGGTAAACGAAAACCCCAATACCGTCAAGGCACTGTTAAGAGCCTGGATCAGGGCGATGGAATACTATGAGACCCATCATGATGAGACGGTCGCCATGGTCGTCAGGCAGACCGGCGCCAGTGAAGAGGAAGTGAGAGCCTACATGGACAATCCCCGTCACGACCTTAACATCGACCCGATGAAGAAGTCGGTGTTACGGGCCTGGAACTACATGCGTTCCATGGGCCTGATGGATGAAACCGGACGCTCGATCAACATTCTGGAGCACATCAATACCGATCTGTACAAGCAGGCCTTGGACCAGTGCCAGGCGCTGTACGGAAAGGACAATCAGAAGTTCTATGAAAACCTGCAGGCGCAGTACGCCCGCAATAATCAGTAATGAAACATAAGGGAGAATAATATGGATATCTTACTCGTCGTTCTTGCCAGCGTGATTCCGGCGCTGCTGCTGTATCTCTGGCTGCGCAGCCTTAACAAGGAAAAGGAAGGCTATCGGGAAAACTGCCGCAAGTCCATGCTCAACGGCATCGTATCCTCAGGGGCCATCGTTCTTTCCTGCCTCATCTTGAGCATCATCTTCAGCCTTGTCGGCTTCGACAAGCTGCCGCCGCTGGCCCGTGATGCCGTCAAATGCTTCATCCTGTTTGCCTTAATGGAGGAACTGTGGAAGTTCCTGTATTTCCGCAAGACCCTGAAGAAGGCCGTTGGAGTGGTCAGCTATCTGGATGTCATCGTCTTCATGACGCTGGTCGGCGCCGGCTTCGGCATTCTTGAGGACATCGTCTACGCCTTTACCACCAGCGTCGGTCAGGGCATCGTCAGGGGCGTCACCATGGGTCACGCCGTCTACGGCTTTGTCATGGGCTACTTCATTGCCAAGGCCATGCGGACCTCAAAGAACGGCTACAATGTCGCCGCTTTCCTGATTCCCTATTTCTGGCACGCCATTTATGACTTCACGCTTTCGGAAAATCTGCCCCGTGACCAGTTCATCTTCGACTTCATTCCGGTAACGCTGGCGTTCCTGGAGTTCATCATGGTCTTCGTGATGATCGTCTTCTTCCGCAAGGCCAGAAACAAGCCGGAATACAATGAACCGATCGACAGATCAGAGGATGCCTAGGCATCCTTTTTTCGTCATGGTCGGCTTTATGATAAAATGAAGCCAGATAAAGACAAAAGACAATCATCATGGAGGAACAGCTATGACTAAGGCATATGAGAATAAGACATTCGTGTCTTCCGGGGGAACCGTACTGGGCAGCGCCGTGGTTCCCGCTGACTTTTCAACCGGTGGGGGAATTGACGAAAGCTGGCAGGGGGAGATGGTCCCCTTCAAGGCGACCATGAACGCCGGCAACCCCGGGGGCACCGTCTTTCTGCGCAGCACCTCAAAGGACGTTCATACCGATCTGCGCAATCCGTTACTGAAGACGGTGGCTGCCCTGGTAGCCGTGCATACCGAAGCCGGCTATGACAGATACACCGAACCCGAAGAGTACATCAGGGCATGGGCGGAAAACTGGGCCGGTGTTCCTCTTAAGCTGGATGCCGTCTGCGATCTGCCTTCCGCCTTAGGAGGGGATAGGGAACTGGCCAGAGGCCTGCTGGAGAATGACAAGAACCTGTATGATCAGTTTCTGGAGATGAATTCCGGTGTGGACGCCGAACAGTGCTTTTCTTCGCTTTACCGCTTCACCGGCCAGCAGCAGGGCGCCGACATCGTCGTACTGGCCGGCATGGACTGGCAATGCGCCAGATTAACTTACGGTCCGGCTTTCCTCAACAACTTCTCTGACGAGATGAAGAAACTCTACGCCGCGGCCCGGGAGAAACTGGGACTGAAGGGTGACAGTGATTATCTGGGAAAGGCTAAGGAAGGAATCCAGCAGTTTAAGGAAACCGCCTCGAAGATGACTTTCAGCGACTACATGAAGGGCGGCATTCTGGCCAAGATGAAAGAGCAGAAGAAGCCCGCCGCCCTGGCTGTCGAAAAGGAGAATCAGGCTGTTGCGCCGGTTTCTCCGGAACGGGAAAAACGCTGCGACCTGGTCTTATGGGGCTCGCAGAGACGCTATGGCTGCCTGATGCTGGCCAATGAGGAAGCAGAGGCAACACCGGTCTTTCTGAACTTCGTGCGCTCGGTCAGTCCCGACGGGGGACTGGACAGCCGCGAAAGCAACGCCATCAACCGGAAATTCTCCCAGATTCGCCAGCAGGCCAGCATGAACATGAACATCGCCATGCAGAAAACGGCCCAGTTACGGGCCATGCAGGCCAGAACTTCCCAGATGATCGCCCGTAACGCCGATCAGGCCCGGGAAGGCCTGGCGGATTCCTGGAAGCGCAAGATGGCTTCTGATGACCACATCAGCCAGGGCTACCATGAAGCTGCCATGGGTGTCAACAGCTACACCAATTCCTATGGGCAGAACGTCGAAGTGGGTGTCGCAGCTGATCACGTCTATGAGAACCAGTATGGCGACGTCTACGGCGTCAGCGGCAATGCCCTGGACCAGGAGACACTCAACGATCTGAACTGGAAAAAGATCGGTTAAGTCAGAAAAAAACAAAGCCTCCGGGACGGAGGCTTTCTTCTGCCTGTTTTCAGAGAATGCCGAGAATGACGGTAATGGCGCCGATGATGACAAACCAGGCCCAGTTGTCTTCCAACTTGCGGACCTTTTCCTCATCGTCCCGGAATTTCTTAGTGATGAAGCGCTTCGGATTGGCCTTGATCAGCACGCCGTAAATCATGAACAGCGCTCCCGCTATCAGCATGAACAGTCCTTCGATTCCTTCCATTAATCCTTACCTCCCCGTAAGTAATAGGCGCTGTCCGGCAGCGCCACGCCGCCATAGACGTACTCCTTGAATATCACCTGGTAATTTCCTTCATCATCCTGTACCAGCCTGGTGATGCCCAGATAGGGGTTCTTGCCGTCCAGGAAATGGTGATAGGGCGTTTTTTCCAGTAAACAGACCAATAGGTTGATGACTGCCCCATGAGCGACCAGAACACAGTTGCCCTGCGTCTTTTCCACGGCTTTCAGAAACCGGCGGGCCGCCTGGTCCTGGCTTTCCCCGCCTCTGGGGAAGGCTTCTTCCGGCGCGTTTGGCGTCAGGAAGCTTTTCTGATAAAGCGGGAAGTACTCGCTCTTGAGCTTGCCTTCCCACTCGCCGTAGCTGATCTCCCTGGCTTCCTCGATGATCTCATAGCCCTTGTCTTCGGGCAGAAAGGCCTCAAGAGTCTGATAAGCCCTCATCAACGGGCTTGAGTAGTAGTTTTCAATGTTCTTATCAGCGAAGTATTCCCTCAGCCTGGCTGCTTCGGGAATCTGGGAAGCCAGTAACGGCACGTCCGTTCCCCCGCCCAGGTAATAGGCGGTGTTGTTGTCGTTGCCGAAATCAGGCAGGCCGTGCCTTACCAGGTAGATGTCCCGCATCAGGATAACCCCAGTTCCAGGTAGTCGTAGGCCAGCCGGTCAACGGTAAGTTTCCCGTTATCTTCAGTCAGTTCAGTGATGGAGAGATAGGGGATCTTGTACTGCCTGTACTCAGTCCAGTCCAATCCGTAGAGTTCCGAACAGGTCAGGGAGATGACGGTGGTATGGGCTACGATGACGCAGTTGCCTTCAGTCTCCAGGATGGCGTTGATGGCCCTGGTGGAGACATCCTTGACATGTTCGGGATGGCCGATGTCGGGAATGCCTTCGTAGGTAACGCCCCGGCAGGAGTCGATGTAGCCCTGACCGTAGCTGGGCGTCAGCAGTCTGATGTCCACGCCTTCCCAGTTTCCGTAATTGGCTTCTATTATTCCGGGAATGATCACCGGTTTCTTATTTTCGGGTATGATGGCCGCCAGGGTCTGGCGGGCTCTTAACAGGGGCGAAGAGCACCAGTTATCGATTTCTTTGTCCGCGAAGAAAGGCTTCAGGCCTTCAGCCATCTCGAGATATTCGGGAATTACCGGCACGTCGTTACCCTGGCCCAGGGCGATGCGCGGGCCTTCAAACAGGGGCTTGCCGTGTCTTACCAGATAGATCTTTCTCATGTTTTCTTCGCTTGTCTGCCTTCCTTTTCCTACATTATAATATACTTAACGGAGCGTTAAAAAGATGATAAATGCCCAATACCTGAACATTTCCCCGCCGGCTAAGGCCATCCCCATGTCCGCCAGGAACGTGGCAGTCTACCGGCAGGGGGTAAAGCTTCTGGGAAGGATCCTGCTTCCCGGTTTTGACAGTGAGGAAGAAAAGGCGCCGGTGGTGATGTTACTGCACGGCTTTCCCGGTCACGAGAAGTTCGATGATCTGGCCCAGGCGTTACGAAGATGCGGCTTCGTGGTCTTCAGGAGCGGCTTTGCCGGCTGCTGGGGATCCTCGGGCAGCTATCAGTTTTCCACCCTGACGGAAGATCTGAAAGCCAATCTGGACTATCTGAAAGAGCATGCCGGAGAACTGCACGCTGACCTGGATAATCTGTTCATCATCGGCCACTCAATGGGCGGTCTGACTACCTTACGAGCGCTGGCTGAGGGACTGATGGTCAAAGGCGCCGTACTTTTGGCTCCCTGCAATCTGGCCCGGCGGCTGGAAGATGAAGAGGAGAAGTTCGACGAAGTCTTCATCAAGGCCCTGCCGTTCATAAGTACGCCCAATGATTCCGTTGATGATCTGAAGGAAGATCTTAAGGGAAGACTGGAAGACTGGCAGTTTGCCTATCTGGCGGAAAGGATCGACCCTCAAATGCCGCTGCTGTTTATCGGGGGAAGCCGGGATGCCGTCTGCCCGCCGGAGACCCACATGCTCAGAGCGGCGGAAGTTCTTCAGAGAAGAGGAGCGCCGGTCAGCACGGAAGTGCTGGAAAGCGACCATTCCTTCCAGGACAGACGCTTGGAAATGATCGCTCTGGCAGTTAACTGGTTAAAAACCATTTGTGAAAAAAAGAATTAAACCGTACATATTCATTCTGTGAAAAGAATGTGATAAAATAAATTCATCATAGCTTTAAACAAGGAGGAACATAATGAAAAAGTTTATTGCTGTTTTACTGGCTGTAACCATGCTGTTCAGCTTCGCAGGCTGCGGTAACAATAACGGCGGCGGCGAAGACGGACCTACCGGTGAAGTCATGATTTATTCTTCCATGCAGCAGGTCGTCCTGGAAGCACTGGAAGCCAGATTTGAAGAATTATACCCCGGTGTCGACATGAGCTTCGTTCAGGCCGGTTCCGGCAAGATCAGCACCAAGCTCACCACCGAGCTGCAGGCCGGCACTGTCGAGTGCGACATCGTCTGGCTGGCTGACGCTTCTGAATTCGTTGAATACAAGAACGCCGGCAACCTGGTAGCCTATGAGTCAAAGTACGCTGCCACTGTTGACCCGATGTTCAGAGACCCGGACAACATGTACATTGGCGCCCGTGCCGTTCTGATCGGCTTCGCCTATGCTCCGGATCAGGTCAACGAGACCCTTTCTTCCTGGAAGGATCTGCTGAAGCCCGAATACAAGGACAAGATCGTCATGACTGACGCCGGCGCTTCCGGATCAATGAAGACCTGGCTCTATGTCCTGGTCAACCAGGAAAAGTACGGCTGGGATTTCATCCAGGCTCTGTATGACAACGGTCTGAAGCTTGAATCAGGCACGACCGCAACCCACAACAAGGTCGCTGACGGCACTTATGCCATCGGTGTCGGCGTTGAATTCGTTGCCAAGAACCTGATCGCTGACGGCGCTAACCTCGCCTGGGCGGAAATCGTTGAAGACGCCATCGCCTACTATTCACCGATCGCCATCCCGAAGGGCTGCCCGAACCTGGAAAATGCCAAGCTCCTCTACGACTTCATCATGAATCCTGAGGAAGGCCAGAGAATCCTGGTAGAACAGAACGTTACTCCGGTTCAGCCGGCTACCAAGGTTCCTGACACCATGCATCCGGCCAGCTGGATCGTTGAGCATGCCATCGCCTTCGACGTTGATGACATGGCTGCCAAGTCAACTGAAATGCTGGCAAAGTACGATTCAATCTTCAAGAAATAATCTTTAAGTAATCAATCGTTTCATGATTGCAGGCTTTGCAGCGATGCAAAGCCTGCATTTGTATTAGTAAGGGAGATTAGTATGACAGTTAAACTAAAGTATGAGGATCTCACCGTTACGTACAGGGACCGGGTCAATGGCGATAACACCGTCGTCGACGGCCTCAATCTGGAAGTCGAAGAGGGCCAGATACTCGGCATCGTCGGACCATCCGGCTGCGGCAAGACGACATTGGTGCGCGCTCTGTGCGGATTCATCAATCCGGACAAGGGCAACATCTACGTCAACGGCAACCTGGTCTTCTCCAAGGACAAGAAGATCAATGTCGCTCCCGAAAAGCGCAACATCGGCGTCGTCTTCCAGGACTACGCCGTCTGGCCGCATCTTTCGGTCTATGACAACATCGCCTATCCTCTGAAGAAGAGAAAGGTCCCCAAGGATGAGATACCCGGCAAGGTGGCCGGCGTGCTGGAACAGGTGCGCATGTCCAACTATGCCAACTACATGCCCGCTCAGCTCTCCGGCGGTCAGCAGCAGCGCGTTGCCATCGCCAGAGCCCTGGTTTCCTCGGATGACATCATCGTCCTCGATGAGCCGATCACCAACCTGGACGCCAAGCTGAGAGAGGAAATGATCGTGGAGATCCAGCTGATCCAAAGACGGCTGGGCACCACCATCATCTACATCACCCATGACCAGGAAGCCGCTCTGCAGCTGTGCGACAAGGTCGCCATCATGCAGCCGGACGGCCAGATCTGCCAGATCGGTACCGACGAGCAGATCATCACCCACCCGGCCAACAAGTTCGTCTTCCAGTTCATCGGTGTTTCCAACTTCATTGAAGTGTTTAAGAAGAAAGACGGATACTATCTGCATCTGAAGGATGCCGATGTGAAATATGCCGAAAAGCAGCCGGAAGGCTGGCCCAAGGACGCCGATAAGGCTCTGATGGGCATCCGTCCGATGGACATCATCTTCGATGACAGCTCACCGATCCGGGCCCGGATCAAGACGGCCGTCTTCCTGGGAGCGCAGTTCTCCTACTTCATCGAACTGGGCGGCCAGGAATTCCGCGTGCAGCGCAATACCCTGGACTCCCTGGATGACCGGGAGTACAACGAAGACGATGAGATCGGCATCAGGCTGGTCAATGAAAAATACTACGATTATGAAGAACTCTCCGGAAAGGAGGCGGAATAATGGCACTCTTTAAAGACAGACGCTCCGACCTGGAAAAGCAGGAAGGCTTCAAGTTCGGTCTGGAACAGGGTCTGACCCTGACTTCCGTCATCTTACTGGCCATCATCGTCGTCATTCCGGTCGCCATGATCATCCTCAACACCTTCTGGGACGCTGAGGGTCATCTTGACCTGGCTACCTTCTGGAACGTCATCGTCAGAAGCGACAACCTGAAGGCCATCAAGAACACCGTCGTGATCTCGCTTTCCGCCACCGTAGGCTGCGCCCTGATTGGCGTATTCTTCGCCTGGTTGCTGGGAAGATCCGACATTCCGGCCAAGGGTTTGATGAGAACCCTGTTCTCCATCCCCTTCATGATTCCGCCCTTCCTGGGCGCCATGTGCTGGGACCTGATGCTTTCCGGCCGCAGCGGCTATGTCAACAAGTTTTTGATGTCGGTTTTCCATCTGGAAAACGCTCCGTTCAACATCAACTCCATCGGCGGCATCATCTTCGTTGAGATCATCTACTTCTTCTCCTTCGTCTATCTGCAGGTCATCTCCTCTCTGGAGAGAATGGACCCGACCCTGGAGGAGTCAGCCCGCATTGCCGGCGCTGATCAGATGTACGTCATCCGCAAGATCACCCTGCCGTTGATGGTACCGTCGATCTCAGCCGGCGTTCTGCTGGTTCTGATTTCCACGCTGTCGCACTACGGCGTTCCCTCGATCATGGGCTTCTCGCAGAACATCTACACTCTGCCCACCAAGATTGTCGAACGGATGTATGCGGCCGGCGGCAGCTTCGAAGGCATCAGAGAGGCTACGGCTCTGTCCGTGCTGCTGGTGGTCATCGTTGCCGCAGCGCTGGTCGCTCAGCGGGCCGTACTGAATGTCGGCCGTTATGACATCATCAAGGGCAAGAGCATGCGCCCGACCCTGATCAAGCTCAGGGCTGCCCGCATCCCCCTGCTGATCGTCTGCATCCTTTTCCTGATTCTGGTCGTCATCGTACCGCTGGTCGTGCTGGTTCTGGTCAGCCTGCTGAAGGCTTACGGCCTGCCGATCATTAAGGAAAACCTGTCATTCATCAACTACACCAAGGTATTCGCTCAGAAATCCGTCATGCAGGCGATCAAGAACTCCCTGTTCCTGTCCGTCTCTGCCGGCGTCATCTGCTTGTTCCTGGGTGTCATGGTTGCCTACGTTGTCTACAAGGTCAAGCCGAGAGGCCGTGGCATCATCGAGATGCTGGCGGTGCTGCCGTACTCCCTGCCCGGTACCGTTCTTTCCATCGGTGTCATCCTGGCCTGGAGCGGCAAGATCTTCGGCATCAGACTTTACAACACCATCTGGATCATTCTGGTTGCCTACTGCGCCAGATACCTGTCCTACACGCTGAAGTCTTCGGCTTCCGCGCTGCAGCAGGTCCACTATTCACTTGAAGAAGCCTCGAGATCCTGCGGCGCCACCAAGATGGGCGCACTGATGGACATCACCCTGCCCTTGATCAGACCCGCCATGGTCTCCGGATTCTTCATGGTTTTCCTGCCCGCCATGCGTGAGCTTACCACTTCCGTACTGCTGTACGGACCGAAGTCCCGGACGTTGGGCGTGCAGATCTATCAGCTGAGAGAAAACGGCTACATGTGTCAGGCAGCCGCTCTGGCGGCGGTGACGATCGTCATCATCATTGTTTCCAACAAGGTGGTTGAGTTCATCACCAAGGACAGAAAGGGAGTGTAATTAATGGATCAGATCGTACTGAAAAACGTTAAGAAGACATTTACCACCAAGTCGCTTGGCACGGTCACGGCCGTTGAGAACATCAACCTGAACATCAAGGAAGGCGAATGCTTCTCCATCCTCGGTCCTTCCGGATGCGGCAAGACCACGACCTTACGAATGATCGCCGGCTTCGAAGACCTCTCCGAAGGCGAGATCTACCTGGGCGGTCAGCCCGTTTCCATCAAGGAAAAGGGCCTCTACGTACCTCCGGAACACCGCGGACTGGGCATGGTCTTCCAGGCCTTCGCCGTCTGGCCGCACATGAACATCTTTGACAACGTCGCCTTCCCCCTGAAGGTGCAGAAGCGTCCCAAGGACGAGATCGAAAGCCGCGTCAAAAGCGCCCTGAAGTCCGTCTCCCTGGACGGCATGGAAAAGGTGTATCCCGGCGACCTCTCCGGCGGTCAGCAGCAGCGTATCGCTCTGGCCAGAGCCATCGTCGTCAACCCCAAGGTCATGCTTCTGGACGAACCGCTGTCCAACCTCGACCCCAAGCTGAGGGAAAACATGAGGTTTGAGATCAAGGCTCTGCAGAAGAAGTACAACTTCACCATCATCTTCGTTACCCACGACCAGTCCGAAGCCATGGCGCTGTCCGACAGGATGCTGGTAATGGACATGGGCAAGATGGTACAGATCGATACTCCGACCAACCTGTACAACCATCCGGCCACCAAGTTCGTTCACGACTTCCTGGGCCAGTCCAACTTCACCAACGTAGTTGAAAAGGGCGGCAAGGTCTATCTGGAAGGTGACGACAAGACCCCGCTGCCGGTCAAGGCACCGACAGACCGTAAGGGTGAGATGCTGATGGCGACCAGGCCCAATACCATTGAAATCAACCATAACGAAGGTTTCGAAGGAAAGATCATCAAGAGGATCTTCCTGACCGACCTGATCGAATATCTGGTTGACGTCAAGGGCCAGGTCATCCGCGTACAGACCCCGCACCGCAACATGTTCGCCGCCGGCGACACCTGCTATCTGAAGTTCCCCAGCCCGATGTGGTATGAGCGAGAAGATGAAGCAGCCGCCGCGGAAAGAGCAAAGCGCATGCTGATTTAGCAGTTAAAGGATGCGGCGTGCCGCATCCTCTTTTTAAGGAAAGAAGAGTACAGATATGAAAATTTCACCTGAAGTACAGAAGCAGGTCAAGCTTAACTGTCCCAAGGGCCACGGGCCGGCGGAACTGCCCATTGAGGGCAGCTGGGTCCAGGTCAAGGACATCAGCCAGATTTCCGGTCTTTCCCACGGCGTGGGCCGCTGCGCGCCTCAGCAGGGCTGCTGCAAGCTGACCCTCAACGTCAAGGACGGCGTCATCGTCGAGGCCCTGGTTGAGACTACCGGCTGTACCGGCGCCACCCATGGAGCGGCGGTAGCCGGCGAGCATCTGGTCGGCAAGACCCTGCTGGAAGCCCTGAACACCCATCTGGCCTGCGACGCCATTAACGTGGCGATGCGGGAGATCTTCATGCAGATGGTTTACGGAAGAAGCCAGACCGCCTTTACCGATGACGGCTTACCGGTAGGCGCCACCCTGGAAGATCTGGGCAAGGGCCTGATCTCCGCCAACGGCGCCGTCTTCTCCACCCTGGAGAAGGGGCCGAGACTATTGCAGATGGCGGAAGGCTACGTGCTGGACATGGCCGTTAATGACGAGAAGGAAGTCACCGGCTATAAGTTCGTACATCTGGGCAAGATGATGGACCGCATCCGCAAGGGCGAAAGCCCGGATGAGGCTTTTAAGGCCTGCACGGGCACCTATGGCCAGTATGAAGATGCCGCGGATTACATCGATCCGCGTGAGAAGTAGGGAGGCAGCGCATGATTCAGTTTGAAGGAAAAGGATCAAGAGAAGTCAAGACGCTGGCTTACCTCAGGGAAAACGGCATCGAGAGCTTTGAACAGGCCAGAGAGATCTGCCTGGACAGGGGCGTCGATGTGGAAAAGATCGTCAAGGGCGTTCAGCCGATTGCCTTTGACAATGCGGTATGGGGCTATACCGTCGGCTGCGCGGTCGCGCTGAAGAGAAAGTGCGCCACCGCATCCGAGATCGCCCGTACCATCGGCGAAGGCCTGCAGGCCTTTACCGTAGCCGGCTCAGTGGCGGAAGCCAGACGGGTCGGTGAAGGCCACGGCAACCTGGCGGCCAAGCTTCTGGATGAAAACACCAAGTGTTTCTGCCTGCTGGCCGGTCACGAGTCCTTTGCGGCGGCGGAAGGCGGTCTGAACATTGTCCGTTCCGCCAATAAGCTGAGAAAGACGCCGTTAAGGGTCATTCTCAACGGCTTAGGCAAGGACGCCGGCTATACGCTGGCCCGCTACAACGGCTTTACCTATGTGGAGACTGTCTTTGATCACCGGACACAGCAGTTGAAAGTATTGGGTGAAAAGGCCTTCTCCAAGGGCGAGAGATCCCAGGTCAAGGTCTACGCCAACTCGACTGTCGACGAGGCCGTCGAGGTCATGAAGCTGGAAAGAGTGGACGTCTCCATTACCGGTAACTCCGCCAATGCCATCCGCTTCCAGCATCTGGTAGCGGGAACCTACAAGAAATGGGCGGTTGCCAACGGCGTTGACTACTTCTCCGTGGCTTCCGGAGGCGGTACCGGCCGTACCCTGCACCCGGACAACGTGGGAGCCGGTCCGGCTTCCTACGGCATCACCGACTCCATCGGCCGTACCCATTGCGATGTCCAGTTCGCCGGTTCCTCATCAGTGCCCGCGCACGTGGAGATGATGGGCCTGATCGGCATGGGCAACAACCCGATGGTCGGCGCTACCCTGGCCTGCACGGTCGCGGTTCAGCAGGCACTGAATCGATAGATACAATCTCGTTAAAACGCTTAA
>JAFRZA010000016.1 GCA_017442805.1 Erysipelotrichaceae bacterium
CCGTTTGGCCAAAAACTGGAAACAGTTCAGACCACGACCGGTTCAGAAGAATACCGCGAAGTTGCCGAAAGAGCCGTTGAAGAGAGCCTGGTGCTGATCAAAAACCAAAATGACATTCTTCCCCTGAAACAGGGTACCAGGATCTGCATCATGGGACCGGCCGCCGATGATGACGTCGCCCAGTGCGGCGGCTGGACGATGGACTGGAACGGCAGCAATCTTTCCGCCATCCCCGGAGTCACGTCGATCAGGGAAGGTTTCCTCAAAAAAGCGGAAGGCTTTGGAATCACCATCACCGACAAGCCGGAAGAAGCGGACGTCATCGTTCTGGCAGTCGGCGAGAAGGCCTACGCGGAATGGAACGGCGACAGCGAGAATCCCCATCTCTGCTCGGATACCGGTCTGCCCGGAAACCGGGAAGCGATTGAAAAGGCGAAAGCCCTGAACAAGCCAATCGTCAGCTGCATCGTGGCCGGCCGCAACGTATTCATCAGCGACTATATCGATGACTGGGACGCCGTCGTAATGTGCTACCTGCCCGGTTCGGAAGGCCAGGGCGTGGCGGACGTGCTCTGCGGCCAGGGTGATTTTCGGGGCAGACTGCCCAGCCCGTGGTACGCTTCGGTCCAACAGATCGAAGCGAAGGAGCCCTGGCTGAAAAAAGGCTACGGTCTAACTTATCAGGAAACCGGCCATTGACAAACCGAACAACATGCATGAAAAAAGAGCAGGTCAGGCCTGCTCTTCTTCGTTGATGTTCATGTGCATGATGCTGCGGTATTTGGAACCAACCGTTCTTTCCAGTTCAAACGGCTCACCGGGAAGAACCGGGAAGCGGTCAATGAACTCCCTCAGCCGGCTCAGTTCTTCTTCGGTCAGACTGAATGAGAAGATCCTGACATTGTCATCGACATGCCTTGAATTGCGTACCCCGATGACGGCGGCCGCGACCGCCTGCTGCTGAAGGATGAAGCGGGTGGCTACCTGGGGAACGGAAACGCCGTGATGCCGGGCAATTTCCCCCAGCAGCGCCAGAAGCTGCTGATAGCCCTCCCAGCCCAGAGAGTCCTCAATGACCTGAAGATACTTGACCTGCGAGCGGGTTTCCGGAACGATCTGATCGCGCTGCTTTCCCAGGTATCTGTCCGAAAGGAAACCGCCGGCCAGAGTGCCGTAACAGATCAGCGGAATGTCGTTTTCCCGGCAGTAGGCCTGCAGGCCCTTTTCGACCCGGCGGTCAAAGAAGGAATACTGCGCCTGGCAGGAAGTGATCTCAATTCCGGCGTCCACCAGCATTCGGAGATGTTCGGTGTCGAAATTGGTGACGGATACGTGTCCGATCAGACCTTCTTCCTTCAGCTGCTGCAGATATGATGCCGTTTTTACCATGCCGTCGACTTCATAATCCCACCAGTGGAACTGCACGACGTCAAGCTGTTTCTTGTTCAGTCTCTGCAGGCTTCGTTCAATGATGCTTCGGGTAAACCCATAGTCGACCCTGGAAAGATACTCAAGGTCAGGAACGTATTTGGTGTGGATCTGAATGTCTTCTTCCCGGAAGCCGGGGTCCTGCTTCAGTTCACTGATGAATGAGCCGATGAACTCCTCGGCGCCGGTATAGATGTCGGCGCAGTCAAAGGTGGTAAAGCCCTTTTCCCGTAACAGGTAAAAGGCCCTGCGGACATCTTCCAGATCCAGCGGTCCGTTGAGGCTGTGGCCCAGCGAAAGCTGCCAGCAGCCGTTGAGGACGCGGGAAATGCGATAGGAATCGGAGAACGTGTACTTTTCTGCCTGCATATTCTTATCTCTTTTCCAGCGGCACGGCCGTTACTTCGTGATGTGAGAAAACTCTCCTGCCTGTTCTGGTGATGCGGAATCTGGCTCCGCAGTTGGGATCGGGACAGGCGATCTCGCTGTCGGTGCTCATCCAGTCGTTTTCATCGGTTACCCTCTGCTTGGCCGGTAACAGCGGCAGCAGGGCCGCCAGGGCGTACAGAGAGAAGGAACGGTTTTCGGGAAAGACGAGGTTTTCGCCCTCGACCAGAAAATAATCACCGGCGTGATGCGAACAGACAAAGGGTCTGTCCGTCTCCACGACTTCCACTTTCAGGTCATATAATTCAAATCTGTCATCCATGGTTTTTCTCCTGATTTGTTAAACGGTTCTTTCAATTGGCAATGTCTATTCCTCACCGAGCAGAACCAGCTGGTCGTTCTCGCCGATCTGTACCGGCTGGGCTGAAGCGGCAATGGTCTTAAACGGATTCTCAGCCGTCCTGATGCCCATCAGGATGCTGCCGGAAGCGTAGACCTTCTCAAGCAGTTCGCCATAGCTCATGGTCATTCCGGCGACGCCGAAGTCGGCAGCCGGCTTCATGTAGGCTTCCGAGCCCTGCTCGTCGAGCAGTTCGGTGAAGACCTCCGCTCTTCTGAGGTCAGTGGTGATCTGCGCCAGCATCATGCTGGACAGGTCGGTGGCGACCACGAAGTCCTCGGCGTCCTCAATGGCGATCAGGTCGCGGTTGCTTTCACAGCGCATTTCCGCGGTGATGGTATAGGACAGGCCGTTTTTCTTCTTGAGGTTGCGCAGCCTGATGATCCTTAACATCGTCTCGGTATCGGCATCTTCTTCCTTCTTGCGCCGGTCAGAGAGGATGCAGATGTGCTCGGCATCCCTGATCATGTCCAGCAGGATGCGGTCAGAATCGCTGTTGCGGTAGTCGGTCGCGATTTCGGAAACGAACTCCTCGTTTTCGGGAATGAAGGTCTTGTAGTCCTGAGCGGAAAGGCCGATCAGCTTGATGCGCTCAATGTTGTCGGGCAGCTCATGCAGCACCGTCAAAATCGAGTTATTGATGCCGAAGACCGCGACTTCGCTGATCTTTCTGGGCTTTAACGGTTCCCGGTGTTCGGGAAGCGATTTTTCCTGCGGGTTTTCCAGAACGAGATCGCCCGGTTCCTCTTCATAGGCTATCAGCAGGTCATCCTTCTGGATGACGGTATCCTGCGGCGGATTGATCAGCGCCTGGCCGTTGCGGTAGATGCCGGCGACGATGGCCTTGCGGCCGGCCAGCACGGCTGAACCGAAAGGCAGACCTTCGACCAGAAGGGATTTTTCAAAGTAGAATTCGTAGTTGGCGAAGTCGATCATGTCCAGCAGGGCTTCATAGATGCCCGGCTGGGTGGTGGAATGGGCGATGATCCGGGCCACGACATCCCCGGAATACAGCATGGTGACGCCGCTTTCCTTCAGCATGTCCCTTGAGAACACCTGGTTATGGGAGTCGACCGCGGCAACAATGCGGGGGCGGTGACGGGCGTTGGCCAGTAAGATCTCCAGAGCCAGCAGGGTCTTGACCGTGCGGCCCTTTTCCCGGGTATGCACGACGACGGCCGTGGCCTCGGGTATCGCGCAGCACTTCAGGGTGTTGGGGCTGGTGGTGTCGGCCTTGATGGGGATCAGCCGGATGTTCTTGGGAACATTGACGTTCTTGGAGATCAGCTGTTCCATCTCCTGACGCTCCATGTTCTCGACGATGACGTAGGTACGCTTTTCATCC
This sequence comes from Erysipelotrichaceae bacterium, assembly GCA_017442805.1. Lineage (GTDB taxonomy): Bacteria > Bacillota_I > Bacilli_A > Erysipelotrichales > Erysipelotrichaceae > UBA1783. Next base: position 3,561 of record JAFRZA010000016.1, read on the forward strand.
TCGGCGTTGGCGATCATTTCCTTAAGCAGGGCGTACTCGCCCTTGCGGAAACCGAGGATGACGGTATGGCCTTCCTCGATGATGTCGGGGTTTTCCTGCTGAAGGGCGATGATCTTGCCGCGCATGGCGGAAGAGAAGATGCCTATCAGCATGCCGGTGAATACCATGCCGGTCAGACCCAGCAGCGTATACAGGACGATGTACAATAACGATCCCGAATCGGAAGCCGGGAAGGAAGACGACATGGCCGATCTCAGGTTGTCCCACAGCACCGCGATCGCTGTCTTGCCTTCGCTGTCAAGCTTGAAGGCCAGTACCAGGGCGGTGACGAAAAACACCGAGGTCAGAACCATGGTCAGCAGCAGGCGGACCATGCTGACGGTGCCCTTGGCCATCCGGAAGTCCAGCCAGTAGCGGATCCTTTTTCTTATCGTGGTTTTACGCATAGACGATCGTCCTTTCTGTTGTTTCTTATTTGTATGACAGCCGGAGTGCGGCTGTCATTTTCTTACTGATTCTCCTCGTTATATTCCTGAGGGCTCTTCCAGTCGATGCCGTAGTCTTCCTTCAGGATCTTTTTCTTCAGTTGGATGTATCTTTCCGGGAAGTCTTCCTCTTCCTTATGCTCTTCCAGAGCCTCGTAGAGCTTCTCGGAGACCGCGTCGATGACATTCAGGTATTCCTCGCTGTCTTCGACGGGATCGTGCCTGGGAGCGGTGGCGAAATACTCCAGGGTGGTCTCCCGGAGATCCAGGCCTTCCTGGTTGAAGTACTGATACAGCTCATCTTCCAGGTCCTCGGAGGTATCCCCGTCCAGTAACAGCCGGTTGGCGATGTAGCTGCGGTAGTAGTCTCTGGCCGGCTCATAGACGCGGTTATCCTGGTCCATCAGCCTTCTTGACAGTTCGATGCAGCGGTAACAGCACTCGTTGCTCAGCCGCTGACGGCCGGTATGGCCATACAGTTCCATCAGGAAGTCGAACACTGAGATCTTGTCGATGATCCTGCGGGTGTCGTCCTCGTCCTGCATCTGCTCAGCCAGTTCCCTGATCTGATCCAGCTGCGGCTTGACCTTGAAGATCTGGTCGTTCTCAACGTTTTCATAGATGGCGTCGCGCAGTTCGATTATCTGATCGAGTATTTCCTCATATTCCATTGTTTTTTTCCCCCCCCATTTGCTTACTTCTTCAATTCTCTCCAGTTGAGCCTGTTGAGCAGCTCATCGTCCGGCGCGCTGCCGGAAACTCCGTAGACATCGCCGTACTGGTTCTGATAGACGTGATCGGCCGTGACGTCAACGCTGACGTTCTGGCCGTAGCTGTTGGTATAGGTGTTGACGCCCATGATGGCTTCGCTGCGGGCCGCGGAAATACGGCTGTCGGAGGCCATCTTCTGGTTCCAGCTGTCCATGATCATGTTGTGCATGGCAGCGCTGTTATTGGCCAGGGTCTGCTGGAGACGGGCCTGGTTGGCCTGCAGGTTCATCATCGACTGCTGGGCCATTCGTTGATACTGCAGGGTCGTCTGGATCCTTGACTGCTTTCTTTCCATCACCCGCTGATAGAACTGACGGCGCAGGTCATCGGCCATGTGGAAGGTGCCGACGAACTTCAGGAAAGCCTCGGTAGCCTCTTTCTCATACTCGGCGGGCGTGATGACGATGAACTTGTTGGCAGCGCCCCAGTCAATGGCGTCACAGGGCTTGCCGTGGCCGAACTGGGTGGAGCTCTTTTCCGCCTGTTTGTTCTTGAGCAGGCCGCCTACCAGTCCGCCCAGCGGACTGATGGCGCTCAGGACGGAGGTCGATGAGTAGTATTCCACGCCCTTGTAGTCCATGCCGGCAATGACTACGCTATTGACCCCGCTCTTGGCGACGCCTTCATAGCGGACCATGAAGGACTTCATCAGCGAGTTGTTGGCCTGGGTCGGGGTTCCCAGCTGGGTTTCGATCTCAAAGGACTGACGGTACTGTTCCATCATGTCGTTGTAGGCCTGCTGGATGTTGTTGCCGATGTAGCTGGGCAGATCAGCCTGAGCGGTAGCCGTCAGGTTCATCTGCGCCATCGATTCGGCGAACTGCCTGAGGAATACTTCCGGCTCGATGAAGTCACGCACGCTGCTCCAGATGACGTCAGGAACGCTCTTGAGCATTGCCTTGATCATCTTGTTGACATAGGTCGTATACATCTCATCGGTCAGACCGAAGATCATGATGTTATGGGCGGTGTCGATGGCGTGGCAGGTAATGAAGAAAGGCACGCTTTCACTCTGTACCTTGTCGATCAGCGCTCCGCCGATCAGCCAGCCGTCTTCCGCTGCCGCGTAGGCCAGCGTCCGTCCCTGAGGATCCTTGAATTCCCTTATCTCTGTCACTGTCATCACACTCCCGTAATCATTACTGTCATTGTACTATCTGCCGCGCCTTGACGGCAATCCTGCCGGCTATTCAGCCGCGAAATGAACACTGCTGACGGTCTTTTCCTCAAAGGCCCTGATGTCGTACTTCGAGATGAAGTTCAGCGCGTAGGTGTCCTTATCTCGGGTTATGAAATAGAAATGGATCGTGCCGCCGTCATCACGGGGCTGGGCGTATAACTGATAGTCGAGACTGCCGTTATTTCCGTCAGTCAGCTCAACGTTGCCTTCGATGCCCAGATCCTTCAGTGCGTAGGCAACATCCCTGTTCTTATAGTAGAAGACCCTAAAGAAGAGGAGGTTGCTGCCATCCTGCTGGGCGTAGCTGTACTGCACGTAGGGAATGTGCTCGTCATGCTGAACTTCCTTAAAGTCTTCCACGGCCGTATAACAAAGGCCGCTGAATGACGTTTCCTTATTCAGGTGGAACTCCAGGTCATTGATGACCACCAGCGTCTCATCGGCAACCGGCGGATCATCCGGTTCATCCGGCTTTCCTGATGAGCCGCAACCGCAGACGCTGATCAGCGTCAGCCCTGCCAGCAACAATGTCATTAGTTTCTTCATCACGATTACCCCTTTCAAGTATTGTCGGCTTTCAGCCGAAGTGTTTTTTCATGAAGTTGATGAACAGGTTCATCATCGGTCCCAGCACGATCATGCCGATCAGGGTTCCCTCCCTGATGTTGAACGGCTGCCTCAGCAACAGCGAGATCAGCACTGAAAGGACGATGAACAGGATGTCAGCTCCCTGCCGGATGCGGGCAAAGCTGAGCTTGAAGCGCTCGCAGATGACCGAACAGGCCGCTTCCAGCGGAAAGACGATCAGATCAAGGTAAACCAGCGCTGCGCAGCCCATGGCAATCAGGACAAAACCGATCAGTTCGCACACCAGTCTGGCCGGATAGCTGTTCAGCGTCAGCCTGTCAAAGACGGCGTAGTAGAACAGGTTAAGCAGCCAGCCCTGAAAGACGGCCAGAGGGATCTCCAGAAGGTGCTGCTTTCTGACTTTCTTCTCAAGAATGATCTGCAGAACGACCATGGCGATGTTCAGAATCATGGCAATTGTGCCGACCTTGATGCCGCTGGCCTGGGAAACGGTCAGGGAGAAGGCTTCATAGGCATTGGTGCCGATGGCTCCCTTCATGGCCAGCGAATCGCCGATGGTCGTAATGACCAGGGCGATGATGAAGATGGCGGTTTTCACAGGCATTGTCAGCTGTTTTTTCATTTGTTTACCCCACGTTTATCTTAATCTGTTTCAGTTGTATTCTCTTTTTCCGCGCTTTCTCAGCCCAATCAGCGCAGCCAGGGAAATCAGCATCATGGCCCCGTACAGCATCACGCTGCCGGCGTCGCCGGTATCCGGCACTTCGTTGGAGACCACGGTCAGCGTGGTTTCCACCCGGCCGTCGTCAAAGCTGATCAGCACCTCATGCTCGGAAAGGCTCAGCTTCTGCAGGGCTGCGGCCTTCAGTCTGAGAACGGTGCTGCCCGGCTGGGCGGTGTAATCCTGATCGCGCACCAGCTCACGGCCGTCGATGGCCAGGGAAGCGAAGTGGGCGAAGCAGTTTTCGTCAAAGCGGCTGCGCACTACTCTGATCAGATACTGCTCACCGCTGTCCTTCACCCAGATGCCGTCAGCGCCTTCGGTGATCTCATAGCTGACTTCCTCAACTTCCGGATGAACGTCGGGCTCCATGAACACCGATTCGCCGGTCAGCGGCAGCTGATTCTGGTCAACCAGGTAGAAGCGGACGTAGAAGATGCCGTCTTTTTCAGCTCTGTCCCACAGCGGCTGCAGGTCATAGCGCACGGAATACTTGTCCTTGTCAGGATCGGACATTACCTTTTTGAGGTCAATGTAGCTGGTATGCGCCGGCTTGGCTTCATCCTTATAATGGACTTCCATGGCGATGCTGTTGAGGCCCAGCTGCTCGCCGGAGATGTTGGTTATGCTCAGGTCGGCGTAATGGTGATCACCGATGACGATCTGCTCACCCTGCAGGGTCAGCTTGTTGGCGAAGACCGGAGCGCTGAAGGAGATCTGAGCGTCACCGCGGTAGCCGGGGGCGACTTCGACGCGTACTTCATGAACGGCGCTGGTCTCCCAGTAGGAGGGAGCGGCGACGATCAGTTCGATCTGACCGACGTCACCGGAATACAGCCGTCCGGCGTTGTGGACAACTTCGGTTCCCATGTCATGCCAGTTGCCGTCGCCTTCGCTGTAGTAGAGCTCATGGAGGTCGTAGCCCTTTTCATCCTTGATGGTGAAGGCAATCGGACCTTCAATGGCGTAGCCGATGTTGCGGAAGGTGATGAAGACCGGAAGCACGTGCTCGTCGGTGTAGTAGAACATGTCGGCGAACTCCACGTCAGTGGCGACCATGCCCCGCTTGAGGTTCTGCTGCCACTGGTAGAGGTTGGTGCTGTTGATGATCCTGCCGTCGGAACCGGAAGAGATCTCCGGGGTGCAGGCATAGACGACGGACAGACCCTTGGCGGCGCAGTTTTCGCGGTTGAAGACCGCCGCGAAGGTGCAGATGTCGATCTTGTCGACGAAAATGTCCAGCGGTCCGTGCAGGATGACGGTATTGGTGGTGCTGGAAGCGTCATAGCGGCCTTCCAGGGTATAGACCTTAAGAGTCGAGCCCTTTACGTCGTTTTCGCCGGTCTCCATGTTGACGTCGATGCTGGCGGTGGCACAGACCAGGCAGATGCCGCTCTTGTCATCGGTGACGACGAACTCATAGATCTGATCGCGGTTGATCAGGCCTTCGCTGTTTTCCACCTGTTTCATCCGCATGCCGAAGCCGTATTCGTCAACGCTGCTGGGATACTTCTCCAGGAAGTAGAGCCTGGAGGCGATGATGGCGTAGTTGGTATTGTTGGCGTAACCCCAGTTGGTCAGGTAGTTCTCATTCTCACTGAGCTTATAGTCATGGACGTCGACGTAGTAGCGGCAGCGGGGATGCTCGGCGTCAAAGTAGCCGTTGGCCCGGTAGCCGTCAATGACCAGCGTCTGGCTGTCGGTCAGGCTGCGGTTGGTCACAAAGAAGGACGGTTCACCTTCGACGATGTCGCCGTTGGTAAAGATGCTGCCCTTGCCCATGATGATCTCGCCGGTCTCGTTATAGCCGAACAGGCAGGCCTGCGCCTGATCCAGGGCCTTGTAGTTCACGGTCTTCTGGTAGGCCACGGCGATCTTGTCGTCACGTCCGGCGACGCGCGGATTGTAGTAGAAGTACTTGCCGTTGTCGGGCAGCGGTGACTTCACCTTTTCCGTTACGACCCGGTCATTGTCCAGATCCAGGATCGCTCCGGCGACCCAGGTGGTCTTGGAGCGGGAATCGATGTCGTTCTTGGCGCTGTTGGCGACGATGTAGCCGACATAGAAGTAGTTTTTGTCATTGGTGGACGCCGCTACGTCAAACTCGGTGACGTCCCAGTCCCGGAAGGCCGGCACTTCGTAGTAGTCGTCCATGAACCGGCCGGTTACCGGATCCTGTTTCTGATAGATGATCCGGGCCTGGCCGTTGATTGAGGCGATGCGGAACAGAGCCGTTGTCGAGCCGGTGGAAACGATCTGCACCTGGCTGTCGCCGAAGGTGTTGGCGGAAAGTGCCGTGATCGTCTGGCCGCCGTTGACGACGGTGTCGGAAAGGCCCAGGGAATTGAGCTTGTAGTGACTCATCTGCTCGCCATCCCCGGTAAGCAGCAGCGTGCCGTTTTCATTGGTCGCCGCCAGGTCGGTATCGACGAAGCCGATGACTTCGTCTCCGGTCTCCCCGTACAGGCCGTTATTGCCGTTGTCCGGATGGGTGTCATAGAGACGCCATGGTCCGAACGACTTGGAGAAGAGGTTGAAGCTGAAGAAGGCGATGGCTCCCGAGACTCTCAGAGTCGCGAAGGAGTCGATCAGGAAACGGGTGGCGTCCTTATGCTCTTCCTCAACGGTTCCCACCACGGCCGCGAAGTCCAGCGTGCCGCCGCCGGCTGCCTCTAAGGAACAGACGCCCTTCAGGCCGATGCCGGCGTAAAGCTCCAGTCCGGTCACCAGGTCATAGCGCTGCACCAGGGTATGGTCGGCCGCTGAGAAAGCGGCGCCGATGCCATCAGATAACTTGTTCCACAGGAAGTTGGCGCTGATGGAACTCTTGAATTCGCCGAAGACGTTGAAGCCCAGATAGAAGGGCACCACTATCGGCGTGGAAACCAGGAAGTACTGGGTCACGCCGCCGGAAAGCTTGGCGTCAAAGATGCCGCCGAAGGAGCCGTCGAAGTTTCCGGTCTTCTCATTATACTTGCCGCTGCAGAACAGCGAGAAACTGGCGTTGAAGGACCAGTAGGCGTCGCGGGCCAGGGAGATCTTCTTGCTGTCATTCATCTGGCCGGTGCCGCTCTTGAAGCGGTCCGCCTTGCGCCAGAATTCCTGCTTGAAGGGTTCCAGGACGCTTTCGCCTTCACTGCGGGTCTTGGGGTTCCAGCTCTCCTCAAACAGCGAGGAATACTTGGTGGACAGGCTCTCGATGTCGAAGGTGGCGACGATGATGAAACCGCCTTCGGGGAAGACGCCGATGGTCACCGGGATCTTGAGATAGTTGACGGTCAGGTTGACGATGCCGTTGCCGCCCATGACGTCGGTCAGCGGGATCTTCTTATCCGTTCCGGTCAGAGGCAGCTGCTCATCGCTGGTACCCGGCTGCATCAGGGCGTTTCTGACTTTGACGTATTCCAGAAGCTGCTCGCTGCCGCCCACGTCAAACAGCAGGATGTCGTCCTGTCTGAGCAGGTTGCCCTGCTTCATCCAGTCTTCCGTCCGGCTGAACATCCGGGAGACGGTTCCGCCCGGAGTGACCTGGGAATAGGTTGAGAAGACAGCGATGCTTCTTTCGCTGCTGTTATCCTTGAGGGTAATGCTGGAGGGCAGGGACTTACTGCCGGTTGCCGTCACGATGACGCGCATCTCCAGGGGCTTGCTGTTGGACTCCACCAGCCACAGTCCGGTATCTTCCGTCAGCATGTCCTTGCCGGCCAGATCGACGCAGCGCAGGTAGACGTCATTCTCCGGGGAGTCCTCCAGGCGGTAATACAGAATATCGCCGGCGTTGACCCGCTTGTCCAGAATGGTCTGGGCGCGGTAATTCTCCGCCTGAACGTCGACCATGATGTAGGGGATGTCCTGCATCTGGTCAAATCCGCACAAGCCCGGCAGGCCGCCGGTAGTGGTATATTGCGATCTGGTCACCTGATTGCCGCTAGTGTCCTTATAGGAAATGGTCACCAGAGCGCCGGGGATGCCTTCACCGTTCTTATCTTCGACGCGGAAGGCCACGGTGGTCCGGTCGATGACGAAGATGTAGCCGGTAGCGTTATCAGAGGTCTCGATCACTTCGATCAGTTCGGAACCGGTCTGCTGAAGGCCGATGCGGTTGGCCTTGGCAGCCAGTTCGCTGCTGCCCTGAAGGATGGCGCTGATGTCGCCGGAGTGATCATAGCCGCCGCTGCGCAGGAAATCGTCAACCGCGTAGATGACGTCGTTGACCGTCGTCACCTCAATGGGCTGATAGTTAAGCAGGGTGTCGATGTCCTCTTCCAGCTGCCGCCGCAGCGGACTGCTCAGCAGCGAGCCGCTTCTTACTTCGCTGTGCTCGTCGATCAGCAGATCGCCGGAGTAGTCTTCCGGCTCATTAAGAACCGGACCGGGCTCATAACCCGCCGGTTCGCCGCCGTCGGAAAAGCCCTCATCAGCAGCCCGGACGCCAACAGCTGTCAGCATCATAAAAACGGCCAGCAGTACAACGGTTAGTTTCCGGAAACTCTTCATGATCAATTCCTCCATTTAAATCAGATGTTTTACGATCAGTTATTTAGTTAATTATAACATTTTCCCCCGCTCAGTTGCATCAGTCAGCCTGACGGATGGCATAATATTCCAGCCATAAGAAAACTGACCCAAGAGGGTCAGTTCTCATTTCTCTGTATGCTTGTTACTGCTTACTTGACAAACTCAATGTATGCCATGGGGGCAGCGTCACCGCGTCTGACATCGGTCTTGACAACGCGGGTGTAACCGCCGTTGCGGTCAGCGTAGCGGGGGCCGATCTCATCGAACAGCTTCTGTAAGGCAGTCTTTCCGGTGGCCTTGTCAGCGACGACGTCTCTGACGAAGCTGGCAGCTTCCCGGCGGGCAGCCAGGTCGCCCTGCTTGGCTAAGGTAACCAGTTCGTCAACGACGGTTCTCAGTTCCTTGGCCTTCATTTCGGTGGTGTTGATCTTTTCGTATACGATCATATCGGTAGCCAGGTTGCGCAGCAGAGCCTTGCGGTGGTCAGCGGTTCTTCCTAATTTGCGATTCTGCATGTCAGGTTTTCCTCCTATAACTCTAATTAATCAATTTGACGGAAATTCTTACCGATGGCAGCGAGTTTCTCCTTGATTTCCTTGAAGGACTTCTTGCCAAGGTTACGGATTCTCATCATTTCATCCTCAGTCTTCTGAGTGAGCTCATCGACTGACTGGATACCTGCTCTCTTCAGACAGTTGTATGAACGGACTGTCAGATCCAGATCTTCAATAGGCATGTTGGCACCCTTGCTTACATCTTCGTTGCTCGCGTTCTTCAGTACGGAGTTGATCTCGTTGACTGAATCCTTGACCGCGGTCAGTAACTGTAAGTGATCTATCAGGATCCTGCTGGCAAGAGCGATTGCTTCCTGCGGTTCAATGGAACCGTCGGTCCAGACTTCTACGGTTAAGCAGTCATATTTGGCATTCTGTTTAACACGGGTCGGGGTCACGTCAATGGCGACCTTGGTGATCGGGGTGAAGATGGAGTCGGTGTAGATGGTACCGATGCCCTGTGAGGAGCTCTGATACAGAGCCTTGTTCTCATCAGAATTCAGGTAGCCTCTGCCGTTGCGGCATCTCATCTCCATGTCGATCTTGCCGTCAGCGGCCAGATTGCAGATGACCAGTTCCGGATTCAGGATCTTGACACCGGTCGGGCAGACGATGTCTGCCGCGGTGACGGTCTTGGGACCGGCAACGTCGAGTCTTAAGGTGTAGGACTCGTCGTTATCAATGTCCAGAATCAGATTCTTGATGTTCAGAATGATCGCGGTAACGTCTTCGACGACACCGGGAATGGTTTCAAATTCGTGGTATACACCATCAACCTTGATAGAATATACTGCTCCGCCCGGCATAGCAGCTAAAAGAACTCTCCTGATCGCACTGCCAATTGTAATGCCGAAGCCTCTTTCCAGAGGACTCAGCACAAACTTGCCATAATGTTCATCTTCAACATACTGTTGAATTTCAAATTCTGCTCTTTCAAATTGTTGCATCTACCATGCCTCCGTTATTTCTATCCGCGCGGGCGTTTCGGCGGACGGCAGCCGTTGTGGGGGATCGGAGTGACATCGTTGATCGATGTGATCTCCAGGCCGGCAACCTGCAGGCTTCTGACGGCGGCTTCTCGTCCCGGACCCGGACCCTTGACGTTTACTTCAACGGTCTTCATGCCGTGGTCGACAGCGGCCTTGGCAGCAGCTTCGGCAGCCTGCTGAGCGGCGAACGGAGTGGACTTACGTGAGCCCTTGTAGCCTAATGCACCGGCTGAACTCCAGGTGATGGCGTTTCCGGCCTCGTCACAGATGGTGACGATGGTGTTGTTGAATGTGGAATGAATATGGGCAACACCCTTGGCAATATTCTTCTTTACCTTACGTTTTCTTGATACTGTTTTCTTTGCAGCCATGTTAAATATTACCTCCTTTACCCTTATTTCTTCTTATTGGCAACGGTACGACGCGGTCCCTTGCGTGTACGGGCATTAGTCTTGGTACGCTGACCGTGAACCGGCAGGCCCTTGCGGTGTCTGACACCTCTGTAGCAGCCGATTTCCATCAGACGCTTGATGTTCATGTTGGTTTCTCTTCTCAGGTCACCTTCGACCTTGATTTCGTCAACCAGGTTACGGATGGCATTCTCTTCAGCGTCGGTCAAGTCCTTAACTCTCTTCGCTTCGTCAATGCCGGCGGCGGCCAGGATCTTCTTAGCTCTGGTAGCGCCGATACCGTAGATATAAGTTAATGCGACACCTACGCACTTATCGCGCGGGATGTCTACTCCAGCTATACGAGCCATATTTCTCTTTTACCTCCGGATTAACCCTGTCTCTGCTTGTGCTTCGGGTTTTCACAAATGATCATGACGCGGCCTTTGCGCTTGATTACGCGGCACTTGTCACAGATTGGTTTTACTGACGGTCTTACTTTCATAAGTCATACCTCCTATGCTACTTATGTCTGAAAACAATTCTCCCACGTTTTAGATCATACGGTGAAATTTCCATTGTGACACGGTCACCCGGTAAAATGCGTATGTAGTTCATGCGGATTTTACCGGAAA
>JAFRZA010000017.1 GCA_017442805.1 Erysipelotrichaceae bacterium
GCGCTGGCCAAGAACCCCAAGCTGTTGCTCTGCGACGAGCCGACCGGCGCCCTGGACTACGTGACCGGCAAGCAGGTCCTCAAGCTTCTGCAGCAGACCTGCAAGAGCAGCCGCAAGACCGTCATCGTCATCACTCACAACCTCGCCATCTGCCCGATGGGTGACAAGGTCATCCGGGTCAAGAGCGGAAAGATCGAAAAGATTGAAGTCAATGAACATCCGATGGATGTTGAGGAGATCGAGTATTAGTGCCCAAGGTGTTTCTGAAAAACATACTGGCCGAGATCCGCAGTAATTTCGGCCGTTTCCTGTCCATCATGGCCATCGTCGCCCTTGGCGTCGCCTTTTTTGCCGGCATCAAGGCTTCGGCTCCGGACATGAAGAACAGCGCCGACACCTACTTTGACCAGTACCGCCTGCAGGACGTCCAGGTCTTCTCCACCCTGGGTCTTTATGACCAAGACGTGGAAGAGATCAGAAGCCTCAGCGGCGTTGAAGACGCCCAGGCCATCTTCACCCTTGACACCCTGACCAACCTGAAAACCACCCAGCTGGTCGTCAAGGTCATCTCCCACGATCAGAATACCGGCGTCAACCTGGTCAGACTGGTGGAGGGCCGGATGCCGCAGAACGATCACGAATGTCTGATCGAGGCAGCCAGCGCCACTTCCAACATGTTCGGCACCTTCAGTATCGGCGATACCATCAGGCTCCACCGCGATGATGATCAGCTGAAAGAAAGTCTGAAATACGGCGACTACGAGATCGTCGGTACCTGTTACCTGCCGGCTTATCTGTCCTACCAGAAAGGCGCTTCCAACATCGGCTCGGGAACCGTCGACACCTTCATCGTGATTGAACAGTCCGCCGTCATAGCGGATTACTATACCGAGATCGACGTCACCATTGACGGTGCCCGCGACGTCAACTGTTATGACGACCGCTACTTCGACATCGTCGACCCGGTCAGGGAAAGGATCGACTTACTGGAAAACCACAGCGTCAAGGACCGCATGGCCCAGTACCAGCGGGAGATCGACGACGCCAAGAAGGACTACGCTTCCCAGATTGAACTGGCCCAGCAGAAGCTGGATGAAGCCGGAGAAAAGATCGAAGCCGGCCGCAAGGAGATTGAGGAGAACGAAGCCAAGATAAAGGACGCCGAGAAGCAGATCGCCGACGGCGAGAAGGAAATCGCGGAGAATGAGCGGAAACTGGCGGAAGCCAAGAAGCAGCTCGACGAAGGCTGGCAGCAGTACTATGACGCCATCAACGCCTCGGAAGAACTGGTAGACATGCTCAACGAGATTTCCGAACTGGAAGCCGAACAGGCCAGCCTGCCGACGCTTACCATCATGCAGGCTTCCCTCCAGCAGAATCTGGAATCCGCCCAGGCGGTCCAGAGCAGCATTGAAGACAACATTCACCAGACCGTTCAGCAGATCGCCGAAACGGAAGAAAGGATAGCCGACCTGCAGTCGCAGATCGGCGAGATCGACGGGCAGTTGAGCGACCCGTCTCTCAGCGAGCAGCAGATCTTTGAACTGCAGCTGCGCCGCGCCGAACTGGCCGGTCAGCTCCAGGGTCAGCAAGCCCTGCTGGAATCGCTGAATCAGCAGCTGGCCTCTCAGCAGCAGTCGCTGCAGAGCGCTCAGCAGAACACCCGGCAGATCCAGCAGCAGCTCGATGAAGTCAACGCCCAGATCGCCAAGGTCGAAGCCGACGCCCAGCGGCTGGAGGAACTCAAAGCCCAGCGCGACGCCTATCTGGCCTCGGTGCCGGAACTGGTCGCCGCCTACAACCAGCTGAGTGAAGCCCAGGCGCAGTACGACGAAGGCATGACCCAGCTGCAGGCTGCCAAAATAACCCTGGAAAACAGCAAGAAGGAAGTTCAGCAGGCCCGCAGGCAGATCAATGCCGCCAAGGCTGAATTCGCCAAGGGCGAGAAGGAATACCTGGATGGCCTGGAAGAATTCGAAAAACAGAAGAAGGAAGGCCTGGAGAAGATCGAGGAAGCCCAGAACGAACTGGATTCCCTGCAGGCCCAGTGGTATGTCCTGGACCGCAACTCCCACTATTCCTACCGCGACTATGAGGCCTGTGCCGACCGCATGGACGGCATCGCCTCCGTCTTCCCGGTATTCTTCTTTCTGGTCGCCGCTCTGATCGTCACCACGACGATGACCCGGATGGTCGATGAGCAGCGCACCGAGATCGGCACACTCAAGGCCCTGGGCTACTCCCGGGTGCAGATCGCCGGCAAATACATCGTCTACGCCCTGATCGCCAGCCTGGCCGGCTCACTGGCGGGCTGCCTTCTGGGCATGATCATCTTCCCCTACGTCATCTTCAAGGCCTGGAACACCCTGTATAACCTGAAGACGATTTACTATCTCTTCCCCATAAAGCTCATCCTGCTGGCCTCGCTGTCGATGATCCTTTCGACCCTGGTGGTCACCGTGGCGACCATCTACCAGCAGCTCAACGACTCACCCAGCCAGCTGATGCGTCCCAAGAGCGCCAAGGCCGGCAAGAAGGTCCTTCTGGAAAGGATCACCTTCATCTGGAGAAGGCTCTCCTTCCTGCATAAGGTCACCGTCCGCAACCTCTTCCGCTATAAGAAGCGCTTCTTAATGACCGTCATCGGCATCGCCGGCTGCTCGGCGCTGATCGTTGCCGGCTTCGGCATCAACGACAGCATCTCCGACATCGCCCGGGCGCAGTATGAAGACATCTATCACTATGACGCCTCCGTTACCCTGAAGAAGGGCAGCGATGAACTCAGGCAGCAGATCGGTGCTCTTGACGGCGTGGAAGCCGTCTACCGCGAACAGCAGATCGCCGCAACCATTCAGATCAACAACAAGGACGCTGCCGTCACCATTCACATCGTTGACGATCCCGAGGCCTTCGAAGAGTTCACCACCCTCTACGTGGAAAAGACCGGTGAACATCTCCATCTGGACGACGACGGCGTGCTGATCTCCCAGAAGCTGGCCAACCAGCTGGAGCTGGAAGTCGGACAGCAGCTGACCTTTAAGGACAGCGATGAAAAGGAGATCACCGTCACCGTCAGCGGCGTCTTTGAAAACTACGTCTACCATCACATGTACGTCACCCAGAAGCAGTACGACAGCTGGCTCTCCCTTGCCAAGGTCACCGAGGTCTACCAGATCCGCAACCGCAGCCGGGAAAGCGGTTTTGAGACCGCCCTGGGCAACCGGATCATGGCTCTGGACAACGTCACCGGCATCACCTTCTACTCTTCTCTGCAGACCAACTTCGCCGACATGATCTCCAGCATCTCCTTCATCGTGGTCGTGCTGGTCATCTCCGCCGCCGCCCTGGCTGCCGTGGTGCTCTATAACCTTTCCAACATCAACATCTCCGAACGCGTCAGAGAAATCGCCACCATCAAGGTGCTGGGCTTCACCGACCGCGAGGTCGATAAGTACGTCAACCGCGAAAGCATCATCATGACCGTCATCGGTGCCGGCGCCGGACTTCTGGTGGGCATCTACCTGCACGATCTGATCATGAACCTGGCCGAAATGGACGAAGTCATGTTCGGCCGGACCATCAATCCCATTTCCTTCGTCATCAGCTTCTTCATGACCCTGGGCTTCTCGCTGATCATCAACGGCATCATGCACTTCCACCTCAGGGACATTCAGATGGTCGAGTCGCTCAAGGCCGTTGAATAACGGCGCATTGATGGCTTATAATGTTTCCGTTGAACGGAGGCCTCCATGCGCAAGGTAATGAAGCTCGCCCTTGAAGAAAGGCAGATCAGAATAAAGTGTCACTATGATCTCTTTGACGGCTATGAGATCCATCTCTATGGCGACGAAAGAGATCATTTTGCGTTGGCTGAGAATCTGGACAAGCCGATCATCACCGTCCACTACCCCATCGAGCGCTGCGATGTCTACGACGTCTGTAATGAGCTGAACACTGACTACTTCCGTCAGGTCATCGAACTGTGCCGGAAGCAGCACGCCGGCCTGGTGGTCCACGCTGAAACCGGCCTGCAGAGACTGCAGGGAAATCCCAACCTGGAAGGCTTCTGCGCCGCCATCAGAGACAGCGGCATCATTCTTCACGTGGAGAACTGTTACCGCTTCGTCGGCGCCATCGAGAGTCTGGATGTCGCCTATTATCTGCGCAGCCTGATCGGCGAAGACCGGGTCTACCCGCTTCTGGATACCTGCCATCTGATCATGAGTGAGATGTCCTTCCGCTTTGAGGAGATGTCCTTCTTCAAGACCATCGAAGCCTACGCCTCGGAAAACTTCAAGATCCATCTCAACGACTGCATCGGCTCCGGGGAATGGGAGACCGGCGGCATTCACGGCACCAACTTCTACGCCAACCAGTACCTGCTCAGAAACATCCTCTGGATGGTACACGAACTGGAAAAGAAGGGCATCAGCGTCGATCTGATCCTGGAGGTCAACGAGGAAGACTACGTCTACCCGACCAACGCCCACCAGCTGGCCGGCAACGTCGACCGTTACTGGCAGAAGATGGAAGAAGAAGACAATCTGGCTCTGACTGAGCGTCCCAGCAAGAAACGCCGGCCGCCGGAAAAGTCAGAAGACTGATAGCCTTCCGACTTGACATCAGGGGTCAAACCGCTTAAAATCAGTATCAATAAACCTGTGAACAAGTGTGAGTAATCAGCATGGCCGTTCTTCCAGAGAGTCGCGGTTGGTGAGAAGCGATGGAATGAGTGCTGACGAATGGGCTTGTGAGGGCAAACGGAAATCCGTAAGGAGAGTATGGGCGCCGGATTGACTGACCGTCAGAACAGTCGGCATATGAAGGTATGCGCAGAGTGGATGCATATTGCATCAAGCCGGGTGGCACCGCAGGAAGATTAACGATCCTGTCCCAGCAAAGTTCAGTTATTTGCTGAGGCAGGATTTTTGTTTATATGACCAGGAGGTATGACAGCATGAAACGATGGCAAATGATCTTTCTTAAGAACTGAATCGGATGAATTAAGACAACGAAAAGAAAGGAAACATGAAACATGAAAAAAACATTATTAACCATATTCGCATTACTGCTCGCATTAAGCCTGATTGGCTGTCAGAAGAATGAACCTGCCGATGAAGACGGAAACGTTTATCACATCGGCATCTGTAACTACGTCGACCACGCCTCTCTCAACCAGATCGTCGACAACATCACCTCGCAGCTTAACGCCCTGGCCAGGGGCAGGGATTTCCGCTTTGAGATCAACTGCCAGAACTGCAACGCCGACGCCAACCTGCTGAATCAGATCATTCAGAACTTCATCGACCAGAAGATCGATCTGATGATCGGCGTCGCTA
This sequence comes from Erysipelotrichaceae bacterium, assembly GCA_017442805.1. Taxonomy (GTDB): domain Bacteria; phylum Bacillota_I; class Bacilli_A; order Erysipelotrichales; family Erysipelotrichaceae; genus UBA1783. The sequence goes on from JAFRZA010000017.1 coordinate 5,340, forward strand.
CTCCGGTCGCCCTGGCCATGCAGGGAGCTACCGAAGATCATCCGATCCCGGTCGTCTTCGCCGCCGTCAGCGACCCGCTGACCTACGGTCTGGTCGATTCCCTGGATAAGCCGGGCCATAACATCACCGGTACTTCCGACTATCTCGATACCAACGCCGTCATGAACCTGATCCTGGCTCTCAAGCCGGAGATAAAGAAGGTCGGCCTGCTGTTTGACTTCTCCCAGGACGCTTCCACCACCGCCATCAATCAGGCCAGAGAACTTCTGCAGGGCAAGGGCATCGAAGTCGTGGAGAAGTCCGGAACCAACGTTTCCGAGATCCAGATCGCCGCTGACGCCCTGATCCAGGCCGGCGTCGAAGCCGTCTTCACTCCTTCCGACAATACCGTCATGACCGCCGAACTGTCCATCTACGAGGCTCTGGCCAAGGCCGGCATCCCGCATTTCGCCGGTGCCGATTCCTTCGCTCTCAACGGCGCCTTTTTGGGCTATGGCGTTGACTACGCCAACCTGGGTGTCGAGACCGCCAACATGGCTGCCGATATCCTGATCGAACATCTGAATCCCGGCGACGTCGCCGTCAGGACCTTCGATAACGGCATCGCCACCATCAATACCGAAGTCTGCGCTCAGCTGGGCTATGACTTCGAAGAACTGAAGAATCTGTTTGCGCCTTTATGCACCCGGGTAACCGGCATCGCGACCGGCGAGAACTTCTGATTCTCATAAAACACCGAGGAATTAAAAATGTCTAATCTGTTAAGCAGCGTCATCGAACTCGGACTGATCAACGCCCTGACCGTACTGGCTCTTTTCGTCAGCTACCGCGTCCTGGACATCTGCGATCTGTCCACCGACGGATGCTTCACCCTGGGCGGAGCCGTGGGAGCCGTCGTGGCCATCAGCTTCGGCCCCTGCCTCTCCCTGCTGGCCGCCGTCGGGGCGGGAATGCTGTGCGGCTTGGTGACCTCACTGCTGCAGACCAAGCTGGGAGTCAATTCTCTGCTGGCCGGCATCGCCGTCAACACCGCGCTTTATTCCGTCAACATCGCCGTCATGAAGGGCAGCGCCCTGATCAACCTGAACAAGGTGACTACCGTCTTTTCCCTGACCAGACAGGCTCTCATCAACACGCCCCTGGCCGGCTGCCAGACCATCATCGTGGCTTTGATTACGGTCATTCTGGCCGTAGCCTTCCTGAACTTCTTCTTAAGGACGAGACTTGGCCTGGCCTTACGGGCTACCGGCGACAACCATCAGATGGTGGAAAACTCCTCCATTGACCCGCACCGGATGAAGATCATCGGCCTGATCATCTCCGGCGGACTTACCGCTCTTTCCGGCTGCCTGCTGGCGCAGAGCCAGAAGTCAGTTAACATCGACATCGGCAGCGGCATCCTGACCGTCGCCCTGGCTTCCCTGCTGATCGGCCGCATCTTCTTCCCCAGAGGAAAGCTGATCGTTCAGCTGGTGGGAAGCGTTGCCGGTTCGCTGCTGTTCCGCTTCATCTACGCACTGGCGCTGAAACTCAACATGCCGGCTTACATGCTGAAGCTGGTATCTTCCAGCATCGTCTTATTGGCCATTTCCCTGCCTTATCTGCAGACGCAGTATCCGCTGTTTATCAGAAGGCTCAGACAGAACAGGAGGGCTTAGCATGCTGGAATTAAGACACATAACCAAGATCTTCAATCCCCATACCGTAAACGAAAAGATCGGAATCAACGATTTGTCGCTGACGGTCAATGACGGTGAATTCATCACCATCATCGGTTCCAACGGCTCAGGCAAGAGCACGCTGTTCAACCTGATCGGCGGAACGCTGATTTCCGACAGCGGCGACATCTTCCTGGATGGTAATAACATTACCCTGCAGAAGCCCTGCCTGCGCTCCCGCAGCATCGGCCGCCTCTTCCAGGATCCGATGGCCGGCACCGCTCCGGACATGACCGTAGCGGAAAACCTCGCGCTGGCCGCCAAGAGCGGGGGCTGGCTGAAGACCATCAGCCGCTCCGACCGCCAGTTCTTCCGTCAAAAGCTGTCCCAGCTGGAAATGGGGCTGGAAGACTGCCTGGACCAGCCGGTCGGTCTGTTGTCCGGCGGACAGCGTCAGGCGCTTTCCCTGATGATGGCCACCGTCAATCCGCCGCGGGTACTGCTTCTCGATGAGCATACCGCCGCCCTGGATCCTTCCAGCGGGGCCAAGGTGCTGGAAATCACGGAAAAGATCGTCACTTCCCAGCATCTCAGCTGCCTGATGGTCACCCACAACATGGCCGACGCCCTGAAGATGGGCGGCCGGACCATCATGTTGGACAGGGGAAAGATCATCATGGACATCTCCGGAAAGGAACGGGCCCAGGCCAGTGTCAGCTCCCTGGTTGAACGCTTCCGCAGCACTTCCGGAAAGATGCTGGACGACGATGAACTGATGCTCAATAACTGAATGATACGGAGGATGAACCGCACCTCAGCGATTCATCCTTTTTTCCGCGCCGACACATCGAAAAATAGCGCACTTGTTTCGAAGTATGATATTATATTATCGGTAATACAAGGAGGGCAAATTAGATGCCATATATCACTGATATTCATGCCCGTGAAGTTCTGGACTCCCGCGGCAATCCTACTGTTGAAGTCGAAGTTACCACCGATTCCGGTGCTTTCGGCAGAGCCATCGTACCGTCAGGCGCTTCCACCGGTGAAAGAGAAGCTCTGGAATTAAGAGACGGCGACAAGGCCCGTTACCTGGGCAAGGGCACTCTGAAGGCTGTCGACAATGTCAACAACCAGATCAGAGACAAGCTGTTAGGCTATGACGTTACCGAACAGACCAAGATCGACGAACTGATGATCGCTCTGGACGGTACTCCGGACAAGTCAAAGTTCGGTGCCAACGCCATCTTAGGTGTCTCCATCGCCTGTGCCAAGGCCGCTGCTGATTTCTACGGCATGCCTTTATACAAGTACTTCGGCGGCGCCAACGCCAAGGTTCTCCCGGTTCCGATGATGAACGTCTTAAACGGCGGCAAGCACGCTGATTCCGCTGCTGACTGCCAGGAATACATGATCATGCCGGTCGGTGCCAAGAGCGTCAAGGAAGCCATCAGAATGGGTGCTGAAGTATTCCACAATCTGAAGAAAGTCCTGCAGAAATATCATTACAATACAGCTGTCGGCGATGAAGGCGGATATGCTCCTTCATGTGTTCCGGGCGGCAATGGCCCGCTGGAGACCTTAGGCAACGAAGGCCCGCTGGCCCTGATGGTTGAAGCCGTTGAAAAGGCCGGCTACAAGCTGGGTGAAGACATCTGCTTCGCCATGGACGCTGCTGCTTCCGAATTCTGCGAAGTTGTTGACGGCAAGTTCGTCTACGACCTCCACAGATCAGGCGAAGGCAAGAAGTCTTCTGACGAAATGATTGAAATGTATGCCAAGTGGGCTGAAAAGTATCCGCTGATCTCCATGGAAGACGGCCTGGACCAGAACGACTGGGAAGGCTGGCAGAAACTGAATAAGCGCATCGGCGAAAAGGTTCAGCTGGTAGGCGATGACCTGTTCGTTACCAACACCACCTACATCAAGAAGGGCATCGAGCTCGGCGCTGCCAACTCCGTCCTGATCAAGGTCAACCAGATTGGTACCATCACCGAGACTCTGGATGCCATCGAAATGGCCAAGAAGGCCGGCTGGACAGCCGTTGTCTCTCACAGATCCGGTGAAACCGAAGACACCACGATCGCTGACCTGGTCGTCGGCACCAATGCCGGACAGATCAAGACCGGTTCAATGAGCAGAACTGACCGTATTGCCAAGTACAATCAGTTGATGAGAATCGAAGAAGAATTAGGCGACGTTGCCCAGTACAAGGGCAAGGCTGCCTTCTACAACCTGAACAAGTAATTCTCTTCAAACAAGGAAAAGACGCCCGTCAGATCAGCATCCGGCGGGCGTTTTCCTTACTGTTTTTACAAAATCTGTCATTTAGCGTTTCTTATTGGCTTTTTCGTGTTATAATTATCGCGGTAAACGGGATATAGCGCAGTTTGGTAGCGCGCTTGAATGGGGTTCAAGAGGTCTCGGGTTCGAATCCCGATATTCCGACCATTATCAGAACAAGCCGTCAGGTTCAGCCCTGCGGCTTTTATTATGACCTGAACCGGGCAGAGGATTTGTGTTTCCTCAGTTAATAATATGATAGAATATAGATGAAAGAAGGCCTTAGGTCCCTTGAGGTAAGCATAATGAGAAACAAGTACGTAGTATCACGCAGCATGAATGTCAGTTATGTCCGCCAGCACCTTGACGATCTCATCGCCAACGCCCTGGCTCTTTCCCGTTATGATGAGAAGGACGGCCAGAAGGAAATCGCCGAAGCCAATTTCCGGAGGGCCTTCGAGTACATCATGGAGGAGCACGAAGTCGAGAATGACTATGAGTGCATGCTGCAGCTCCACGACATCCTGATGGACGGCCTCAACGACGACATCCGCTCCGGTCTCACCCAGCAGCAGATCGACGAGCTCCATGAGATGATCAATCAGCCGGCCAAGGCCAACGTGGAGATCGCCATTGACGTCATGCTGTACATTCTGGACAGAAGGCTGTTCGCCGACGGCGATGTCCGGGTCGCCATCATGTTCGCCAATAAGATCATGATTGATAACGGCTGCGGCATCATCACCGTCCGTAAGGACAGAAGGGAAACCTTCCGTTCCTACTACAAGGAATACCAGGAAACCAGGACCGACGATTTCAAGAACTGGATCTACAAGTACTGCATCAGGGGACCGAAGGTAGAATACTGATTTCCAACACCGATTATGATAAAGGTCACGGGTCGACCCGTGACCTTTTGTTTTTCTTAAACTCTACCCTCAGCTGACGGGAATCCAGACGACTTCTCTTCCGGTTTTCTCCGTTTTTCCTTCGCCCTGTCCTCTGGCAATAAGCACGTGCCGGTACTCTTCCATTTTTCTTTCCAGCTGCTCATCATTCTCAACAGTCATGACCTCATCGACATAGGAGATGCAACGGACCAACTCCATGCGCTCTGGCAGGGTAAGCTCACATCTCATGCCCTTTTCAGCCAGATATTCATCGCTATAGACCGCCGCGATCAGATAGTCGCCCAATAAGCGCGCTCTGCGCAGAAAACCGATCTTCCGGTAATCCAGCTTGTCAAAATCTCCCTCAGCGAACACGATCCGGCTTTCGCTGGTCAGATTTCTTTCCGACGGCGTTTCGATTCTTTCATAATTCAGGTCAAACAGCGGCCGTGGCAGTTCGCTCTTGCGATCCCTGTTCATCAGTCTGCGGACGATCTCGCTGGGGTCAGCTCCGTGATTGACGATCTGATCAACGCCCTTGACGATCGGCATGTCGACATCCAGCTGCCTGGACAGAGTGATGGCGGCGTCAATGGTATTGATGCCTTCAACGACCATGCCCACCTGCTTGATGGCGTCTTCAATGCCGTAGCCCTGACCGATGTAGTAACCGCAGCGGTTGTTGCGGCTGTGGTGGCTGGTCGCCGTGACGATCAGGTCACCAATGCCGGCCAGACCGTAGAAGGTATCCTTCTGACAGCCCAGCCTGCTGCCGAGACGGACGATCTCCACCATGCCCCGGGTGACCAGGGCTGCCCGGGCGTTATCGCCATATCCCAGACCGGCGGAAATGCCGGAAGCCAGGGCAATGACGTTCTTGAGCGCTCCGCAGATCTCCACGCCCTTGATGTCTTCGTTGGTGTAGACGCGCATGTATTCGCTGGTAAAGACATCCTGGACCTTCAGAGCGGCCTGCTGATCCCTGGAAGCGGCCACGATGGTGGTCGGCAGTTCCGCTGCCACCTCCTCGGCGTGGGTCGGTCCGGAAAGGGTTACCACAGGGCAGTAATTCTCACCATGGACCTTTCCGATCTCTTCATTTATGATTTCCGACATCGTCATCAGTGTTTTTGCTTCGATGCCCTTGGCGACATCAACGATGATCTGTTTTTCCGTAATGAAGGGAGCGGCCTTTCTGACCGTTTCCCGGACGTAAATGGAAGGAACCGCGATCACGATGATCTGCTGATCACGGCAGGTTTCTTCAATGTCCGTTGTATAGATCAGGTTTTCTGGCAGCACCACGTTGGACAGATTCTTCTGCCGGCGGGTCTTTTTGAGATTATCGACCGTCTCCTGGTGGGCTGACCAGACCGTTACTTCATTATTGGTTCCGCTAAGCATCCGGGCCAGGGCAATGCCCCAGGTTCCGGCTCCGAAAACACCTATTCTGCTCATCAGTCATTCCTGCTTTCTTACATCTATATTCTATTATTCTCTTCCGGCTTTGACAAACGCCGATTTTATTGAGGAAGTTGGTCATACTTGTGCTAAAATGTTTAGTAAATAAAAAGGAGACTTACCCATGGGAGACAGATTTGATGCCAAGTATCTGAAGGACATTGATTCGATGCATTTCATCGTGCCGTTCATGTTCCCCAACAGATGCGACAACGAGACTTTCTTTTCCTTCAAAATCGATTTGACCAACCTTAATGAATACGTAAAGAAGAAAAACGCTTCCAACCCCGACTACAAGTACAACATGTACCAGTGCATCGTCACGGCGGCTCTGAAGACCATTCATCTCCGCAGCAAGCTCAACATCTTCATTCACGACCGCCGGATGTACAAACGCAATGAGGTCACCGCTGCCTTTACCGTCAAGCAGGAATTCGCTGACGAGGGCGGCGAGGTGCTGTGCTTCATGCACTCCAAACCGGAGTGGACCATTGATGACGTTCACAACGAACTCAAGAGACAGCTTCTGAAGCTCAAGAGCAAGACCTACGTCGATGAGACCACCGGCGTCATGGACAAGTTCAACAAGCTGCCCAAGTTCATTTCCCGTCCGATCATCGCCTTCATCGCCTGGCTGGAAAGAAAGGGAATCGTCATTCCGGCCCTGGTCGAATCCGACATCTACCATTCATCCGTCATCTTCGCCAACCTCGGCTCCATCGGTCTGCCGATGGGTTTCCACCACCTGAGCAACTGGGGTACCACTTCCCTGTTCCTGGTCGTGGGCAAGGCCGGTGATTTGCCCTTCTTCGACAACAAGAAGCTGGAGTTCCACCCGGGCGTCGAATTCGGCTTTACCGTCGATGAGCGCATCGCTGACGGCTACTACTTCGCCAAGAGCATCCAGATGATGCAGCTGTTCCTACAGGAGCCTGAGACCTACCTTGAGCAGCCGCTCAGTCAGAAACTTCCGGACGAAGTCTTTGCCAGCTTAGGCAAGTAATGAAAAAAGAAAAATCCCGAGCAATCGGGATTTTCATTTGCCTCAATCAGCCAGGGTTCCCATTGGATCCCAGGCTTCAAGAACGACCGGCTGCTGGTCAGCCAGCTTGGCCAGATCGCCCAGGTATTCCTTTTCCACGGCAGCCTGATAGACGTACTTGTCAAACCAGCTGTCGGAACAGATGTAGTAGCCCTTGGCACCGGACTTGTCGCCCCAGCTGTTTTCGATTTTCCAGCGGGTCGGCTTGTCATCGACCAGATTGACGCCAGTGATGACCATGGCATGGTTCATCGCGGAATGCCAGTAATCCAGACCGTCGGCTTTCGAAATGTCCAGATCAAGGCCGCTCATCAGGGAGACGTCATAGGAATTATCGTCCCAGATGCCCTTATCCCGTTCGCCGTCCTTGCCGACATCGGAACCGAACCAGACGATCTTGCCGGCCTTCAGCTGATCGATGATGGCCTTCTTGAACTCGTCCATCGGAAGGTTGAGATGCCTGACGATGTTGCCGCCTTCAACATTGCCCAGACAGTCGATCGTATAAGTCCTGTGATACGGCTTGTCGGCGGTCGGGGCGTTGATGATGCTTACCAGCTCATCGAGATAGTTGCCAACGTACTTTTCATAAAAGGCCTTGGGTGTCAGGTTGCGCTCGACATGATAATGCTTGTCCTTGTCGACGTATTCGAAGTCGAATGACTTCGGCGGCTCGCTGTAGCAGCTGCACAGGAAACCGTATACCTTCTCCAGCATCTGTGCCTTGATTTCTTCCAGTTCTTCCCTGCTCTTGCCTTCGGCAGCCAGCTTTCTCAGCCTAGCGGCGCAGACCTTCATGTTGGTGTTCAAGGCCGCGTTCATGGAACGGCTGTGCGATGACTGGAAGGTCTCATCAAAGACATTCTTCGGCACCAGGCCGTACTTGCGGACGATGTTGGCGAACATCTCCCACTGACCGCCGTCATGGACGCCGGTCGTCAGGATGAACTGAACCAGCCGGTCATCAGTCGGCCGCTCTGCCGTATCGATGATCCTTTCCAGCATGAAGTTGGCTCTTTCAAACTTGTCCCAGAAAGCCAGGTAGCTCTGGGAAAGCTCAAAGCTGTCCAGGTTAAGCTGTCGGGCGATCCGCTCTCTTAAAATGTTGGTTGCCGAGAACAGCCAGCAGCGGCCGGTAGCCTGCTGATTGGTGACCGGCATGGTCGGGATCTCAATGGAGAAGCGGAAGTTCATGTCGAAGCTTCCGGCGATATCGTAGGATACGTCCTTAAGATCGGTCTTGGACATGGCCAGAGTCGCCAGACGGCGCTCGGCGGATGCGTTGTAGGATTCAGACCAGTTCTTCAGCTGGTCAGCTGTAATGGTTTTTGACATATTCTTTCCTCCCTTACTTCGCAAACGGTTTATCAGTTAATCAAATAGGCCGATGTACTGTTTCTTCTTGCCCTTGCGGATGATGATGACCTTGCCGTCAATGGCCATCTCTCTGCTCATCGGGATGTTTTCGTCGCTGTAGCGCTGGTTATTGAGGTTGATGGCTCCTGATGCCAGCATCTCCCTGGCCTCACGGCGGCTGGAACATACCTGGTTGTTCACCAGCATGTCGATCAGCGTCTCATTCTCATTGACCTTGAAGTTGGGTACCTGGGAAGCGCACTGCATGATGTCCTCAGCGCTTAAGCCGCTGAGGTCGCCTCCGAAGAGAGCTTCGGAGATCTTGACGGCCTTTTCATATTCTTCCTGACCGTGCAGCCCGACGATGATGTCCTTGGCCAGGGCCTTGTGGGCAATCCGCAGATGCGGGGCCTCAAGATGCTGCTTTTCGATTTCCATGATCTCCTCAGGCGTCAGGAAGGTCAGCTTCTTGAGGTAGTCGATGATCATCGAGTCTTCCAGGTTGATCAGGTACTGGTACATCTGGTAGCTCGAGGTCTTGTTCTTGTCCAGCCACAGGGCATTGCCTTCAGTCTTGCCGAACTTCTTGCCGGTGGAATCGGTGACTAGCGGCATGACCATGCCGTAGGCTGTCTTGTCGATCTTCCGGCGGATCAGCTCGATGCCGGAGGTGATGTTGCCCCACTGGTCGCTGCCGGCCACCTGCAGGGTGCAGTTGCGGGTCTCATAGAGGTGCAGGAAGTCCAAGGCCTGAAGGATCATGTAGCTGAACTCGGCGTAGGTGATGCCGGTTTCCATGCGGCTTCTGACCTTGTCCTTGGCCAGCATGTAGCCGATGTTGAAGTACTTGCCGTAATCGCGCAGGAAATCAATGACGTTGATGTCCTTGATCCAGTCCCAGTTGTTGACGACTTCAAAGCCGAAGATCTTCTCGGCCTGAGCCTTCAGTCCGGCGATGTTGTGCTCGACTTCTTCCTTGGTGATCATCGGGCGCTCTGAATCCGGCTTGGGGTCGCCGATCATGCCGGTAGCCCCGCCGACCAGTAACAGCGGATGATGGCCGTGCTGAGCCAGTCTCTTGGAGATCAGGAAAGAGGAATAGTGGCCGATGTGCATGGAATCGGCGGTCGGGTCGGTGCCGATGTAGAAGGTCAGCCCGCCCTCGTTAAGCTTGTCGATCAGTTCCGGAGAGCTGATGTCCTGAACCAGTCCTCTCCATTGCAGTTCTTCAAAAAATGTCATGCTCATGTTTTTAAACTTCCTTTCACGAAAATAAAAAAATTCACTCCCTCAGGGACGCCTTTGGCGCGGTACCACCCTGATTCATGAATTTCATCACACCCTCAATGCCTTAACGCGGCGGACGTCCCGGCTCCGGAGTCGTAAATTCCATCTCAGCCGGCTATCACGATTATAACACATCCGCTTTTACCGTAAACTCATTTTTGCCTGAAACTATGGTACAATTTTTCCATGAAGGAAACAGCTCTGCGAAAAACCCTTAATTTCCGCGATCTCGGCGGCTGCCGGATGCAGGACGGACGTCTCATCCGCCGCGGTCTTTTCTACCGCAGCTGCGGCCTCTACATGTTCGACCCGCAGGAGCTTGAGTATCTCAGCAGCCTGAACATCCGCAACATCATCGATCTGCGCACTGAAAGGGAATGCATCAGACGGCCGGACGCCGTTCCTTCCGGCAGCGTCTACCATAACGCCATCTGCATGTGCGGCCGGGAAGGCGATGACATCGACTTTTCTCCCGCGGGCATGAAGCAGGCCGGCGAAAAGGGGCAGCGGCAGCTGGAACAACTGCGCAGTTATTACCTGAACATGCCGTTTGACAACGAAGCCTTCCGGCTGATCGTCAGAATGCTCAGGGAAAGAGACTTCCCGCTGCTGTTTCACTGTGCTACCGGCAAGGACCGCACCGGGGTGATCAGCGCCCTGATCATGTTGCTGCTGGGGGCTGATGACTGGCAGGTAACCATTGACTACCTGACTTCCAACGACAGTTACATGGACCTCATTGAGGAAACCATTGAAAGCGAAGGGAAGCTGGCGGAAACCGATGCCGTTTACCTCAGCCTGCTGCTGATGATGAAGGGAGTTGACCCCAAGATCATGAGACTGCTGCTGGAAAAGCTGCACAGCGACTATCCCGACATCCGCGACTTTTTCGCTGAACAGTATGGCCTCTCCCGTCAGGAAATCGAAGAGATCCGCGACTTCTGCCTGGAAGAAGATAACGACCAATTGAAATGATGGCCTGAGCCATCATTTTTCATTGACTGACAGTTCCACTGTCTGGGGATCCTGTTCGCTGCCGCAGATAATGACCGTTACGCCCTCATCATGCCAGCTTACCAGAAAGTTTTCCGGCTGCAGATTGGCACCGTCGTCAGCGACTTCGAAGCCCAGGACATCCTTCTTTCTGCCGTTTTCCAGCAGCTCCAGGACTCCTCTGGTATGGCCAAAGGGGAAATCCAGTTCACCGGTCTGGTATACCCTAAGTTCCTTCTGTCCATCGCTGAAACTGACAACGGGAGTGCGGCGGTATTCAGTTTGCCAGAAAAACCAGCCCAGTGTCAGGGCAGCAGTCATAAACAGCACGGCCACTGAAATGAACAGCATGCGAAAGCTCTTCTTCATGAACATCACCTTTCCCATTTTAACACATCATAAAAGGTGTTTCATTTATGGCGGTGAGAGGCATAAAGTTGTATAATATAACCGAAATACAGGAGGAAAAACATGAAATACGAAATTTACGGCGGACATCTTCCGGCAGTGGAAATCTCACTGGATCGCGGCGAAAGCATCTACACCCAGTCCGGTGCCATGGCCTGGATGAGCGACCAGATCACCCTGGAAACCAACATGAAGGGCGGCTTCCTGAAGAGTCTGGGCAGAGCCTTCTCCGGTGACTCTCTGTTCATGGCTACCTGGACGGCTGACACCGATGATCAGCGCATCACTCTGTCAACTGACCTGCCGGGTGAGATCAAGGCCTTTGAACTGGATGGCTCCATGGAATACATTGCCCAGAAGGGCGCCTTCCTCGGCGCTACTTCCGGTGTAAACTTTGAAGCAGTTCTTAACAAGAAAATCGGAGCCGGCCTCTTCGGCGGTGAAGGCTTCGTGCTGCAGAAGTATTCCGGCGTGGGAACGATGTTTGTGGAAATGGACGGTTCCATCAGAGAAGTTGAACTCAAGGCCGGCGAAAGGCTTAAGGTCTCCACTTCCAAGCTGGCTCTCTTCGAGGCTACCTGCTCATACGACATCGAGACCGTCAAGGGCTTCAAGAACGTCCTGTTCGGCGGCGAAGGTCTGTTCATGACCGTCATCAACGGACCGGGCAAGGTATGGCTGCAGAGCATGACCGTTGCCGATCTGGCCAAGCGGGTAATTCCTTTCCTGCCCACCAGCAATACGACAACCACCAGCAGCAGTAATTAATCCGGTAAAGAAGCCGGAACTCCGGCTTTCAGGAATAACAGTATTAAGAGCATTATTAGAATTTAGGGAGGATTGAAAATGCCATTAGTTACTTCAAAAGAAATGTTTGAAAAGGCTTATAAGGGTGGCTACTCCATCGGTGCTTTCAATGTCAACAACATGGAAATCATCCAGGCCATCACTGAAGCTGCCAAGGAATGCAACGCCCCGGTCATCCTGCAGGTCTCCAAGGGCGCCAGAGCCTATGCCAACCGCACCTACCTGGTAAAGCTGGTTGAGGCCGCCATCATCGAAACCGGTCTGCCGATCGTCCTGCACCTGGACCATGGCGACAGCTTCGAAACCTGCAAGTCCTGCATTGACGACGGTTTCACTTCCGTCATGATTGACTGCTCAAGCAAGCCGTTCGAGGAAAACATCGCCGAGACCAGGAAGGTCGTCGAATACGCTCATGCCCACGGCGTCGTCGTCGAAGCTGAGCTGGGAACCCTGGCCGGCGTTGAGGACGAAGTCAGCGTCTCCGCTGAGGATTCCTCATACACCCGTCCGGAAGACGTCGAAGAGTTTGTCAGAAGAACCGGCTGCGACTCACTGGCCATTGCCATCGGTACCAGCCACGGCGCCTACAAGTTCAAACCCGAACAGTGCACAAGAAACGAAGAAGGTATTCTGGTACCTCCACCGCTGCGTTTCGACATCCTCGAAGAAGTCTCCAAGAGACTGCCGGGCTTCCCGATCGTTCTGCACGGCTCAAGCTCCGTTCCTCAGGAATATGTCAAGATGATCAACGAACACGGCGGCAACATGCCTGATGCCGTAGGCGTTCCGGAAGAACAGCTCCGCGAAGCTTCCAGAATGGCTGTCTGCAAGATCAACATCGACTCCGACCTGCGTCTGGCCATGACCGGCACGATCCGCAAGTACTTCGATGAGCATCCGGCTGACTTCGACCCCCGTCAGTATCTGAAACCGGCCAGAGAAAACATCAAGCAGCTGGTCAAGCATAAGATCATTGATGTTCTCGGCTGCAACGACAAGGCTTAATTATCATTTCGCTGATAAACGAAAAAGAGCTCAGTTAACTGAACTCTTTTTTCATTTTGGATAAACGGTTATGAAATCCTGCTCTTCTTCGTACCGCCTTTCGGAGTCTGATCTGATGAGTTCGCATACTCTTTCATCCTCCAACATCATCCGGCACGCCTCCAGCAGATCAGCCAGCGCTTCCTCATTAATGGCCAGCTGTCTTTCGATGATCGGGCAGCGGTAGGGCAGATCATCAGGGAAGTAGATCAGTGACAGCTCATCGTCTTCACTAAGATGAGGCGTCAGAGGAAACAGCCGGCACTGCAGAGGTCTTTTTTCCCGCTTACAGAAGGCCTTGCCGCCGCAGCTGACGAAGGTAACGCTGCCCCAGTTTTCCGGAAAGCCCACCTCTTCAGCGTCCTCGACGGAATGACTCTGCCAGTCTTCCAGCTTTGTCAGTTCTTCTTCTCCGGGATACAGAAAGATGCCCATTTCTCCGTCCGGATCGTCAATGAGATAATCCTCGTTGATCACATCTTCATCGTAACAGCCGTCCGGCCGGCAGCAGGCTGCCGAACACAGCTGGCCGCAGTCGTAGTCGAGGATCTCATGGCGGTTGAGCAGTTCATATATCTTACGGTAATCAATCTTATTCATCGTCTTACCCCATGCCGATTTCTATTCCTCGGTTTCGTAAACGATCCCGCCGTCATGGCTGATCTCGATCATCGCCTCGACGACCAGGCTCTCACCGTTGAAAACGGAGAAATAACCCTTATAGATCGACGAATTACAGCCATGGTATTCCTTATTGATCTCAAAGTCGCGGTAGCGGTAATCCTGCAGAAACCGGAGCAGTTCGATTTTCTGTCCCGCAAACTCGCCGACCATGGCGTAGTGAGAAAGAATGTGCACGAAGCTGTTATCGAAGTTTACTCCGGTCAGAGTGAGCGTTCCGCTTACCACCTGATAGGGTTCCTCATTACGGATCAGCCCTTCGGGCAGATGCATGATCAGGCTGTTGTCCCTTACCTCCAGGCTGTCAAAGATCATGTCCTGCAGGCCGTAGGGGGTCTTTTCATATTGATAGGTCGTCTTCATGGGCATTCCTCAATTCTTTCTCTGGCCATTTCCATCAGCCGGACATAGCGCCGGCAGTCTTCATAGGTCATGTACGGGCTTTCCTTCAGCCCCTGATTCAGGCAGTCATGGACATGTCTGATCTCATATTGGAAGTCATCGTCGCCATACGGCTCCTTACGGGCGTATTCGCCTTCACCGTTAACCAGTCTTATTTCCGAGGGACGGTAGAAGTAATCAGCCCATAAGCTGCCTTCCGTTCCCCTGATCAGCAGATGACGGAAGTTGGAGGGATCGGTAAACGACGATTCGCAGAGCGCCTCAACGCCCCCGGCAAAGCGGTACTTCACCCAGGTATGGCTGTCAACGCCATTGATCTTCTCGCAGCGTACTTCCACGCTTTCACAATCAGTTCTGACGAAGTCGGCAATGCTGGCGACGCCGTAACAGCCCTGGTCGTAGAAACTTCCGCCGTATTGGGGATCCCATATGTAATGGCCCTGTTTCCAGTTTCCGTGTTCGGCAGTGAAATGAACTTCAACAGATTGGATATCGCCAATCTTTCCTTCATCCAGAAGCTGATGAATCTCCCTGACCAGGGGCATGCAGCGGGTCTTCATGGCTTCCATGTAGAACAGGTTCTTCTTTTTCGCCAGAGCGAAGATCTGCTCAGTTTCGCTGACAGTCACGACTGCCGGCTTTTCACACAGCACGTTGCGGCCCTTCTCCAGGGCTTCCATGATCCACTGATAATGCCAGCGGTGCGGGACGGCTATGTATACGACGTCGACCCTTTCATCGCTCAGGAGCGCTGAATAATCGTCATACAGCACTTGAGCGCCGAATTCTTCCCTGAAGTACTCAAGGTTGTCCGGCTTCCGGGAAGCCACGGCATAAAGCTGCCCTTCCGGGATGTTTTTCAGCGAACGGCAGAAGCGGCGGGCGATGTTTCCCAGACCGATGATTCCCCAGTTGATCATGTTGTTTCCTTTCTTCCCCTGCGGGATGGATGGTGATCAGTTATTGCCGGTTAAGCCCTGTCTGATCAGCAGATAGATGTGATAGAAGAACATCAGCGTAAACGAGACGGCCATGGTCCCCATGATGATGGTCAGCGGCATCATCCGGACGTCGCTGTAGAGCAGCAGGGTGAAGATGGCCACGACGGCTGCTGCGGTGATCAGGCTGCGGATAAGCATGCCTGCCGTCATTTTCTTTCCTTCCAGAGCCGTGAGATTCAGCTTACCGGACAGGAAGAAGGCGTAGACGCCTCCGCCGGCCAGAGCGAAACAGAACAGGCTGAGCAGCAGCCGCAGTATCAGCGGCTGGTCTTCGACAAACAGCACGGCGATGCCGGCAGACGCCAAGACGGTCAGTCCGGCGACCAGAATGGACTTGATGTATTCCTTCATATTATTACCCCTTTTCGTTATTCATATAGATTATACTTCAAAAACATCTGCCGGTGGCTTGTTTTGCCTGACCCGAAGGAAAACCGGGCCGTGATTAACGGTCCGGTTAACGGTTAAATCAATAAGCCTACGCCTTGTCGTTGGAGCCGAGAACGTTGACGATCTTGTCGGCAACCATGTCGGCAACGGCCAGTCTGCCCGGTTCGAGGTAGGTGCGGCCGTCGAACTTGGTCGGGCACTCGACGCAGGCCTTTCTGACCTGGCCGAAGTAGCAGACGCGGATGTCGGTGCCGACGTTGATCTTGCAGATGCCCTTGCTGGCGGCTTCTCTCAGCATGGCTTCGGGAATGCCGATGGCTTCCGGCAGCTGACCACCGTACTGGTTGAAGATGTCCAGACGGTCACGCGGTACGGAAGAAGCGCCGTGAAGAACCAGCGGATAGCCCGGCATCAGGGAAGTGATCTCTTCAAGGATGTCGAAGCGTAGCTGCGGCTTCTGTCCGGGTTTGAACTTGTAGGCGCCATGGGCAGTGCCGATGGCGATGGCCAGCGAGTCGATTCCGGTCCTCTGAACGAACTCGACGGCATCCTGCGGATGAGTGAACTGTCCGTACTTATCCTCAACGACGATGTCGTCCTCAATGCCGGCAATGGCGCCCAGCTCACCTTCGACGACGACGTCCTTGGCGTGAGCGTATTCGACAACCTCTTTGGTCATGGCGATGTTGGTCTCAAAGTCATAGGCGGAAGCGTCGATCATGACGGAAGTGAAGCCGTTGTCAACGCACTGCTTGCAGAGTTCCACGCTCTTGCCGTGGTCCAAATGCAGGGCGATGGGGATGTCGTTTTCCTCACAAGCTGCCTTGATGGCTTCTCTGATGTAAGCGGGGTGCATGTACTTCAGAGCGCCTTCCGAAACGGCGATGATGACCGGTGACTTGG
Source organism: Erysipelotrichaceae bacterium (assembly GCA_017442805.1). GTDB lineage: Bacteria > Bacillota_I > Bacilli_A > Erysipelotrichales > Erysipelotrichaceae > UBA1783. The sequence goes on from JAFRZA010000017.1 coordinate 21,946, forward strand.
TTCTTGCCGCGCCGGCCAGAACGCCCATCATGATGTCGATGTTGTCAACGTTAAAGGCGCCGATGGCATACTTGCCTTCATATGCCTTTTTAAACATTTCCTTCGTGGTTACTAATTTCATGTTTTTCCTCCAAGACCCTGATGACTGAGATCTGTCAGAAGGCCTTTCATTCTACCCAAATTATACTATCTGCCGGTTCTCTAAACAACCGTAGCGGCAGTAAAAAAACCGGATCGCTCCGGTTCATTTACTGATTCATAGGTTTTCTTCTCTTCTCTGTTTTTCCGCGTTCAGGTACAGAGCCGAGGCGGCTGCGGAAACCATCATCATTATCACCGCCAGCTGGCGCAGGTTATCGTTTTCACCGGTTTCCGGAACGGGTGCGGGTGCGGGTCCCAGAGCCGGGATGATCACGCTGTCATGACCGACGATCTCATTTTCGCCGTTTTCGTCTTCGTAGAACTTGCCGCAGCGCTGGCAGACATAGTAGGCGATGTTGCCGTCTTCGGTTTCTGTCGGCTCCTTGGCTTCAACATAGACCAGATCGTGATTCTTATTATATGACGGACTCGGGATGAAAAAAAACCGGATGACTCCGGTTTCTTTTTCAACTGGTGCTCGAATAGGGACTCGAACCCTAGACCCACTGATTAAGAGTCAGTTGCTCTACCATCTGAGCTATTCAAGCAGTTGCTTAATTATATTATCACTTATGTTTTAATAATTCAACCAGTATTTTTCGCAAATTAAGCATTATTTATTCACTGATTTTCCGTTATCCGGTATCCGGCATTCAGCGTCTTTTCCTCTTCGCCGCCATCATCAGTGAACAGTTCTCTCTGAAAGTTGAACGACTGATTCTGCAGACACAGTTCCAGAAAGCACAGGAAGATGCCGATGTCGATGCGGTTGTAGAAGGCTACCTGATCAGCCGGCATGATTCCCCGCTTTCCGGGCTTGCGGTAACGATAGACCAAGAGCTTTCCGTCTTCATTTTCAACCAGCCAGGGCTGGGTGTTACAGGCACTGGGGGCAAAGCGGACGATGTCCGTCACTCCTTCAATCGGTTCACCCTGCCAGATCTCATCGACGGGCTTGCGCTTGCTCTTGAACATGTCCTTGCGGAACAGTGACGGATCAGGGATCTTGCGGATCGCCATCATGATGACATAGTCCAGCCCTTCAAAGGAATCTTCTTCCACTTTCCCAATGCCGAACCACAGAGTACCGATGTCACGGGAAACCAACCGGAGATCCATTTGCTCGCCCAGATAACCGATATTGGCAAGATAGCCATCTTTTTTCTCGCTGTAAAAAAGAATGCAGTACTCCTGCCCACGCTTATAGGTAGTCTCTTCTGCCCTGACAATGCGGATTGCTGTCTTTATGTCAGGATAAAGAGGGATCAGTTCATCATAGATGTTTCTTATCCAATCAAGTTCTTCTTCGCTGATCTCTTCCTGACCGCAGTTTCGGAACAGGTGAAAAGACTTTCTTTTAAAAATCATGTTATATAGTTTTTCTTCCATGACGAATCTCCTCTACACATTAACGGAAGAATTTGCACATCAGCAAACTCCTCAATGTGCACTTTTTTTCTGAGTATAAACACCCTGAGAAAACACTTTCCTGAATCCCAGTGATTCATAAAGGTGATTGGAAATCGGGTTGGCTTGATCGACGTTCAATGTCGCCGTCATTCCCTGAGCCAGGATCTCATTCTTAATGGTGTTTACCACTTTCCGGCCGTAGCCTCTGCCCCGGTATTGCGGTCTGGTATAGACATAAGCTATCTTGCATGAGGTATCAGTGTTAGGCTGATAAGCCGCCAGGGAAACGATCATGCCATCATCTCTGATGATGCGGAAATCATTCAGCCTATTCTGCAGTTTTTCCTTTTCCATCTTATCCGGAAGCCCACAGTCCATAAAGAATCTGTTGATCATCTCAAGCATCTCATCAAGATCTTCTTCCACCGGTCTGACCACCTCGGATGAAGACGGGCCGGTATAGTCTCTGGTTTCCATGAAATCCATGCCGATCATCAGTTCACATTCCCTGTCGGACAGTTCCTTCGACACTTTGATCAGTTCTTCTCCGATGTCAGTCGGACAGAGAACGCCGTCGTATTCATAGCCGTTTTCTTCCAGATGATGCATCAGTTCACCGACACACTCCCTGTCACCGTAGAGCATCAGGTTATATTTATCGACCTTCAGGGCAACCAGGTTACATGAGTCATCAGTAACCTTCATGGCATAATCGGCTTTATTGGGCTGTTCAAGCAATTTGGCATCAAGGTAAAAGAACGCCGACATGTAGCGGTTCTGATTCAGAAAAGCCTCATTATCTTCAATGAATTCTCTGCCATTGGCATATTCTCTTATCATCTTTTATCCCCCCCTTGCTTATTCGTCAAACATGCTCATCTGCACGTTCTGTTCCGGAAACTCATACATGAAGCGGAAGCATTCCTCCGGAGTTGCCAGCATCCCGTTTTCCCGGCAGATCTTCCTAAACACTTCTTTCAGTTCATCCGCATTCGGACTGGGCAGTTCATAGGCGTTGCCGTAGCGTCTGATGTAGCGCTCCTTCATTCCCGGAAAGTGGCGGTCCAGTGCTGCGTAATAGTATTCCCGGTCGCCTTCCCTCAGCGTCAGCCCCATGCCGAAGTCAATGACGCCTTTGACGCCTGCTCTGACGCATTCGTTCAGAATGGCGGTAACGTTTTCCACGGTATCATTGATGAACGGCAGAATGGGTGTCATCCATACCACGGTCGGAATGCCTCTTTCCTGCATTTTCTCCAGAACCTCGATGCGGCGCTTGGTATTGCACACATTGGGTTCAAGGATGCTGCACAATTCATCGTCATAGGTAGTAAGAGTGATCTGGACCACGCATTTGGCAGCCCGGTTGATCTCATCCAGCAGGTCAATGTCCTGAAGAATGCGGTCGGACTTGGTCTGTATGGCCACGCCGAAGCCGTATTTCCTTATTACTTCCAGGCATCTTCTGGTGAGCCGCAGTTTCTCTTCGCAGTGCATGTAGGGATCGGACATTGACCCGGTCCCGATCATGCACTTCTTTCTCTTCGCTCTCAGGGCCGTTTCCAGCAGTTCCGGTGCGTTCTGCTTTACTTCGATGTCTTCAAACGGATGAGTGAACTGATAGCACCTGCTTCGGCTGTCACAGTAAACACATCCGTGGCTGCACCCGCGGTAAATGTTCATGCCCTGGAAGCCGTTGCTTCCGCTCAATATCGTCTTAGCATCGACAAAATGCATCTTTCCGTTCTCCCTTGATTAATGAGTTCTATAACCCGAACGAGGCTTTTACCTGTTCATACAGCTTTTGAACGGTCATGCTGCCGTCATTGACCAGGCAGACGATGCCCTGTTCTTCGCATTCTTTTCTGACCTTCTCAGCGAAAAGGATGTCTCTTTTCATCCAGTTGTCAAAGGCCGTTTCCTTATCGGAACATTCAGCCAGCACCTGCTTTACCCACTGGCGCTGCCGGTAGTGTTCGATCTGGAATTGCGGCTCCGGCACTATCGTGAGGTAATCGGTAAACCCATATCTTTTCATCACTTCAGGTGTGTAAGCCGCCCCTTCCGTGATTATCAGTTCATTGTCGATCTGTTCCAGCTTTTCAAGGACATACGGCGCCATTTCTTCATAGATCAAAAACTCATCCCGGCACTGTTCTTCCGAATCTCTGAGCCAGATCTCATCGACCGATAAGTCCTTGTACTTCAGGCAGGTTTTCTTTCCATCCCGGGCTGCGCGGTCGACAAATTCCTCAAGATGATTATCCACCTTGAAATAATACGCTCCGTATTCTTCCACTAACATTTCCGCAATGGTGCTCTTACCGCTGCAGGGCGAGCCGCCGATGAAGATTATTCTTTTATCCGGCTGCAGAGGCCTGATGCTTCGTTTTCCATCTTCATCTATTGTTAATAAAGATACGCTGCCGGCAGTTCCGTTAAACTCCGTTTCATAATATGATTCAACATCAAGTCCCATGAACATGATATTCCAGATTCTCAGAAGGTCGCCATGGGAAACAATGATTATGTTTTCTTCCTCACTTGTCATTATTTCGTCGAAAAAGGGCTTAAGGCGGTTGAAGGCATCGCGTACGCTTTCCCCGTCCGAGAACAGTCTGTCGTCAACGGTATTCTCCGGCTGCTCAATGTTTTCCCGAAGCCACTGAACGGACTTGCCGCAGCATTTCCCGAGATTTCTTTCTCTCAGTTCCCATCTTAAGACCGGTTCAGTTCCCAGATGACCGGCAATCTCTTCGGCTGTCTGACTGGCGCGCTTCAGGTCTGAAGAATAAAGCACCGCGTCTTTTCCCGCGAGTTCTTTCCTGAGTTTCCTTCCGATGCTGTCTGCCTGTTTTCTGCCAGACTCCGTCAGTTCCCAATCCGTCCATGATCCTACCATGCCGTTAATGTGGTGAATCGACTGAGTATGCTGAACCGTTATGATGTTCTTCATGTTTTCCTCTTTATTTCCTCAGATTCCAGAGCGTCACTGTCTCGACATGAGGAGTCTGCGGGAACATGTCATATGGCTGAATGAAAGTCAGTTCATAGTATCTTGCCAGATCAGCATAGTTTCTGGCCAGCGTAGCGGGATTACAGGAAACGTAGATGATCTTCCTGGGCTTACTTTTAACGATCGTTTCAATGAAGTCGGCGCCCAGACCGGTGCGCGGCGGATCAACGATCATGACGTCGATGATCTGCTTCCTGGCTATCTTACCGATTTGTTCGTTCGCGTCGGCGCAGATGAATTCGGCGTTCTTAATGTTGTTTACCCTGGCGTTTTCCCGGGCGTTTTCGACAGCGCTCTTTTCCAGGTCGATGCCGATGATCTTCTCACACTTTTCCGCCAGCATCAGCGACATGACACCGATGCCGCAGAAGGCCTCGACGACCGTGCCGCAGTCTTCACCTAATAGTTCTCTGACCTTACGGTAAATGTTCAGAGCCTGTTGAGTATTCAGTTGGAAAAAAGACTGCGGAGCAAGAGAAAACTTCCTCTCTTCAATGTTCAGATCAATGTTATTCTTTCCTGCCAACAAAACAGCCTTGCCGGAAAGCAGACTGACCGGATTTCTGACAGTATTGACAATCTGATAAAGGGAAACGATCCGGTCGTCGGCCATGAGGTCATCGATCAGCTTCCGGGGAAGTTTTTCTTCTCCGGTAACAATGACGGCCTGGTACTGTTCACCAAAACCTCTGACCATCAGGTGGCGGATGCCCTTTTTCTGCTTATGATCATAGGCTTTCAGATGATGCTTATTTAAAATCTTAAGGATTTCCAGCCGGATCTCTTCCAACTTTTCCTCATGCAGCGGGCAACGGTCAATGTTGACCGGTTTGTTGGAGCCGCTCTGATACATGGCATTGACCAGCCGGCCTTCTGCTTCCACTACCGGCAAGGCGCACTTATTGCGGTAGGCCGTCTGCCTGGGTGAGGCAACTGTCATGTCAGGGTTTATCTCCTGATGAGCGTACTTGAAGAAGGCTTCTTTGAGAAGTTCTCTTTTGTTTTCCAGCTGGGCTTCGTACTGCAGCGTCATCAGCGGGCAGCTGCCGCACAGGCGATTATGAGGACAGAATTCCTTTCTTCTCTGCCGGCTGCGCTTTTCAATTCTGATCAATGAACCGATGTAATAGCTTCGGCGGTCTTCTCTGATCTTCCACTCCACGGTTTCGCCGGGGAAACAGCCCGCAATGAAGACAGGCTTATTGCGGTAATAGCCGATTCCTTCACCATTAATGCCCATCTTCTCAATCTGAATCTTCATGAATTCATTATACACGCATTTGAAAATCTTCCCTAATGTTCGCGGTTTGACATTAACCATGCCGCTTTCTACAATTTAGTCAGTATGAAAGGCGGCCCTGCCGCCTGCTGGCGAGGTAACATTATGAGCATGATCGAAGAAACCCTGAAGAGACAGAAGGAATACTTTTACAGCGGCAGAACGCTTGAACTTTCTGACCGTCTGGCTGCCCTGATCAGCCTGGAACAGGCGGTCAGAAGACATGAGAAAGAAGTAATTGAAGCCCTGCATCAGGACCTCAACAAGTCCCGCACCGAAGCCATCATTACCGAACTGGGCATCTTCTACAGCGAAGTCTCATATCTTAGGAAAAACCTCCGCAAACTGATGAGGCCGGAAAAGGTAAGGACTACTTTGTCTCTAATCCCAGCCCGCAGCTACATCGTCAGCGAGCCTTACGGCTGCGTACTGATCATGTCCCCCTGGAACTACCCGTTCCTATTGACAATGCAGCCTTTAGCCGGCGCTCTGGCCGGGGGCAACTGCGTCACCCTGAAGCCTTCCGCCTACAGTCCTCACACTTCCGAAGTAATCAGAAAGATCATCTCCGAAGCCTTAAGCGAGGAATTGGCCAATGTTGTTCTGGGCGGCCGGCAGGAAAACCAACAGCTGCTAGACCACCCCTTTGACTTCATATTCTTTACCGGCAGCGTCGCTGTCGGCAAGCTGGTCATGAGCAAGGCTTCCGAAAGGCTGACTCCCATTGCCCTGGAACTGGGCGGCAAGTCACCGGTCATCGTTGACGAAACAGCGGACATCGACCTGGCCGCCAAGCGGCTGGTCTTCGGCAAGTTCATCAATGCCGGTCAGACCTGCGTGGCCCCTGACCACATCTTCGTTCATCAGTCCGTCGAGCAGCAGCTGGTCGATCGGCTGATCTACTGGATCGAACAGTTCTATCCCCTGGATGATAAAGATTTCATCGCCGATTATCCCTGCATCATCAACCAGAAGCACTTTGAACGTTTGCTCGGCCTTCTGGAGGGTCAGGAGATAACTTATGGCGGAAGGCATAACGATGAAACCCGGCAGATCCAGCCGACGATCGTCCGCAACATTGACCGCTCCAATAAACTGATGCAGGAAGAACTGTTCGGACCGATCTTCCCCATTCTTACCTATCAGCGTTTTGAAGATGTTATCGATGAGATCAAGCGGCTGCCCAAACCCCTGGCTCTCTACCTCTTCTCAACTGACGAAGGTCACATGAAGGCCGTGGAGAATGAAGTGAGTTTCGGCGGCGGCTGCATCAATGACTGCGTCGTCCAGCTCTCAAACCACCATCTCCCCTTCGGCGGGGTCGGCAACAGCGGCGTCGGCAGTTACCACGGCAAGGCCAGTTTCCGCTGCTTCACCCACCAGAAATCGCTGGTCCGCAAGTCCAATCATCTGGATATCAGCGTGCGCTACCGCCCCTATGACAAACGGAAAAGCGACATACTGACCAAGCTTTGAACCATACGAAAGGCCTGACTAAGTCAGGCCTTCTTTTGTTTTTACTTTTTGCTCATCTTGATCAAAACGGCGATCAGTAAGCCGATGATGATCAGCGGGGAAAGCAGGTAGATCAGCGCTACCAGAATCGATGTTCCGGCGGCAATCAGATTCAATACGTACTTGACGAGGTGCCAGGCAATGTATACCACCGCCACTAACAGCACGACGTCCAACAGCATTCTCAGAATGTCCTTAGCCTTCATTTGACTTCATTCTCCTTTTCAACCATATCATTATAATTCTTTTGTGCTGAAAGCACAAAACCGTCAGATGATGCCGGCCGGAATCAGGACTACCAGCAGCAGAGCCACGGTCCCCCACAGGATTCCCAGCACCTTCCACTTCTTCTTATCCGGCAGCTCATTGATGTAGTTACAGGCCAGAAAGAAGGGAATGTAGGTAGTGATGAACACCGGCACAACGCCCCACCACTTATAGACCCAGATGAAGGAATGATTTGAAGTGGCGGCCAGGAAGGACTCAAACAGGGCAAACAGCAACGCCATGGAAACGGCGCCGACGATCTTGCAGTCGATGCCGAAGAATTTGGTGTTCTTATCCTAAGGCAGCATCTTGTAACAGATCATGCCCGACAGCGAGAACATCATGCTCAGTTCCCAGCAGACCCCGATCAGGATGATGAAGGTCGTGGAAGCATTGCTGACGGACCACAAGGGATAACCCCAGATGTGGGCGATGACTGCGTTGGCGATCTCATAGAGCCAGTGGACGCCATAGGTGGCCAGGCCGGCCGCGATGACCTTATAATCCTTCTTCTGCATGTTGTCCCAGTAAACGTAGAAGACAACGGCCAGAATGAAAATGAAAGTCCAGTTGAAGTTTTCCGTGCTTCTGACGGCAATCTGATCAACCAATGACTTGGCACCGTCACTGCCGTCTCCCCAGAATGTGAACATATTGTATACCTCTCTTTTTCCTAATTATATCATACCGGCCTGAAGAATACGGGCCTGCCGGATTGGCGCCGGAAAAAGCAGCGTTCTCGCTGCCATTTTCCTAAATCCTTACCTGCAGTCTGATCGGCTCCTCGTCTTCCGGTTTCATGAGAAGAAATTCGGTAAAGCTCATCGGCTCTCCGGTATCCTTCAGAACGACCAAGGGAGTCCCTTCGCCTCCGATGTCATACATATGCTCTTCCCGGCAGAATACGTATGCGTCCTTGTATTCCGAATAGATGTCAAAATCGGGATTATACTCTCTGGCTATTCTGATTGCCTGTTTCAATGCGATCATATTTCTTACCTCCGTCTTTATCCTACACCGCTGCGGGCATTCTTTTGTCGCCCCGAAGGCGACTTTTCCGCGCCGGCTGCCCCCTGAGCGTTCCCCGTGTTTTCAGATTTTCAAACAAATATGAAAAAATTTCATATTTTCAGTTGACATATTTTTCAAATCGTTTATCATTTACTTAAAGGAGATCATCCATGAAGAGTTCACGCTATTTCGCTTACTATTATTTCTTCTTCAGTTACCGGAAAAAGTAATCGTTTTGCGTTGGCGTGTATTCAGATCAATTTAACCTAAAAGCTGCCAACCGGGCAGCTTTATTAATAGGAGGGGAAACAAATGAAAAAACTATCCGTCATCTTACTGTCACTGTTAATGGTCCTGACCATGGCCGGCTGCAGCCAACCGCAGCCTGAGGACGACAAGTTCGTCGTCGGCATCTGCCAGCTGGTTCAGCACCCCGCTCTCGACTCCGCCACTCAGGGCTTCAAGGAGGCCCTCAAGGAGGCCCTGGGCGATAAGGTCACTTTCCTGGACGGCAACGGTTCCGGCGATCCGGCTACCTGCACCATCATCTGCAACGGCTACGTGACCGATGGCGTTGACCTGATCATGGCCAACGCGACTCCGGCCGTAAAGGCCGCCGCCAGTGCCACCAACACCATTCCGGTCATCGGCACTTCCGTAACATCCTATGGCGTGGCTCTGGAACTCGACAACTTCGTCGATGTCACCGGCACCAACGTCTCCGGCACATCCGATCTGGCTCCGCTGGACAAGCAGGCCCAAATGTTCCTGGATCTTCTGCCCAACGCCAAGACCATCGGCTTACTCTACTGCTCAGGCGAGCCCAACTCCCTGTTCCAGGTAGGCGTCGTCAAGGATTACCTGGAAGCTCATGGTCTCACAGTCAAGACATTCTCGTTCTCATCCTCTGCGGACGTAGCCCTGGTAACCACCCAGGCCTGCAGCGAATGCGACGCCTTATACATCCCGACCGACAACACCGCCGCTGAATGCGCGGAACTGATCGGCGGCATCATCCTGAACAACGCCATCCCGGTCATCGCCGGTGAAGAAGGCATCTGCCAGGGCTGCGGCATTGCCACCCTGACCATTGATTACTACCAGCTCGGTGTCCAGACCGGCAAGATGGCCGCCCAGATCCTCAAGGGCGAAGCTGATCCTGCCACCCTGGCCATCCAGTATTTCGACAATCCGACCTACAAGTACAACAAGGCTCTCTGCGAAAAGTTCGGCGTTACCGTACCTGAGGGCTATGTGGAAATGAACTGAAGCGGAGCAGCAAAATGACTTTAAGCAGTCTGCTTGCCCGCCTTCCCGGAGGAATTGCCATCGGCATCCTCTACGGAATCATGGCGCTGGGAATATACATTACCTTCCGCGTCCTCAAAGTCTCCGACCTGACGGTCGACGGCTCATTCGCGACCGGCGGCGCTGTCAGCGTCATGCTGATGCTCGCCGGCGTCAACACCTGGATCTCCCTGCTCTGCGCTTTTGCGGTCGGTCTGCTCTGCGGAACCGTTACCGGCTTACTGCACACCAGGCTGAACATCCCGATCATTCTTTCCTCCATTCTCGTTCAGATCGGCCTGTATTCCGTCAATCTGCGGATCATGCAGGGTTCAGCTCTCAAGTCCATAAGCGTAGACAAGTATAACCTGCTGATAAACGTCCGTTTCGTCAGCAAGACCATCCTCATCGGCGCCCTGATCTCTCTGGTTCTGATCATCATCCTGTACTGGTACTTCGGTACCGAACAGGGAAGCTCGATCAGGGCGACCGGCAACAACTCCGCCATGGCCAAGAGCAACGGCATCAACACCGCCACGACCACCCTCATCGGTCTGGCCCTGTGCAACGGTGTGGTAGCCTTTGCCGGAGGTCTGATGTCCCAGTACCAGGGCTTTTCCGATGTCAACCAGGGCCGCGGCGCCATCGTCACCGGCCTGGCCGCCATCATCATCGGCGAAGTGCTGTGCGACATCTTCTTCAAGAAGGGCAGCAGCTTCTGGCTGCGGCTGACCTTCGTCATCCTCGGCGGCATCATCTACTACCTGATCATGGTGCTGATCCTGTGGCTGCGGGTCGATTCCAACGACCTCAAGCTGTTCACCGCCATCATCGTCGCCATTTTCCTGGCCATTCCCAATTTCCGGAAAGGAGCTGCTGAGTAACATGTTAAGGATCACAGACATCGCCAAGACATTCAACAGGGGAACGGTAAATGAGAAGGTGGCCATTGCCGACCTGTCCCTGACGTTAAACGACGGGGACTTCGTCACCGTCATCGGCTCCAACGGCGCCGGCAAGTCGACCCTGCTCAACGCCATCGCCGGTACCTGGCTGACCGATTCCGGAAGCATCATGATCGATGACATCGACATCACCCGCCTGCCGGAATACAAGCGGGCCAAATACATCGGCCGGGTCTTCCAGGACCCGCTGATGGGCACGGCTGCCGACATGTGGATCGAGGAAAACCTCGCTCTGGCCAGCCGTCGGGGCGAACGCAGACGCCTGTTACCCGGCATCACCCGCTCAGAACGGGCTGAATATGCCGAGATGCTCAAGCCGCTGAACCTCGGTCTGGAAAACCGTCTCACCAGCAAGGTCGGACTGCTCTCCGGCGGCCAGCGGCAGGCTCTTACCCTGTTAATGGCAACCATTAAGAAACCCAGACTGTTGCTGCTGGACGAGCATACCGCCGCTCTGGACCCGGCAACCGCCGACAAGGTCCTGAAGCTTACCGACGAACTTGTCAGCAAGGACAGCCTGACCACCCTGATGATCACCCACAACATGCAGGACGCCATCGACTACGGCAACCGGCTGATCATGATGAATGAAGGCCGGATCATCCTGGACATCGCGGGTGAGGAAAAGAAGCAGCTGACCAAGCAGCAGCTGATCGACCGCTTCAACGCATTATCTGACCAAAAGCTGGAAAGCGATGACGTTCTGCTTTCCTGATCGCGATATTTTCTCCCTCTTGTTAATTAGATCATTACGAAAAGAGCAATCTCACGATTGCTCTTTTCAATTGGTTCCTTAATCGACTCCGAACAGCAGTTCCCGGTAGGTCGGCATCGGCCAGACGGTGCGTCCGCAGATGACTTCCAGGCCGTCGGTGTCTTCCCTGATCGCCGCCATCAGCGGCAGGACCTTTTCGCGGAAGTACATGGCTTTCTCCAGGGAGCCTTCCGGCAGCCTGTTCAGCGCTTTCTCCAGTTCGTCGGTGTTCTTCCGAACAACGTTCATGCGCTTCAGTACTTCCCTGAGCGTCACTTCGCTGTAGCCGGAGTCCAGGTTCAGCTTCCGTTCATGCTCAGCGGCTTCCGCCAGCCGGTTTTCATACTTGAGGACAGCCGGCAGAATGTCGCGCCTGACCACGTCGGCCAAAGTGCGGGCTTCGATGCTGATGGTCTTGTAGTATTTTTCCAGGTAGATCTCATAGCGGGAGCGGCACTCCTGTTCGCTCAGTACGCCGTTATCGACCATGACCCTGATGTTCTTTTCATCCAGATAATGAGCCAATGCTTCCGGAGTGGAGGCGTAGTTGCTCAGACCGCGTCTTTCCGCTTCCTTAAGCCACTGGGGCTCATAGCCGTTGCCGTTGAAGATGATCCGGCCGTGAGTGCTGATGGTGTCCTTGATCAGGCTGTGGACTTCCTGATTGACGTCTGCAGCCTTTTCCAGTCTCTCTGCGAAGTGTTTCAGCGCTTCCGCGACCACGGTATTCAGAATGGTGTTGGGCGTGGAGATCGATGCGCTGGAGCCCGGCATGCGGAACTCGAACTTGTTGCCGGTGAAGGCGAACGGCGAGGTCCGGTTGCGGTCGGTATTGTCACGCGGGAAGGAAGGCAGGGTATGAACATTGAAACGGAAGGGCTCGCGGCGGTGGCCGCTGACCGGCTTGTCGTTGACGATGTCTTCAATGATTTCCGTCAGCTCATCGCCCAGAAACATCGAGACGACGGCCGGCGGGGCTTCCGAAGCGCCCAGACGGTGGTCGTTGCCGGCTGAGGCGATGGAGATCCTGATCAGATCCTGGTATTCATCAACAGCCTCGATGACCGCGCACAGGAAGACCAGAAACTGGGTGTTCTCTTCCGGGGTGTCGCCGGGGTCAAGCAGGTTAACGCCGGCGTCAGTCTTCAGCGACCAGTTGTTGTGCTTGCCGCTGCCGTTGACGCCCGCAAAGGGCTTTTCGTGCAGCAGGCATTCCAGTTCGTGTCTTCTGGCGACCTTCTTCATGACCTCCATGGTCAGGTTGTTCTGGTCAGCCGAAACATTGACGGTCAGGAAGTTGTTGGCCAGCTCATGCTGGGAAGGAGCAACCTCGTTATGCTCGGTCTTGGCCTGGATGCCCAGCTGCCAGAGTTCCTCGTTTAAATCTCGCATGAACTCAGCGACTCTGACCTTGATGGAACCGTAATAATGGTCGTTCATTTCCTGACCCTTCGGACACGGGGCGCCTAACAGCGTCCGGCCGGTCAGGATCAGGTCCTCTCTTCTGAGGAAGTATTTCCGGTCGACCAGGAAGTATTCCTGCTCAGCTCCGGCGGTCGCCTTGACGTATTCGACGTTTTCATTGCCCAGCAGTTTCAGCACTCTGGTTGCCTGCATGCTCAGAGCCTCCATCGACCTCAGCATCGGGGTCTTGTGGTCCAGGGCTTCACCGCTGTAGGAACAGAAGACGGTGGGGATGTAGAGAATGCCGTCCTTGATGAAGGCATAGGAAGTCGGATCCCAGGCCGTATAGCCCCGGGCTTCAAAGGTATCCCTCAGGCCTCCGGAGGGGAACGATGAGGCGTCCGCCTCGCCCTTGACCAGGTTGGACGGCGAAAACTCCAGGGAGATCTTGCCGCCGCCGGCGGTGGAAACGAAGCTTTCATGTTTCTCCGCGGTCGCTCCGGTCAGCGGGTGGAACCAGTGGGTGAAATGGGTGGCGCCGTTTTCGACCGCCCACTGCTTCATGGCATCGGCCACTTCCTGGGCGATCTCGTTATTTAACGTGCTTCCGTGCTTGATGGTCTGATGCAGCTGCTCATAGGTAGCAGGGCTCAGTCTTTCCTTCATGACCTCGTCATTGAAGACGCGGCAGCCGAATGTATCAAATATCCTTGTCATAAGCTTTCTCCTGTGCTGCGCTTAATCGCAGCTTCGATCAATCCTCTGAATAGCGGATGAGCCCGGTTGGGACGGGACTTGAATTCCGGATGGAACTGCACGCCGATGAAGTAATGATCAGCCGGGTTTTCCATGGTTTCGACGATGTAGCCGTTATTGTATGTTCCTGAGAGCACCAGACCGTGATCGGCGATCATCTGGCGGTAGTCGTTATTGAATTCATAGCGGTGGCGGTGACGCTCACTGATGGCATCGGTGCCGTAAAGCTGACGGATCAGCGTGCCTTCCTTCAGCTGGCAGGGATAGGCGCCCAGGCGGAGTGTTCCACCCTTATTGGTCTCATCGCTCTGATCAGGCAGAAAGTCGATCACCTTGTCCGGGGAATCCGGGGCGAACTCCCGGGAATTGGCCAGGGGCAGACCGCAGAGATGACGGGCGAATTCGATGACCGCTACCTGCATGCCCAGACAGATGCCCAGATAGGGAAGATCATGAGTGCGGCAGTACTCTGCCGTGACGATCATGCCCTCAATGCCCCGGTCGCCGAAGCCGCCGGGAACGACGATGCCGTCGCACTTCTCCAGTTTCTCACTGACATTGTCTTCGGTTATGTGTTCGCTGTCGATCCATTTGATTTTTACTTTCGCATGATTGGCCAGCCCGCCGTGGCTCAGCGCCTCAGCTACCGACAGATAGGCGTCGTGCAATTTGACATACTTGCCGACCAGTCCGATGGTAACGGTGCGCTCGGGATGCTTTTCCGCCCTGACCATTTCCTTCCACTGGCTCAGATCAGCCTTGCCGCAGGGCAGACCAAGCTGCCGGCAGACGACTTCGGCCATGTGCTGCTTTTCCAGCATCAGGGGTACTTCGTGCAGGCTCTTGAGCGTCCGGTTTTCAATGACGCAGTCTCTTCTGATGTTGCAGAAGAGGGCGATCTTTTCAAACAGGTCCTTTTCCAGCGGCCGGTGGCAGCGCAGCACGATGACGTTGGGCTTGATGCCGATGCCCTGCAGTTCCTTGACAGAATGCTGGGTCGGCTTGGACTTATGCTCCTTACCGCACTCCAGCCAGGGAACCAGGGTGACGTGGACGTAACAGACGTCCTGTTCACCCTTCTCCAGGCCGATCTGACGGATGGCTTCCAGAAACGGCTGGGATTCGATGTCGCCGACCGTACCGCCGATCTCGCAGATCAAAACGTCCGGATCATCCTTGACGGCCGAATAGATGAATTTCTTGATTTCATTGGTTATGTGCGGAATGATCTGGACGGTCTTGCCCAGATATTCGCCTTCTCTTTCCTTATTCAATACGTTCCAGAAGACCTTGCCGGTGGTAAGGTTGGAATACTTGTTCAGATTCTCGTCAATGAAGCGCTCATAATGGCCCAGATCGAGGTCGGTCTCCGCTCCATCATCAGTGACGAATACTTCACCGTGCTGGAGCGGTGACATCGTCCCGGGGTCAACGTTTATGTAGGGATCGAGTTTCTGGGAAGCGACCTTCAGACCCCGGGCCTTCAAAAGACGGCCCAGCGAAGCTGCGGTGATTCCCTTGCCAAGACCGGATACTACCCCGCCGGTAACAAAGATGAATTTTGACATAAGCCGTACCTCCATATAAATAAAAACAACATCCTCAAATCCGAGTGATGTCATTCCATAGGGCTTTAAAACCATCTCCACAAACTAGCGTAAATGTGGATCTTTATGATGATTTCCGTATACTTGGTACGGCCGTACACAAATTTACTTTTTAATAATAACTCTGCTTTTTTGCCGTTTCAAGAGGATTTTTTATGAAAGTTTCTTTCATTTTTTCTCACCAGAAAAGGCCGGTTTCCCGACCTTCTTAACGCCTGTTTCTTTATCAACAGCTTGTTTTATTATGTCTAGAATTCCTTGTTCTTCATGACTCTGACAGCCAGAAGATACAGCGCCATGTCCAATGCCGCAACTGTCAGCAACAGCACGCCTGCCACCACCAGCGGCGAGGTCCTTTCCAGAACGTCGATCACCTTTCCCAGCATTTCCGGTCCGCCGGGGATCTTACTGAGGGCAAACAGGATCACGGCGACGGCGCCATAGATCACCAGCATGGCCAGCCGGCTCTTTTCCGCTCCGAACTTCAGTTCGATGACGATCATGCCGGAAACCAGCAGGGTCATTACCGCGATGATAGCCAGCACGTAGGGCAGCGATTCGATCAGATCGAAACTCTGGCCCTTGGCCAGGGAGCAGACACCGCAGACCAGCAGGCCAAACAGCGCGCCGCCGCCTTCCATGATCAGGCTGTAGATGAACTTTTCCCTGACATAGCTCTTGCGGTCGACCGGCAGGGACATCAGAAACGGTAAACCGTTATCCAGTTCGTCATAGCTGATGGTTCCCACCGCCATGATTCCGAACAGCATCGCGGCATAGCCGATGATGAAGGAGCCGTCCATGGAGAAGCCCATGATGACACAGATGATCAGATACATCAGAATGGTCCTGCTGTTGCGGAAGTTGAGATGCAGGTCCTTTACGATTAAGCCTTTCACAGTATTTCACCTCCTGCCATGATCAGAATGAGATCATCGATGCTGCCGTTTTCAACGACCAGCGCCGGATAGTTTTCCGCGTAGTACTGCTTCTCGTCGGTAAACAGGCTGTAGCCGAATCTTTCCTTACGGCTGGCGATGAGGTGGCTGCGGTCGATGGACCTGTAGGTTTCCTCATCGACCTTGAGCACGCCGTATTTGTCCAGCAGCTTGTCGGTGTCTTCGTGCAGAATGATCTTGCCGTCGTTGATCAGGTAAATGTCGTCGCACATGCTTTCCAGGTCACTGGAGATGTGCGAGGAAATGATGATCGAACAGTCTTCATTTTCCGCCAGATAGTTTCTCAATACGTCTAGCACTTCGTTTCTGGCTTCCACGTCCAGTCCGGAAGTCGGCTCATCCATGATGAGCAGCCTGGCCTTGTGGGTAATGGCCACGATGACTCTCAGCTTGGCCTTCATGCCGGTGGAAAATTCCTTGATTGGCTTATTGAGCGGCAGCGCCAGAGTGGTGCACAGCTTTCTGAAGCGGTCTTCCTCAAAGTTGGAATACATGTTTTTGAGAATGCTGATGACGTTTTCCACGGTGAGGTAGTTGGAGAAGGCAGAATCGGAAAGGGCGACGCCGATGTTTTCCTTATCCTTACCGGTCAAATGCCGGGAATCCTTGCCGAAGACTTCGGCTGTTCCGCCATCAATGCTTATCAGGCCCAGAATGGCCTTGATAGTCGTGGTCTTGCCGGCTCCGTTTCTTCCCACCAGTCCGCTGACCCTTCCTTCGGGAAGGTTCAGGGAGATATTCAGATTGAAGTCCTTGTAGTTCTTTACGAGGTTTTCGATTCTTACCATAGTCAGTCCTCCAGAATGATTTCTGTCATTTCTCTGATTTCTTCTTTTGTCAGTCCCCCGGCCAGAGCCTTGTCGATGACCAGGGTGAGTTCTTCTTCCAGACTCTTTCTTCTGGCCTCCATGGCCAGCTGCCGGTCGGCAGCGTTGACATAACTGCCCTTGCCGTGGACAGTGGTGATGAAGCCTTCCTCTTCCAGGAAGTCATAGGCTTTCTTGACCGTCAGGGAACTGATCTTCAGATCGGCCGCCAGCGCTCTGACCGAAGGCAGCGCTTCAGCGTCCTGAAGCTGTCCGGTGATGATGGCGTTCTTGATCTGTGATACCACCTGTTCATAGATGGGTACCATTGAGCTGTTGTTTATAATAATGCGCATATTTACCAACCTCGCAAACAGTATATAACAGCATATAACTGTTGTCAACTGTTATATGCTGTTTATTTATATGATTATGCTTGGAAATCTATAATAACGGACTCAGATGCCTGCGTTTCTTGACAGCAGGTAAACGCAGTACTGATTCATGCTGATGCCTTCCCTGCTGGCCTGCTCGGCAAGCTGTCTGTGGAGACTTTTCGGTATTCTCAGTTTGAACTGACCTGAATATGACTGCAGCTGCTGAGGCTCATTAATCGGAAGCCCCTGCTCAACTGCAGCGCTGAGCCAGGCCAGTTTGGCATCCTCCCCGTTTCTGATCGCTTCCTCGATGGTTTCGCCGGTTGACAGACATCCGGGCAGATCCGGATAGGACACGACATATCCTCCCTCATCTCTGTCCGGAATTATTTCCATTCTGTACGGCATTTCCATGTACTGTTCAACTGTTTTCATTTTCTTCCGCCTCCTCTATGACTTTTCTGACCATTTCAACATATGCTTTCTTGATGGGTTGATGTTTTGGAATTGTAACGGGATTCTTTCCCTGCTTTCTGAAGGTGTAATGACTGCTTCCGCTTCTTGGCGATAACATTTCATATCCGTAGGATTCCAGCACCTTTCGCAGTTCATCAAAACGAAGGTCGTTCGAAAGGCTTAATATCCTGCTGAGCAGTTTTTCCCATTTTGACATTTTTTCTTCACCTGATTAATTGTAGGATGACACCATATATGGTGTCAAGCGCTACAAACGGCATTCTTACAGGATAAGAAAAAGCGGTTCATCAGTCACCGCTTCATCATCTTTTCTGTACTGTTCTGTTGTCAGTAGTCTTCGTGTTCCATCTGCATGTAGATGTCAAACAGTTTCAGGCAGCCTTCCCGGTCCAGGGGAATCAGATAACCTTCAAACCCGTCTCTTCCTCCGGACATCCTGTCGAGCACCTCGTCACGGAAGCCGATGCCGGCGTTGTCCTGAATGGTGGCGCCGTAGTAGATCACTTCAATTTTTGCCCACTTGCAGGCAAACAGGCACATCGGACAGGGCTCTCCGGTGGTATACATCTGACAGCCAGTAAGATCAAAGGTTCCCAGGTTGGCGCAGGCGTTGCGGATGGCATCCACTTCCCCATGACAGGTCGGGTCATTGTTTCCGACAACGCGATTGTGACCGCGGCCGATGATCTCGCCGTTTCTGACGACGATCGCGCCGAAAGGTCCGCCGTCCCCGGCGGTTATTCCCTTATAGGCTTCTTCAATGGCGGCCTGCATATACTTGCTTTCAGCCGTGTCGATCAGTTCACTGGGAAACCTGGTGAGTTTTTTCTTCATTGCCCTTTACTTTCAGATGAGTTAATTTTATCATAAAAAGCCTGCCGCAAGGCAGGCTGTTAATCATTTCCGGGAGCGGCTGGCAATGGTATCAAGCAGCCACTTGCCGGCGCGTGTGAGGTCTTCCTCTGTCAGATCCTTTGTCTTCAGGGAAGCGAAGTTCAGCGCAGCGCACGGCTCACCCGTCCTGGCAAAGTTCCACATCACGTAGCTGATGCCGCTCTCTTCCAGGAAGTCGATCCAGACGTTGGCCTCATCTTCATCAACCGGGTAACCTCCGGAAGATGCCGTGATGCCGAATTCGGTCACAAACAGCGGCAGTCCCCTGCTCATGGCTGACTTGGCCTTGTCACGCAGTTCCTGTTTATGGGTAGCCGAATAGAAGTGCAGGGTGTACATGATGTTGTCGTAGTTCAGCGGATCCTGAGCTGCCACGTCGACGTCCTGCGACCAGTTGGGCGTTCCCACGATGATCAGGGACTCCGGGTCATTGGCCCGGATGATCGGGATGATCACCTCGGCATAGGCCTTGATGTCGTCCCAGCTGCACTTGTTTGGTTCGTTGCAGATCTCATAGATGACGTTTTCCGCCTTGGCGCATTTCTTCGATACTTCATCAAAGAAGATCTTGGCTTCATCGATGTACTTGTTGGGATTGCCGTCGGAGAGGATGTGCCAGTCGATCAGGATGTACATGTCCTGCCTTCGTCCCCACTCCACACCGTCGATGATGTCCTGCATCAGCAGGTTTTTGTCGCCGCCGGTGCAGTAGCCCACCGAGCCGACGCCGTAGGTGTACAGAGCCAGACGGTAGATGTTGGCGCCCAGGAAATGGGAGATGTCCTTATAGCTGTCCTCGTTGCTGAAGGAACGGGAAACGGATACGCCGTTGTTTGACACTCCTCTCAGCATTACCGGATTGCCGTTTTTGTCGCACAGCCGGCCGTCGATGACCTGCAGCCTTCCACAGACGGACGGACGGTCCTTGCCGTCGAAGGACTGCTTCGGCTGAGAACTGCAGCCGATCAGCACCAGCAGGCATAACAGTATTGTCAGTAGTTTTTTCATGCTGTCTCCTTAAAATGCCCCGAAGGGCATTTTTTTTAGTATTCCAGGTTCTTCTCAGTCTCCTTGGAGAAGACGTGGGCAACGTTGCCGTCAAAACTCAGGTGGAGATCCTTGCCGGCATAGTTGGTCGTCTTGCCTTCCG
The DNA here is from genome assembly GCA_017442805.1 of Erysipelotrichaceae bacterium. Classification (GTDB taxonomy): domain Bacteria; phylum Bacillota_I; class Bacilli_A; order Erysipelotrichales; family Erysipelotrichaceae; genus UBA1783. The sequence continues at coordinate 42,021 of JAFRZA010000017.1, forward strand.
TCGGAACGATGATGATGACATCCTTGCCCATGACGGTCATGTGCAGGTGGCAGGAAGAGCCCATCAGCTCGGATACGTCGACCTTGCCCTCAATGCCCTTGTCGGCAATGCTCAGGTGTTCCGGTCTGACGCCAAGGACGACATCCTGTTCCTCAACCTTGTTGGCCTTCAGTCTGGCCTGCTTTTCTTCGGCGAGCTCAACGCTGATGCCGTCGGTCTCAACGAAGTATCTGCCGTCCTTCTTCACCAGTCTGGCGTCGAAGTAGTTCATCTGCGGAGTGCCGATGAAGCCGGAAACGAACAGATTGGCCGGATGATCGAAGACTTCCTGCGGAGTGCCGATCTGCTGGATGTAACCGTCCTTCATGACGACGATCCGGTCGCCCAGCGTCATGGCTTCGATCTGGTCGTGAGTAACGTAGATGAAGGTGGTGTTGATGCGCTGTCTGAGCTTAATGATCTCGGAACGCATCTGGTTACGCAGCTTGGCGTCCAGGTTGGAAAGCGGTTCGTCCATTAACAGGACCTTCGGGTTTCTGACGATGGCCCGGCCGCTGGCGACACGCGGTCTCTGACCGCCGGAGAGCGCCTTGGGCTTGCGGTCCAGATACTGGGTGATGTCCAGGATCTCGGCTGCTTCTCTGACCTTGCGGTCGATCTCGTCCTTGGGAACCTTCTTGATCTTCAGGGAGTAGGCCATGTTGTCGTAAACGGTCATGTGCGGGTAAAGGGCATATGACTGGAAGACCATGGCAATGTCGCGGTCCTTCGGCTCAACGTCGTTGACCAGCTGACCGTCGATGTACAGCTCGCCGCTGGTGATTTCTTCCAGACCGGCAACCATTCTCAGAGTGGTGGACTTGCCGCAGCCGGAAGGTCCGACCAGAACGATGAACTCGTTGTCCTTGATGTCCAGAGTGAATTCCTGAACGGCAACGACGCCTTCATCAGTGATCTGCAGGTTGATCTTCTTCTCTTCCTGCTGATCTTCGTTTTTTCTGAACAGGCCTCTCTTCTTGGCCTTGCTTTCGGTATTGGTATAGATTTTCTTGATGTTCTTTAATAAAACTTCAGCCATTGTAATTCTCCTTTAACCCTTAACGCTGCCTGAGGTAACACCCTTAATGATTGATTTGGAAAGGATGGTATAGATGACCATGACCGGCAGGATGGCCATGACCATGAGCATGTAGACCTTGCCCATGTCGAACTTGGAATAGTCGGCGCTTCGCAGCGTGGCTATCATGACCGGAACGGTCTTCTTCTGGGCATCGTTGAGCAGCAGTGCCGGCATGAAGTAGTTGTTCCAGGAACCGACAAATGAGAAGATCATCTGTACGGCCACGGCCGGCTTCATGATCGGCAGAACGATCTGATTGAAGATCTTGAATTCGTTGGAGCCGTCAATGCGGGCTGCCTCGACCATTTCCAGCGGCAGCGTCGCTTCCAGATACTGCCTCATGTAGAAGTAGACGGCCGGAGCGGCGATGCTGGGGATGATCAGCAGCCACAGTTTATTGGTCAGATGGTACTTATAGGCCAGCTGGATGAAACCGACAGTGGAAACCTGCGAGGGGATCATCATGATGGCCAGGATGAACAGGTGAACGGCATTCTTGAAACGGAAGTTGTAGACATAGGTGCCATACGCCGTCAGAGCTGAGAAGTATGATGTCAGCAGCGCTGAGCAGATGGCGACGATGAAGCTGTTCTTCATGCCGGTCGGAATGTTGATGGAACCGTCATTCCAGGCATTCAGGAAGTTCTTCATGGCATTGCCGCCTGGAATCATTGTAAAACCAGCCTGCAGCTGAGCGTTGGAACGCGAAGAGTTGATGAACATCAGATAGAAGAAGAACAGACACAGGAAGGTCAGGAAGATCAGAATTCCGTAAACCACAATCCTGGAGATCAGGAGTTTTAACTTAGCTATCGCATTGGCATTCTTTTTCATTTTCACTTTTCCTCCCTACTTCTTTCTGATCGTCTTAAAGACGAAGGATGACAGGATGGCCGTCATGATGAACAGCAGCACCGACAATGCGCCGGCCATGCCGTAGTTCTTGGAAAGACCAAGGAAGTTGTTCAGATACATGATCAGCGTCGTTGAAGTATTGTCCGGAGTGCCTTTGCCGTTGGTCAAGACCTGCGGAACGTCGAACATCTGGATGCCGCCGATCATGGAAGTGATGAACACGTAGATGAAGATCGGCATCAGTAACGGCATGGTGATGTGGAAGAACACCTGGGTCGATGAGGATCCGTCCAGCCTGGCTGACTCGAAGAGCGCTTCATCAATGCCCTGAATGCCGGCCATTAACAGAATGGTCGTATTGCCGAACCACATTAAGAAGTTCATCAGGGCGATCAGGCTTCTGACCGAGATCTTGATGGCCAGGAAGTTGATGGCCTTGTCGACCACTCCCCAGCTGATCAGCAGCTGGTTGATCGGTCCGACCTGGGAGAACATGGTGAAGAACAGCATTGAGAAGGCTGACGCCATGATCAGGTTGGGCATGTAGATGACCGTCTTGAAGAACTGCTGGCCTCTGATGTTCAGTCTGGTGCTGGTGAAGAACAGTGCCAGCAGCATGGCTACCAGAAACTGCGGAACGGCACCGATGACCCACAGGATCGCCGTATTCATCGTATAGCGGACGATGGGAACATAGCCTGCCGTATTGGTCTCAAACAGCTTTGCGTAGTTACCGAGTCCCACGAATCTCGGCCCGATGATGTTCAGACCGTCACGGTAGTACTCAAAGAAGCTGTTGTAGATGGTCAGTATCTGCGGATACAGAGTGAAAATCGCATAGACTATGAAGAAGGGGATGATGAAGTAGTAGCCCCACTTGGCATAGGATATGGATTTCTTCTTTTCCTTTTTTCTTGATTTATCCATTTCATTAACCTCTTTCATATTTCTCAGATAAGCAACCCTGCCGTTGTTTATCTAAGAAACTGTGGCAGGCGTCAGCCTGCCACAGAATCGTTTTTCTAATTACTGACTATTACTCTACAGTGATGCCAGGATAGACGTTCTTCAGGTAATCCTTGAAGTTGGCAATAGCCTGATCCTTGGTAACCTGACCGTTCAGCCATTCACGAACGTAAGTCTGAATGCCTTCGTTGCAGCCCTGGTCATACGGAGTGATGTTCTGGAACTTGATGTTCTTGGCCAGTTCAGCGAAGACTGCGACATCGTTCTGACCGCCTAAGAATTCACTGCCATAGGAAGCGTCAGCAGCCAGCTTGTTGTTGACGACCTGGTTGTTGGAGAACTGAGCTTCGTTTCTGACCAGCTTCTCAACGACTTCTTCGTTGTTGATGAAGGTGTTCATGATGTCGGCAACAGTCTTCGGGTTGTCAGTGCCGGTAGCAGCGAGCATCCAGGTGCCGCCCCAGAAGTGAGCCTGCGGGCCCTGGCAGATAGCCCAGTCGCCCTTGCATCCCTTATCGGGATCCTGAGCGTTGCCCATGCAGAAGTTGAAGTACCAGGCGGGTCCGAAGAAGCACATGGTCTTGCCTGAAGCGAACATCTGATCGTTCTTTTCGCCGTCCCAGATGCCATATGCACCAGGAGCATAGCCTTCAGCCATGTACTTTTCAGCCTGATCCATCCAGTTGAGGATAGCGCTGTCGAAATTCAGTTTGCCATCAACAACCCAGGCGGAAGTGGTGTTGTTTGAGAAAGTACGGTAGGTTTCCAGCGGAGTCGGTACCATGTAGTAGCCCTTAGCCTTGGCTTCGGCAGCTACGGCATCGAACATTTCCCAGGAATTCAGTTTAGCCTGAACTTCAGCCGGATCATCAGTGCCTAAGACATCCTTGGCGATGGAGCGTCTGTAAATCAGAGCTGACGGGCAGCACTGGAAGGAAACGCCCTTGACAACGCCGTTGGCGTCAGAAGCAGCTTCAACAGTGTACTTGTAGGTGTTGGAGAAATCGGTAACGCCGATCTTGGAAACATCCATGGTTACATCGGAGTTGGTGTACTTGATGATGTAGTCGGCTTCAGCAAGGAACATGTCAACCTTTTCATCAGCAGCAGCAGTTTCCTGAGCTAATAAGGCAGCATCCAGAGCATTCTGGTAAGCCATGTTGTCGGAAACGTAAGTGGTACGCTTGATGGTAACGTCGCCCTTCTTGACGGTGTATTCGTCGATCTTTTCATCGGCATAGTACTTTACCAGGAAGCCCCAGAATTCTTCGTTCCAGGTCCACAGATTCAGAACCTTTCCTTCTTCCTGAGTCGGTTCAACGGGCTTGGTGCAGCCGGCTAATGAAACGATCATCAGTACAGCAAGGATTGCACTTAATAACTTTTTCATGTTTTCCTCCTTCGTTAATTAAGTTCATAACATCTTTTTTATATTCACTGCCTTGGCAGTCAATAACTATTTAACTTCGTGAACGGTCCGTCCTTCGATCAGCTCACCGGCAACTACGGAGTGTTCGCAGAGGCCCTCGGGATTCTCGATGGCATCGACCAGTCTCTTGCAGGCCAGCTGGCCCAAGGCCTGGGCGTCCTGACGGTAGGTGGTGATGCCCATGAAGCGGGCCATCTTGATGCCGTCGTAGCCGATGACGGAGATCCTGTCCAGCGAATCATCGCCGTCTTCCCGGAAGCGGGAGATCGTGCCGATCAGCGAGTAGTCATCGGGGAAGATGATGCAGGTCGGCTTTTCCCTAAGGCTCAGCAGCTGCTTGGCCAGGCGGTAACTCTCATCGATGTCGTGGTAGCGTCCCTCGATGACGTAATCCTCGTTGACACTGATGTTCAGCTCGCGACAGGTGTTGTAGAAACCGTCAAGTCTCTTCTTGGTGACATCGGTCGGTTCACCATGGATGAAGGCGATTTTCCGGTGGCCCTTTTCAGCGGCATACTTTACCAGCTGTCTTAAGCCCTTGGTGTTGTCGGAGACGACGGATGAACAGTGGTCATAGTTGAAGTCGATCGAGACGGCCGGGATGTCGGAGTCGACCAGTTCCAGGATCTGAGGACTGCTGAAGTCGGCGACGATGATGACGACACCATCGAAGTTGCGGTACTTGCAGTGGTTCAGATAGGTGGAGGTCATGCCGGCGAAGCGGTTATTAATAAAGGTAATGTCATAACCGTATTCTTCGGCAGCCCAGCGGAAGCTTTCCAGGATCTCGGAGAAGTACTCGTGAGCCAGACCGGCGGACATGCTGTCGACGAACAGGACGCCGATGTTGTTGGTCCGGTTGGTCTTCAGGGCCCGGGCGGAAGCGTTGAGCATGTAACCCATGTCTTCAGCGGCTTTCCTGATCTTCTCACGGGTGGCTTCGGAGATGTCCTTCTTATCAGCCAGGGCTTTGGAAACGGTCGCAACCGAGACATTACAGTTTTTGGCTATTTCCTTCATTGAGACCATTTTGCTGCCCTAACCCCCGTTCACTTAATCGTTTTCACAGTTTCAGCATAGCACATTTTCGGAGTTTGTAAATACTTTTTTTGAAAACGCATACAATTTTTTAATTTTTGGTTGTTTTTGGCTGAAAATGGCATTATTATTAAGTCGAAAGAGCGTAAAACTAACTTAATCGGTTACGGAAAAGCGCGAAAAGAGGAGTTTAGCATGAAATTCGGGCATTTTGATGACACTAATAAAGAGTATGTAATAGAAAAATACGCAACACCGCTGCCCTGGATCAACTATCTGGGATCTGACAGTTTCTTTACCCTGCTGTCCAATACGGCCGGCGGCTACAGTTTCTACAAGGACGCCAAGCTGAGAAGAATCACCAGATACAGATATAACAACCTGCCGCTGGACCAGGACGGTTTCCATATTTATATAAGGGACGGACAGACCGTCTGGAATCCCGGCTGGCAGCCGGTCCAGTGCGAGCTGGACAGCTACCAGTGCCGCCACGGCTTGGGCTACAGCGTCATCACCGGAAAGAAGAACGGCATCAGCGCTTCTCAGGAACTCTACGTCCCGAAGTATGACAACATCCTTCTGCAGAGAGTGACCGTTAAGAACGAATCTGAAAGTCTCAGGGAAATCGATCTGTTCTCCTTCATCGAATTCTGCCTGTGGGACGCCACCGACGACACGACCAACTTCCAGAGAAACTATTCCACCGGCGAAGTTGAAGTCGAAGGCAGCGCCATCTACCACAAGACCGAATACCGGGAAAGAAGAAATCACTACGCCGTCTTCTATGCCAATAAGCCGGTCGATTCATTTGATACTTCCCGCGACAGCTTCATGGGCGTCTACGGTTCCCCGCGCGCTCCTCAGGCCGTCATGGCAGGCCGCTGCAGCAACTCCATCGCCCACGGCTGGCAGCCCGTCGGTGCTCACCATTTCCACCTCAGTCTGAAGGCCGGAGAATCCTTCTCCGTGATCCTGGGACTCGGCTATGTGGAAGTGCCGGTAGAGGAAAAGTTCATCACCTTAGGCGTCATCAACAAGAAGAATGCCGAAGCATTAATGAATAAGTACATGACTGACGAGCAGTTTGACTGCGGTCTGGCTGACCTGAAGAACTTCTGGGACAGCCTGCTGGCCGGCTTTGAAGTCAGAACTGACAACGAGATCGTCAACCGCATGGTCAACATCTGGAACGCCTATCAGTGCATGGTCACCTTCAACATGTCCCGTTCCGCTTCCTACTTTGAGTCCGGCATCGGCCGGGGCATGGGCTTCCGCGATTCCTGCCAGGACCTGCTGGGCTTTGTCCACATGATCCCGGAAAGAGCCCGCGAGAGGATCCTGGACATCGCCGCTACACAGAAGGCGGACGGCGGCGCCTACCACCAGTACCAGCCTCTGACCAAGAAGGGTAACTCCGACATCGGCGGCGGCTTCAACGATGATCCGCTGTGGCTGATCGCCTGCACCGACGCCTACATCAGGGAAACCGGCGACTGGGACATCCTGAAGGAAAAGGTCGACTTCGACAACAAGCCGGAACTGGCCGATACCCTGCTGGAGCATCTGCGCCGCAGTTTCAACTATACTCTTAACAACCTCGGCCCCCATAAGCTTCCGCTGATTGGCCGGGCTGACTGGAATGACTGTCTGAATCTGAACTGCTTCTCTGAGCATCCGGGCGAATCCTTCCAGATTACCGGACCGTCCGAAGGACCGGTAGCCGAATCCGTCTTCATCGCCGGCATGTTCGTCAAGTACGGACGTGAGTACGCCAACATTCTCAGCCACCTGGGCATCAGCGAAGAAGCTGAAAAAGCCTACGGCGCCGTTGAGGAAATGAGCCGCACCATTCTGGAAAGCGGTTGGGACGGACAGTGGTTCTTACGCGCCTATGACGCCTTCGGTGAAAAGGTCGGATCTCACGAATGTGACGAAGGCCAGATCTTCATTGAACCCCAGGGCATGTGCATCATGGCCGGCGTCGGCGTGGAAACCGGCGAGGCTCAGAAAGCCCTTGATTCCGTCAGGGAAAGACTGGACACCCGCTTCGGCATCGTCCTGAACAATCCCGCCTATACGACATACAGACTCAATCTCGGTGAAATTTCCTCCTATCCTCCCGGATACAAGGAAAACGCCGGTATCTTCTGCCATAACAACCCCTGGGTCATCTTCGCGGAGACCATCATGGGTCATGGCGACCGCGCCTTTGAACTCTACAAGAAGACCTGCCCGGCCTTCCTGGAAGAGATCTCCGAGATCCACCGCACCGAACCCTATGTCTACTGTCAGATGGTCGCCGGCAAGGATGCCCCGACCCATGGCGAAGGCAAGAACTCCTGGCTGACCGGCACGGCCGCCTGGACCTTCACGGTTCTGACCGAAGGCATCCTCGGCATTCAGCCGGATTATGACGGTCTGAAGGTTGACCCCTGCATCCCCCACGGTGTTAAGAGGTTCACCGTCAACCGACTGTTCCGCGGTACCATGTACCACATCACCGTCGCCAATCCCGACGGCGTGGAAAAGGGTGTTAAGGCCATTAAGATCAATGGTCAAAGCGTGCCTGTCGGAACGCTGCCGCTGACTGACGACAGGGAAGTAAATGTCGAAATCATCATGGGCTGATCCTTCAGCCCGGAAGGAGAAGTATATGATCTATACCTCGCAGACTGCCAGAACGGAAACCAATCAAGCCTCTGAACACGCTTCAGAGGTTTTTGCCGGAAGGCTGTGCTCTTTTACCGATGCCCTCTGGCTTTCCGCCACCAAAGATAGGATCTTTGCGGTGACCGGGCTGCCCTTTTGGGCGCCGGTAGCCGGAAAGCTGCTTAACGACCCTCAGCTGCAGCACCTGTTTGAAGAAGGCAATGAAATTCTTCTTTCCCTCAGTCAGGACATTCAGCTTCTGAAAGACGGAGAAACCGTTGAACTGAAAGTGTCAGAAAAGGAAATGATCAGCGAGCTGCTGCAGAGCGTGCTGAACGCCCCGGGAAAGCTGGACGAAAACGGCAGCCTGCGCCTTGACCTCAAGTCGCCGCTGATTGGCACTCACTACGCCGTCAACCTGTTGCTGGGCGACCGGGAGAACTACCCCGACCCCCTGCAGACTACCCCCAAGAGCGTTCTTGACCACTTCGGACGCGGTTCCTTCCGCTCATCCCAGGAAAAGCAGGTGCTGGCCACCCGTTATGAGCTTAATCCCGACATCAACGGCGAGACCGCCAACCGCCAGTTCTATCTGACTGAAGACGGCCGGCAGATCTTCTATTCCCTGGACGCTCAGCATAATGTCAGGGAAGCCTATTGCGTCCACCACAACAACTATTCGGAAATTACCTATAAGACTAACGGCAATCTGGAAATCAAGCGCACCATCTTCATTCTCCCGCAGCAGGACGGCATGCCCTCAGCCGTTGAGGCTCAGCGCATCGCCATTACCAACAACGGAGAACACCGGCGTGATCTTCGAATCGTGGTCACCGGCATGTTCGGCATTACCGACCCCGGCACCCTGACCAGCGACATCATCTACGCCAACGTCGTCGTGGAAAGCGAAGTCTGCTCGATCGACGGCAAGCCCGTCGCGGTGAGCGCTCATCATCAGCCTAAGCAGTGCAACGGCGAAAAGCGCTTCGCGATGCTGTTGAAGAACGGGGAAGGCATGGACGAATACACCAGCGACGTCAACGGGTTCCTGGGCTCCGGAAGCTACGACCGTCCGGAAGGCCTCTTCCGGCTTTCCAACAGTCACAGCCGCAGAGCTGCCAGCTTCTACGCCATGGCCAAGAGCTTTACCGTCAACCCCGGTCAGACCGTTTTCATTGATGAACTGGTCGGCATGTGTGAAGATCCTGAGGATGTCCGCGAAGACTTCAAAAAGCAGCTGGCCTGCCTGTACGCGCGTTACCGCGATCCGGAACAGTTGGACATTACCCTGCAGAAGGTAATCGACAGCGCAGCCGACTACCGCCGTTATCTGTCCGTCAATACCGATGATCAGGACCTCAATGCCTATCTCTCCAATAACCTGCCCTTCCAGGTGCTGTATCAGACCTACATCTCCCGCTCCTTCGCCTGGACGCAGAAATCCTACCGCGAGACCGGCTTCCGGGAGATTCAGGACCTCTTTGCCTCAATGTACTACCTGCATGCTGAAGGCAAGGACGAACTGGTCAGAGAACTGCTTTCCTCCTGGATCGTAAATGTCTTTGAACTGGGCTACGCCTACCATAACTTCACTACCAGAGGCAAGGAGCCGGGCATGTGCTCTGATGACCAGCTCTGGCTGGTTCAGGCCATCTACCGCTACGTTCGTCTGAGCGGCGACAGTGAATTCCTGAAGAAGGAATTCCCGATGGCCGGCTCTGACAAGACCCGCCGGCTTATCGATACCCTAAAGGCCATTTTGATCTATTCCGGCAGGATCTCCGTCGGCAGGCACGGACTGCCCTTACTGGACAAGGCCGACTGGAACGACACTCTGAGATTGGATAAGGGTGTCCTGGACGGACCGGATAAGGAAGAACTGTATTACCGCCAGCTTGAGGAAAGCGGCCGGCCGTTCGGCTCACCGCTGGAAAACAGCCAGTCGGAAAGCGTCATGAACGCCTTCCTGCTGGTAATTGCAGCGAACAACACCGCTTATCTGGCTGATCTGATCGATGAAAAAGAAATCAGAAAATTAGCCGAAGAAATAAAAAAGGATACCGCAGAAAGCATCCGTAATAACTGTTGGAAAGGCGACTTCTTCGCCCGCTGCCTGATCAACGATGAGCGGCCTTACCGCTATCTGGGCAGCCGCGGCGACAAGCTGTCGCTGGATGAAAACATCGACGGTTCCTATTATCTCAACAGTTTTAGCTGGGCTCTGCTGGCTGATGTGGCTGATGAGAAGCAGATCGAATCCATGCTGGATGTCATTGACCATTATCTGAAGACCGATGCCGGCCTGAAGCTGTGTACGTCGGTCAACTATGATCTTCTGGATGTCATTACCGGCACGTCCTTCTACTTCCCGGGAGACCGGGAAAACGGCGGCGTCTTCAAGCACGCGGCCATGATGGCTACCGTAGCATCGCTGAAAAAAGCCAAGAGCATCAGCGATCCCGCCTTAGCCAAACGTTTAAGAGATCTGGCCTTCTTCATGATCAGCAAGACATTACCTTATAAAACGCTGGAAGACCCCTTCGTCCTGAAGGGCAATCCGCGTTTCTGCACGCAGTACAACAACTCACAGACCGGTGAGAACATCGGACCGATCCTTTCCGGTACGGCTTCCTGGCTCACCCTGGCTCTCTATGAAGTCTGCGGCATTGACATTGACGGCGATACCATCACCTTCAGTCCCGTCATCAACCGTCCGCATTTCGCTTATCAGTTGAACATCAACGGTACACGGCTGAATGTGGAAATCGACGGAACTGCCGCTTTCCGGATGAATCGCAATTCCCGACTCTGTTTTGACGGCAGCCTGATCTCCTCCTCTTTCCCGCTGCCTCATGATCATAAAGCCCACGAGATAAGAATAACTCTCTAAAGAAAACAGCCGCACGGCTGTTTTCCTTTTTTTGTTTAACGACATTTAAAATTCACAGACAAGAATCAGAATCACTATTTACAGCAATCCCACTATATCACCTAAAACATCTTTCATATGATCATCAACAAACCCGAAGTCCATTTCCTTATAACTCCAGGCTGCCCGGCCGATGCCATATTCCTCAAATACTTCATGAATCATCTGATACCATTTTACAGTCTGTTGGGCATCAGCGAGGTTGATGACGCCGTATTCACCGCAGTACAGCGGTACGTCTCTCTCTCGGGCGACAGCTACCGCTTCCGCAAAAAGACGGCGGAAGTAACCGGCGCTGAGTTTTTCTTCGTTTTCATCATATCCCGCCAGCGGCCTTCCGGTGACTTCCGGGCTTTCCAGCCGCATCAAAGCCATGTCTTCATCAATGGAGATGCGGTAATCATGGGGCATCTGGGGGATCCAGTAAGCGCCCTGGTGGGTGAAGACCAGCGGGTTGTAACAGTGGAAGTTGTAGACGATGTTTTCGTCATGAGGCTCCCACAGGTCCTTGACGGCTTCCACGCTGTTGTTATAGTAGCCGCCGATCAGGATCTTCGTTTCAGGGCAGATCCTTCTGATCCGCTCTACACACTTATCGGCAATCGCGTTCCAGATCTCACAAACGGCCTTGTCCGTTACTTCATTGAGAAGTTCAAAGGCTACTCTGTCACCCAGAGAGCCGAAGCGCCGGGCAATCTCTTCCCACAGCCGGTAGAATCTTTCCTGATACTCTTCCTTTTCAAAGAATCCCTCTTCACCTTCCTTGCGGTCAAAACTGTAGCCGTAAGTCTTGTGCAGGTCGATGATGACGTTCAGGCCGTACTTCATGGCCCAGTCAACTCCGTCTTGCAGGTGGGCGAAGCCGGATTCCAGGTAATTGCCCTGTTCGTCTTCAACCAGGTTGTAGTCAATGGGAATGCGGATGTGGTCCAGGCCCCATTCGCTGATTCTTCTGACGTCTTCTTCCCTGATGAAATTGTTATATCTGTCTTCGCTGTAATCGCACTGCGACAGCCAGCCTCCCAGGTTGATGCCGTGCTGAAATCCTTCAAATCTCCTCATGTCGTATTTCCTCTTTTGAGTTAATTATATCATCGCAGCAACCTCCAAGGCCACTGCTCTGCTGTCTCCATCAGAAAGGCTTCCGTTTCCGGAAGCCTTCTCTTCATAAGGATCATCGATCGGGTTTAAAGACCGAATTCGTTAGTATAAGTCACCAGATTAACGCTGACAACTCCGCTGACATTCTGAATCTCGTTCATCAGGCTCTCCAGAGTCTTGTCATAGACGACTTCATAGGTCAGCTCGGCTGTGTTGTTGGAGTTGGTGGATTTGCTCTTGAGTTTCTTCTTCCTGATCTTCTCCAGTTCTGCCTTAACGCTTTCTTCAGCGGCCTGACTGTAGATGACGACCATCAGGTATTTGGCGGCTGCCTTGGAAGCGGACAGGTAGGTCAGGTAGTAGAACAGACCCAGCAAAATGCAGCCGATGATGGCGATGAAGTACAGCCCGGCGCCGGACATGATGCCGGCGGTGATGGCCCAGAACATGAAGGCCGTGTCAACCGGTTCCTTGATGGCCGTGCGGAATCGCACGATGGACAGAGCGCCAACCATACCCAGAGAAAGGGAGAGGTTGGAGTTGATCGTCCTGATGATCATGGCGGTAACCATCGCCAGTAAGACCAGAGTCAGCGCCGTGGTGCGGTTATAGACGATGCCCGTAAAGGTCTTCTTGTAGATGAAGACCACAAACAGGGAGCACAGGAAGGCTACCAGCAGGGAAATGACGATCATTTCCACGCTGACCGGACCGGTAAACTGTCCTACGATTTCGTTCCAGATTGTTCCAATAATATCAGTCATATGAATATACCTCTCTTACTTTACACTGCTGCAGACGGCAAACTTGGAGATTGCCAGTCTCAGCTTGGGATAACTGCTCAGAATTGCCAGAATGTGAGCAGGAATGAATTCGTCGCATTTGACTTCCATGACCACCTCATCGCACACCGGCAGGGTGTTGATGTCCGGGTCGAAGATGTTGAGGTCATACCTTCCCGAACGGATGTTCTCATCGAAGGTGATCCGGGTACTGCTGACCGGATAGGTGAAGGCGGTGCGCCGGTAGTCGACGACTACCGAAGGGGCCAGACGCTTTATGTTGGCGTTGACCAGAAAGCGGTTGAGGAACTCGCGCCTGCTGCGGATGGCCATATAGCGCTTGGCCATGATGGCCTCGGCGATCTGCCGGTTGATCGAGCAGTCTTCCTTGTAGGTCATGTTGCCGTCCTTGTGCTTGCATTCCATCTTGATGACCGCATCAGAGTAATTGTAGATGCGCATGCGGTACTTGCTGCGGTATTCGTTGCCGTCCCGCTTCTCATCCAGCGCGCTGCAATAGGGGTCGTCAAAGTATAGCGAACGGATATCGTAGGAGTACTCGCTGGAAACCGAATGACTGTCCAGACTCATGACCTGGCTGAGCTGTTTCTTCAGAGTCTCGGCTGTCAGCTTATCGATCAGGAATTTCAGTTCATAACGATATTCTACCATAAGTCCGTGAACATCTCCTTCATCTGTGCGTCGGTCAACTTGAAGAAGTCCTTGGTCTGCTTCAGCACATAATCCTGACGGTTGTTGATGAATTTCTGGATCTTATCCAGATGAGCGCGGTAATTCTTCATGGTAGCGGCCGACCAGCGGTTGCGGTCCCGCTCGACTTCGCTTTCGATCATCCCCGTCAGCAGGTCAAACCGGCTCTGCATGTTGGTCTTGGAGAAGGTGTTGTGCAGATGGTAATTCAGCCTGCTCAGCCACAGCTGTTTGAACTCCTCATTGGCAAACAGCTTGCGGGGAATGGTGTTGTCATAGGTGTTGTTGATGAAGCCGGTCATCCCGTTGGGGTTGGCCAGATATTTGGTGTAGTAGTTGGTATCGTAATTGCGGAAGCCGCAGTCCAGGTCGTAGTAGATGTACTTCCACTTGCCGCCGTCCAGCTGGCTGTTGTTAAAGAAGCGGACGTTGAAGACATCGGGATTGGCGACGATCATCTCGCAGATCCAGTAATCGGCCAGATCCTGCATGTCGATGCGCTGACAGAGATAGTCGTAATTCTCCTTGACCGACAGGTCATGGCTCTTGGCAAAGGAGACCAGCTGCTGCCAGCCTTCCTTGGAACCGCTTTTGATCTCGCCGTCGATCCTGACGATGTTGGACTGATCCTTGGGAACGTTGTACATGTCGGAAATGAAGCTGGCGTTGCACTTCTCGCGGATGCTGTAGATGCCCCAGTAGCGGCCGTTGATGTAGAGAACGCAGAGCTTGTAGCTCAGAACGGTCAGGTCAGTGTAATCGTCAACCAGCGAGGTGCACAGCTCGTCTCTGATGATGCCCTTCTCCCAGTCGTTGGACCCGGTCCTTAAGACCAGAGCGTCATAGTCGGCGTTGTCGCGGTTGTCAAAGACCGGATAGACCAGATCGCCGGCGCCCCAGTCGCCGTCAAAGCGCAGGGCGAAGCTCTTCTTATCGTGCTGGCGGGTGTTGCCGCCGAACAGGGAAATGGAACACGGTGAATTGAAGCTGCCGTCTTCCTCATAGAACTCGACGTTGCACTGATACTCCGTGGTGGCATAGGTATAGGTATGCAGATTCTTCAGACTTGCCGGGTCAAGGGAAATGGAGACCACCGGCAGCTGATTGTTTTCATTAATAATAAAGCTGGAAGTGGCGGCGCTGCTCATCAGAGCATCCTCCTGCTTACCAGCCGCTTTGATTACGGTCGATGAGGTGAGAACGAGGGGTTCGCTGTAGACCTTCGAAGAGGTCGTCGGCCGGGAACCGTCGGTCGTGTAGTAGATCGTTCCTTCACCCTCGATGCTTACCAGCACCTGCTCAACGCCCTGATAAACGCCGGCTAGCGTGTTGATCACCGGCTGTACCGTGATGGTCCGGCTGCCCACTTCATTAGCCTTTCCCGGCGTAGGCTTGGACAGGTAGTAGAAACCGTCCTCACTGCCCCGGCCGTAGCTGTAGTTCAGCGGCACGTCAGCGGCGTAGACGCTGTCAGCGATCTGGCCCTTGCGGCTCAGGAAAACTGACTCATTGTCGGAAAGCTTGAAGCCGGCATGGACATAGCTCTGATTGGAAAGATTGACGTCACCGGAACACATGATGACGTAATATTCTCCCGGCGCCAGCTGCTTATCGGGAAGCTGGCAGAGCTGCAGGTAATCAGCGTCATTGCTGAGGGTATAATCGGAAAGGTTAACGGTTTCGCTGCCGTTATTGTACAATTCGATCCAGTCGTAGTACTTATCGCCGTTCTGGGGCAGCTGGGTGTAGTTTCTGGTCATCAGCTCATTGATGATCAGACCCTTGGGGTTGGCCAGATAGCGGCTCTGGAACTGCTCAACGCCCTTGGGGCTGTTGGCGTATCCCGGGGAAACCGTGGACAGGGCGGCGTAGCTGCCGTTATCCTGACGGACGTAGGCCTTGCCGTTATCCAGCTGACTGTAGGTCAGCGTCTGAACGATCTTTCCGCCCCGGGAAAGCACGACTTCACCGTTTTTACCGTTGAGGGAGAAGCCGGCATAATCGCAGCAGCTTTCGGCGCTGCGGTTACCGCAGTAGATCAGATATACTTCGCCGGGTGCCAGCGAAACCTTGTCAAGCTGCTTCTTGAACGGAGCGGACGAGTTGTTGGAGAGGTTGTACTGGGAAAGATCCACGGTCTTTCTGGAAACGTTGATCAGTTCAATGAACCCCTCCCGGCGGCCGTCTTCGTTGACGAAGTTGCCGTTGTTGCGGGGCAGGACCTCATTGATCAGGATCTCGGAATCTTCCTGAGACTGCAGTGAGGCAACGTACTGCTGCAGTCCCTCCCGGCTGTTGGGATAACCGGGGGTAGCGTAGTCATAGACGACCCACTGGCCGTTACCGTCACGGGCCATGACCTGGCCCTTGCTCAGGGCGAGAGTATCGACGGCGTCGATCACCTTGCCTCTGGCATTGGTCAGAATGACGTTTTCCCCGCCCTTGGAGGACAGCTTGAAGGCAGCGTTGTAGCCGTCTTCCAGTTTGCCGGTCAGGGCGACGACGATGTACTGTCCGGGCTGCAGAACGGTATTGGAAAAGGCCCACTTGATGCGGTCCTTCTTGTCGGAGAGGCCATAGCCGTCCAGATTGACCGGCTTGGATGAGCCGTTATAGATCTCCAGGAAATCGCAGGCAGCGCCGTTTTCATTGGCGTAGCTGCCGTCGTTATTGGTCATTATTTCGCTGATCACCAGCTTGTTGATCAGATTCTCATAACTGTCGGGGAATTCAGCGGAGCTGTTGTCCTTTACGCCACGGGAAAAAAGCATCCCCGCTGCGTAGAAGGCGATGACCAGAAGCGTAAGTATGGCGATTAACAGAAAGTCCTTCTTGGGCTTTGCATCAACGTTCTTCTTCATAACAATAAAATAGTATCACATTGGCACTCAAATATAAAGTTGCCTATTCGCTCCGCAGGGCAACCACCGGGTCGCACTTGCTGGCCATCCGTGAGGGGATCAGACCGGCAATCAAGGTCAGAACGACCGATATCACGGTCAGGATGATCGCTCCCTTGTAGGGCAGGCTGGCGGTGATGGTGGAAATGCCGGTGAGCTTTCGGACGATCAGGCTGATGGGAATGCATAACAGCACGGTAACGCCCACACCCAGCAGACCGGAGATCAGGCCGATGATGAAAGTCTCAGCCGAGAAGACGTGGCGGACATCGCCCTTGGAAGCTCCCAGAGAACGCAGGATGCCGATCTCCTTGGTCCTCTCCAGAACGGAGATGTAGGTGATGATGCCGATCATGATCGAGGAGACGACTAATGATATCGAGACAAAGGCAATCAGAACGTAGCTGATCGCGTTGATGATGGTGGTTATGGACTTCATCAGAATGCCGGTGATGTCGGTATAGATGATGACCTTTTCCTCAGCGCCGGAAGCCTTCATGTCCTCATTATAGTCGGAGATCATCTGCTTGAAGGCATCCTTGGAAGCGAAGTCGCGGAAGTAGAAGCTGATGGCTTCGGGATCGTCAGCGCTGCGGTAACCCAAGAGCCTCAGGTTGCGGCTGTAGCTGACTTCTGAGGAGTCGTCAGTCATGTAGGTGCTTAACAGCCGGCTCAGTTCATCTTCGTCCATGTCAAATTTGAATGCTCCGGCCAGCTTGTCGGCATCCACGCTGATGCCTCCGGCAATCTCAGCGATCAGTTCGGTGGACATTCTGATCATGCACTGGCTGATGGTTATCCGCATTCTTGTTTCGATCAGAGCCCGGCTGTACTGGCTGATGAGGGATTCCATGATGAAGTTGTTCATCAGAAGGTTGAGAATCTCGTCAAGATTCTCCTCGGTCAGGTAAGCCTGCTGGATGCCGGCGTTGACGCTGATGTCCAGGTATCCCTGCAGCATCCTTTCCAGTAATGGCCTGAACATCATTTCCAGCATTTCCGTGCTCATGCCGTACTCATCGGCCAGTTCGCCTAAAACCCGCTGACTCTCCGGGTCAGCGAAGCCGGCGTCGATCATGGCCTGGATGTCATCCTGGCCATAGCTTGCGGTCCCTTCAATGCCGTGTTCTTCAATGTAGATCCGCAGCGTGCGGTCCAATATCACGCTGAAGACGGCCGTGACTTGCTGACTGGTCTCAGCCGTATCGGTGGAAAGGGCGTCGAGCGCTTCGTTGATCGATCCGGAAATCGTCTGTCTTATCCTGTTCTCATCAATGGTAGTGCCGAAGGCCTCCCTGATAGCATTCTGGTCAACGCTGATCATGTCGGAGAAATTAAGATTGGACTTCCGCCCCTTCTCGTTGGCTTCTTCAAAGCTCAGTCTGGTAAAGACATCCCGCTGGTCGTCCGTCAGCTGTTCGCTGACGATCTGACGGCCGGCTGACTGATCGATCAGATAGTCAATCAGTTCTTCCCGGTAGGCGATGCCCGGAGTCAGCGACGAGGCGCTGACGCCGTCCTTTTCGGTAATGATGCCCACGACCTTCAGCTGCAGTCCGTCAGAGATCTGCTGCTTCAGATAGCTCTCGTCATCCCGCATGTCTTCCCAGACATCGTATTCCTTATTGTAGCGGTAGTAGTCCGCCGAAACGACCACCCGGAAACTGAGGTTCAGGAAGTAGTCGTAGTTGAAGATCATGCTCTCGTTGTCAATGGATACCTGCTGGCCGTTGAAGGCTTCCCGGGCGAGCTTGGAAAGTTCTTCCGGATCCCTGATGCCCAGAGCGTAGAGCTGATAGTCGGTAATCGTATAGCGGTCATTGAGTACCAAAAGGCACTCATCGTATTTCTGCGGCCAGCGGCCGGCCAGCACGTCATACTGGCTTTCCAATAATTCCTGATTATTGATCATCCGCTGGAAGGTCTGCATGCCGAAGCCATAGGAAGAGGAATAGGAGCCCTGACTGAACGTGCTGGGATTCAGACGTACGGCCTTGTCAGCTCTGTCGCTGTAGATCTGCGGAGTGATGCCGTAGTCGTACTGCAGCGCTGTCAGCAGCGGCTCAATGGTTTCCTTATTATCAATCAGATACCGGTGGAAGGCGCTCAGGTTATTGGTGCCCATCTGGGTGAACAGCTGGTTCACCAGCGGCATCTCGCTGATCTGGCCCTCCTGCTTTTCGGTGGAAGTCACCGTGCCCATCATCGAGTCGATGAGCGAGGAGTAGTCAGCGGTATTTCTCTCAATGGAAAGCGGGTAGGAGGACAGCGAGTTGGTCTGTACCTCGTCGATGTAGTTGTTGACGCCGGTGGACAGCGAAAGGATCAGGGCGATGCCGATGATGCCGATGCTGCCGGCGAAAGCGGTCAGGATGGTCCGGCCCTTCTTGCTTAAGAGGTTGTTCAGCGAAAGCTTGAAGGCCGTCAGCAGGCCCATGCGGGCCTTGCCGATGGTAAAGTTTTCTTCTTCCGAGGAATTGCGGTAGGGATTGGAATCGGAAGTGATCTCGCCGTCGCGGATACGGATGATTCGGGTGGCATACTCTTCCGCCAGCTCAGGGTTATGGGTAACCATGACCACCAGGCGGTCCTGAGCCACCTTTCTGAGGATCTCCATGACCTGCAGGGAGCTCTGGGTATCCAAAGCACCGGTGGGCTCATCAGCCAGCAGAATGTCGGGGTCATTGACCACGGCGCGGGCAATCGCCACTCTCTGCATCTGACCGCCGGAAAGCTGGTTGGGCCGCTTGCCGATCTGATCTTCCAGACCGACGCTCCTAAGCGCTTCGATCGCTCTTCTCTTTCTTTCCGCGGCGGAGATGCCGGAGATGGTCAGCGCCAGTTCGACGTTGGAAAGCACGTCCTGGTGAGGAATGAGGTTATATGACTGGAAGACAAAACCTACCGAATGATTCCGGTAGTTGTCCCACTGTCTGTCGCTGTAATCTGAGGTGGTCTTGCCGTTGATTAGCAGGTCACCTTCGGTATATCTGTCCAGTCCGCCGATGATGTTCAGCAGCGTCGTCTTGCCGCCTCCGGAAGGACCCAGAACGGCGACGAATTCATTCTGCCGGAAGGCAATACTGACGCCCTTGAGGGCGTGCACGGTACTGGATTCCATGACATAGTCTTTCCTTACGTTTCTTAATTCAATCAATCAGCTCAGCTCCGTCTGTTTCCTTTCCGGTCTTAACCGGATACATAGAAAATTATAGTGAAACCGGCGGTCATTATCAACCTGACTGACCGTCTCAAGGGTGAAGCAGCAGGCATAATCTGTTATAATCATCTTATCCATCGGAGGTGGCTTTATGACCATTAAGAAACTGACCATCCTGCACAACAACGACATGCACGGCGACTTTCTGCCTACGGAAGTTGACGGCCATCTGGAAGGCGGCATTACCTATCTGGCCAACTACATCCAGCGGGTCCGTCATGCCGAGGAAAACGTGCTGTACGTCAATGCCGGCGACATGTTCAGAGGCTCGATCATCGACTCGGAATTCCGGGGCATCTCTACCATTGAGCTGATGAACTATCTGTCTCCCGACGTCTTTTCCGTCGGCAACCACGAGGTCGACTACGGCGTTGCCCACCTGCTGTTTCTGGAAAAGTGCGCCCGTTTCCCGATTGTCAATGCCAACCTCTACATCAAGAGCAATCACTCCCGTCTGTTCAAGCCCTATGAGATCGTCAATGTCGGCGGACTGAACATCATGTTCATCGGCGTCATCACCGAGGAAGTGCTCTCTACCACCAAGAACGAAGAGATCATCGGCTCCTTCATCGACCTCTGGGAGGCCGTGGAAGAAGTCGGCGTCATCATCGACAACTACAAGACCACCAGGGTCGACCTGACCGTTCTGCTAACCCACATCGGCTACGAGAATGACGTCAAACTGGCCGAAATGCTCAACCCGGAATGGGGCGTGGACATCATTATCGGCGCTCATTCCCACACCTTATTGGAAGAACCGACCTTCGTCAACGGCATCCCGATCGTCCAGGTCGGCAAGGGTTCCAGCTACATGGGCCGCTTCGACATCGAGATCGACACTGCCCAGTCGAAAATCGCCGAACTGTCCTGGACCCTGTGTCCGATCACTTCGGAGACCTGCCAGCCTGATCCGATCATGGAAGAACTGCTGAACTCCTACAAGCACCGTACCGACGAGAAATACTCCCGCATCATCACCACCTTCAAGCGCCCGCTGACCCACCCCAGCCGCTATCAGGAGACTGAGCTGGGCAACCTGTTCGCCGACCTGCTTCAGGAAGATTCCTCCTATGAGGTCATGCTGATGGCATCGGGTTCCATCCGCAAGGATGTCCTGGGCCCGATCCTGACCCTGCAGGATCTCAAGGAAGTGGTACCCTACGATGAAGCCGTCATCATGCTGCAGGTGACGGGAAAGCAGTTCCGCCACATGATGCAGTTCATGTTAAGGGATGAAGCCCTGGAGCCGGAGGCTCACACCGAGTTCTACCAGCTCTCCAAGGGCATGCGCATCCTCTACAACAAGACGACCAGGCAGATTGAGGAATTCAAGCTCAACGGTGAGGACATCACCGATGAGAGGCTGATCCGCATCGCCGTTCAGGACGGCTTCCACTACAACAGCTTCAGCGAGTTCTTCGACGTACCGATCGAGGAAGTCTGGGCCAACGCCAAGCCGCGCAAGGTCATCACCTCGCAGTTTGCCATCTTTGAGGAGCTTCTCTCCTCCCGTCAGCACATCGACTCCAGGGTCGAAGGCCGCATTGAGATAAAGGAGTAGGAAATGGACTGGAATGAATTCGTTAAAAACTATGGATTAAGGATCGTCTTCTCATTGGCCGTCATCATCGCCGCCGTCATTCTGACCCGGCTGGTCAGAAGAAGCGCTGCGAAGTTTGAAAAGCGCAAGGGAGCGACCCTGCACATCAAGTTCATCAGCAATATCATCCGGGTCCTGATCTGGATTCTGGCCGTGCTGCTCATCGGCTCGCAGTTTTCCAACTTCTCCAGCACCCTGAACACCATCATTACCTCCAGCGGCATCCTGGCCCTGGGCGTTTCGATGGCTGCTCAGGAATCGCTGAGCAACCTGATCGACGGCATCTTCATTTCCTCATACAAGCCCTTTGACATCGGCGACCGCATTACTCTTCCTGAGAAAAACGGGCTGACCGGCATCGTCTCGGAGATGAATCTGCGCCATACCATCATCACCACCTTCAACAACACCCGCTACATCATCTCCAACAGTTCCCTGAGCAATACCATCATCGAGAACTCTTCCGACAACGATTCCTTCACCAGCCCCATCGTCGTCTCCATCACCTATGGAAGCGACATCGACAAGGCGATGAAGATCCTGGAAGAGATTGTCGCCGCTCACCCCAACACCGTTGACAAGCGCACCGAGGAACAGAAAAAGCAGGGCGTCAAGAAAGCCGCTGCCGTCCTGTATAATTTCGGCGACAGTTCCGTCGACCTGCGCATACCGGTGGTCACCGCCAGCGTCGGGGAAAGCTACCAGACCTGCTGCGACATCCGCTACCAGATCAAGAAGCGCTTCGATAAGGAGGGAATCAGATTCCCGTTCCCGACCGTCACCATCGACAACCTGCATTCAGACAAGTAAAGGAAAAGTTCATGGCCTTACGGTCATGAACTTTTTTTCTGCA
Organism: Erysipelotrichaceae bacterium; assembly: GCA_017442805.1. Taxonomy (GTDB): domain Bacteria; phylum Bacillota_I; class Bacilli_A; order Erysipelotrichales; family Erysipelotrichaceae; genus UBA1783. The sequence continues at coordinate 64,174 of JAFRZA010000017.1, forward strand.
TTAATGAACGATTACCGAGCCGCCGATGAACTCGCGGATGATGGAGTTATTGGCGATGATCTCGTCGTCTTCCACCGGCTCGATGTAACGCAGGAACTCCAGTAGTCTCTGAGCTTCCGCATATTCCGGTTCGCTTCGCGGCACTTCCTTCAGCAGCGGTTCAGCGTACTTCTTCAGTACGGCCAGCTCGTAGATGCAGTTGGAGTTGAAGAAGACCCTGGCTTCCCCGTGGTAGGGGAAGATGTTCTGGTCTTCGCCGCTTCTGACCTTCGGCCAGCTGGCCAGGGTCGTGGTGACCGGCCAGCCGCGGAACTGGTAGTCTCTTACCAGTCTTCTTAACAGCCGGCAGTCGGTAGTCGGAATGCGGTTATGCCGGTCGATGCTGATGGGGGTGAAGGGAGAAATGTAGATCTTGAACTTCTCCTTTTCATCAATACCTTCAGTCAAAGTGCGGTTGAGGGCGTGGATGCCTTCGATGACGATGACCTGATCCCTGTCGATGGAGGTAATGCGCTGGCCGTATACCTTGGTGCCGCTGACGAAGTCAAACACCGGCAGGTCAACGCTCTTTCCTTCCAGCAGTTCCTTCATCTGTCTGACGAACAGCTTGGTGTCAACGGCCTTGATGCTTTCAAAGTCCTTCTCGCCGTCCGGACCGATCGGCGATTCGTCGCGCTCGACGAAGTAGTCGTCAGTCCCCATGTACAGGGTCTTGATGCCTAAGACGTTCAACTGAATGCACAGCCGCTTGGCAAAGGTGGTCTTTCCGGAACTGGAGGGCCCGCAGATCAGCACGATGCGCCGTCTGCTCTTGGCGATCTCGTCAGCGATGTCGGAGATCTTCTTTTCATGCAGGGCTTCCTGCATCAGGTACATGTCCCCGGTCTGCTTATTCAGGATGCGGTTGTTGAGGTCATCGACGTACTTGATGCCCATCAGCTTGCCCCATTTGGTGGCTTCGCTGAAGGCGTCGTACAGCATCTTCTGATCCTCGTATTCCGGAATCTTCAGCGGATCGGACTGATGGGGGTAGCGCAGAAGGATGCCGTTACGGTAAGGCCGCAGCTCGAAGTACTTCAGATAGCCGGTCGAGGGGACCAGAAAGTTGTAGAAGATCTGGGTCTCATCTTCCAGCGAATAGATTTCCACATGGTTCAGAGAAGGAATGGAGGCGATCAGGTTGCCGGTCTCCTTCTGTTTCAGTTCTTCGGTCAGAGTTGTGATCTCCTGACGGTTGAGGTGGCGCTTGATGATCGGCAGGTCCTTCTTGATCAGCTTGCGCATCTGCTTCTCGATCTTTTCAATCATCTCCTCATCCGGCTTGCGGTTGCGGATGACGGTGAAAAGGCCCTTGGACAGGGAGTTGTTGACCGTGACCTGCACGTCCTTGCCCAGCACGTCATGAACGGCCTTGATGTACAGCATCACCAGCGAGCTCTGGTAAACCAGCCACATGGCCTGGGAACGGATGTCCAGAAACTCCAGAGTGCAGTCATGATAAACGACGTGGAGCAGTCCACGGTAGGCGTTATCGATCCGGCAGCCATAAGCCGGGTAGGGAAGCAGGTGTTCGACCTCCTTCAGGATGAGTTCGGCTTTCAGTTTCTCGGGGTATTCCCTGACGATGTTTCCCTCAGGCAGGCCGATTATGTTAACTTTCATGTGTTATCACCATAAATATATTAGCACATTTGCCTTACACTTTGACGTCGAGCCGTCCGCGGTTATGGTATAATTCATTTAGCAACCGTTGGAAAAATAACTGCCGCCTTAAGGAGGAGGCAGATCAATAAATAATTAAATAAAGCATAAAAGGAGAAAAACATGGATATATATTCGGCACTTCAGATCATGGCCGGCCTGGCATTCTTCCTGTATGGCATGAATGTCATGTCATCTTCTCTGGAGAAGATGGCCGGCGGTTCGCTTGAACTTACCCTTAAGAAAGTCACCAGCAACAAGCTGCTCAGTTTCCTTTTAGGCGCCGTCATCACGGTCGCCATCCAGTCCTCTTCCGGCGTCATGGTCATGCTGGTCGGTCTGGTCAACTCCAACATCATCGACTTCAAAGACACCCTGGCCATCATCCTGGGTTCCAACGTCGGGACCACCATCACCGGCTGGATCCTGACGCTGACCGGCATTGAAAGCAGCGGCTTCTCGATCATGTCGATGCTCAACCCTAAGTTCTTCACGCCGATCCTGGCCCTGGTGGGCGTGGTCATGCGAATGGCCGCCAAGAAGGAAAAGCAGAAGGACCTTGGAACCATCTTCGTCGGTTTCGCCGTGCTGATGTACGGCATGACCTTCATGTCCGACGCCATGAAGCTGATGGCCAACGAACCCTGGTTCGCCAACATCCTGGTCATGTTCACCAACCCGATCCTGGCCGTCCTGGTTGCCACGCTGTTCACTGCCGTAATTCAGTCCTCAGCCGCTGCCATCGGTATCATTGAGGCCTTCGCCCTCTCCGGTCAGATCACCCTGGGCATGGCCATTCCGCTGATCCTGGGCGCCAACATCGGCACCTGCGTCACCGGTCTGATCAGCGCCATCGGCGTAGCCAAGAACGCCAAGCGCGTCAGCGTCCTTCAGGTCGTCGTCAACACTACCGGCGCTCTGGCCGTTCTGGCCGTCTTACTGATCGTAGGCAAGATCGACATTCTCCAGGGCCCGGCTACCCATGTGCACGTCGCTCTGGTCCATACCCTGTTCAACATTCTGGTGACCATCGTCGCCTTTGCCCTTGAACCGCTGATCATCCGGCTGGTCAAGAAGATCGTCAGGGACGATCCCAGCGATCTGCCGACCATCCTCATCGACGAAAGACTTATCAACCAGCCTTCCATCGCCGTCAACGAGTGTCTGGGCAATACCATGGTCATGGCCATGATGGCCAAGGAGGAAATGGAGAGAGCCCTGCATCTGTTCAAGCAGTACACCGACGAGGAATACGAGAAGATCAACGAACTGGAAAAGACCGTGGACTGGTATCAGGATCAGCTCGACAGCTACCTGGTCAAGTTATCCCGCGTCTCCCTTTCCAGGCAGTCCAGTGAGGACATCAACAAGATGCTGCACCTGATTACCGACTTCGAGCGCATCGGCGACCACGCCGTCAATGTTGCCAAGATCGCCCAGAACATCAATGAGCGCAAGGAGCGTTTCTCCGATACGGCCATGAGAGAACTTGAGATCCTGACCGTTGCCATCAAGGAGATCCTCGATAACGCCATTACCGGCTTCATCAATGACGACATGGCGGCCGCCGCCCAGGTTGAACCGCTGGAGGAAAGCATCGACAAGCTGATCGACGCCATCACCGACAACCACGTCGACCGCCTCACTACCGGCGAATGCACCATCGAGCTGGGTCTGGAGCTCAGCGAACTGCTGAACAACTGCGAGCGTGTCTCCGACCACTGTTCCAACATCGCCGTCTGCATGATCGAACTGTCCAACGACGAGTTCTATACCCACCAGTACCTGCATGACTACAAGCGCGATTCCGAGGAATTCACCACTCTGTACAAGTACTACACCAGCAAGTACAACCTGACCAACCCGCAGATCTGATCTGCCCTAAGGAGATATCAGCCATGAGTGAACGGTTACCCTTTTCCTGTGATTACCTGCAGGGCTGCCATCCGGCCATTCTGAACAGGCTTCAGGAAACCAACCTGGAAGCCTGCGACGGCTACGGCAGCGACAGCTATACGCAAAAGGCTAAGGAATTAATACTTAAAGCCTGTGAGCTGCCGGACGGCGAAGTCCAGCTGCTTTCCGGCGGCACCCAGGCCAACCTGATCGTCATCGCCGCCGCTCTGCAGAGATATCAGGCCGTCATCTCTGCCGACACCGGTCACATCAACTACCACGAAGCCGGTTCCGTAGAAGGCTCCGGCCACAAGATCCTCGCCCTGCCTCACCGCTACGGCAAGATCACGGCTCAGCAGGTCGGCGACTACATGAAGGTCTTCACCGCCGACGCCAATAACGAGCACATGGCTCAGCCGGCTCTGGTCTACATTTCCCAGCCCACCGAATACGGCACCCTGTATTCCGCTGAGGAATTAAGGCAGCTTCATGAAGTCTGTCAACAGTACGGTCTGTTGTTATACGCTGACGGCGCCCGTCTGGCCTATAGCCTGGCCGCTGCTGAAAATGACGCCACCCTGCCAATTCTGGCCAAGTACTGCGACATCTTCTACATCGGCGGCACCAAGTGCGGAGCCCTGCTGGGCGAAGCGGTGGTGTTCAGCCGTAAGAACCTGCTTCCCCATTTCTTCACCACCTGTAAGCAGATGGGCGGCATTATGGCCAAGGGAAAGCTGCTGGGCATTCAATTTGCCACGCTGTTTGAAGATGATCTCTATCTGAAAGTCGGAAAGGAAGCCGTCAGCTACGCCGATGAGATCAGGCTGTTTCTGAAGACCAACGGCTGGCAGCTGCTGTTTGACTGCCCGACCAATCAGATCTTCGTCATCATGGACGACGAAAAGCTGGAGAAATTCGGTAAGAAGGTCAGCTACAGTTTCTGGGAGAAAACCGATGACAGCCATACCGTCATCCGGCTGGCCACCAGCTGGGCGACCACCCGGCAGAACGTGGATGACCTCTTACAGGTCATTGAGGAATTATGAACATAAGCCCGGCAGAACCGCCGGGCTTTTTCATCAGCCGGCGGCGATTTTGACTAATCCGGATGTTGTGCTAGTATGGGTTATAGAGAAAAGGAGATGTTTCTGCATGAAGAAATACACCGTTGCCTTTTTCCGGGATTATCTGCTGGCGATGCTGCTGGCATCAATATTGGGCTTTCTGGCTTACGCCAATTCCCCCAATGACAGACTGGCCATTTATCTGGTCGTCGGAGCGGCTGCGGGATTCACTTTCCTGTACTACTTTTTCATCAACCGCTTCGGGTTCATGAATGAGTGTTCATATGAACTAAACCTGGGGATCTTTCTGATTTCTCTGGCTCTGCATACCGCTGCCGTTTTCCTGGCTGGCGGGTTCATGCAGTCGGGATTCTTCATCCCCTGGTATGTCATTTCTTTGCCGTTTCTTCCCCTGAGCTTCATTTCCTTTCTGGGTCTGGACGCTATGCGCATTGCCATCTTCGCCATCCATTTTCTGGCCATCGTCTTTCTGATACTGATCCTGAAAATCAGGCCGAACGTTTGCAAGGCGCTGATCGCCCTGCTCTGCATCGGTCTGATGACCACAGCCAGCGTTTACCGCTATCAGCATAACGATGAAAAGAAATACCAGGGTCACGGCTTTGACTACATGCACGGCTTTTCCAGCACCGACTTTGAAGGTTACTACGTCTACAGCGAACCCAGCAAGCTGGTCACTCTCGACCATCCGGCATCCCTGCTGATCGAAGATGAAAAGGACATGCCCGTTCTCGATGGCGCCGAAGCCTGTTATCCGCTTTACTGCGCGGTGGCCAAGGCCATCTACAAGGACATCGATAGAATTGAAAAGGACTTCATCAACGATAACAGCGGCGATAAGAAAGCCTACCAGAACGGTAAGATCGTCACCTTCACCAACACCGTCTACGGTTACTGGCGGCTGGCGGACAGGGAATGTGACATGCTGTTTGGAGCCCGTCCTTCCCAGTCCCAGACTGAATACGCCAAGAGTGTCGGTGTGGAATATCAACTGACCGCCATCGGCCGGGAAGGCTTCATCTTCTTCGTTGAGGAAGACAACCCAGTTGACAATCTGACCAGTGAACAGGTACGGGCCATCTATCACGGCGACATTACCAACTGGAGCCAGGTTGGCGGAAAGAACCAGGAAATCGTCGCCTTCCAGAGACCGGAAGGCTCGGGCAGCCAGACCATGATGCTCTACTTCATGGGCGATGTCAGCCTGAAGGAACCGAAGACCTACGAAACCTTCGATGCCATGAGCGGCGTCATTGAGCACGTTGCCCAATACAACAACGAAGCCGGCGCCATGGGCTATACCTTCCGCTACTTCCTGGAAGGACTGAATCAGGAAAAGCACGTCAAGATCCTTTCCATTGACGGAGTAGCCCCAACAGTAGAAAACATCAAGACCGGCGCCTACCCGCTGATCACCACGCTGTACTGTGTCACCAGAGCCAACGAGAACAACGAAAACGTTCAGAAAGTACTGGACTTCCTGTTAAGCGAAGATGGTCAGTACATCATTGAAAAGACCGGCTACGCGCCGCTGAATAAATAGGAGGAAAACATGAGAGTCCTTTACATCGACTATGAGCATTATCTTTTTCCTGAAGGCATTAATACCCTCGAAGAATTCATTGATCATGTCTAGTTGATGAAGACACTCGCGAAAAACTGTGTCTTGACGGGAAATGTCACTGGTTTGAGGAGAAAGAGTAATTGCCAATTATCGAGCCACTTTTAAAGATGACCTGAAATCAGGTCATTCTTCTTTTGGTTTTCTTTATTAACCCATTAATTACAGACAGTCATTAATCCATTGTTGAGCAAAGTATAATGGAACATTTATCATCCATCCCTGATCACGATATCCCGACATTGAAAACCTGATACCAGTTAAAGCATCATTGGTTTTCACAACTGTACGAAGACTCTTTGACCGCAGGTTTTCTTCAGCCTTTACTTCTAAGGGGTATACTTTTTCTTTCTGTATAACAAAATCTATTTCCATGGTCGAGTTATTGTTTGAATAATAATATGGTTTCATCGGTAATGCCATGATTTCCTGGCATACATACTGTTCGGTAAATGCCCCTTTGTATTCTTCAAAAATTGTATCTCCAACCAGAACCTGGCTTGCCGTAGTATCATTCATTGCCCCTAATAATCCTAAATCACTGACAAACAGTTTAAAGTCGCTCAGTATCTCATAGTGTTTAAGAGGCGCCTGTATTTTACTGAGTCGATTTATCTTATACACCAGACCAGCATCCACAAGCCATTGAATTGCATCTTCAAATTCCTTTGCTCTTCCACCTTTTTTTATGGCTCCATAAAGGAATTTTTTGTTCTCTTTTGCTAACTGAGCTGGAATAGATCCGTATACCAGTTTAACCTTTGCCAGTAAGTTTGAAGGGATATGTTTTGAAAAATCCCTCTCATAGTCAGCAAGTATCCTTTTTTGCAGTTCTCTTGTTTCATGTAGATTCTGTGTCCTAATATAATAATCAACAACTTCCGGCATCCCTCCCGTGTAGTAGTATTGCCGCAACTGATCCTGAAATACCGGATTAAACCCTGCGTTTTTCTCCCAATCATGATTTTCCATTAGTTTAACAAGGCTGTTCTTGTCATTAGCCATCAAGAATTCCTTGAATGTCATGGGATATAATGTTAACTGATCGACTTTTCCCACCGGAAAACCTGTACCGTTATGAACACTTATTCCCAGCAGACTTCCTGCTACTGCCACGTGATATCCTGGAGCTTCCTCCTGAAAGTATTTAAGAGAAGTCAACGCCAAAGGAATTTCCTGAATCTCATCAAGAATTATCAGCGTTCTTCCCTCTTCAATTGTTTCACCCGTTAAAGCAGAAAAAACACGAAGGAGTCGATGTATATCAAAATCAAAAAAACTGCTTGAAAGTACTGGATTGTTATCGCAGTTTAAATAAACCACATTCGAATATTCATTTTTTCCAAACTCCTTAAGTATCCAGGTTTTCCCTGTTTGCCTTGCTCCGAGGAGAATCAGAGGCTTTCTATTTTCTTTTTCTTTCCATTTCAATAAAGAATCATATAAAACTCGCTTCATATCCGTTCTCTTTCCTTTTACATTTTTCTGGGCCAGTTTACATTATTATCTTACATTTTTCTTGGTGTATTTTCAATTAATATATACATTTTTCTGGCCCTTGTTTCTCTGTCAATATTAAAAGAATACTGATCCCAGTATTCTTTGTTTAATTTCTCTACTTATATGACTCAGCCAAACAGCTTACGGAAGTTTTCCTCAAAGGGCGGATAGACGATGCCCTTCTCGGTCACGAAGCCGCTGACCAGTGTGTGATCGGTAACGTCGAATGACGGGTTGTAGCACTTGCAGTCCTTCGGCGCCATTCTTTCCTTATACCACATCTCCGCTACTTCGGAAGGTTCTCTCATTTCGATCTTAATGTGATCGCCATCCGGACAGTTCAGGTCAATGGTACTGCTGGGGCCCAATGAGTAGACCGGTATGCCGTAGTGCTTGGCCAGAATGGCCACGCCGCTGGTTCCGATTTTGTTGGCAAAGTCACCGTTGGCTGCGATGCGGTCGCAGCCGACCAGACAGATGTCCACCCAGCCGTTCTTCATGACCAGGGAAGCCATGTTGTCGCAGATCAGGGTAACATCGACGCCTCCGTTCATCAGTTCAAAGGTCGTTAGTCTGGCGCCCTGAAGCAGCGGTCTGGTCTCATCGGCATAGACGTGGAAGTTCATTCCCTGTTTGGCTCCAAGTAAGAGCGGACCGATGGCCGTTCCCCGGCTGGTTGCCAGAGGACCGGTGTTGCAGTGGGTGAGAACGCCGTCACCATCATGCAGAAGGGTAAGACCGTATTCGCAGATCTTCAGACACATTTCCTTGTCTTCTTCATGGATCTTATGAGCTTCCGCGCCGACCAGTTCGACGATCTTTTCGTTGGGCAGGCCCTTGTTGTCTTCAACGACCTTCAGCACTCTTTCCAGCGCCCAGTTGAGGTTTACAGCCGTCGGGCGGGAGGAATTGAGATATTCCTTCTGCTCTCTGAACCGGGCCAGAAACTGCTCATAGGGCAGACCGGCGTATTGCTGAGAGAGGACGTACATGCTGTAGCCGGCAAAGATGCCGATGGCCGGCGCGCCTCTGATCTGCAGTTTCTTTATTGCCTGATAACAGTCTTCCAGCCGGTCAAGGTAAAGATACTCAAGCCGGTTGGGCAGCTGAGTCTGGTCAATGATTATGACCTGTTTTCTGTCATCCGATAACCGGATGTTTTCCAGTTCGGCCATTTATTTCTTCTCGTCTTTGGCCATCAGGATCTTGATAGCCTCAACGGCTACGCGGATGGCCCGGTCGGTATCATGGACCTGAGTGTTCTCCATGCCGGCCTTGGCTCTTTCCTGATTGGCGACAACCAGGAAGCAGCTTCCCACTCTGACGCGGTTATAGGCGGCTACGATGAACAGAGCGGCGGATTCCATTTCACTGGCCACGGTTCCCAGCTGCAGCCAGGCGTCCCATTTTCTTAACAGTTCCTGACCATTGGGCAGAGTCTCGGGACGATGCTGACCATAGAAGGCATCCTTGCACTGAACAACGCCTTCGTGGTGGGTAACGCCCAGATTCTCACAGGCCTGAACCAGAGCGTTGACGACTTCCAGAGTCGGAACGGCCGGGAATTCGATCGGGGCGTATTCCTTGGTGGTGCCTTCAGCGCGGATGGCGCCGGTTGCGACGACGACATCGCCGCCTCTGACATCCAGCTGCATGCCGCCGCAGGTGCCGATCCTGACGAAGGTATGGGCTCCGCACTTGACCAGTTCTTCCATGGCGATGGAAGCGCTCGGACCGCCGATGCCGGTGGAAGTAACGGAAACCTTTTTGCCGTTGAGATATCCGGTGTAGGTGACAAACTCGCGGCTGTCGCCGACCAGTTTGGCATCGTCAAAGTAAGCAGCGATCTTGGCGCATCTCTTGGGATCGCCGGGCATGATGACGTATTCGCCGACGTCGCCCTTGCCTACGCCAATATGGTATTCCTTATTGGATCCCTCTGTATAATCAACCATTATAAATACCTCCATTGTATTTTCGATTTATGAATTAATTATAACACTGTCATCCGTTAAAAAACAGTTTCCGCCTTCCGGCGGAAACCGCATTTTAATCATTTTTCTGCTTATGATCAGAACCCGGGTTCAGCCTCCCAGGTAGGCCTTGCGGACCATGTCGTTGTGCAGCAGCTCGTCGGCGTCAGCGCTCAGGACGATCTTGCCGGTCTCCAGAACATAGCCGCGGTCGGCAATCGACAAAGCCATCTGGGCATTCTGCTCAACCAGCAGGATGGTCGTTCCGGCTTCGTTGAGAGAATGAATGATGGAGAAGATCTCATCGACCAGGATCGGGGAAAGACCCATGGACGGTTCATCCAGCATCAGCAGTCTGGGCTTGCTCATCAGAGCCCGGCCCATCGCCAGCATCTGCTGCTCACCGCCGGAGAGCGTTCCGGCAATCTGGCTTTCCCTTTCCTTAAGCCGGGGAAAATGGCTGTAGACTTCCTCCATCAGAGGCTCTATTTCTTCCTTGGGCAGGGTATAGCCGCCCATTTCCAGGTTCTCTTTGACCGTCATCCGGGTAAAGACATGACGTCCTTCGGGGACGTGAGCCAGGCCCAGGGTGACCATCTTGTGAGCCGGGATCTTCATGAGGTTGTGATCCATGAAGGTTATCTGGCCGGTCGTGGAAGTCAGCAGACCGGAGATGGTGTGCAGAACCGTCGTCTTGCCGGCGCCGTTAGCGCCGATAAGGGAGATGATCTCGCCTTCATTGACGGAAAAGCTGATGCCCTTGATGGCATGAATGGAGCCGTAGTATACGTTGATATCCTTTACTTCCAGCATTGACATCTTCTATCCCTCCCTGTTCTTTCCCAAGTAGGCTTCAATGACTTCCGGATTGGACTTGATCTGTTCCGGCGTTCCCTTGGCGATGATGCGGCCGTAATTAAGCACGGCAATGCCTTCGCAGATGCCCATGACCAGTTTCATGTCATGCTCGATCAGCATAACCGCGATCTTGAACTCATCGCGGATCTTGATGATGTTGTCCATCAGTTCCTGGGTCTCTACCGGGTTCATGCCGGCGGCCGGCTCGTCCAATAACAGCAGTTTCGGCCTGCTGGCCAGAGCCCGGATGATTTCCAGTCTTCTCTGAGCACCATACGGCAGATTTCCGGCGGCGGTTTCCGCCAGATTCTGCATGTCAAAGATGCGCAGCAGTTCCAGGGCTCTCTCATGAGCCTCTTCTTCCTGTCGGTAGTAACGCGGTGAGCGGATGATGCCGCCCAGCGTCGAATAACTGTAGGACTTGCCCATGGCGACCTTGACGTTGTCTTCCACCGACAGGTTATTGAACAGCCGGATGTTCTGGAAGGTCCGGGCAATGCCTGCCCGGTTGGCGTCGACCGTCGTCATTTTCGAAGTGTCCTGTCCGTCCAGCAGAATAGTTCCTCTGGTAGGCTGGTAGACCTTGGTAAGCAGGTTGAAGACCGTCGTCTTGCCGGCGCCGTTGGGGCCGATCAGACCGGCTATTTCGGTCTTGCCGACGATCAGGTTGAAATCATCCACGGCGGTCAGACCGCCGAAATCAATTCCCAGATGCAGCGCTTCCAGAACCGGGGTGTAACCCAGGTCGCGCTCAGGAACTATTGCCCCGCTGGGATAGGTAACCATCTTAGTCATCAGGCAGCAGCTCCTTTCTTCTCTCTCATTTTCTTTCTGATCCGTTTGGAGATCTTATAATACTGGACCTTGAACCAGCTGTTGTTGGTCAGCAACATGATGCCGATCAGCACCACCGCGTAGATGATCATGCGGTAGTCCTGCAGGAAGCGCAGCTGTTCGGGCAGGATGTAGAGGATGACCGTCGAAATGATGGTTCCGGCGATGTTGCCCAGACCGCCCAGAACGACGTAGACCAGGATCATGATCGACAGGTTGTAGTCGAACTTTGCCGGGGTCAGCGTGGAGTAGTTCAGTCCGTACAGCGCGCCGGCGCAGCCGGCCAGCGCCGCGGAAATGACGAAGGCTTCCAGCTTGATGTTGGTGACATTGATGCCGACGGATTCGGCCGCGATGCGGTTGTCGCGGCAGGCCATGATGTCACGGCCCTTGCGGCTGTAGATCAGGTTATAGACGACTAACAGGGTGATCAGGATCAGGATGAAACCGGCCGTAAAGGTCGAAATGCGCTTGATTCCGTTAGCGCCGATCGGTCCCTTGAGGATGGTCACGGCTCCCTCACCGAGATTCAGCTTGTTTTTCACGAAGCTGATCTGGATGCCGTTATTGTCATAGCCGAGATAGATGGAGTTGATGATGGTCTTGATGATCTGGTTGAAAGCCAGGGTCACAATGGCCAGATAGTCACCCTCCAGTTTCAGAACCGGAATGCCGATAATGGCGCCAAACAGGCTGGAGACCAGGGCCGCTCCCAGCATGGCGATGATCAGCCTCAGGGTCGTGTTGGGCACATAAGGCAGCAGCAGACCGGAGATGATGACCGCGCTGAAAGCTCCCACGCCCATGAAGCCGGCATGACCCAGCGACAGTTCGCCGGAGAAGCCGACGGTCAGGTTCAGGGCAATGGCGATGACGATGTAGGAAGTCAGCGGTACCAGCAGGCTGGTAAAGTGGCTTGTCAGCATTCCCGCCTTCATCAGGATGATCATCAGAACGTACCCGAAGATCACCAGCAGGTAGGAGACCGTGCGGTTGACCTTCTTGCCGCTGAAGAATCTGTTTTTCAGTAATTCAGTTACCTTTGCCATGGCCTTCACCTACACTTTCTCCACATACCGCTTGCCCAGTAAGCCGGAAGGCTTGACTAGCAGGATGATGATCAGAATGCCGAAGACGAAGGCATCGGACAGCTGGGTGGTAAGGTAGCCCTTGACCAGCGTCTCAATGACCCCCAGCAGCAGGCCGCCCAGGAAGGCTCCCGGCATCGAGCCGATGCCGCCCAGAACGGCAGCCGTAAAGGCCTTGATGCCCGGCATGGAACCCAGCGTCGGTGAAATGGACTGATAGGCGGAAGCGTACAGCGCCGCCGCGACAGCGGCCAGACCGGAACCGATGGCGAAGGTGATGGAAATCGTCGTATCGACGTTGATGCCCATCAGCCGGGCGGTATCCTTGTCTTCCGCGCAGGCTCTCATGGCCTTGCCGATCTTAGACCTGGTGACGAAAAGCGTCAGGCCGACCATTATAAGCAGCGTCACGACAATGGTGAAGATGCTCAGATAGGTTACCGTCAGCTGTCCGTCAAACAGCTTGATGGTATCGGCCGGAATGATGGAGGTAAACATCTTGGGTGCCGAAGACCACAGCAGCTGAGCGCCGTTCTGCAGGAAGTAGCTCACGCCGATGGCCGTGATCAGCACGGAAAGCGATGACACCTTCCGTAGCGGCTTATAAGCCAGCCTTTCCACCACTACACCCAGCAGCGTGCATACCAGCACCGAAGCCATTACCGCCACGAAAGACGGCAGGTTGTACTTGCCCATGGCGAAATAGGCAATGTAGGCACCGACCATGATGATGTCCCCATGGGCAAAGTTCAGCATCTTGGCGATGCCGTAGACCATGGTATAGCCCAGGGCAATGATGGCGTAGACGCTGCCCAGGGACAGGCCGGTGATCAGAAACTGCAGAAAGGTCATCCTTCTTACCCCCTCTCACTGAAAACAAGAGGCTGCCAATGATCAGCAACCTCTGTGGTTTTAATCAATTCTTCAACAAACTATTCTGCGCTTACGTATGTACCGTTCTTGATGACAACGGCCTTCGGTGACTTGCTGACCTCACCGGTTACCTTCCAGGTAACTCCGGCGCCGGTCAGTCCGTCAAAGGACATTGAAGTGAACTGCTTGACCAGTGCGTCGCAGATGTCGGAAGCGCTCATGTCGGCCTTGCAGCCGGCAGCGGTCAGGGCATTGTAAAGCGCATAGACAGTGTCATAGGCATCGGCCGCGAACTGGGTCGGCGTTCTGCCGTACTTGTTCTTGAAATTGGTGACATACTTGACAGTCAGATCATCGGTAGCGTCAGCTGCGAACGGGGTCAGCAGATAGACGCCTTCAGCCAGAGCGGTGTCGAAGCCCTCAACAGACAGAATGCCGTCCATGCCGTCAACACCGTAGAATACCGGCTTGTAACCCATGGTGTTGGCCTGAGTCAGGATCATGGAAGCCTCAGTGTAGTAGATCGGCAGGAAAACCACATCAGCACCGGCGGCCTGAGCGTTCTGCAGGTAGGTGCCGAATTCGTTGGTGCCGTTCTGGAAGGAACCGGCGTAGACAATGTTCAGCTTCTTGGCAGCGGCTTCCTCGACAAACTTTTCGTAAATGCCGACTGAGTAATCGATGTCATCCTGATAGACGACAGCGATCTTGGTTCCCAGGTTCTTATCGGCAATGTAATCCGCTGAAGCGATGCCCTGGTTGGGGTCGGTAAAGCACATCTGGAAGACATTGCCGTAGTAATTGTTGTCGATCTGAATGACAGTCGTTGATGAGCCTGACGGCGTGATGGCGAAGACGTTGTCCTCCTTATACAGCGGAGCAACAGCAGCGCATGGTTTTGAAGTAACAGCAAGCAGGGAGACCTGCATGCCCCAGTCCTTCAGAGAGCCGTAACAGGAAATGGCCTGCTCAGGATCATGAGCGTCGTCCAGGAAGTTAAGTTCAAACTTGACGTCCGTATCAAGCGCGTTGATCTCTTCAACAGCCAGCTTGGCGGAGTCGTAGACATCCTGTCCGTAAATGGCTGCCGGGCCGCTTAACGGGCCGGATCCGCCGAGTTTGAAGACGGTTGCGGTCTCGCCGCCATTACCGCCGTTGTTACCGGAACAGCCGGTCATGCCGAAAGCCAGCAGGACGGCAAGCAGTAAAGTAAACAGTTTTTTCATATAGTCTCCTCCCTGTTATTAGTATAATAAAGGTATTGTATAATTTTCATTCCGTATTTTCAACAATTTTCATTATTAAAGTTGCAATTTTCAAAAATTTCAGTAAAATTTTCATTGGCTGTCGTTTTGCGAAACCGGAGACAGCAGACAAACGGCCGAGCCGTTTTGTGCTAAAATATAACAAGGAGGTAATTTTCAATGAAGACAAAAAAGGAATTCCTCATTAATGTCGGATACTATGGCTGCATTGGCCTGATCATCTATATATCGTTCGCCTATCTCATGCCGCTGATGCTGCCGTTTATCTTCGGCTTCCTCTTCGCTTCTCTGGCTCACCGCATCACCAGGGGCCCCAAGACCATGATGCTGGTCATTCTTTATGTCGTGCTGGCCGTTGTGCTGGTCATCTTCTTCAGCGGCATGTTCGGTCTGCTGGTCGACTGGATCTACTCCCTGCCGACCCTCTACACCAACAGCATCGAGCCGATGATCAACCAGCTGTACGAATATCTGTTGCACGCCAGCGACAACATCCCCTACATTTCCGATCTGCTGGAAACCGGCTTCAGCGTCCTGAAGAGTTCGCTCGGTTCCCTGGTCTCTACCGTTCTGTCTCTGGTCACCACCGGCGTTACCAAGGTGCCTAACCTGCTGTTCAGCGTGATGATCTTCATCATTTCCTCATTCTACTTCATCATTGACTATGAGAAGGTCGACGCCTTCGTCGCCAAGCTCGGCTATCTGAAGGAATGGGCCAGCCGCAAGTTCTTCTTATTGATCAGAAGCTACGGCATCATCATTCTGCTGACCTGCGTGGAACTGACCATCGGTTTCCTGGTTCTGGGCATCGGTTCACCGTTTACCCTGGGTCTGATCGTCTCCCTGGTCGACATTCTGCCGATCCTGGGAACCGGCACCGTGCTGATCCCCTGGGGCGTCATCCTGCTGATTCTGGGCAACATGAAAGGCATCGGCATCCTGGTGCTTTATCTGATCATCACGGTCATCCGCCAGTTCGTCGAACCGCGTCTGGTCGGCGCCAACCTCGGCCTGTCACCGATCATTTCTCTGGTCGTCATGGTCATCGGCTTACAGCTCTTCGGCTTACCGGGCATGATCGGTCTGCCGTTAGTGGCGAGTTACTTCATCTTTGCCGACGAAAAGAAAAAGCAGGAAGCCTGAGGGCCCGCTGCTTAAGGGAATCCAAGTTAAAACCGGGAAACTCCCGGTTTTGTTTTGCTTGATTATTTGCTGATGATGATCTTGTCGTCATCGACCGTGACGGTGGAGTTGAAGAACTCGCTCAATAAGCTGATCATGTAATCCACGTCTCTGGCTCCGGCCGTCTCATAGCAGGAGTGCATGGCCAGCTGCGGCAGGCCGATGTCGGAAGCCATGACCGGCAGGTTGACAGAGCCGATGGCCGTCTGCGTTGAGCCACCCTTAGCGCCGGACTTGTTGGCGTACAGCTGATAAGGCACGCCGGCGCGGTCAGCCAGCTGCTTGACGACGCCCCAGGAGGCGCTGTCGTTGATGTATCTCATGGCCGAGGAGGTCTTGATGACGACACCCTGGTTGAGGTAGGCAGCGTTGACGCCGTCGTAGAGTTCCGGATGATTCGGATGAACGGCGTGGCCGTTGTCGGCGCTTAACAGGAAGGAGTTGGCCAGTACGGCCTTGACATCATTGCGGGAATAGTAGAACCCGGCGAAGATGCGTTCAATGGTGTCAGCCAGGAAGCTTGAAGCCATTCCCTGTCTGGTCATGGCGCCTACCTCTTCATTGTCGAAGACGGCAATGATGTTGATGGAGTTGTTGCTGTAGGAATTCAGGAAGGCTTCGGTGGAGGTAAAGACGCTTTCCAGGTTGTCGATCCGCTGACCGGAAACGAACTGATTGCGGTTGCCCCACTGTCTGGCCGGCTGCTGAACATAGAGATACAGTTCGTGTCCCATGATGTTGTCACGGTCGCAGTTCAGTTTAGCGCAGATCATGTCCTCCAGATACTTTTCGTTGTCCTTGTCATCGACCATCGGCACGATGTCGACCTGTTCATTCAGCTTGTAGCCGTTATTGATTTCCCGGTTCTGGTGAATGGCGACGTTGGGAATAATCACGCTTTCGTCTTCAAAGTCGACCAGGCGGTTGACCAGAACGCCGTTTTCCTTAACGGTGACCCGTCCGGCAATGCCCAGCGGGCGGTCCAGCCAGGTTGACAGAATGGCGCCGCCGTAGACTTCCACGCCCAGCTTGCCGTAATGAGCGTCCTTGATGGCCGCAATCGGCTTGATGCGCAGGGACGGGGAGTCGGAGTGGGAAGCCACGATGTTGACCGACTTGACACTGATCATTTCCGGAATCTTGAAGGCGATCAGACTGCTCTGATTTCTGACCACGTAGTAGAAACGGTTGTTCTCCAGGTTCCAGGTGGAATTCTCTCTCAGTTTGATGAAGCCGGCTTCGTTCAACTGCTTTTCCACCTGAGCGACAGCATGAAACGGTGAGTGTGAATTGTTCAGAAACTCGACAAAATTACTCGCATTACTCATTTGACTTATTCTCCCTCTTCTTGCAGATCAACAGACCGTCGCCTATCTGCAGATAAGTGCTCTCGTAGGCCGGGTCTGACAGCATTTCTTCTCGGAAAGCTCTCAATTTGTTTACCAGCGGTCTTAACCGCCGCTTGATCTTTCTCTGCGGATCATCCAGGATGCCGTAGAGATAGACGTCATCTACGATTATTATACCATCATCGGTCAGATTGTCCCGATAGATTTTATACAGCTCTTCATTATGAGCCTTGGGCCCGTCCAGAAACAGGCAGCGGAACTTTTGGCTGAGGCTGAACTGCCGGGCGTCAGCCAGCAGCGGCGTGATCCGCTCGGTCAGCCCGGCATTTTCGATGTTGGCCACCGCCTGGCGGTAGCGTTCTTCATCGTTTTCCAGAGTGACGATGCGCAGATCTTCGATAAAGCTGGCAAAGACGATGCTGCTGTAGCCGACTGCCGTGCCGATCTCCAGCATGCTGGTGACGCGGTTGTCCTTCAGAAAGTTCTTCAGATAGTCAATGCTTTCCTCTTCCATCACCGGCACGCCGTCTTCAACGGCCTTCTCTCTGATATGCTTGATCAGCTCTTCATTCATGTCTTTTCCCTCAGGTAAGAACAATTATAGCACAACCTTACCCGCGTACAAATCACTGCGGCGCCGATCTGACGACGATTGTAAGGGCCTACATTATGAAAAGAAGCGAAATATTCACGATAACCGTGATAAAACATTTTTACTTTACGGAAAATAATGCTAAAATGTATGGTGTTAAACCATGTATAGGTAGGTGTTTTTATGAGTTACGATGATTTAGATTTAAGTTTTGAGCACAAGGAAAAACTGGTGCAACAGGCTAAGGAACTTGCTGAAAGCGAGACAGTGGTCAACGCCCTCGCCAAGGTCAGCGCTCTCCGTAGAAAGTGGAAAAGAAACGACGACTATGAATCAAACTACGAAGAAGAGCTCTACAGCAAGTTTGATTCGTACTTACAGGCCATCGCCGCCAAGGGCGCTGAGCTGAACAAGACCGCCGCCGAGACCAAAGCCACGATTATTGAAGAAGCCAAGAAGCTGCTGGAATCCAACAGCATGAAGAAGGCCTCCGAAGAGATGAACGACCTGATGGATCAGTGGAAGGCTGCCGGTACCACCGACAAGGAAACCGATGATTCTCTGTGGGAACAGTTCAAGGAAGTCAGAAACGAATTCTCTGCCAAGAGAAAGGAATACTACAAGAACCTGACCGAAAGATTCGCCGCCAGCAAGGCTGCCAAGGAAGAACTGATTGCCAAGACCAAGGAACTGGCTCAGTCAACCGATTTCCGCAAGTCAGGCAATGAAATGAATGCCCTGATGGATCAGTGGAAGGCTGCCGGAAGCGCCGGAAGAGATTACGACGATGATCTCTGGAAGCAGTTCTCAGCTGCCAGAAACGAATTCTACGCCAACAGAAAAGCTCACTACGCCCAGCTGGAGGAAACATACAAGGAAAGAGCTGCCAAGAAGCAGGAACTGCTTGCGGAAGCCAAGATGTGTGTTGCTCAGAGCGACTTCTCCGACGAGATGGTCGAAAGAGTCAAGGGCTTAAGAGCCAGATGGAAGGAAGTAGGCTTCTGCGGCAAGGACAATGAAGACAACCTGTGGCAGCAGTTCAACGAAGCTGTCAACAACTTCTTCAACAACATGAAGTACTACCGTTAATCCAAAGTTCAAAACACCTGAAAGACTCCGGAAGGAGTCTTTTATTCAGCGCATTTTTCATATCATATGCCGCCTCTCTCATTTATAATATCTGTATGGGCAATCATTGATTACCGGACAGTAAAGGAAGGAATAAGGGTATGTTCTGGAAAATTCTGAAAATCGAACCGACGGCCGACCGCAAGGCCATCCGCGCCGCCTACATGCAGCTGCTGGCGGACACCAACCCGGAGGACAAGCCGGAGGAATTCAAGCAGCTCCGGGAAGCCTACGAACAGGCAATCGCCTATGCCGAAGAGCACCAGGAGAATAAGGAAAAGACTCCGGTCGAACTTTGGGAAGACAAGCTTTCCGCTCTTTATGACGACTTCCAGCAGCGCATTCAGACAGCCAACTGGCAGAAACTGCTCAATGAAAAGGTCTGCCTGTCCATTGATACCCGGATGGACTGCGAAGACGCTCTGCTGCGCTTCTTCATGGATACCTACCTGCTTCCTCATGATGTCTGGGTCTATCTCGATTCCCAGTTTTCCTGGAAGGACCGCGTCGATGAACTTTATGAAAAGTATCCCCGCGACTTCATCGACTATGTAATAATCAACGGGATCAACTTCGATGATACGCTGCCGCTTGACATGTTCATCCCCGGAACCAACGGCGAAGCCTGTCAGAAATACGTCGATCTTTACTATGAGTGCTCCCACAGCGAAAGCCTGGAGAAGGCCCTGGAGACCGGAAGGCAGATGCTGGCGCTTCCGGAAAGCCACCCCTATGGCCTGGACCGCGTGCTGACGATGCGGTTCGACAACGGCAAACAGGATGTTCTGGACGAACTCTTTGATCTGCAGAAGAAATACCCCGAGGACCTGCGCATCGGCAACGATGTGCTGCGCTGCCTCATCAGCGCCGAGCGTTATGAGGAATGCTTCCCGCTCATTGAAGAGCTTAAGAAAGCGGACGCTGAGAACGTCATCCTGCGCTGGTATGAGGCCAACTGCCTCTTCGCCACCGGAAAGCACCAGGACGCCGTCGAGATGCTTAATGCCCTGCTCAGGGAAAGCGGAGCCAACGCTCAGATGTCCTATGACATCAACGAAAGGCGCAAGGAGTGGAACAAGACCCTCATCAGCGAACTGCAACAGCAGCTCAGCGAAGATCCGCAGAACGATTCCATCCGTTCCAACCTGGCCTGGGCCTATCTGGAAAACGACATGAACGACGAAGCCCGCAAGACCATTGCGGAAATCAGCGAAAGCTACGAAGACCGCTTCGACTACTACAACATCAACAGTTCCCTGGCAATGACCTTTGAGGAATATGACAAGGCCCTTCCGTTACTGGAAAAGCTCGTGGAAGTCGCTGCCGGTCTGCCGGAAGAAGGCGAACGCAACCTTACCAGGCGCAGGAGGGTCGGCGAGATCTGGATGCGCATCGGCTACTGCCATTACAAGCTGAAGGAAGATGAAAAAGCCATGAAGGCCTACGACGAAGCGCTGAAATATCCTCAGCACGTTGCCGAAGCCCTTACTCATCTGGCTCAGATCTCCTTAAGCACTCATAAGTACGATCAGACCGTCGACTACTGCCGGCAGCTGATCCGCGAATACCCGTCCGGATACCAGGGCTATCTGATGATGGCCTTTGCCCTGTTCCGCCAGTACAACGACCGGGAAGCCTTCAACGCGGTAAACCGCGCCATGGATCTCTGCCGCAGCGACATCAGCGTCTATGCGCTGAAAGCCCGGATCATGATCAGAAACGGCGCTCTGGACGGCGCCAAGGAGATCGTTGACTTCCTGCTGGAAAACGGCCTGCAGGAAGATCCGACCGTGCTTTTCGTTCAGGGCCTGATCAGGGAAGAGGAAAAGGATGCCCCGGCCGCCATGGAATTCTACGAGAAATCAATGAAGGCTCTGGAAGGCAGGGAAAGCGAACATGAATACGGCGCCGAACTGCTTTACAGCTACCTCTGCCTGAAGGGCGAAACCCTGGACGCCTCCAAGCCGGAAGACCGCCGGCTGATGCTGGACATCGCCGAGCGCGGTCTCAAGTGTCATGACAGACATTACGGTCTGCTCGACTACAAGGCCTGGGTGCTGATGAAGGCCAAGGAGCATCAGCAGGCCCGGGAGATCTATGAGCGCCTGCTTGAATATCCCAACCACTCGGCCAGCGTGGAATACAATCTCGGCTACATTGAATACCAGAATCTGGAAAAGAACGCCGACAAGGCGCTTGACTATTTCCTGAAGGCCATTGAAAAGGGCGGCAGCGCCGCCAACCACTTCTACGCCGGCATGTGCTACATGTACATGTTCAAGCTCGACGAAGCCGAGCAGCAGTTCCTCATCCTCAAGGAAAAGGAACCGGAAGAAGTCGACGCTCCTTACCGTCTGAGCTTTGTCTACTCCATGAAGAACGAATTGGAAAAGGCCCTGGAACAGGCCGATGAAGCCATCGGGAATGCCGAAAAGCAGAAGTCCAAGAACCCGACGCAGTATTATGCCCGTAAGTCCGTCGTCCTGAGAAAGATGCAGCGCTATGATGAGGCCGTCGATACGATAAGGACCGCCATGAACAAATATGACTATCCTTACGGCAACCGCCTGATCTTCCAGATCTACGCTCAGGCCAATCAGTTCAACAAGGCTGAGGAACACCTGAAGCAGTGGGCCAGGAAAAACAAGGCTGACAAGAACATGAATGACAACCAGATCCAGCTGAGGATGTACCGCAACGATTTCCGCGGCGCCTCACTGTACTATCATCTGCACAGCGGCTTTCTGGACCGCGACCGGGCTCTGGAACTGGATCAGATCCTTTCCGAAGCCAAGGAAGACTACAAGTCACAGGTCAGACAGACGGAAAGATGGCTCAAGTTCCGCCGCGAAAGCAACGGCGGCGACCTGTCGCGGCTGGAAGGAACGCTGTCAGAAGCTTACTGGCACGCCGGCGACCAGGAAAACGCCCGCCTTCACGCTCTGGAAGCCCTGAAGGAAATCAACGAAAAGATCAGCCAGCATGAACCGGAAAAGCTGATGTTCATGGCCCGTAAGATCCGCATCCTGGCCATCCTGGGCAAGAAGGAGGAAATGGAGCAGCTCATCGAACAGTGCCGCGCCATGCCCTTCTGCCAGTTCTGCCCGGAACACCACTGCAAGGACGCCGACATCTTTGCCATGGAAGGCTATGAAATACTCGGCGATTATCAGAAGGCTTATGAGATCGCCTGTGAAGGCCACGAGATCCACCCTGATGAAGAAGACTTCATCATTGCCATTAACAGACTGGAAAAGAAAGTGAAGTAAACAGATGCTGATAGGAATTGACTTGGGAACGACCAACTCCCTGGCTGCCTGTTTCCGTAACGGTAAGGTTGAACTGATACCCAACCGTCTGAATGAGAAACTGACGCCTTCGGTGGTTGCCGTCGACGAAAAGGGACAGATACTGATCGGTGAAACGGCCAGAGAATACGGCTACCTGCATCCGCAGGCCATGGCCCGTCTTTTCAAGCGCACCATGGGAACCGACAGAGTCTATTACCTCAACGATACCGAACTCTCCAGCGAGGAACTTTCAGCCATGATCCTGCGTTCGCTGAAGGAAGATGCCGAAGCCTATCTGGGCGAAAGCGTCGATGAGGCTGTCATTTCGGTGCCGGCCTATTTCAACGACAACCAGCGCAAGGCTACCAAGCAGGCCGGCGAGCTGGCCGGACTGAAGGTCAACCGCATCATCAACGAGCCGACCGCCAGCGCCCTGGCCTACGGCATCGGCGAATCCAGCGAAAGCGAATGCTGCATGGTGCTGGATCTGGGCGGCGGCACCTTCGACGTTACCATTCTGGAATACTTCCGCAACATCATGGAAGTCTATGCCGTTGCCGGCGACAACCAGCTGGGCGGAGAGGACTTTACCATCACCCTGATGGAGATGTTCATGCAGAGAAACGGACTGGAAAACGATGATCTGACCTTAAGAGAACTCGGCGACCTCTACAAGGCAGCCGAACAGTGCAAGTGCTCCTTCTCTTCTCAGAAAAGCTCCATCATGTCGGTAATGCTGAAGGGACGGCCGGTAAGCGAGGAATTCACCCTTGATGAATTCGCGGAAAACTGCTATCCATTGATGGACCGGCTGCGCAAGCCGATTGAAAAGAGCCTGCGCGACGCCAGGATAACGCTGCTGGACATTGACCGCATCATTCTGGTCGGCGGAGCCACCAGACTGCCGACCATACGCAGCTACGTCCAGGAAATGACCGGCATCTACCCGGACTATTACGTTGACCCTGACACCTCCGTCGCTCAGGGAGCGGCCGTCGCGGCAGCCATGAAGGAAAGAAATCAGGACATTGAGGAAGTGATCCTGACTGACGTCTGCCCGTTTACCCTGGGTACGGAAGTCATCTCCGATAACGGCCGCTTCGATGAGGAGCTGCGCTATCTGCCGATCATCGAACGCAACACCGTCATTCCGGTCAGCCATACCGAACGGGTCTATACCGCTCATGACAACCAGAGCGAAGTTACCGTCCGGATCCTGCAGGGTGAAAGCCGGCTGCCGAGAGCCAATCTGTTACTGGGCTGGCTGAACCTGGAAGTCCCGGTCGGACCCAAGGGACAGGAAGCCATCGACATTACCTATACCTATGACGTCAACTCCCTGCTGGAAGTCAGGGCAAAGGTCGTCTCGACCGGCCTGGAAAAGGCGGTGGTCATTCAGAACGATTCCAACAGACTGAGCGATGAGGAAGTAAATGAGCGCTTCCGGAAGCTCTCCTACCTGCGGCAGAATCCCCGGGAAGAAGAAGCCAACATGTACGCCATCTTCCGGGCTGACCGTCTCTATGAATCCGCTGAGGGAAGCGACCGCCAGCGCATTGAGAAGGAAATGACGGAATTCGACAGGATGCTGGATCAGGGGACCAGGCTGCAGGTGGAAAAACAGCGCCAGCAGCTGATGCAGGTGCTCGACGAAATTGAAAACCGGGGAAAGGTCTTCCTCTCATAAGCAGAAAAAAACTTCGCCTTGCGAAGTTTTTCTTATCAATGGTGCCGCATGCCGGACTCGAACCAGCGACCTACTCATTACGAATGAGTTGCTACTACCAACTGAGCTAAGGCGGCATAACATCAATAGTTTAACACAGGCTGACTGATGATGCTATCTTTTCTTGAAGAAATCC
>JAFRZA010000018.1 GCA_017442805.1 Erysipelotrichaceae bacterium
AGCGTCCAGGAAATCGTCATCGGTGAAAAGCTGAGCGATCCTGTTGTCGGCATCAGTGACCTGCTGATCCATCTGGCCGGCAAGCAGATGCAGAAGAAGGCCTCCGAAGTCATCGAAGGCGAAGACCTCAACGTCACCATCGGTTCCATTCCCCTGGAAAAGGAAGAAAAGGATGCCGTCAAGGCCAATATCCTGAAACTCTTGAAGAAGAACTACGGCATTGAAGAAGATGACTTCATCTCTGCCGAAATCGAAGTCGTTCCGGCTGGCCCGGCCCGTAACTACGGCCTGGATGAAAGCATGATCATGGGCTATGGCCATGACGACAGAGTCTGCGCCTATACTTCCTTAATGGCCATGATGCAGATCGAGAATCCGGAAAAGACTGTCTCCTGCATGTTAGTGGACAAGGAAGAAGTCGGCTCCATCGGCGCAACCGGCATGCAGTCATACTTCTATGAAAATGTCGTAGCTGAACTGCTCGAACTGTGCGGCGGCTACAATGACCTCAAGATGCGCAGATGTCTGGCCAACAGCAGCATGCTGTCAAGCGACGTCTCCGCTGCTTATGACCCCAACTATCCGGGTGTCAACGAACTCAAGAATACCGCTTTCTTCGGCCGCGGCATCGTCATGAACAAGTATGTCGGTTCCCGTGGCAAGGGCGGCAGCAATGATGCTAACCCTGAATTCATCGCCCGCATCCGCAAGGTCTGGGACGAAAACGAGATCTCCTGGCAGACCGCCGAGATCGGCCGCGTCAATGAAGGCGGCGGCGGAACCATCGCCTACATCATGGCCAAGTACAACATGCAGGTCATCGACTCCGGCGTAGCTGTCCAGAACATGCACGCTCCCTGGGAAGTCATCTCCAAGGTTGACGCCTACGAAGCCATGAAAGCCTATGTCGCTTTCTGCAAGTTCATGTAAGATGAACAGAAAGATAATCATTGACGTTGATACCGGCATTGATGATGCCCTGGCGATCATTTATCTTTTGGGACAGCAGGATGCCGAACTGATCGGCATTACGACCTGCTTCGGCAACAATACCCTGGCCAACACGACGGAAAACACTCTGCGTCTGCTGCATCTGATGAAAAGGGATGACATCAGAGTCTATCCCGGTGCTGCAGCACCTTTAGAGAGAAGAGCATGGCCGGTTTCTCCGCATCTGCACAGAATACACGGCTATAACGGCCTGGGAAACGTTGAACTGGAACCAAGCCCCAATAAAGCCTCCCGTAAGAAGGCCTGGGATTACCTCATCGATAGCTGCCGCAAGTACGGCAAGGATCTTGACCTGGTCTTTGTAGGTCCGCTGACCAACCTGTGCCGGGCCTATGAAAAGGATCCCGAAGCCCTTAAGATGGCTAATGGGATAACGGTCATGGGTGGGGCATTAACCATCGCTGGAAATGTAACACCGGAGGCTGAAGCCAACCTGTATAACGACGTAAAGGCCGCCAAAATCATCTTTGACAGTGATTTGAAGGTCAATCTGATCGGCCTTGATGTTACTCTCAAGACCAGAATCGACGACAAAGACATG
>JAFRZA010000001.1 GCA_017442805.1 Erysipelotrichaceae bacterium
GGTCATAACGCTGGGCCTGCCTTATCCGCTGAACAGTGAAAGGGTGGCGGTGAAGTGTGAGCCCTATCCGGGCCGATGGACTACCCATCTGGTCATTGGCAGAGAAGAAGAGATCGATGATGAATTAATGAAGTGGGTCCGGGAAGCCTACGAGTTTGCCTTGCGTAAATAGTGCCGTTGTGGTAATATATTAATGCAATATATAGACCACCACCAATACACAGTTTAATAAATCTTTTTCATGCCCTTAATGTATCCTTTGCTATTGTAATAAAGAAAGGATATTTTTTATGAAGAGTAGATATTACAGAATTTTCGGACCCGATGACAGAGCTTTGATTCTGGCTTTGGACCATGGCGGAGCTGGTAAGTTCTGGCTGGATTCCGGCAAGGCCATCAAGGCTGCCGTTGATGCCGGTGTCGATGCCGTTCTGACTAACTACGGCGTTGCCAAGCGTTTTAAGAAGGAAATCGGTCGTGCCGGTCTGATTCTGAGATCAGAAGTCTATGCGACCGCCTGCACCAAGGGCAATCCTTTCGTCGGCTCACCCAGCGAAACTCCCTATACCGTTGAAGATGCCGTCAGACTCGGTGCTGACGCCATTATCACCATGGGCATTGCCGGTTTTGAGTTTGACAGAGTCAACCAGCAGCATGTCGCCAGAGTAGCTGCCGAATGTGACAGATGGGGCCTGTTATGCGGCTCTGAAGTCCTGGTTGGTTCCGGCAAGAGCGCTGCTGACTATGATGTTGAATCACTCAACACCATCTGCCGTGCCGCTGCTGAAATCGGCGTTGACTTCGTCAAGGCTACCTACATCAACGGTGATGACTTCCAGAAGGTTGCCGATAACTGCTTCGTTCCGATCGTCATTCTCGGCGGTTCAAAGATTCCCGATGAACAGCTGCTGACTCAGATCCGCGATGCACTCGATCATGGTGCCAAGGGCATTGCCATCGGCCGTAACCTGTGGGGCCGTGAAGATGTCGCTCCGTTAGCCAGAGCACTGAAGAAACTGGTTCACGAGGACTGCACGGTTGAAGAAGCCCTGGCTGAACTGAAGAAATAGGTAACTGCCTATGCTGGAAAGGTTTAGCTTAGCGACGAAAGTCATTTCCGGCGCCGGAAGCATTAACGAGATCCCGACCGAAGCAGGAAGAGTAACTTCCGGCAAGGTCATGATCGTCACTGACCAGGGTCTGGTCAAGACCGGCATGATCGATAAGATCACGGCCGTTCTGCAGAACAAGAACATTGAGTGCGACGTCTTTGCCGATGTCCAGCCGAATCCCGATGTCAAGATCGCAGCCAGCTGTGCTGATCAGATTAAGGCCGATAACATCGGTCTGGTCATCGCGGTGGGCGGCGGCAGTTCGATCGATACGGCCAAGGCCGCCTGCATGCTGGCGACCAATGGCGGTGATCTGCGTGACTATGTAGGTTTTGAGCGTTTCAGAAACAATCCCGTACCGCTGTTTGCCGTTCCGACCACAGCCGGTACCGGCAGCGAAGTAACCATCGTTGCCGTCATGAGCGATGAGGAAAACAACAAGAAGTTCACCATCGGCGGCCAGCGTCTGGTCCCGAAGGTCGCTTTCCTGGATCCGGAACTGACCCTTACACTGCCGGCCCGCATTACGGCCTATACCGGTGTTGATGCCCTGTCACATGCCCTGGAATCATATACTTCGCTCAATGCGATCCAGATCACTGATTCCCTCAATGTCACGGCCATCAAGCTGATCTATGACAATCTGCCGGTTGCCGTCATGCAGGGAGGCAACATGGAAGCCAGAAAGAACATGCTGAATGCAGCCTGCTACGCTTCCATGACCTGCAACTCTACCTACCTGGGTCTGGTCCACGCCATCGCTTCACCTTTATGCGCCTACTACAACATTCCCCATGGAACCGCGGTAGCCATCGTCTTACCGGCGGTCATGCAGTTCAATCTGCCGGCCTGCGTTGAAAAA
>JAFRZA010000019.1 GCA_017442805.1 Erysipelotrichaceae bacterium
CTGGAGATCATGATCTGCCAGATGCTGCGCAAGGTCGTCATTACCGACGGCGGCGATACCGGTCTGTCAATCGGTACTCAGATCAGCAAGACCAGAATTACCGAGATCAACAGCGAAGTGCTGATGAACGGCGGCCGTGCTGCCCGCTTCACCCCGACGCTGCTGGGTATTTCCAAGTCTTCCGTTGAAACTGACTCCTGGCTGTCAGCCGCTTCATTCCAGGAAACCACCAAGGTCCTGACTGATGCTGCTGTCAAGGGTAAGATCGATACCCTCAGAGGTCTGAAGGAAAACGTCATCATCGGTAAGAAGATCCCGGCCGGTACCGGTATTGACAGCGACCGTGAATCCACGGTTGACATCAAGGCCAGAGCCAAGCACATGCGTGAGCTCAAGGCTTTGAGACTCGAAACCGAGGCCAACGAAGAAGCGCTGAGAATGCAGGAAGCGATCGGCCTGGCTGAAGAAGCCGAGGAAGATCTGCCCGCTGCTCCGCAGGGCGCTGATGCCGAAACCATCAATGAAATGATGAGCTAGGCTCACCTTAAGAAACAAGGCACGCGAAAGCGTGCCTTCAGCCTGTTGACAAAGTAGAAAGAACGAGTCAAAAGGTTTATAATGAAACAGGAGCAGAAAACACCCTGTCTTAACCAAATAGCCGTGTCGTACTGCTCCTTTTGATATGGCAAAAATGGTATAATAAAAGAGGTTAAGACAGGAGAAAAAGATATGGCAATGACAGTAAGAAACAACGCCAAAGATTTTGGGTTTATGTTGGGGACGATCGAAGAATATGTTCCTGAGAATCATCTGGTAAGAAAACTTGAAGAGACGATAGACTGGAGTTTTATATATGCGAAAGTGTCGTCTCTTTATTCAGATAAGGGAAGGCCATCGGTAGATCCGGTGATACTGTTCAAGATGATCTTCATCAACTACACGTTCGGGATCAACTCAATGAGGAAGACGTGTGAGGAGATAAAGGTAAATCTGGCATACAGATGGTTTCTGGGGACAGGGCTGGATGAAGCGGTACCCAATTACTCAACCTGGAGCCAGAACTACATCAGGAGATATGGGGACAGCGAAGTATTTGAAGAGATATTTGATCATATACTGAAACAGGCCATTGATAAAGGATATGTGGACGTCAGCACCGTATTTGGCGATTCAACACACCAGAAAGCCTCGGCGAACAAGAGAAAAGCTACGGATAAGGAAGTGGCGATCACCAGAAAAGTTTATGAGAAAGAGCTTCTTGAAGAGATCAACGAAGAACGTAAGACCCATGATAAGAAGCCGTTAAAGGAAGTTGGCAGCACAGAACTTGATTTTGATGAAAATGGAGAAGAAAAAGAAGTAACCGGCAAGGCAAAACACATAAAGGAATCTACGACTGATCCGGAAAGCGGATTATATCATAAGGGAGAACACGAGAAGTGCTTCGCATACAGCCACCAGACCTTCTGTGACAGAAACAGTTTTGTGCTGGTAAGTAAAACAGTACCGGGAAACATACATGACAGTGTATCATTCTATGCAGCATATGAAGTACTGAACGATAAATACAAGGATAAGTTGAATAACATCTGTCTGGATGCAGGATACAATGTGTCGCATATCTGCCGGGAAATATACCGCAATGACCAGCAGCCGGTACTTCCATATCACCAGCCCATGGGGAAAAAAGAGATACGGAAGAAAGACTTCACATATGACGAACAGACAGATCAATACATATGTCCGCAGGGCTGCGTACTGAAATACATGACGACTACCAGAGAAGGATACAGGGAATACCGCTGTTCCAATTGTGAAGGATGCACTCTCAAAGCGCGGTGTACAAGCCGTAAAAACAAGTCAGTATACATACATATCTGGGAACATTACCGAAAACAGGCAGACGAATACCGGCATACTGAACAGTGGAAGAAGACCTATCCTTTAAGGAAGCAGACGATCGAAAGAGTATTCGGTGATGCCAAGGAGAACCACTGTTTGAGGTTTACCAGACTCAGGGGTCTTAAGAAGAATCAGCATCAGGCACTGATGATTTTTGCGTGTCATAATCTGAAAAAGATGGGGTTATGGGACTGGAAAAAGCGTGAGATTCTGTCCGTTTCTCCGGCTATTTCTTCTCTTTTATGTAAATTCGCACATCTATTCAGCCAAAATGAAAAGCCGATTTTTCAAATCGCCTTTGAATAATCGACTTTGTCAACAATCTGAACAAAGCACGGCAAGCCGTGCTTTGTTTCTATTTTCTTAAGGCCGCCTGTACGACATGGCTGACCAGGACAGAGGTGGTAACCGAGCCGATGCCTCCCGGTACCGGCGTAATTGCCTGCACCAGCGGTTCAACTTCTTCATACAGGACATCGCCGCAGAGTTTCTGTTTCCTGTCGTTATAGCCAATGCCGACATCAATGACAGTCTGCCCTGCCCTGACATACTCAGCGGTAACGGATTCCAGCTGCCCGCTGCAGGAGACGATGATGTCCGCTTCCCTGGTAATGGCGGATACATCTTCGGTCTTACTGTGACAGACCGTGACAGTCGCATTGGCGTTCATTAGTAACAGCGCCAGGGGCTTTCCCACGACCAGGGAGCGACCGATGACAGCCACTTTCTTACCGGCAACGTCAATGCCATAATGCTTCAGCGTTTCCATGACGGCCTGAGCCGTACATGGCGCAAAGCCGATCTTCTTATTCACAAAGATCCCGGTTAAAGAACCGTCAGTACAACCGTCAACGTCCTTATCAGCCCTCAGATAATTGCGGGCCTTTTCATTATCCAGCTGCCAGGGCAGCGGTCTTAGCAGCAGGATCCCGTGAACGGAATCATCATTGTTCAGTTCATCAAGCAGCTGATAGAACTTATCCTGTTCGACATCAGCAGGCAGGACAACTGATCTGACTTTCACGCCGACCTTTTTGCACTTCTTCAGAGCTCCCCTTTCATAGGAGACATCATCGCTTCTTTCCCCGACTCTTAAGATGGCCAGTACGGGTACCATGCCTTTTTCTTTCAGTTTCCGGACTGTTTCCGCTGTAACCTCATCCAGGGCATCGGCGACCGGTTTGCCTTTCAGTATTTCTGCCATTATCTTAACCTTTCACAGACATCGTCATAGCAGTTAAGCGCTCTGATGGCATATTCGTCCAGCAGGGTGCTGACTTCCTTATTGAGCTTGGCGGCATAGTCATGGTCCTGCATCAGACGGGTATTGACATAGACATTGATGGCTGCGCCATGCAGGGCGCCATGCGCCAGCATGACTGAAGTGCCGGCATCGCTGACAGCCAGCCTGGAGCCGATGACGGCCAGTCTTTCATCCAGTTCAATGATCCGGCAGCAGTATTTCAGAATCAGATAAGGCGGCTTGGCAGCTTCCTTCAGGCATTCTTCCATCCTTTCGGCATATCCTTCCGCTTCCTTATCCATCCCATAGGCTTCTGCCAGCGGCGCAAAAGCCTCGGCATCCTTATTGATGCAATCCAGAAGATTGATCCGCAGGATCTCCGTTTCCTTCATGATGTCCCGGATCTCGCTTTCATACTGCAGGTATTTCCGCTTGCCGGTGGTCAGGTTGGTCACCATCTCACTTAAGGAGGCAGCCAGGGCACCGGCTAAGGCACTGACCCCGCCCCCGCCGGGAACCGGAGCCTTGCTGGCGGCAAGCTCCGTGAATTCTCTTAAACTCTTTTCCAGCATATGTCATTCCCTCTTAGAACAGACCGGTGATGACGCCGTTTTCATCGACGTCGATCTTCTCAGCCGCCGGTACCTTGGGCAGACCCGGCATGGTCATGATCTCACCGGTCAGAGCGACGATGAAGCCGGCGCCGGCTGAGACTTTCAGATTGCGGACCGAGATGCGGTAGTTTCTGGGCGCTCCCAGCTTATTGGGGTCATCACTGAAGGAATACTGGGTCTTGGCCATGCAGATGGGCATTCCACCGTAACCAAGTTCTTCCAGCTGCTTCAGCTGCTTGGGGGCATTACCGACCAGATCAACGCCGTCGGCATGATAGATTCTGGTCGCAATGGCATTCAGCTTGTCCATGATGCTTAAGTCAAGGTCATAGGAACAGGCAAAGTCATTGGGCAGTTCGCACAGTCTGACGACTTCTTCAGCCAGAGCCTTGCCGCCTTCGCTGCCTTTGGCCCATACTTCGCTTAAGGCCACGTTGACGCCCAGGTCACGGCACTTGTCTTCAACCAGTTTCAGTTCAGCTTCCGTATCAGTCGGGAAGCGGTTAATGGCGACTACACAGGGCAGATGATAGACATTGGTGATGTTGTCCACATGCTGCAGGAGGTTGGGCAGACCCTTTTCCAGCGCAGCCAGATTTTCCTGGCCCAGTTCAGCCTTGGTGACACCGCCGTTATGCTTGAGCGCGCGAACGGTCGCGACGATGACCACGGCATTGGGCTTTAAGCCTGCCATGCGGCACTTGATGTCCAGGAACTTCTCCGCTCCCAGGTCGGCACCGAAGCCGGCTTCCGTAATGGCATAGTCGCCCAGTTTAAGTGCCATGCGGGTAGCGGTAAC
>JAFRZA010000020.1 GCA_017442805.1 Erysipelotrichaceae bacterium
AGTACATTGACTATTACAACAACAGACGGATCCAGAAGAAAACAAAATGGATGCCTCCTGCGTTATTCAGGAGCACATCCATCTGTAATTCTGTGATATAGTCTGATTAATTATTTGGTCCAGGATTCTGGGTACATATCAGAAATATCAGGGGTTTATTATGCCAATCTTTTCGGAGCACTTTCGGTCAAGGAAACCGATGAGGAAATAATGAATGTCCGTTGAATGCCGGTCTTCCGTTGGTTTTGTTATAATAAAAATATAGAGTAAGGAATGACAGGTGATCATATGAAGACAGAATGGTATAAGAACGCGGTGATCTATCAGATCTATCCCTTCAGCTTTCTTGACCGCAATAACGACGGCTGGGGCGACATTGAAGGCATAATCTCCAAGCTTGACTACATCAAGGATCTGGGCGTGACCGCCATCTGGTTCTCGCCGCTTTATAAGTCGCCGGACTACGACTACGGTTATGACATTGCCGACTATAAGGAGATTGACGAGAAGTTCGGCACCATGGCGGACTTTGACAGACTGCTGAAGGAGTGCCATAAGCGGGATCTTAAGGTGATCATGGACATGGTCATCAACCATACTTCTACTGAACATGAATGGTTCAAAAAGGCCATTGGGTCACCTGATTCACCATTCCGGGATTATTACATCATCAGAAAAGGCAGAAAGGAAAAGGGCAAGCTGTTACCGCCTACCAACTGGCAGTCGGTTTTTACCGGCAGTGCCTGGGAAAGGATCGGCGACAGCGAAGACTTCTACTTGCATCTTTTCTGCAGGGAGCAGGCTGACCTTAACTGGGAGAATGAAAGAGTCAGAGAAGAAATAATCGACATTCTGAAGTTCTGGCTGGACAAGGGCGTTGATGGCTTCCGCTTTGATGTCTTCAACATGTTCTCCAAGGTCTACCCCCTGCAGGACGATAATGACAAGGGCGGCGTACAGAAGGGCGACAGGTACTTCATTGACGGACCCAGGATGCATGAATTCCTGAAAGAATTAAATGAAAAGGCTCTGGCGCTGTATGACAGCTACACGGTCGGCGAATCCTACCATCCTTCCAGAGAGAACGCCCTGGCGTATGTAAAGGAAGAAAACCGCGAACTCGACAGCATCTTCGACTTCGCTCACCTTGATTCCGACAACATTGCCGGTCAGAAGTTCTTCTGGAAACCCTTTGACCTCAGGCAGTTCAAGAAGGGACTCTTTGACCCCCAGAGAGACAACTACGGCTTAGGCTGGAATACCCTGGTGCTGGAAAACCACGACAATCCCCGCAGCGTCAGCCGCTTCGGCATCGATACGAAGAATTACCGCTATGAGGCAGCGACGATGCTGGCGACGGTAACCTACCTGGGCTTCGGCATCCCCTACATCTACATGGGTCAGGAAGCCGGCTTTACCAATTGTAAGTTCAGTAACATTGAAGAAATGAAGGATCCGGTCAGCCACTTCGTCTATGACCTGATGACTCATTACGGCATGCCGAAGAAGCTGGCCTTCAGCTTCATTAAGTACGGCGCCAGAGACCACGCCCGGGTGCCCATTGCCTGGAATGATTCCGTTAATGGCGGTTTCAACAAGGGTAAGGAACCCTGGCAGAAGATCAACCCGAATTATAAGGTAATCAACATCGAAACCGATTTGAAATCAGATAAATCAGTTTACCGTTATTTCCGGAAACTGTTGGGAATCAAGAAGAACGATCCGGCTGCCGTTTACGGAAAGACGGAGGAATACGACCATGAGAATAAGAAGGTTGTTGCCTACAGCCGTGAGCATGAAGGTCACCGGCTGTTTGTCCTTGCCAACTTTAGCAAAAAGCCAATCAGCTGGCAGCTGCCGGAATGGGTGAAAGACGGAGAAGTACTGATAAACAATTACCCGCAGCTGGACAGAGACGGCTTAACAGTCAGACTGCAGCCTTATCAGTCAGCCGTGATCAGGGCAAAGAGTATCATTTAGGGCACATAAATTCAAAAAAGGGCGTCATTCAGCTAGAATGAAAGCGTGGAGAAGGAAAAGACATCAAGGATAGGTCAGGACTTTACGCTGGCTTCACTGCTAAAATTCGCGCTTCCGGGTCTGTTAACCAATCTTTCAACCCGCGTGTATGAAACATTGGACGACGCCCTTTTTGTTTCGCGCTTTGTCGGTCAGAACGCTTTGGCCGGCATCAAGATCCTGATGCCCATTGATGCCCTGGTCTTTGCCCTGACCCACATCTTCGGTCTGGGCGCCAGCACCTACGCCGCCACGGAAATGGGCCGTGGCAATCGGCAGGAAGCTCATCGCATCTTTACGAGGATGATCACTCTGGGTCTGCTCATCGGAGCGTGCATTGCGGCGGTAATGATCATCTTTGACGATCAGATCCTGGGTTTTCTGGGTGCCGGGCGGGACATCATCCAGTATACCGAAGTCTATGTCGCCATAACCTTTGTAGCCCTGCCTTTCAAGCTGGCTTCCATGTGCTTCGGCGCTTTCTATTCCGCTGCCGGCAAACCCTCAATGGGTCTTTTCAACAGCGTGCTTTCCGGTGTGATAAACATCGTTACTGACTATTTGACCATCGTCGTCTGGCAGATGGGCGTGGCCGGAGCCGGTATCGCGACCAGTCTGGGCCACATCGTTACCTTCCTGGTTGGCGCCGTCTTCTATCTGAGACGTAACAGCGACATCGGTTTTGTCAGACCGCAGGGCGGTTATCTGAAGACGCTGGGAACGTCACTTCGCTATTCCGTTTCCCAGGTCACCAACAGTCTGACCCTCAGTTTCACGTCCCTGATCGTCAATAGGATAATCATTCTCTATCTCGGTTCTGACGGCATCGCGGCCCGTTCGATCGTCAATGACCTGAGGCAGATCCTCAACGCCGCCTTCATCGGCTACGCGGCGACGGTCGGTCCGATCATCGCCTATAACTACGGAGCCAGGCGGCCGAAGATGCTGAAGAAGATTCTGTCATATAATCTGAAAGTCTGGTTTTTCGGCTGTAGCGCCATGATGATCATCATGCAGATGCTGAAAAGGCCGCTGATCAGCCTGTTCATGAATCCGGAGACATATACGCAGTCTTTCTTTGACCTCACCTATTATGGCCTGACGGTCGAACTGTTCGCTCCGATCTTTACGGCCGGTTTCATCATGGCTAACCGGATGTTTGTTTCTCTGAGCGCTCAGAAGATCGCCACGGTGCTTTCGATACTCCGTAACTTCATCTTCCGTCTGAGCATTGCCCTGATTCTGCCGGCGGTCTTTGGCGCCAACGCCATCTGGTTCTGCTTCCCGGTCGCCGAGGCGCTGGGTTTCAGCTGTTCAGCGATCGCGGTCATCATGAACGCCGACAACTACGGTTACGGCCGAAGCGGAGCGGCCTATCTAATCGATATATTGCCGCAAGATGGCAACATGGAAACAGAAGATAACGAGGCCTGAGAACGGGCCTCTTTTGAAATCCGCGGTGTTGTTATAAAATTGAGGTGGGGAAAAAACTTCAGCATCAAAGAACAAACTGTTATCCGGAGGTGCGCTATGAGTACACAGTATGATGTAATAATCATCGGCTGCGGCGAAGCCGGTCTTTACGCCACTTACCAGCTGATCCAGAAAACCAGGAATCTGAAACTTCTGATTTTGGATAAAGGCGAATCAATTGAGAAGCGGATCTGTCCGATCACCGCGGGAAAGGTCGATCACTGCATCAACTGCAAGACCTGTGCCATCATGAACGGTTTCGGCGGTGCCGGCGCCTTTTCCGACGGCAAGTTCAACTTCACCACTGATTTCGGCGGTTGGCTGACCGACTACATGTCCAAGACGGAAGTCATGGACCTGATCGAACAGGTCGATGCCATCAACGTCTCCTTCGGAGCCACCACGGAACGCTATTCTACCGCTACCAAGGAAGCCCGGGAACTGGCCAGAGTGGCCCTTCAGCATGACCTGCATCTGCTTAACGCCTCATGCAAGCACCTGGGTACCGAACATAACCTTGAGATTCTGACCAACATCTACAACTATCTAAAGCAGCACTGCCAACTGCGCTTCAACGCTGACGTTGAACAGATCGACTACGACGGTGATTTCACCCTGACCCTTAAGGGCGGTGAGCAGCTGACCTCACGTTATCTGGTCGGCGCGCCCGGCCGCAGCGGCGCGGAGTGGTTCTCCAAGCAGTGCCAGCGTCTGGGTCTTAATCTGGACAACAACCAGGTAGATATCGGCGTACGCGTGGAACTGCCGGCGGTTATCTTTCAGCACATTACCGACGTTGTCTATGAATCAAAACTCATTTACTCAACCAAGAAGTACGGCGATCATGTCCGCACCTTCTGCATGAACCCGTACGGCTACGTAGTCAATGAAAACGTTGACGGCATCGTTACAGTCAACGGCCATTCCTTCTCAAATGAAGCTTTAAGAAGCGAAAACACCAACTTCGCCCTGCTGGTATCCAACAAGTTCACTGAACCCTTTGATCAGCCTTACAGATACGGCAAGCACATTGCCTCATTATCAAATATGCTGGCGGGCGGCGTACTGGTTCAGCGCTTTGGCGATCTGATCAACGGCAAGCGTACCACCGAGCACCGGCTGGCCCATTCCACCGTCGAGCCGACCCTGAAGGCGGCTACGCCCGGTGATCTGTCTCTGGCCTTGCCCAAGCGGCAGCTGGACGACATCATTGAGATGATCTACGCCCTGGACAAGATTGCTCCGGGTACCGCCAACTATGACACGTTGCTGTATGGGGCGGAAGTGAAATTCTATTCCGCCCGTCTGGAGCTTGACGGCAATCTGGAGACCGGAATCAAAAACTTCTTTGCGATCGGTGACGGCGCCGGCATAACCAGAGGCCTGGCTCAGGCCGGAGCTTCCGGACTGAAGGCGGCCAATGTCATCGCGGAAAGAATCAACAACTGAGGAATAATGAACACCGATGAGGATCATTGAAAGCTGCGCCGCGTGTCTTTATGACAAGCAGAAGCACATTACGGATGATGAAGAATATCTGGCGGAAGTCAGAAGGATAATTGATGAACGCAGGGAGAACGACGCCTCGCCCTATCTGGTCCATCTCTTTGATCTGGCTTACCGCAAGAGATTCGGCGTCAGCGCTTCCTACCGTGAGATTAAAAGGAAATATAATGACCTGGTGCTTTCCATGGAGGATTCCATCAGGAAAAAGATTGAAAAGGCCGATGACCCGCTTAGTGAGTCTCTGGTCTATGCCCGCATCGGCAACTACATCGACTTCGGAGCCATGAACTATGTTGACGATGAGACTTTCCTGTCGCTTTTTGACAATGTCGCGGTTCATCAAAGAGACAAAGAAACCATGGAATCCTTTGTCAGACAGTGCGCAGAAGCCAGGTCGTTTCTTTTGTTGACGGATAATTGCGGTGAGATCGTTTTGGACAAACTGTTTCTGGAACAGCTGAGAAAGAGATTTCCAAAGTTGAAGATAACTGTCATGGTCAGAGGCCGGGAAGTCATCAACGACGCCACCATTGAGGATGCTGAGTATGTCGGACTGGACAAGGTGGCTGAGATCGTGACTAACGGCGATGCCGTAGCCGGTACCATTTATGAAATGTTGCCTAAAGAGGCTAAGGAAGTGCTGGACAGCGCTGACGTTATTCTGGCCAAGGGCCAGGGAAATTATGAATCGCTGTGCCGGCAGGGAAGACACATCTTCTATTCCTTTCTGTGCAAGTGCGAACTGTTCATGGCCAGATTCAATGTGCCGCAGTTTACAGGAATCTTTGTGGAAGAAAATCATTGATAAATAGTACGGAGGATTTGTTATTCAATCATATATAATATCTATGAAGAGTTAAAAGAATAAAACAAGATAATAATCAATATTGAATGAATAAGAGGTAATTATATGGGAAAGTTTTCATGGGTTGATTTCTATAAGGAACTGACAGATAAGTTGCTTGCGTTCAGGGGCAGGGGAAGAGAACTTGTTGCTA
The DNA here is from genome assembly GCA_017442805.1 of Erysipelotrichaceae bacterium. GTDB lineage: Bacteria > Bacillota_I > Bacilli_A > Erysipelotrichales > Erysipelotrichaceae > UBA1783. The sequence continues at coordinate 5,997 of JAFRZA010000020.1, forward strand.
AAGTCGCTCAGGTTTATGACTATGCAAACGCTAATGGTGCAAGTATCAAAAATAATATGACTGTATCTCAGTTGACAGAAAAGGGAGTGACCAATCTTAATGAAGTCGACCCGGTTACTGTTCTTGGTGTCATAAACAGAGAACTCCTGTTTGAAAAAAGAGTAAAACTTTGTGAAGGATTCAAAGAGGTGTTTGAAATAAGCGCAACTGTTCCCACTGATTTTGAAGCAGTACCGACTTTTGACAATCGGAACGCTTGGATAATAGCGCAGAATTATGATGTCTGGAATCTTGTTGAAGCGGCAATTAAATACGCTGATACAGGTGAAGGCAAAGACGAGTTTATCAAAGCCTTCAATGTAATACAATCTCGAAAGTCAATGGGATACCTTACATTTGGACTGTTTTGGATCAGACCAATGACATATGTGGCATGTGATGCCAATGCAATTCACTATATTGCTGATACTTACCCCGATTTGGCTCCGTTGGTAAAAACAAATAAGCCTACGGCCGAACAATACCTTGCTCTCTGTGAAAGTCTCCAGGAAAAGTATAAGAGCAGCAACAATGAAACAGATAATCTTGAGTTGTCATATAATGCATTTGTTTACTCAAAGGCGTTCGTTTTCCAATGCAATCCCAAAGCTTATGATATTATCGGAGCGGTAAGAAATCTGGATAAGATGGTTTATGCCGTAAAAGTATTGAAAAGGGAAGTTGTTATCGGAAGCAGAGTATATATCTGGATGTCCGGGAAAAATGGCGGAGTAGTTGCCAAAGCAAAAGTCATATCAGAAGTTGGAAAACATGATGATCCGGAGGGTGATGCCTATTATCTTGAGGGTAACGGATCTGGTGATTCGGAAAATGTCTGGATTGAATTTACAGACAGGATGTGTGACAACATTATAAGCAAAGAATTGATCAATTCTGTAAGTGGTATGGAGAACTTTGGATTTAACCAAGGCACGAATTTCAAAATATCCATGGAACAGGCTAAGATTCTTGATGACTTAATTGAAGGAAAAGATGTTGCGGAAATTTCTGGTCTGGACAAAAAGTCGGATGATGAATGGTATCCTTCATTAGAAGAGTACAATTCAGGAATAACAAAGGAAAAATGGCTGGAAATCTTACCAGATCTGCTTAACCGTGGCTGGGGAAGTGTGATGGCAATGTTCCATACTGAGAAGGATGGTGCAACCTGCAAACAAATCGCCAAAAAATTTAATACCGATCACAATTCTGTCAGAAGCAGATGTGTTCAGATGGCGAAAAGAGTCCATGATATAACGTCATGTCCTATTTTGACAGAAGGCAGTAACAATATGTATTGGGTTATTTTGTTCCAGGGCAAAAACGTCATTACTGAAGATGAAGGGTCTTATATCTGGAAACTGAGGCCGGAATTACATGAAGCTCTTTCGGAACTGAATGTTTCACAATGGCTCCCGAAGGAAGGTGTCGTGCCTTTTGAAGAAGATGATAGAACTTCATATTACCTGTATGATTCTATTGAACAAAGTGGAAAGAACATTGTTGTCTATGGAACGCCAGGCTGCGGCAAATCATTCTATGTGAAAACGGAAACCGAAAGAGAGTGCCAGGATGAAAACATTGTAAGAACCACATTCTATCCTGACTATACTAATACAGATTTCATCGGGCAGATACTACCGAGAGTCACAAATAAAAACGTGACCTATGAATTCAAACCTGGTCCGTTTACCCTGGCGCTGGAGAAAGCTCTTAAACATCCTGAAGAGAAGGTTGCGCTGGTAATTGAAGAACTGAACAGAGGAAATGCGGCAAGCATTTTCGGAGAAATGTTCCAGCTTTTAGACCGGGACAAGGATGGAGTTCACCTGGGTAGAAGTACATATTCAGTTGTTAACGTCCATATGCAGGATTATCTCAATGACAGACTTGCTGCAGAAGGCGTTGTCCTGGATAGGATCATGATTCCAGGCAATATGAGCATTTATGCAACTATGAATACCTCGGATCAGAATGTCTTCACTCTGGATACTGCATTTAAGAGAAGATGGAAGTATAAAAAATTGCCGAACAAATTCGAAAACGATCATAAGTATAAAGATTACCTGGTCCCGGGTATGGGAAACATCAGCTGGCAGAGATTCGTGGCAAGCATCAATGACCGTATCGTTTCCAGCATGAATTCGCTTATGGCGGAGGATAAGCAGTTGGGAGTTTATTTCGCAGAAGAAGAATTGTTGAATAGAACTCCTGAAGACAATACAGAAGAAAAGGTCAGAGAATTCGCCTATAAAATCTTTGAGTATCTTTGGGACGATGTCGCAAAGTATAACCGTCAGCAGTGGTTCAGATCAGTAAAGACACTTGATGCACTGCTGGATTTATACGAGGAACTGGCAAAGGAAAACAGAGGAGCAGAAGTCTTTAACGATGGCATTATCAAGTGAAGCAAAGGAACATCTGTTTCTTCATGAAGTAACTGGGGAGATAGACAATTCATTTGTCGGATTAAGAATAATAGGGGAAAGCATTCATGTGTATCATCCTGAATGTTACCCGTTAAGTAAGGATTCTTCTGATTTTGCGACCGAAGTTCTGAACCTGTTGAAAACGTTCAGTCTGATCAAAAACCTGTCGGAAGATGAGAGCATTTCATATGCCGGAGATTCAGAAGGTGAGTTTCATATTAAAGCATATGTCTGGATCATTTCCGACTTTTTAAGAAACGGTTTCTTTATAAATCAGGAAAGAGTATATGCGATGAACCAGAACGGACGCATTAACTGGAAAAGGACGCTGAATCAGCAACCATTGGTTTCTAATGGGAACGTGGTATATAAAGACATTGTTGTTGAAAAGAAAGTCGATACGGATGACACCTTGTTAAGAATCCATAAGTATTGCGTGAAAAAGAGTTTGGACTTTTTGGGCTGGCTTTTCGGCATTGACTCCAGCTTAATAGATGCACAGACAGTATCTGAAGATTTAAGAAGTTATTATAATTACATTCTTCAAAATGAACTTAATAATGCTTTTGATGACAGAAAAAAAGAACTGCTCAGCAACATGATTATTGTTCTCAACGGGCTTAACGATTATAACACGAAAAAGATTATCAGTTACGGTGTTGATCAGTATTATTATGTTTACGAGAAACTGGTTGACTTTATGTTCAGCAATATTGATGTGACCGAATTCTATCCTCAGGGGAAATGGAAACTTGTGCACTGTGCAAATGAGATTGATTCATCTCATTTAAGACCGGACACTGTTCGTACAACAGAAGACAGTATCTACATACTTGATGCCAAATACTATCGATATGGCTACACGGCAGATGAAAATGATCTTCCTGAAACTTCTTCGATACAGAAACAGATTGCTTATGGAGAATATGCTGAAAAAACACATAAGGGCAAGGAAGTGTACAACGCTTTTGTCATGCCATATGATATGACCAAGGATAATGGATTCGAGTCCGATTCAGCATTGAACTATATTGGCTCCGCTTACAGTACTGCCAGCAATACTGATAAATCGTATAACAGAATTCACGCTTTCCTGATTGATTTGAAATCTCTGATAGATTCATATAACAGGTATCAGAAAGATAGTCAGCTTATTAACAAACTGATTGAAGATATTGCTGAGCATTCAGCGTAACACTTGATTAGCGCAAACCGTATGTTTGACAAACGGTCTGTAGCTGGAGATTATGACGAATTTGAACAACTCTTGAAGAGAGGAACAACCATGAATAATGATGAAGTAAGAAAAAGAGTGGATGAGTTATCACGTAATCCCAATAACAGCCGGGAAGAAGAACAGGAATTAATGGAGAAACTCAGTTTTCTCATTGACGCGGATAAGGACTACCGCGCCGCGGAATATCTGGGCGGCATTTACTATGAAAAGAGAATGTATGATCAGGCTCTGAAGTACTATGAACTGGCTGAATCCTACGGCAGCAAGTGGGCCTGGAATGGGTTGGGCTATATCTGGTACTACGGCCGCACCGGTCAGGTAGACTATGAAAAAGCCTTCCGCTACTTCAGCAAGATGGTGGAAGACGGGAATTACGGCAGTGACTTTGACCGCATGGAAGCCCGCTTAAAGATCGCGGACATGTACAAGAACGGTTACTACGTAGAGAAAAACTGGAATAAATACGTCCAGATGATTGAAGAACTCTACGAAGAAGTAAAAGACAACTACGACACACCCAGACCGGAAGTGTTTACCAGGCTGGCCTACATCAGGACAAAGCAGGGTAGAACTGAAGAGGCTGTGGAATTATATCTTGACGCCAAGAGAGAACTGGCTGAACGGGTATCACATAACCGCTTCTTTGGTGACCTCAACAGGATCAACTGGCTGGAAAACGACCTGTACAAACTGATTGAGTTTGACCAAAATAACTTTGACCTTTATGACTTGTATTATTTATTGAAGGAAGAACACACCGTCAGCTTTATGATTGGCAGCGAGAAACATGAAATAGAGTCGAAGAAAAACGGCGAGGAAATGAAAATCAGATTAGATGATAAGTGGTATCGCAACATCAACGACTTCTTCTCTCAGGCGGTAATCGATGATTACATCATTGAGGCTTACTACTGGGATATCGAGGATTTCAAAATCATCATATAAATACCGAAAAGCTTAACATAAGACAGGTTATGTGAAGCAACATCACCCATATTAGGGGCATAGTACATAGTGAATATTGTCGGAAGGAATATAGCTGAAACGGATTCTTTCTTTTCCTGACTTAAATAAACAAAATAAGATATACATTCCCGGATTGCTCGAACTGGTTTTCAGCAACCGTTTTTAACATAAACAGCTGATAAATGGAATGTCTGGTTGGTGGAATCAGACATTCTTTCTTTTTACAATTATGTTAATAACAGTTGCGAAGGTGAGAGAAGTATGAGAAAACATTATTTGGATAACATTCGCTGGAATGTGGGAGTTCTGGTAGTAATATATCATGTGTTTTACATGTATAACGCCCAGGGAATCGCCGGCGGCTTAGGCCCGGTAGCGGATCTGAAGGTTCAGTATCAGGATCTGTTCATGTATGCCGTTTATCCCTGGCTGATGCCGGTCCTGTTTGTTGTTTCCGGTATCAGTTCCAGACTGTACCTTGAAAAGCATACGGATAAGGAATTTATCAGAAACAGAACGGTCAGACTGCTTGTACCGTCAACGATAGGTTTGTTTGTGTTCCAGTTTATTCAGGGATACATAAGTATGAATCTGACTTCCGGCTGGGACATGGTGGCAGATGCTCCCGTTGTTGTAAAGTATCTGGTCATGGCCTTAAGCGGAATAGGCGTACTGTGGTATATGCAGATACTGTGGCTGTTTACTATCATGCTGACCTGGATAAGAAAAGCAGAAAAGGACAGAGGATACAGCCTAGGCAGAAAGGTGAATCTGATCATTCTCCTTGCGATGACACCGCTGATCTGGCTGTCTGCGCAGAGCGGTAACACCCCGGTGATCGTCGTTTACCGTTTCGGTCTGTACAGCACGATGTTCTTTCTTGGCTACTATGTCTTCTCACATGATGAAGTCATTGAAGAGCTGAAGAAGCATTTCCTGTGGCTATTGGCAGGTGCAACCATTCTGGGGATTGCTTTCTGTGCCGTTTACTTTGGCAAGAACATCTGTGATGCACCGATAAACAGAAGCGTTCTGTTTACCAGCTATTGCTGGATAGGATCTCTGGCGTATCTGGGCGGGATGGCCAGATATTGCGACTTTGAGACTGCCTTTACCAGGTGGATGAGTAAACACAGCTTCGGATTATATGTGTTCCATTATTTGGGAATATCAGCAGTTGCCCTGTATGTCGGTCAAGACAGGCTGTTGCCGGCTTTATGGATCTATGTGCTCAGCCTTATCGCCGGATTTGCGGCAGGATATTTACTGGAAGCAGTAATATCACACATACCTTTTATTAGATGGGCGGTATTGGGTATAAAAAAGAAAGGATGATAATTATGTTCAAGGACAATCTGGTTCAGTTAAGGAAAATGAAATCACTGACACAGGAAGATATTGCCGACATGGTCGGGGTATCAAGGCAGTCAGTTGCAAAATGGGAATCCGGTGAAAGCATTCCGGATCTGGAAAAGAGCAGAATGCTGGCGAGGGCACTTGGCGTTTCCCTGGATGAACTGGTAAATCATCAGCAAAGTGAAGACATGGGTTTTGGTGTCCCTCCAAAAGGCAAATATCTTTTCGGAGTAGTAACCGTAGGAGATAAGGGGCAGATCGTCATACCTGCGAAAGCGAGGAAAGTGTTTGATATAAAAGCCGGAGACCAGCTTGTTGTGTTAGGCGATGACGCTCAGGGTATGGCTATCATGAAGGCCCAGGGGTTCTTAGCTATGGCAGAAACCATAAAAGATATTATGAGCAGTAAACAGTAAGAAAATAACGAAGTGTTATACGAATAATTCCATAAGGCAGATTATGCGTAGATAGACCTGGAAATAATTGGCTAAATTCTAATACGTGTTGTTATTGAAAACCATTGCTATAAAAGCATATTTAGCCATTTAGACAACACAAGCAACTCCAAGTGAGTTGTTTTTATTTGTTTAGGGGCTTACAATTTCATTAGGAAAGAGCGAATCATAATGACAGATATAAACGATTTGAGTAATAAGGACTTGCTTAAGCTGGTTCTGTAGCGCCCCGTAAAAGATAAGGATTATCACAAGGCTGTAAGCGCCTTGACCTAGCTTGATGTCGAGAGCGAGGCACCGACGCTCTGGAGTTATATGAGAAATGGTGCGACGAGCATGCACATAGGCATTTCGTCTTCCCGGCAACTTACCTTAATGGGCGGGATAGTTACGGATACAAAGAGAACAAGGCGACTATTCTTACTGACCTCGACATTAAGAATAACGAGGAAGTGGATAAGATGTTATTCGAATGCCGTCGAAGCCCCCATATAAGGAACTCCGGTAAGATGGACTACGAGACATTCAAGCTGCTTCAGCGGACAGATAATCTTACCATTAACAACTTTAACAGTTTCCACTCAGAACTCCAACAGAGACTTATAACGGACGTCCGTTCGGTATCCTCGAAGTATTTGCCTTTATATGTTCAGACGTTCGCCTTCATCAAAAAACTGGCAGACCAAGCACAGTATATATCCGACGACCAAGGATAACGCCGAGTCCATACTCCGCCAGCTTGTGAAGTTCAATACTCTAAGCGGGAGAGAACACCAGGAAAGGAAGGTAGACCTGCCGTGTCCCAGCAGGAAGCGGATACTAGATGCCAAGAAGCAGGTTCGGATGGTTCGGCTCAATACCGACTTAAAGGTTCCTTATGAAGGAGACAGTGAACAGGTTGAAGTCTTCGCGAATAAACGCGCATTCTTTAACCATCTCGGCGCTATCAGACTGAACCAGATCGTCAAGGACAACCATTTCTATTACAAGGGCCAGCATAAACGCGAGAAAATCGACAGGCTGCTAAAACTACCATATACCGATACTATCATCGCCGCAGAACTTCAACTTTGCCTGAACATGTCGGTTGCTGAATATAACGCCACCATCAAGGAAGCAAGGCAGGCACATTATAAAAAGAGAGGAAGGCTGAAGAAGAATTAGAAGGCTGTATGTGATATATTGATAGTATAAACAACAATTACAATCTAATGACCAGGTGAACGAAATGAATATTAATGGGTTTATCAGAAAAATCTGCGCAGACAATAAGACGAGTATACACAGATTGGGAGCCGGAATTGGCTTAACCAGCGGCGGGATGTATAACCTTTCACATTCAAACGGAATGAGCCTCAAGACATTAAGTCGCATCTGCGAATTCTTTGATTACGAGCTCGTCGTAAGACCTAAAAGCGATGCGGACAGAGAGGCGAAAATTATCATTTTGGAAAGTGAACAATCAAAAGATATCAATGGCAGTCTGATTGTGAAGGATGATGAATTCCAGCGTTCACAGCGCTCGACTGAAAAGGACGAAATGCTGAAATTGTTTGAATCACTTACCGAAGAACAGCAAGCGGCGATTCTTGTGACCATAAAAGCAATGCTGAAATAGTGGCAATTAGAAGGAAAACTGATAAGTAGAATACACTGATTAAAGGAGATTGTCTATGAGTGAGATGAATAGATTTGATACTCTTAGATTTAATGAAGATACCCGTGTAAAGTTCCCGGCTTCTGTTCATTTTCTTCGGCTTGGTTATGAATATCAGCCACTGAGAAAAGGCGAGATCGATTTTGAAACAAAGGTGTTTATCAACAGATTCAAGCCGAGTTTATCCAGGATTAATTCTAAGGATTACACCGATTCGGAAATCGCTTCAATTTTATCTGACATAGCCGTAGCAATTAAGGCAAACGACTTGGGAAGAACCTTTTATAATTGGTTGATTAACCCTCAAGATAGACCAAAACTGATTGATTTCGACAACATCGAAAACAATGATTTTTCCATAGTTGATGAGCTGCCGTTTTCGCCGAAAGAAAAGACAGAAGAAGGCTCTTTCCGGCCGGATATCAATGTTCTTATTAACGGGATCCCGCTCGCTTTCCTGGAGGTAAAGAAACCGAACAACGAAGGCGGCATTCAGAAAGAATTCAACCGCATGATCAACCAGCGCCTTGTTAATGACGACTTCAAGAAGTTCTTTAATCTGCTTCAGATCGTCTCATTTTCAAATAATATGGAGTATGAAGACGATGATAGTTCAGACGCCGAGGATGTAAAGGTTGGCTCGTTCTATACCACTCCAAACGGCACCAACACCACCTTCTCATTCTTCAGAGAAGACGACAAAGAACACATCACAAACCATGTATATAAAGAGGTGACGCGCGAACAGATTGAAGAGATTCTGAGAGAAGAAAACTACGATGTTTCGGAAATTGATTCTCCGGAGTTTCAAACAAACCTTGACCCGTTTTCACCGTGTAATAAATTCATCACCTCTATATTTGATCATGAGAGGCTCTTGTATTTTCTCAGATACGGTATTATGTATCTCACAGAGAATAAGAAGAGAGTTGACCAGTTGACAAACAAGGTTGAGGAAATACCAGTTCCGCAAAAGCATATCATGCGCTATCCTCAGTTCTTTGCGACAAGAAGAATTGTCGACAGGCTGGATAACGGTGGCAGAGGCGGAATCATTTGGCATACACAGGGCTCTGGTAAAACCGCTCTGGCTGCTTTCTCGGTGCGTATTTTAAGGGACTATTACTCTAAAAAAGGCGTTACCGCAAAAGTGTTCTTTATTGTCGACAGGCTTGATCTGAGCAGACAGGCGAGTGACGAATTTGCGATGCGAAACCTTAGTGTGGTTAATTGCCAGACAAAAGACGAACTCGGGAAAGAACTTGCTAAGACGACCTCTACTCCGAAGAATGACGCAATCGGAGAGATCTGTGTGGTCAACATTCAGCGAATCGATCCCGAGAGAATGCCACAGGTAAAGAACGATTACGACGTTAAAGTTCAGCGGATATTCTTCATTGATGAAGCCCATCGTTCATATGCAAAAAGCACAGGAGAATTCTACAAGAACTTAATGACCTGCGATACTGATGGTGTCTACATCGCGATGACGGGCACACCGCTTCTTACCAAGAGTCAGAGATCAAATTTAAGGTTCGGGGACTACATCCACAAATATTTCTACGACAAGTCTATCGCAGATGGTTATACTCTCCGCATCAAAAAGGAAGAGATCGAGACAGTTGCTAAAGAGGAAATCAGGGCAAACCTTGATATAGAAAAACAGAACATTGATCAGGACGACGTATATGAGTCGAACGATTTTGTTAACTGTGTGTCCAAGTATATCGAGAAGGATTTTAAGTTCTTCAGACTTGAAAACACTGATAATACCATTGGAGGAATGATCGTTTGCCGGTCGAATCAGCAGGCAAAACTGATTCATAATTGGTTTGAAGAGAATTCCTCATTAAAGACCGGATTGGTTTTGAGTGATGCGGGAAATCCGGCTCAGGACGCCATCAATAAAACAAACCAGGAAGACTTTAAGAAGAACGGGACGCCCGATATGCTGGTCGTTCATTTCATGCTCACTACTGGTTATGATGTCAGCAGATTGAAAAAGATGTATTTGCTGAGGGCGCCAAAAGCGCATTCATTATTACAGACGATCTCGCGCGTCAACAGGCCTTATAAAAACAGAGAAACAGGCAAGACATACAAATATGGCTATATCGTCGACTTCGTTGATATTGAAGAGGAGTATAACAACTCGTTACAGGCCTATATAAAGGAACTGGAAGAGGACTCGAATATTGACGGAGATGATAACTACACGCTTGTCGGCTTGGTAATCGATAAAGAGGACATTCAAAAGAAGTTCCTTACGTTTAAAGAGGAGTTGTCGAAACTGCCGGTAAAGACCGACAATCTGGAGGAGTTCTCGCAGAGCCTGGCTTATTTGAATAAGGACGCATTGCTTAAGATAAGAAAGGTCCTGAATGGAATCAAGGAATGCAGGATCGAATTCGAGTTATCGAGAGCAGAGGAATACGCCAAACAGATTGATAAAGACAAATTATCCAAGCTTCTTAATACACTGAAACTCAGAATCAACTTGCTGAACTTACAGACAAGAACGCTTGATACATTATCGATTCTGAATAATAAGGAAGTCATGGAAGTCCTGTATGAGTTCTTCAAGGTTAAAACTTACATTCTGAATCTGTCCGATTTCGACGCTTCGAGTGAAGAGGTGACCGAACTTCAGAAGATTATAGAGAAGTTACAGACTGAGATTTCAAGGAATAGAAATAGAAACGACATCAGAGTCAGGAATCTTGAAGAATTGCTCAAGGAAGTCTTTGAAAGGATGTCGATTGACAATATCGCTGAATTGACCGGCGAAATCAAAAAGGCGGTTGAAGAAGCAAAGGCAATCAACGAGGAGAACGAAAGACTTGCTGAAACCTATGGCGGACACTATTCGTTTGTGAAAACCTATACTGAAGCAGTATTGAAATACAATGTAGATAGATCCGACCTTGAGCAACTGCTAATTGCTGTGTATGGCTATTTGCAGGACAAGATGAAGGGCGATACTATTACGATTCAGGGGAAGAGCAACTTCGTTAAAGCAATACAAAAGGAGATCACACCTGCTCTATTCATGGCTGGCCTTTATGGCAAGGTGAAAAACGATCTTAGCGACATCATTGGTGATTTATATACCAACATTCAGTTATTCATGTAGGAGGATATTATGGCAGATATTGTTCAACTCGAAAGAGATATTAAAGAAATTATCGATGAGCTTAAGGGTATTTGTCAGACCGCTGGTTTGACCGGTTCGGCAGCAGAAGAAGTTGTTATTACATCAACTTTCCTCTATAAGTTTTTGAACGATAAGTTCATGTGGAATCTTGATAAGCTCGCAGAGAAATACAAGATGACGCGTGAGGAACTTCTTAATGATAATGATGCGCTAGACTCTTTCTATCACACCTATGCTGAGGATGTGGCCTTTACGAAGGAAGACACAATAACATATCTCGCTACAAAAGTTAATGAACAGAGATTCTATGAAGTATTTGATAACGCCCTGGAGCGCATTTCAAACAACCCCAGAAACGAAGTGTTCTCCGTTGAGACTGCAGACGGGGGGAGAAAGCCTCTCTTTACCAGAATCACGGAGAATGTTGAAGCGAGCAAACGTAATAATTTTGCTGTCTCCCTCTTTGGCGTCATTTCCAAGAAAAAGTTTGACTTTGGCGATGCTTTTGAAAACAACTTTGACTTCTATTCGACGATCTTCGAGTATCTGATAAAAGACTACAATGTTGCCAGCGGAACCTATGCCGAATACTTCACCCCGCAGGCTGTTTCTTCGATTATTGCCAAGATACTTGTCCGTATGAGTCCGATCAGAGACACGCTATATGAAGTATACGACCCTTCAGCTGGTTCTGGTTCACTGGTTCTTCATCTTGCCAATGAACTTGGCGATGGTTCCTTTGGAAACAAAGCCAGGGTATACACTCAGGACATTTCTCAGAAGTCAACGCGATTTCTCAGAATCAACATGCTGTTAAATGGACTCACGGAATCTCTTGAAAACATTATCGAGGGCGATACATTAGTTTCACCAGCGCATTTTGAAGAGAAGGATAATCCTAATTCCGGATTAAAGCATTTTGATTTCATTACATCTAATCCGCCCTTCAAGATGGACTTCTCTTCAACTCGGGACATAATTGCGACCAAATGGTCTGGTTCAGATAGATTCAAACAAGGTGTTCCGAATATCCCGGCAAACAAGAAGGAATCAATGGCCATCTACCTTCTGTTCATTCAGCATATTCTTTATTCCTTGAAAGATGAAGGAAAGGCGGCAATAGTTGTTCCAACAGGTTTTTTGACTGCGAAAAAAGGTATTGAGCCAAAAATCAGAAAAGCAATTATCGATAATCAGTGGTTGAAAGGCGTTATCTCGATGCCGTCAAACATCTTTGCCAATACAGGCACCAATGTGTCGGTTTTATTCATCGATAAAGGGAACAAAGTTATTGATGGTGACGAAGATTCTGGCAAGGTGATACTAATTGATGCCTCAAAACTAGGTGAGAAAATCAAAGACGGAAAAAACCAGAGGACTGTCTTACGCAAGGGGGAAATTGAGAAAATCGAAAACACATTTATTGAAAGAAAAGAAAATGACGATTTCTCTGTATTGGTAACATACGACCAAATACAAGAGAAAGGTTATTCTTTCTCTGCTGGTCAGTATTTTGAAGTCAAGATTGAATATGTAGATATCAGTGCGGATGAGTTTCAGAAGCGTATGGATACATATATGAGTTTACTCTCCCAGCAGTTCCAAAAAGGAAAAGAACTGGAAGATAGCATTATGAAACAGATGGGCGGTCTGAAGTTATGAGAACAATTTCCCTTCGCTATACTGATAAGTTTGCACCGCAGAATGGCACGATTCAGGCACATCAAAGTATATTGGATGAAAAAGGATATGTTTGGTATGGGAAAATGGGAAATCCCATTTCTGCGAAGGTCGCTGAAATGATATTACAGAATGATGATCCGCGTTTTCTTTTGATTCATAGCGGATATGCAGAAAGATATTGGATGCATATTGATGCCATTTCTCGTGAAAAGCCTGCTGATGACGAGTTTCCAGCATATTATCGTGAAATCGCTAATAACTTTAAGACCTGGTTTCGGGTCGTAAAGATAGAAATTGCTGAAAGAGATGTTGTTGGAAAATGTAGAGTGGTATCTTCAGGAGCACCGTTATCTGAAGCGTCAAGACACAGTATAAGTCCGTATTTCATTATAGATTGCATTGTGAGTTAGAAAGGAGGAAGAAAAAATGATTGTAAAAACAGCAATTGGTGATATTTGCTACATTTCCTCCGCTGGTGATAAACCATTGATATTTGAAGAGGTAATGACTGAAAGATGCCACATTCCTGTGATTGCGAACGGAATTGATAATGACGGTATTATTGGATATACAGATAAGGCAAAAATTAACACTGAAGCAGTAACTGTTTCAGCAAGAGGGAATGTTGGAACTTCTTTTTATAGAAACGAGCCTTATTATCCAGTTATTAGGCTTTTAACTATTACACCTAAGAATTGGAATGAGGTAAATTGCAAGTATTTGTATTATCTGCTGAAGAATTCTCCTCTTCAAGGTATTGGATCAGTGCAAGCACAATTAACGGTTCCTGATGTTTCAAAGATGGAAGTGTTTTTCGAGTCTGATTATGATAAACAAACCTATATCGCGGATATATTATCAACTGTTGATTCTAAGATTGCCAATAATACAGCCATCTGCTTTAATCTCGAAGCCATGGCCAAGTTGCTCTACGATTATTGGTTCGTCCAATTCGACTTTCCTGACGAGAACGGCAAGCCCTATAAATCCTCTGGTGGGAAGATGGCGTGGAATGAAGAACTGAAAAGAGAGATTCCTGAAGGATGGAAGGTCATGAAATTCGATGATATTGTTGATGACCCACCAAAGCTTAAAGCAATTAAAGCGCCAGATTATAAAGATAAAGGTAAATATCCTATCGTTGATCAGGCAGATAAACTCATTACTGGATATACGGATGATGAAAGTTATTTATACAACAACGACGAATGTGTAGTATTTGGAGATGTTACAACATATTTCAAATATATTAACTTTCCATTTGCAAAAGGGACTGATGGGACAAAGATCATTAAGTCAAAAGAAAACAGAATTCCTGCGCTACTCTTATATCATCTTGTTAAAGATTCAAAGTTACCAAATGTTGGTTTTGCGCGACACTATATGTTTTTAAGGGAAGTAAAAATTCTAGTTCCTGATAAACAAGTTTGCAGGCAATATGATCACTTAACAAAGAATATGATGAATAAAAGGAGAGAATGTATTGAGGAGAACCAACAGTTATCATCTCTTCGAGATTTCCTTCTTCCAATGTTAATGAATGGTCAGGTAAAGGTAGGGTAATGATTTTTTTTGATGATGAAGAGAGAATACTCGAACTCGTTCGAAGCGAAGGCCTCTTCAAAGTTTGTTTTGTGAATTTTTCCTTTGGTTTGTTAAGGCACTATTTCTCCATACGTTTTAACGCTTTATATAAGAGTTGGACCAATAACACAGAATCGCGGCCAGACTATATCAATAATATTCGCAAGGAAATGATTGAGATAATGCGCTTCGATGATTATGTGAGTAACGGATTTAGTCAAAACCAGGTCGAATCAAGAAAAATAAAAGCAATGCTTAATAGGTATATCGAACAGAATGGCCAGATTCCCGATAAAGATAAGGTCATCTTCTTCCCGGATGTTACGCTCGATAATCGGTCGAAGAGTGACTTAACAATGTATTACGATAACTTCGAAAGAGTTGTCCGGAATCATTCGGCGAAGGTTGTGGATTACCGCAAGAATTACCCAGGCTACAAAGTTTCGTTTTTGCTGTTTGATGAATCACCGTCTTATTACGAAACGAAGGAAAGACTTCAGCATTCCCCTAAACCTGGAGACCTGACAGGACGGTGTAGAAGATATTTGCCAATGTATGATAAAAGGTTTGTTGATGTCGTGAAATCAATTGATGCTGATTACGTAATATGGGCTACACCATATCATGATTACAATGTGCTATCACCTTTAGTCACGAAAACAGTGTTTCTAATAGATGTCCCCAAATTGAGAAAGAAGCAAAGAACAGTTGATTATGACTACAGTAAAGTATACTGCTCAGAAGTAAGCCTTGAAGAAAGCGGCAATAGAAGATAAAGTAATGCTGTGCTAGTGTAAATCTTTTGGGATTTCATAATGACGAATAAAATCTACATATTAAAATCGGGAGAGTGAACGTCACAAAGATTTAGAACGGAGAGGAGGACATTTCGGTGGAGAGAGACTTTACAGTAGTAGATGCGATTGAACTGGTAGAAAAGCACAAGGCCATTTTGGCCGATCTTTCTTCTATTGAAGACGTCTCTGCGGAAATGGAAAAATCCGTTATAGATGCCAGCAATGATATGATTGAAGCCAAGACCAAGGAGGTGCTCAACACTGTTCCGGTGGAGGAACTCAGTAAAAGAATCAGGGGCGTAAGAATAAAAGCCCTAAGAGAGAATGGTTATACGACAATTGACAAGATACTTGCCGCAACTTTCTACAGATTGAGTTCTATCTATGGAATAAGCGAGAACGCAGCATATGCCATAAAAGAAGCGGCAAACGATATTGCGAGTGATACAGCTGCGACTGTCAAAATCAAATTGAGCTTGGATGATAAGAACACTGTTTCATCAAGACTTATTAAAGCCCTATACATATATAAAACCACAACTGATAACAGGGATGAGTGCTCGGAATTATTAGATGAGTATAAGCCGAGTGTAGAAAAAGCGCTGAGAAACATAACTCCTGCAACAAGCCGCTTAAAATGGTTGTTCTCAGGAAAAGACAAAAAAGAAAGAGCGATCAAATCATATCAGTATTTAAGCGACTTGTTAAATAACGATTACTATGATGTCTATAGTTATAACACTAAGGAAATAAAGAAAAAGAGAAGGTCAACCTCTACAGAAGGTTGGCGAGACTTTGAAGATAATCCCATTCCCTTCTTTATGACGTTAGAGACGATTGCTCCGAAGGCTCTTGGCAATGATGATACAAAATACGGCCTACCGGAAGAGCTGGCTCTGGAAATACAAGACCAATGCTATTTTCCAAATGGACTTCTATGCGATCTGAGAAACTATCAGGTCTGGGGAGTGAAATACATTCTGCACCAGGAGAAAGTTCTTCTTGGTGATGAAATGGGCTTGGGCAAAACGATTCAGGCCATAGCCACTATGGTTTCTTTGAAGAATACTGGCGCCACCCACTTTCTTGTGGTATGTCCTCTAAGTGTTTTAACAAACTGGTCCAGGGAAGTAGTTAAGAACAGTAAATTGCGGGTTGTCGAGATTCATGGCAAAACAAAGGAAACGGCATTGGAGCATTGGATAACGACCGGAGGCGTCGGCATCACGACATATGAAACAACATCAATATTCAATTTGAATGATGATTTCAAGTTTTCACAACTGGTAGTTGATGAGGCGCATTACATCAAGAATGCCGACGCAAGGAGAACACAAGGAGTTGCCAAAATCGCTTCCCACGCAGAACGAATCCTGTATATGACTGGAACAGCATTGGAGAACAGAGTTGATGAAATGGTTAAGCTGATAACCGATTTGCAGCCCAGTATTGGACGGAGCGCTAGTCATATCTCTCATATGGCTACAGCCCCTGAGTTTAGAAACATTGTCGCTCCGGTTTACTACAGAAGAAAGAGAGTTGATGTATTAAACGAACTGCCGGATCTTACCGAAATTCAGGAGTGGTGTAGATTATCGTCAGAAGAAAAACGAGTCTATGAAGACGCTGTCTTGAAAAAGAATTACGCCGCTTCAAGAAGAGTCTCCTGGAGCGTTGATAATCCAAGCAATTCGTCTAAAGCAAATAGGTTAAGGGAATTGGTTGAAGAGGCTAAGGACGATGGGCGGAAAATCATCGTTTTCTCTTTCTTCTTAGACACGATCGCAAAAGCAATGTCAATCTTTCCGGAGGATTGCTACGGCCCGATAAATGGTTCAGTTCCTCCTAGAAGAAGACAGGAAATCTTAGATGAGTTTGACGATGGACCACCTGGTTCAGTTTTAGTAGCTCAGATACAATCTGGAGGCACTGGCCTGAATATCCAGAGCGGAAGCGTTGTAGTTATTTGCGAACCACAGTTAAAACCGTCAACGGAAAACCAGGCTATATCCAGAGCATATAGGATGGGACAGACCAGAGATGTCTTGGTATATCGACTGCTGTGTGAAAACACGATAGATGAAAGGATTACTGATATATTGGAAGAGAAGCAAAGGATATTTGATGCCTTTGCTGACAAATCAGTAGCTGGAGAAGAAAGTGTACAGTTAGATGAAAAGACCTTAGGGGATATTATCGAAGAAGAGATTAAGCGAATTAAAGAGGAGAGAGGCATGATAGACTTCGAAGAAAAAAATGATATCAATGAAGTATAAAACCCGATGCTATGAACCGTTCCGTGAACTAGGACGATGCCTTGATCTTGTGTAAGAATATGACTATGCCCTTTGCATGAATTTTACAGTATAATAAATCAAAGAAACCGATACAATCATTGTTGTTTTAATTGAGTTACTTGGGAGATAATATGGAAAGCATTCGTGATTTTATCAGCTATACTCAGGAGTTTAATATGCTCAGTGTCATGCTGAGAATCGTTTTGGCGATAATTGCCGGTGGCGTCATCGGAAATGAACGCGGCATGCATGGCAGCGCCGCGGGATTACGTACGCATATTTTCGTGTGCGTGGGAGGCGCTCTAACCTCACTTTGCAGCCTGTATGTTTCAAGAGTTTTGGGATTCAATGGCGATGTGTTCAGGATTCCGGCCTCAGTTGTATCGGGCATTGGCTTTCTCGGCGCCGGCACCATTCTGGTAAAAAGTGACAGTTCCATAGTCGGACTAACGACAGCTGCCGGTATGTGGGTAACCGCGATAACCGGCATTGCTCTCGGTTACGGGTTCTATACCGGTGGCGTAATCACCACTCTCATCTGCATTGTCAATGCCACCCTGTTTACCAGGATAGAGCATAACCGTCTGCGTTACATGCGTTCTACATCGAAGTCAGCAACGTTGACATTATCCAGTCCATCGTCAACAAGATTTATGACATCCTCAAGAATGATGTCTACATTGATACGATTCCCGCCAAAAGCGGAATTGTCGGCAATGTTGGACTAGAGGTAACGACCTCGACGAAGAATGATTTTGAAAGAATAAAAAAGGAACTGAGCAGTTTTGAGGGAATAAACTTTATCGTTCAGTAGAATGCTGCCCGACGGCATTCTGCTTTTTTGTAAACGGTGTATCAAAAACACGATAATTTAGTACATCTGTTTCCAAAGGAAGGGTATTCTCTGACGGAAACACGGGTTGGGTTGAATATTGAATGAAACGGAAATAAAAGTTAGCAGGAAATAGTATGTATATGGATCAGCAAGTCACAGAAAAAGGACATACCAGTCCAAAAATGAAAATCAGTATTTACGACCTCATTGATGGCGCCCGAGAAGCCCGCGGGCTTACCGTGATAATCGATGTCTTCCGGGCTTTCAGTCTTGAGGCCTATCTGTTTTCGCATGGAGTAGAAAAGATTTATCCGATTGGCACTATTGAAGAGGCTTTTGCTCTTAAGGAGAAGAATCCCGATTTCCTGCTGATCGGTGAACGCGGCGGTAAGAAGGTTGAAGGCTTTGACTTCGGTAATTCACCAAGCGCCTTCAATGATAGAAAACTTTATGGCAAGAGTGCCATTCATACCACTTCTGCCGGTACTCAGGGAATTGATAATGCGGTCAATGCTGAAGAGATACTGGTTGCTTCCTTTGTCAATGCGGCCGCTACAGCTGAATACATCAGGGAAAGAAACCCGGAAGTCGTTTCCCTGGTATGCATGGGCAATGCCGGAATTGCTCCGGCAGGAGAAGACAGGCTATGCGCTGAGTACATCAGAAGTCTGTTGATCGGTGAACCAATGGCTGACATTGATGTACGGTTGCTTGACCTTCGAAATACGGACGGTAAGAAATTCTTCGATGAGAAACAGAAGGAAGTATTCCCGGAACCTGATTTCTGGATGTGCATCAGAAGAGACATCTTCCCCTTTGTCATTAAGACATACCGGGAAGAAGGCCGAAACGTCAATCGCATGCTGCTGATAGATGGATTATAATGATCGAAAAGAAGTAGAAGATAATGTGTAAGAAACTGGATCAGGCCATCAGAAAGTGGCTGTATGGCAATAATGAAGAGATCATGCAGAACGAAGGTGAGGAAATCGCCAAGAGCTTTCTGTTTGGCAATATCGGTGATACCACTCACAAAAGCCAGAGAAAACGCAATGAGACCCTGAACGAGATGTTCGGAGATCATAAGGACAGCCACGAATCATATTAGAAACAAGTAACGCTCAGGATATCCTGAGCGCTATCTTCTTTTATGATTAAGTATTAACCTATTATCTTCCAGTTCTTGTCAACGTGGTTTAGCAACCGGCAGCCGTCTTCAGTAACCATTACCAGATCTTCGATCCTGACTCCAAATTCCCCTGGCAGGTAGATGCCAGGTTCAATGGAGAAGATCATGCCCGGCTCAACCGGGTTTTCATTGGCGGAAGAGACGTCACCCTGTTCATGGTCAGTCTGGCCGATGAAGTGGCCCAGGCGATGGTTGAAGTAGGGACCGTAGCCGGCTTCGGTAATCAGATCACGCGCCGCGGCGTCGATTTCCTTCAGCCTGACTCCCGGTTTGATGATGCTGATGGCTTTTTCGTTGGCCTTGCGGACCAGTTCATAGATCATCAGATGCTTTTCATCCGGCTGGTCAGTGAAGAAGGTCCTGGTCATGTCGGAACAGTAGCCGTTCAAGCGTCCGCCGATGTCGATCAGTACCAGCTGGCCCTTCTGTAAGACGGTATTGTCAGGCTCATGGTGGGGGTCAGCGGCGTTGGCTTCAAAGGAAACGATGGAATCAAAGCTGTTTCCCTGACAGCCGTAGGCCAGATACCGGCTGGCGATGAATTCGGCGATCTGCCTTTCGCTCATGCCGACCTTGATATAGCGGCTGGCGTCTTCCATGACCTTGTCGTTAACGGCGGAAGACTCAAACATCAGCTTCTGTTCCTCTTTATCCTTGACGGCTCTGACGTCGTCGACGCACTGGCTGCCCAGTACCGTCTTAACGCCGGTTGAGTTCATCAGGGGGATCAGGAAGCGGGCCGGAAAGACCTTGTCGACGCCTAATGTTCTGGAACTGTCAATGTGCCGGGCCAGCATACCTACGTAATCATCAGTGTCGCTGAACCAGATGACAGGGATGTCCAGCTCAGGAACGTTGAACAGTCTGTTGGCAAAAAGATACTTTTCGCCGTTATCCTTCAGCAGCAGTACCCACATTCTTTCCATGGGCTCCGTGAAGCAGCCGGTAAGGTAGAGGATGCTGTAGGGGTCAGAGACGATCAACTGGGTAAGATCATGTTCTTTCATTTTCTGAAGTACGCGTTCCGTTCTGTTCATGGCCATAACCTTCCTTATTCACTAATGACTATAGCACAAAACTGCCGCTTACAGGTGCGCCGGTTTGGTGAAACAGGGACAAAGTGGTAGAATAACAGTATGAAGAAACTGTTAATTGCCTTAACGGCGTTACTCATATTAGGCGGCTGTAACCGCCAACCTCTTTATCCCCAGCCGCAGGGAAACGTCTCTGACATGACCGGCTATAACGGGCTGGTGAGTGAACAGTTCGTCGACATCGATCTGGACGGCATTTTGAAGCTGATGGAAGAGGGAAAGACGGCTATCATTTACTTCGGCTATGCCAGCTGTCCCTGGTGCAACGCCCTGGTCCCGGTCTTAAATGAAGTTTCCCTGGAGAAGCAGATGAAGCTTTACTACCTGGACTACCACGCTGACGTCAATTATGAAAACGAGAAGATCTTTGAAATCGTCGACAAGTGTGACGAAGCCGGCCTGGTGGAAGAGCATCAGGATGACGGCACAGGCATCTTCTATTTCCCCACTGTCCTCTACATCGAAAAGGGCAAACCGGTGCTGCTTCATTCGGGAACGGTCTCCGGACATGACGGCTCGCAGGGCGATCTGTCGGAGAAACAGCGAGCCAGGCTGAAATACACTCTGGAAAAGGAATTCGATTTCTTAATTATTCAGTAGAAGTAAGGTATAATCTACTACGGGAGAACTGATGAAGAAGATTCTTGTTGTCTTATTGGTGTTGTTGCTGGCAGGGGGCTGCCAGAGCGGCCGGATGGCCAGAAAGGACCCCCAGAAGATCATCAGGCTGTTCGAACAGCAGCAGGCCTTTGTCCTGTTTGTCGAGCGGGCCGACTGCGAGACCTGTAAGGCCTTAAGCCAGGTCATGGAACAGACGGCCAAAGAAAAGCACATTGACATCAACTACATCGTAGTAACCGACGAGATGGTCGAAGACGACGACATGAACTTTCTGATCAACAATTACCTCTACTACCTGGAGGTGACTCCCAGCACCTACCTGATCAACAACGGTAAGGTCATCGACATGAAGGAAGGATTCATCGAATACGATGAAATGGTGAACTGGCTTGCAGGATACGGCTACATTGAAGGATAACACCCTGCATACTGCCTTAAGCAAGAAGGAACTGGAAAACCAGCTGGTGCATCTGGGCATTACCCCGGACATGATCCTGGAAGTCCACTGTTCCTTAAGAAGCGTAGGCTTCATCATCGGCGGCGCCGGTACTTTTGTCGACGCATTACTGGAAGTGCTGCCTCAGGGTACGGTGGTCATGGCCTGCCAGAACGTCGACAACAGCGAACCGCTCAACTGGGTGAATCCGCCCATTGACCTCTCGCTGGCTGACAAGGTCAGGGAGAACATGCCGGGCTATGACATCTACCATTCCGACGTCCACTTCATGGGCGCTCTGGCCCTTAACTTACGCTCCCGCAAGCAGACCTGCCGCTCCTATCATCCCAGCTGCGCCTTCATCGCTAATGGTAAAGACGCCAGGGAACTGATGGGCGGTCAGCCCCTCAACTTCCCTTTAGGCCACGGTTCGCCGCTGGAAAAGATGTACAACCGCGACAACAGCTGGATCATGCTGGTGGGCGTGGACTACAACACGGCGACCGGACTCCACTACGCCGAAAGCATCTCCCAATGCCGTCCAATTGTCTTACAGGGCGGTGCCGTAACTTCCAACGGCAAGACCCAGTGGAAGAAATACCTTGACTACGATCTGGACTCCAGCGACTTCGTCGAACTGGGAAAGATCATGGAAAAGAAGAAAATGGTGCGAATCGGCAAGATCGGAAACTGCCAGGTAAAACTGTTCAACTTCCGCCAGGCTACCGACTTAGCCATTGAATACTTTAAGAACATTTAGAAAAGAGAACTGATGATATGCTGATTTACATTGACCCTCAGAGCTATACCAACCGCTATATTAAAGAAATCACCGTCCCCGGCTTACCGGAAGACTGCCAACTGACCAGTGACCTCAAGGACCTTAAGGACATCGACATCTACGTCGCCGGCTTTGGCAAGGTGACCAGAGAGATGATCGAAGAGGCAAAGAACTTAAAGGTCATCGTCCGTAATGCCGTGGGCACCGACAACATCGACAGGAAGGCAGCGGAAGAAAAGGGCATCCCCGTCTACAACCTGCCGTTAGTCAACTTTGAGTCGGTAGCGGAGATGACGGTAGGCTTCATGATCGCCTGCGGACGCTACATGGTCTTCAACCACATGAACAATGTCAATAACACTGAGGTCAACTACTATACCGACTACCAGGGTCAGGAACTCTTCGGCCGGACTTTCGGCATCATGGGCTTCGGCCACATCGGCAAGAGAGTGGCAGAGATCCTGTTAAGAAGCTTCAATGCCAGGGTGCTGATCTACGACCCCTACATCACTGCTGAACAGGCTGATTCTTTCGGCGTTGTCAAGATGGAAGACTACCGCGACCTGCTCAAAGAAAGCGACTTTGTCTCCATTCATACCCCGCTTACCGAGCAGACCAGAAACATGATCAACGCCGAGACACTGAAGCTCTGTAAGAAAAACTGCATCATCGTCAATTCCGCCCGGGCGGGCATCGTCGATGAAGATGCTCTGTATGAGGCTCTGGCCAGTAAGCAGATTTTTGCGGCCGCTGATGACGTTCTGGAAAGCTACGAGAACAACAAGCTGTTCACCCTGCCCAACTTCATCGGCACTTCCCATGTCTGCGGCAACTCCGCTCAGGCCCGAAGAAGAGTGGGAGAGCACCTGCTGGAAAGACTGCTTACTGAAATTGAAAAGATCCGTAACGCGTAGTAAGCTAAGATAATGAAAAACCGTCTGAACAGACGGTTTTATATTGGAATAAAACGTACCGGATCTACAGTTTTCTTTCGCCGGCGTAGACTTCGGCGGCGTAAGCGTAAGCCTTCTGCATCTGCAGTCTCAGCGATTCCGGATAGATGACCCGGGCGTTGGAGCCGTAGCGGAAGAAGTACTGGAAGACCTGTTCTTCTGAGCAGTCAAAGTAGTAAAGACCCTTGATGATGTTTGTCGGTCTGGGACGGTAGGAGTAGATCCTGTTGAACAGCTTCTGACCCCGCTCACTGAGCATGACGCAGATCTCCGTGGTTTTGTTATAGGCAAACTGGGGAGCTGAACGCATCTTTTCCAACAATGCCCGCGTGTCTTCGGGAATGACGGCTGCCTTGTTGAGAACGCGGACATTCTGCAGCCTGGTCATCCGGAAGGAGAAGGGCTGGCCGTTGTAGTAACAGATTAGGTAGTTGAACAGCTCCTCCTGGCTGCGGGCGATGACGTAGGGAGCGGCCTCGTGTCTTTCTGTACTCTTGTTGGTGGTGAAGTAGATCATCCGGCCCTCGCTGATGGCCCGGCTGATGGTTTCAAATTTCTCTTTGAAGATGATCTCCTCTCTTCTGTCCTGGGGAAGTGAACAGTAGGAGGCAAACATGTTGCGGAAGTAGCCGGAAAGGGAAATGTCGGTCAGACAGCTGGACTGGATGTAATCGATGACGCCGGCGGACTTACGGGTCGGCTTAATGGAAATGGTGACATCAGCCTTTTTGTCTAAAGAAGAGTACTGGTAGTCCTTGACGGCGTTGAGTATTTCCCCGGAAATCAGGGAAAGATCATGAGCGTCGGAAAGCCGGCCGGAAAGAACTTCCTCAAGCTTACCGGTCAGGGCGTTATCAGCCTGAGCGTAGGAATCAAAGTAGTTGACGATCAGCGTATTGATGAAGTCGTTGCGGTTAAGGGAGCGGTCCTTCTTGTAGAACTCAAAGAAGTCGGCGTCCTTGGTAAGCATCGTGTCAATGTCTTTGGAGACATAAACCTTGATTTTCTCTTCCATTTTCATCACCTTCTGACCTGATTATACCCTAAAAGGGGTCATGAATTGAAGAAGAAATATGTAAATATAAGGATATTTGACTATTTTCAGGGGTCATAAATGAATTAAAACTGAAGGTTTTTCTTATGTTTTGGCCATAATACAATGAAGGTGCAGGAGGAAAACAGCATGAAAACAGTAAAAGGAAAGTACAACGAGGCCATCATCTATACTGATGTGGTCGAACAGGTCGCTCTGGACGATATTCAGAAACTGTGCGATCAGCCGTTTACCGAAGGCTCCAGGATCAGGATCATGCCTGACGTTCATGCCGGCAAGGGCTGTACCATCGGTACGACCATGACCATCATTGACAAGGCCGTACCCAACGTCGTGGGCGTGGACATCGGCTGCGGCATGTATACCGTTAATCTGGGCAAGGCGGACATTGATCTGCAGAAGCTGGACGAAGTCTGTAACTTCATTCCTTCCGGCACCAATGTCTGGGAGGGACGTCAGGAAAAGACCGACCTGTTGGGATTGAAGTGCTACAGAAGTCTGAACGACACCAAGAGAATTCAGAAATCATTAGGTACTCTGGGTGGCGGCAACCACTTCATCGAAGTCGATGAAGGACAGGACGGCACCAGGTATCTGGTCATCCACTCCGGATCCCGTAATCTGGGCAAGCAGGTAGCGGAATACTATCAGGATCTGGCCGTTGAACTGAACAAGGGCAGAGACGAATACTTCAAAAAGAGAGACGAGATAATCACCACTTATAAGCAGCAGGGCCGCAGAACCGAGATCCAGGAAGCCCTGAAGCAGTTAAACAGAGAGTGGAAGGACAGAGAACTGTCCATCCCTGCTGAATTATGTTTCGTCTACGGCAGCTATCTGGAAGATTATCTGCACGACGTCAGGATCTGTCAGGACTTCGCCAGAAGAAATCGGGAAAAGATGGCAGAGATCATTCTGGAGAAAATGGGCTTACAGGCCTACGACGCCTTCCATACCGTTCATAACTACATCGATACCGATGAGAAGATCTTAAGAAAAGGCGCCATCGCGGCGCATAAGGGTGAAAGGGTATTGATACCGATCAACATGAGAGACGGTTCCATCATCGCCATTGGCAGGGGCAATCCGGACTGGAACTACTCAGCGCCTCATGGCGCCGGAAGGAAGATGAGCAGAACGACTGCTAAGGACACCATCAGCCTGGAGGAGTTTGAGAAATCCATGGCCGGCATCTACACCACTTCCGTCAACGAGAACACCATTGACGAATCACCGATGGCCTACAAGTCTCTGGAAGACATCATCGACAACATCAGGGCTTCCGTTGACGTGGTGGAACTGATCAGACCGATTTATAATTTCAAGGCCCATTAATACAGAAAGCCTTTCAGCATGAAAACGCAGGAAGGCTTTTTCAATCAGTTGCTTGAATTGATGTCGGAAATGACATCAAAAAGAAAATGAGAAAAATGCACCCGGTCTCGAGATGAAATCGGGTGCAGTTATAACTCTGTTAGTTTCAGACCTGCGTCATACATGACACAATGGTTCATAAAACAAATAGGGAAGGGTTTATTTTTAGGCGTTTCACCGCAGTAAGAGCCATTCTATAAAAGAACGGAGGGCAAAATAGCACGTGAACGCAATTACGAATAAGAGTACCGGAAGAAAAACATTCTGCGCATCAATGATTCCTACTACACTGAGGAATATCGTCATCGCCAGCCCGAAAAGCAACGCTTCCGGAAATCTTCTCAGCAGTATCTTCTTCGTCATGCTTATTGTGTGGAATTGGAACCGCTGTTCTTCAGAACATCGGCAAGAACTTCAGCATGGGAAGATTGAGTTAATTGGTATAGCGAATCGCCAACTGAAAAAGTGAGCAATCCGAAGGCTCCTCCCAAAACACCTTTGCGGTATTTTACGAGTGTCACATCATTGAGGTCATACTCCGCGATGGGTTCCTCTGCGATCCCCCGGAAACTCGACGGAAAGATCCTCAGAGTATTCCCGCAGACCAACAGGGTAGCCATTCCGTTTCCTTCCGGTCCATTCAGGTTGCCTGAGCAGGCGCAGAGCCTTTCATCAAGGAGCCCCTTTTCCATGAATTCTTTAGGCTTAGGTCAGGGCGTGGCGCCGTTACTTGGCTACAGTTTCGGCTCCGGAAACCGTGAGAAGCTGCTGGAATACCTGAAGTATTCACTGATCTATTCGCTGATCCTGGGCGTGGTCTGCCAGGCGATCTGTTATCTGGGCTCTTCGGCCATCATCAACGCCTTCCTTTCCTCCAGGGAGAGCGAGGAGTTCATCAGAGGTCTGCACTTCTTCAAGATCCTGATGGTCACGGACTTCCTGTTTGGCGTTTACTATGTTCTGGTCAACTGCCTGCAGGCCATGGGCAAGAGCCTGGCTTCCTTGATCGTCAACGCTTCCCGTCAGGGACTCATCTACATTCCTCTCGCCATCATGCTCAACGGGCTGCTGAAGGAAGACGGTCTGGCTTACGCCCAGCCAATCTCCGACATCATCTCCACCCTGATGACCGTTCTGCTGACGGTAATAGCGCTGCATCAGTATAAGAAACTGAAGGAAACGGTCTGAATTTATGAATAACATGACTGAACTTGGGAAAATGAAAGCCGGTATGCTGTACGACCCCGGCGATGAGGAAATAATCAGGGAACAGGTCCCTCTGCAGGACAAGCTGTGGGCGTTCAATCAGCTCAAGTCTTCCCAGATGAAGGAAAAGGAAGCCTACATGAAGGAAGTGTTTGCCGAATGCGGAGAGTGGGTCTACATTGAACTGCCGTTTCACGCCAACTTCGGCGGCCATCACGCTCACTTCGGTTCCTTCATCTATGCCAACTCCAACCTGACCCTGGTCGATGACGGCCATGTTTACATCGGCGATCACGTGATGATGGGACCCAACGTCACCATCTCCACCGCCGCTCATCCCATCGACCCGGAGTTAAGGAGAAAGAACCTGCAGTACAACAAGGACGTTCACATCGGTGAGAACACCTGGATCGGTGCCAACGTCTGCATCATGCCCGGGGTGACCATCGGCAAGAATACCGTCATCGGGGCCGGCAGTGTGGTAACCAGGGACATTCCCGACAATGTCGTGGCGGTTGGGGTTCCCTGCCGGGTAATGCGCGAAGTCGGCGAACATGATAAGGAGTATTACTACAAAAACGAAAAAGTCAGTGACTGTTTTCAGTAACTGATATGATAGTGCGATCAGAACAGCAGTGAAAACTGCTGTTTTCTGATTACGGTAATAACGTCCGGATTAGACATCCGGATACCATGTTGTCTATAATTAAAGAGCGTGACAGTTCACGCTGACAGGAGCGAGCAGACTGTGAATCTGAGCAGTGAACGCCGGAGAAACGGCTG
The DNA here is from genome assembly GCA_017442805.1 of Erysipelotrichaceae bacterium. Lineage (GTDB taxonomy): Bacteria > Bacillota_I > Bacilli_A > Erysipelotrichales > Erysipelotrichaceae > UBA1783. Next base: position 33,977 of record JAFRZA010000020.1, read on the forward strand.
ACAACGCTGTAATTGGAGACACTGCTTCAGCACTGAAGGAGAGAGATGAACATGAAAAAAGGATCAGTCATACTCCCTGTTATGGGAAGTCTGCTGCTGGTGGTTGTCCTTGCCATCGGCTTTCTGATCTATAAGACGGAATATGCCAGAACACTGATCGGGACATATGATAATGGAAATCGTCAGCTGACGATCAGTGAGATCGGCGAGCCCGGCTTTCCCTTCGGCAGCAGTCAGTGCCGGCTGGTGCTGAATGAAGGCGGCCGGCTGGCTGACAGCATGGACTTTTCCGTTGCCAATGACGGCAAGAGACTCTCTGAGGAGGCCTTTGAAGTCAGCTGGCTTGCCAATGGAGTAAGCGTGACAGTTCATGGCGAGGAACAGGAAGACCGGACCTACGTCCTGTATTCGGCATCAGAAGGAATACAGATGCTGACGCAGCCCCAGCTGTTGCATGCCAACTTCATCGAATGGGTAAGGGACGGCTTTAGGGCGGAAGTGTGCGATCCGATGGATAACACCGTCTTCCCGGACGGCGCCCAGCTGACGGTCATCTTTACCGAAGAAACGTATTTCATCGATTTAGATGGCTCGGTTACATATTATCCCGGCAAATCACTGTTTGAGCCGAGCATCAGCCGGAAGCTCAAGTGGGTGGAAGGCATGGTCATAGAAATCGAAATCATCGCCTGTGAAGACTACGTTAAGGATAACGGTTTCCGGAACCGGGTCATCGGCCGGCGAATCGAAAATGTCGATGTCATCGTTGTTGACCTGGATTGAAAGCAAGCTGCCTTGATAAGAAGCGTATTACCTCCAGGTAAATCCAAACTATGGTGATCCGAAAACTGAAGTCACAGAAAAAAGACAGCTGTCTGAACCTTTCCGTTTTCAAAGACTGTTCAGTCGGTTGTCTTTTTACTGATTTAGTCGCGCTGTTCGTACCAGCCGATGCGCTCTTCGATGATCCTGACGATCTCTTCCAGGTTTTCTCTGTCAGTTTGCGAGAAGCGGCCGGTAAGCGGGGAGTCGATGTCCAGAACGCCGAAGAGCCGGTCATTAATGATGATGGGAATGACGATCTCACTGTTGGAGGCGCTGTCGCAGGCGATGTGTCCTGCAAACTGGTGAACGTCTTCAACCAGAACGGTCGCTCTTTCCCGGGCAGCCTTGCCGCAGACCCCTCTGTCCAGCGGAATGATCTCGCAGGCGACCTTGCCCTGGAAGGGTCCCAGAATAAGCTGATCATCCTGATACAGATAATAGCCCAGCCAGTTGACGTACTGCATTGACTGATAAAGCAGAGCGGAGGTGTTGGAAAGCAGAGTGACGAGATAGCGCTGATCTCTGACCATTTCCCTGACCTGCTGCTTGAGTAATTCGTAATCCATTTTGCTTACCTCTTACCCATTATAACATTTCGCCGGTCTTTCATCTTTATAATGCCCCTGCGGTGTGCTAGAATAAGGCCAGACAGGGGTGCCATGTGCTGAGAAATACCCTTAGACCTGATCTGGCCAATACCAGCGTAGGAAGATCTAAGCAGCCCCTAGAAAGGCTTTTTTTATGAAACTTACTGTCCGCGATCTTGTTTATATGGCCCTGTACGCCGCCTTGTTCGTCGTGCTGGACTACCTCACCAATCTGTTTAACCTGTTCAGAATGCCTCAGGGCGGTTCCCTCTCCTTCGCCACGGTGGCACTGTTAGTGGCGAGCTACCATCTGGGCTGGAAGAAGGGGTTAATGGTCTGCGTAGTATCCATCATCCTGATGTGGGTCATTGGTTCCATTACCTACTATGGAATCATCAGTCTGCTGTTTGACTACATCATCGGCTATCTGGCTTACGGACTGGCCAGCCTGGTACCGAGTTATAAGTTTGTTTATTTCGGTGTCATTGTTTCCAACCTGATCCGCCTGGCGGCTTCGACCTATGCCGGCTGCGCCGTCTGGGAAAGCAGCCTGGAAGGCTCGCTGAGCTACAACGCCGGCTACATCATTCCGACCATGATCGCCGATCTGATCCTGGTACCGCTGATTTACAAGGCGATTGAGCCGGCCATCAAAAAGAGACAGAATCATTAATATTCTGCAGGAGGAAGCAGGTGCATCCGGAAGTCAATTCGCAGGTCTACATTCAGGCCTACAAGCACGATGGTACGCTGCACCGCACCTGGTCAATGGGTGATGTTCTGGAGGCTGACGAACAGCACTTCGTCATCATCACCAACAAGAGCTGGGTGCTGGAGGAAAGCGGCTACCGTTGGAATACCCGTGAGCCGGCCGTCGGATATTATTATGCTGACAGGTGGTTCAATGTCATTGCGATGATCAGAGACGACAGTATTTACTACTATGTCAATCTCGCTTCACCGGCGCTTTATGACGGCGAAGCTGTCAAATTCATCGACTACGACATTGACTACAAGATCTACGGCAAGGACCTGATCATTACCATGGACCAGGATGAATACTTCCTTCACAAGAAGATCATGCACTATCCCGATGAAATCGACGCCATCATCCGCAGGACGATGAACGAGATCCTCGACGACGTGCACAGTCACCGTCCTCCCTTCAACCGGGAGTACGTGGAAGAACATTTCCAACAGTATCTGAAACAGCTGGCCAGGTAGCCGGCTGTTTTTTTTTGGGAAAAGAAAAAACCACTTTCGTGGTTCTTAACAGACGATTTCGCCGTCTTTCATTATCGGCTTACCGTCAGCGGTTATGGTGGGGTTGTCAGTGACGATGTCGAAGTGTCCGGCGGCATCCTGCTTGCCGCCCAGTCCGCGGTTGCGGCCCAGACCGATATGGAAGGTGTGGAAGGCTGATTCGTCCTCAATGTAGGAAACCCCTCTGGTTCGGGAGATGCGATTGAGTCCGATGCCCAGCTCACCGGCCTTGTACATGTTTTCCGAATTGAATGATTCGATGTAGTTGAGCAGCTTCTGTGCGTCGCTGCCTTCGCTTTCAGCTGAGACGATCCGGCCGTTTTAAAAGATGACCTTGACCGTATTTTCAACCAGGCCGATATAACCGAAGGAAGCGTCCAGATAGAGAACGCCGTTGGTCTTGTCCTCGTTAGGAGCTACGAACACTTCAAATGACGATGAACCGATCAGTCCCTTGCGTCCGGCCTTGCCGTTGAAGTAGCCGGGAGTTCTTCCTTCGATGTCGAAGTACAGGTCAGTCCCTTTTCCGGTGGTAACGTGAACGCTCTTGGCTCCTCTCATGACGTTGAGTATCCGCCTGGCGTCCCGGTAGGTGACCTGGGAATCCATCTGAATGAAGTCGTTTTCCAGCAGCGAAGTGCCGTCGGAACAGGATAAGGGCAGGGAAAGGAAACGGGCGCCGTGTCTGACGGCGGTCTGAATGGCGTTGGTGGTGATGAAGGAGAAGTCGGTGGCGCCGATGATGACGTTTTCCTTGCAGAAGATGTCGGTCATGCTTTCAATTACTTCACCCTTCTGGACCAGCTGGGAATTCAGGATGGTGGTCTTCAGCACTGCGTCAGCGCCATAAGCCCAGCGGGAAATGGCTTCCGCTTCCTTCAGATGCGCTTCATCCGTGATAAAATGAATCAGTTCGTCCTTGCCGACGTTGAGCCAGTCGTGCAGGATGATGGAGATTCCCTTGTCGATGTTGATCATAGGCCATTCTTCTTTCTATGCTATAATAATACAATAAAAAGCGGAGGACGGACGAGATGAATAAACTTCCCAGATATGATTTTGATAAACCGGTAAAGCTGCTGGAGTACCGGGCTCCGAAGTTTGACATCATTTTCTATTCGTTTCTTTTAAGCCTGATCATGGTAGCCGTGGTATGGCTGCTGTTCATTCACGGCGGCAAGTTTGAGATCAACTTCGTGCTCTGGAGGGTATTGGTTGCGATGCCTTTAGTGATGCTGGGCTACTGGCTCAGGGAACTGCTGAACGAACTGCGCGTCTACCCTCCCAAGCTGATGAAAAAGCACATCTGGTCGATCAGGGAAATGATGGAACTTACCGGAAAGGACCGCAAGCGTACCGAGGAGATCATGTCCCATGTCCTGGAAGCCTGCTTTACCGTCGACAGGAAGAACATTTCTGAATAATTTTCATGGAAGAAAGAAAATTTACATGTTTGCCTGTAAGAACTTGCAGACATGTTTTTTTCGTATTATAATGAGTACTAATTTAAGGAGGATATTTCTATGCTAATTAAGTTAATTGGTGTGGCAATTGTCGTCGTTGGCTTAGTACTCAAGTTCGACACCATCGCAACAGTTGTCCTCGCCGGTCTGGTTACCGGCCTGGTTGGCGGCATGAGCATCATGGACATCCTGACGACTCTGGGTAACTCCTTCGTCACTCAGAGAACCGCAACCCTGTTCGTTCTCACCCTGCCGGCCATCGGTATCTGCGAAAGATTTGGTCTAAAGGAGAAGGCTATCGACTTCATCAGAAGCATCAAATCTGCCACTGCCGGCCGTGTCATCATCGTTTACGAAGCGATCAGAACGCTGGCTGCTGCCTTCTCGATCAGATTGGGCGGCCATCCGCAGTTCGTCCGTCCGGTCGTCGTTCCGATGGCTGAAGGCGCTGCCGTTGCCAAGTACGGTGAAATCAATGACAAGATGTCAGACATCATCAAGGGCGGTTCCGCCGGTGCTGAAAACTACGGTAACTTCTTCGCCCAGAACTGCTTCATGGGTTCTTCAGGAACTCTGCTGATCGCCGGCTTCCTGTCCGATCCGCTGGGTCTTGGCGAAACCGGTTCACTGGCCCTGCAGGTTGCCAAGTGGTCGATTCCTGTTGCCGTTATCTCCATGGTTTACGGCATTATAAGAAACCTCTGGCTGGACAAGCAGCTGGACAATGCTAGTAAAGGAGGTAAGTAAAAATGACTCCTGCTCAGATTTTAGGTGAAGTATTCTACAGTATTATCGGTTTGGTCTTCATTCTGGTTGGCGCCAAGGCGCTGAAGGATGAGGGCTGTTCAAAGAAACTGACGACCGCGGCCTTCTGGTTCCTGCTGGCCTTCACATTCATTGCCGGACCGTGGGTCCCGAAGTGGCTGGTCGGCGCTGCCATCGTCGTCATGGCCTGTCTGACCGCTATCGGCGGTGTCGTACAGTCCAAGAATGACGTACCTGATCCCGTTGAAGTTCGCAAGCATGCTGATGAACTGGGCTATAAGATCTTTATCCCGGCTCTGTGCATTGCTGTTGTCGCCGTTGTCGGCGCTACCCTTGGTTCCAAGGTTCCGGCGCTCAGCTGGCTGACTGCCAATAATGCCATCGGTCTCTCCGGTGTCGTCGCTCTGTTTGCCGTCCTGCTGCTTACCAAGGCTTCTCCGAAGTACGCTGCCGTTGACGGTGCCAGATTAATGGACAACGTCTCCACCACCGGTATTCTGCCGCAGCTGCTGTCCGCTTTAGGCGCACTGTTTACCGCTGCCGGTGTCGGTGATGCCGTATCCTACTACGTATCAATGGTCGTTCCGGAAAACAACATTCTGGTCGCCTGCTTCATTTACTGCTTAGGCATGGCCCTGTTCACCATGATCATGGGTAACGGCTTCGCTGCCTTCACCGTCATCATGACCGGTATCGGCGTTCCGTTCCTGATCAATCAGGGTGCTGATCCGATCGTTGTCGGTGCCTTAGGTCTGACCGCCGCTTACTGCGGCACTCTGTGCACTCCGATGGCTGCCAACTTCAACATCGTACCGGCGGCTCTGTTGGAAACCAAGAACAAGTACGCCGTCATTGCCTCTCAGGTTCCGTTCGCTGTCGCAATGCTGCTGACGCACGTTGCCCTGCTGTACTTCTTCGCGTTCTAAGGTGACCGTATGAAGATACTGCTTACCGGTTTTGAACCATTCGGCGGCGAGACCGTAAATCCGGCTCAGGAAGCGGTTGCGCTGGTAAAGGATGAAATCAAAGGCGCGCAGATCGTCAAGTGCTACGTACCGGTGGTATTCGGTAAGGCAATCGAGACCGTTCATGCAGCGATGGTAAAGGAAAATCCCGATGTCGTATTCTGCATCGGCCAGGCCGGTGGCAGATTCGAAGTCACTCCCGAAAGAGTGGCCATCAACTGCGACGATGCCAGGATCCCTGATAACGAAGGCAATCAGCCTGTCGATCAGCCGGTCTTCAAGGATGGAGCCAACGCCTACTTCTCGACCCTTCCGATCAAGAAGATGGTCGAATACATGAAGAAGGCCAACGTTCCGGCGGCCATTTCCAACACCGCAGGCACTTATGTCTGCAATCACCTGATGTATGGAGTATGCTACTACGTCGCGAAGGAATTCCCCAATGCGATCGGCGGCTTCATGCATGTGCCCTTCCTGCACGAACAGGTCATGAACAAAAAGGAAACGGCGTCCCTTTCCAAGGACGATGTCGTTAAGGCCATCGAGGCTTCCATCGAAGCCATCGTCGATTCCAAAGCATAACTGAAAAGAAGCTCCGGCTCCTTTTCTTTCGTTGAATAAGAAGACAGCAGGCCTGGTGGTCAGTTGTCTTTTATTATGCTAAAATGAAAAAAAGAGTGGTGATGTATCATGAAGAGAGTAATCGCAGTAGTTGATGATGAGAAGGACCTGAACGAACTGATCAGCCGTTATCTGCAGAATGAAGGCTACGAGGTCCGCAGTTTCTATACCTTTGAAAGCACCATGGATCATGTCCAGGACAGCGACATCGACCTGTGGCTTTTGGACATCATGCTGGATGAGGGCAGTGGCTACGACCTGCTGGAATCTATCAAGAAGTACCACAGCGACAAGCCGATCGTTTTCATCAGCGCCCGCGACCAGGAGTTTGACCGCGTGCTGGGCCTGGAAAAGGGCGGCGATGACTACATCACCAAGCCCTTCAACATGAAGGAAGTTGTTTTGCGAATCAACAACATCATCAAGCGCTTCTACCGCGAGGAAAACAAGATTGAGATCGACGGTTACGTCATTGATGAGCAGCAGCGCAAGGTCTCTGACGGCGTCAATAACATCGATCTGACCACCAAGGAATTCGACCTGCTGATGATGTTCGTCCACAAGAAGGGCGTGGCCCTTTCCCGTGATGACATTCTGCGCACGGTCTGGGACGAAGACTTCTTCGGTTCCGACCGCGTCGTTGACGATACCAAGCGCCGTCTGTGCAAGAAGATGCCCAATCTGAGCATCAACACCCTCTACGGCTACGGGTACAGGTTAGGTTAAATGCGCAAGATCCTGAGATCATTAGCGAACATGTCGCTGCTTCAGCAGCTGTCGGCAATCATCATCGTGTTTGTCGGCATTTTCATCGGCTTCTTTACCATTTACCTGAGAGGCAACATCGATGACTTCGTGACCAATCAGTGCATGAACATCATTCAGCGTTCCCAGCAGACCGTCATCGACAACGTCGTTTCCGGCAAGCAGGGCTACTCGGAACTGACCTACGATTCCGACGTCATGCACTTCGTCTTCCAGCGCGACAAGCTGAAGACCTACTACGGCAGCGCGACCTATTCGGAGGAATTTCTGAAGGACATCACCAGGATGGTGGCCGCTCATGGCAGCGGCTGGATCGAATCCAACGTCGATCTGGAAGGCAAGATGTACTACTACCGCCTATACACCATCGATTCCGCTACCAAGGTCATATCCCTGATGGATGAGAACTACGGCAAGTCGATCGCCTCGACGCTGCTTTCATCGGTGTCAAACAATACCGCCCTGATCTTCTCGCTGATGTTCTTTCTGCTGATGATCTGGGTCGGCACGATCATCACGCCGCTGCATCAGATCCAGTCCTATGTGGAAAAGGTCAGAAAGGGCGATGAACAGGCCGTGATGACGGTGGAAAGAGGCGACGAGATCGGCGAGATGGCCCGGGCTCTGGTCGACATGAAGGAAGAGATCGAAGATCAGGAAAAGACCAAGGAGGAAATGATCCACAACATTTCCCATGATCTGAAAACCCCGATCGCGATCATCAAGTCCTATGCCGAGTCCATCCGCGACGGCATTTACCCCTACGATACATTGGAGGGCAGCGTTGATGTCATCATTGAAAACGCCGACCGGCTTTCCAAGAAAGTCCAGTCCCTGCTGTTCCTCAACCGCCTGGACTACGTGATGGATCAGGAAAGGGACACCGACAAGACCACTGACATGATCACTCTGGTCAACAACGTCTGCCAGTCCTTCAAGATGATCAGACCGGAAGTCAAGGTCGAAAAGTACCTGCAGAAGGGCGTTACCTTTAAGGGCGATGAGGAAAGCTGGCGCATCGTGCTTTCCAACTTGCTGGACAATGCCCTGCGCTACGCGGAAAGCGAGGTCGTCATCGACGTCCACGATGACATGCTGACGGTCTTCAATGACGGCCAGCCGATCTCCGAAGAGCAGCAGAAACGCCTTTTCAAGCCCTTTGAAAGAGGTGACAAGGGCAAGTTCGGTCTGGGCTTATCCATCTGTTACAAGGTCTGCAACACCTACGGTTACAAGATTGAGGAAGAGAACATGCCCAACGGCGTCATCTTCATCATCAGCGCCAAGGAACCGGCCGAAGTGAAGAAGGACCGCAAGAGCGCCAAGGGCAAAAAGTAGGCCGCTCAATTGAACGTCATTAACAATATCTGTTAAAATATTGTTGACAATAATCTCAGGAGGAAATAATTAGAGATGAGTACACCACATAACAGCGCCGAAAGAGGCGATATCGCCAAGCTGGTCTTAATGCCGGGCGATCCTTTAAGAGCCAAGGTCGTTGCCGAGACCTATCTGGAGAATCCGGTTCAGATCAACAGTGTCAGAGGCATGCTGGGCTATACCGGCACCTACAAGGGCCACAAGGTCACCGTCATGGGTTCGGGCATGGGCATGCCGTCAATCGGCATCTATTCCTATGAACTGTTCAATTTCTACGATGTCGAAGCCATCATCCGCATCGGCTCCACCGGCGCCATGCTGCCGGAGATCAACCTGTATGATGTCATTCTGGCCTCAGCTGCCTATTCCGAATCATCATATGCCTATCAGCAGGGCGGCGTCAGCGACAAAGTCATCAAGCCTTCCGAAGAATTAAACGAAATTCTCCGCAAGAACGCTGCCAGGCTCGGTTATCCGTTAGTTGAAGGCGTCGTCAATTCATCCGATGTCTTCTACTACGACGAATCAGTAGCCGCCGAGCGCATCACCACAGCCGTTGAGCAGTATCATGCCTGCTGCGCGGAAATGGAGTCATTCGCTCTGTTCCACAACGCCAACATGGCCGGCAAGAAAGCTGCCTGCCTGCTGACCGTTTCCGACAGCATCGTCAACCATCAGGAAACCACGGCGGAAGAGAGACAGAACTCCTTCACCAGAATGATGGAAATCGCTCTGGAGGCTGCTGAAGCATATGACTAGCAGCTACATTGAAAGAATACTGCATCAAATCGAGATAAACGACCCGGAACAGCCGGAATTCATTCAGGCAGTTACTGAAGTACTTACTTCGCTGCAGGCTGTTATCGAAGCGCATCCGGAATACGAGAAACAGGCGATCCTGGAACGCCTGATCGAACCGGAACGCACCATCATCTTCAAGGTTCCGGTGGAAATGGATGACCATCACGTCGAAGTCTACCGCGGCTTCCGCATCCAGCACAGCAGTGCCCTGGGCCCCTACAAAGGCGGCATCCGCTTCAACCCCAACGTCAACCTTTCAGTCATGAAATTCCTGGCCTTTGAACAGACGTTCAAGAACGCCCTGACCGGCCTGCCCTTAGGCGGCGGCAAGGGCGGCAGCAACTTCGACCCCAAGGGCAAGAGCGAAGGTGAGATCAGAAGATTCTGCGAAAGCTTCATGACCGAGCTTTACCGTCACATCGGTCCGGAAAAGGACGTTCCCGCCGGTGACATGGGCGTCGGCGGCCGGGAGATCGGCTATCTGTACGGAACCTACCACCGGCTGCTGGCGGAAAGCCGGCTGGGCGCCATTACCGGCAAGGGCGTCGGCTATGGCGGCTCACTGGCCCGCAAGGAAGCTACCGGCTATGGTCTGGTCTACTTCGTCAGCGAAGTGCTGAAGAACCACCCGATCGACAAGCCGCGCGCCGTCATCTCCGGCAGCGGCAACGTCGCCATCTATGCCTGCCAGAAGGCCAGGGAACTGGGCTGGAAGGTCATCGGCATGTCCGATTCCAAGGGCTACATTCTGGATGAAGACCTGGATCTGGAAACCGTCCGGAAGATCAAGGAAGAAATGCGCGTCTCCCTGGAGAAGTATCCGGAGATGGCCGGACACGGAATCTATGGAACCGGCAGCATCTACGATACCGACTTCAAGGCCGACATCGTCATGCCCTGCGCCTGCCAGAATGAAATTGACCTCAGGAGGGCCAAGCATCTGAAGGAAAGCGGCGTCCAGATCGTGGCTGAAGGCGCCAACATGCCCGACAGCAACGAAGCCATCGCCTTCTACAAGGAAAACGGCGTTATCTTCGTTCCGGGCAAGGCTTCCAACGCCGGCGGCGTCGCCACCAGCGGTCTGGAAATGAGCCAGAACGGCCAGCATCTGGGCTGGAGTTTCGAGGAAGTCGATAACCGGCTGCATCACATCATGATCAGCATTCACCAGCAGTGCCGTGATGCCTGCCGCAAGTACGGACTGCCGGAAGACGACTACGTCTCCGGTGCCAACATCGCCGGCTTCACCAGAGTGGTGGAGGCGATGATCGCTCAGGGAATCTATTAGTTTTCGAATAATAAGAAGAACTGACCCGGGCAATGCCCGGGTTTTCTTGTGGAAATCAGGATTTGGACGATGTGACGGTAATAATGAATTGGGACTGCCTGCGTAGATTACCCTCTCGAAAATTGACGTACAGTAAATTGTACGTTATAATGCAGGCAGGAAAGGAGGCCCGTATGATGATTGCCCTGAACTATTCGCAGTTCCGTGAGAATATGAAAACATATATGGACAATGTGTGTGATGATTATGAGACACTGACCATCACCCGCAAGGACAACCGCAACGTCGTCGTCATTTCCGAAGAAGCTTATAACAATCTTCTGGAAAATGTCTACATCATGAGCAATAAGGCCAACTATGACTGGCTGATGGAATCACTGAAGCAGCTGGAAGAAGGCCGGGCTGAAAGACACGAACTCATTGAGGTTTCCGATGAATAAGCTGTTTACCGAAAAAGGCTGGAGTGACTATTCCTATTGGCAGTCAGAGGACCGCAAGACCCTGAAACGGATCAACAGGCTTATTGAGAATATTGAAAGAAACGGCAATAAGGGTGTGGGGAAGCCGGAACCACTGACCGGCCGGCTCTCCGGATTCTGGAGCCGGCGGATCAATGACCGTGACCGGCTGATTTACCGGATCGACGGGGATGACATTCTGATTCTTTCCTGCCGGTATCATTATGAAGATCACTGATGAGGCTGCTGAACCATCAGTCGTTTTTCCTTTCGGTAATTGATGATAAAATGAAATAAATAAAGGAGAGCATTCATGGCATACATTAAGGAATACAGCAGTGGAAGAAGAATAATCGAAATTGACAGTTCCTATATCAAGGACTACAGCTCGGGGAGAAGAAACTTTGAAGTGGATGGACCGTATCTGAAAGATTACAGCTCCGGCAGACGCATGTATGAAATAGACGGTAATTACATCAGGGATTACAGCTCCGGAAGAAGACTTGTGGAGGTGGACGGAAACTACATCAGAGACTATAGTTCGGGCAGAAGACAGCTTGAAATCGATGGAAACTACATCAAAGAGTATTCAAGCGGACGAAGACTGTATGAAATTGACGGCTTTCTGCCCAGACGTGTCCTGCTTGCCCTGATCATGATCCTGTGATCACATTCTGAAATTAAAGCATGTTTTGAAGCATCTTAAATGATGCTTTTCTTATGCCTGAAGAAAGACTGTAAATGAAAAACATGGCTTTCATTGGGGGCGTGCTATACTGTTAAGGTAAGACAAGAGGTAGTCCCATGGAAAAGAGAATAACGGATATCCATTGCCCCAAATGCGGTTCGCCCGCTCATTTTGACATAATCCATCAGCGATACGGCTGTCCTTTCTGCGGTTCAACCGTAGAGATAAATGAAGCCCGGCAGGAAACCCAGGGCTTCCGCAGGATGCGCATTGAGCATCTTAAGCAGAGCAGTGAAGAATATCAGCTTTTCCACGGTGCCTGCGAAGGCTGCGGGGCTGATGTCGTCTTTGAGAAAGGCGAAGCGTTATCTGAATGCCCTTTCTGCGGCCGCTCGCTGGTGCGCAGGGAATATCTTAACAGCGAGGACTTCCCGGAAAACGTCATACCCTTTGTCCTTACGGAAAAGGAAGCGAAGGAAAGACTGCGGCAGTGGTGTGATGATAACCGCGTCAGACCCGAAGCGGGGAAACTGAAGAAGATCATTGACGGTCTTCGGGGCTTTTATCTGCCCTACGAACTGATCAACGGTCCGGTGCACATGAGAGTGGGCCGGATGGACGGCATGCGCACTTATGAGTGCGAAGGCTTCATCAACGGGGAACTGGTCAACCGCTCAGCTCAGCTTGATAACCTGTTACTGGACGGCATGGAACCCTTTGACCTGGACAAACTTGCAGCCTTTGACTTCGGCTATCTGGCCGGTCAGAGAGTCAAGATCGCCGACATATCGCAGCAGGCTCTGGAAGAAAGAGCACGACAAGAGACGGCGGAGACTTACAGTCCTTATATCGCCAAAGTGATGGAGAGCAGAGCCGTGGAAGTGAAGGCCGACGTCAGCGACGCCATCCGTCTGCCGGTGCTGCTTCCGGTCTACTGCCTCTGCCGGGATGACCTGATGGCGGCGGTTAACGGCCAGAGCGGCAAGGTGTCGGTGCGCTCGCTGAAGAAGAAGCGCTTCTATTTCCTGCCCTGGTGGCTCAAGGCCATCGTGGTCACGCTGGCTTTCTCGCTGATCGCCTTTGCGGCCTTCGTGGCCTTCGGCATGGACAAGGCCGGGGCACTTTACATTGACGGGCTGCTGACGATCGTCTTCATCATCGTCATTCTGTGCCTTTACAGCGATACCGTTCACAATGACTTCATCGTGGAAACCAATCACGAGATATATACTTCCGGTGAAAGCAACTTCACCCGCCGCTACGGCAGGCTGGTGCCCAGTGATAAAGTTCTTAAGCGCAAGCTGGAAGAGCCGGTCTTCTTTGAAAAACTGGATGGCGAATACCAACCGGTACAGCTGCGCTTCACCACGCCTATAAGAGTCATCAGGATGATAATGATGTGTCTTATCGTGCTGTTTCTGCCGGTCATCTGCGCTCTGGTGATCACCGGCTTTGACTTCGGAAAAATCAACCTGGGCGGTTCGGCTGCCTGGTTCTGTATCTTCGTGCCGGTAGTGCCGATCTATCTTCTGAAGTTCGGCATCGTCGAGCTGCATGACAACCCCTGGATCTATCAGATCAGGGAAGACGGCACTAAGAAGAGATATCACAAGAAGCTGAACATCAGGATCACGCCTTCCGTGATTGGTGATATTCTGCGGGCGCTGTTTATTCCGCCAGTCAGCCTGGCGGTGTGGTTTGGCATCATCAGCTTCATCGTAATGGTCTATCTGACCGCGGGAGGAGAGTAGAAATGGAAGTCAGGGAACTGTCCGCAAAGCGCACCGGGCTGACCGGAAACGCGCTGAAGGTGATCGCCATCATCGCGATGACGATCGACCATCTGGCCTGGATGGACATTGAGACTTACGCTCAGGCCGAAACGCCCGTGCAGATCTTTCTGCACTGCATCGGCCGGCTGACGGCGCCGATCATGTTCTTCTTCGCGAGCGAAGGCTACCACTATACTCACAATTTCCGCAAGTACCTGGGCCGGATGGCCTTACTGGCTCTGGTCAGTCACTTTGCCTTCTGCTTCTTCAACCAGTCGGATTTCAATCCCTTCACCAACCTGATCTTCAATGCCACCAGCATTGCCTGGCCGCTGATGTGGGGACTGATCTTCTTATGGGTCTGGGACCGGGATGAATGGAGCCTCTGGCTGAAGGTTCTGATCACCCTGATCGGCTGCGTGGTGACCTGCACGTCCGACTGGAGCTGTGCCGCGCCGCTTGCCATATTGATGATGGGAAGAAACCGGGGTAATTTTCATAAGCAGATGCTGTGGCTGATGGCCATAACCTCCCTGTATGCCATTGCCTTCTTCGTGGTAAACAGCCATGTATACGGAATGCTGCACATGGCCTGCTGGCTGGCGGTTCCGCTGCTGTCTCTTTATAACGGTCAGCGCGGCCAGTGCCGCTGGCTGGGTAAGTTCTTCTACTGGTACTATCCCGTGCACATGACCGTCATCGGTCTGATCTATCTGTTCTTGATGAAATGAGTGAGGATCTGAGAAGAAAATGAAACAGCCGACAAGGATCCTGTTTGTCTGCCACGGCAACATCTGCCGCAGCGTCATGGCGGAAATGATGATGAAGGACATGGCAGCGAAAGCCCGCCGGGAAAGCGACTTTTACATTGATTCTGCCGCCACTTCCACCGAAGAGATCGGCAGTCCCATTTATCCCCCGGCCCGCCGCAAGCTGCGGGAAAAGGGAATCGACCCGGGAGATCACCGGGCCAGGCAGGTAAGAAGAAGCGATTATGATGCCTTTGACATGATCATCGGCATGGACGGCGCCAACATCAGAAATCTCTGCCGGCTGTTCAACGGCGACCCTGACGGCAAGGTCTTCAGGATGATGAGCTTTGCCTCATCGGACCGCGACATCTCCGATCCCTGGTATACCGATGACTTCGAATCGACTTACCGCGATCTGCGGGAAAGCCTGGACGGACTGATGAAGAGACTGTGACACCGTTCTTCAAGGTGTTTATAATGGAATTGATAAAATGAAATGGGGGTAATGTTTATGAAGAAGATTTTAAGCATTGTATTGACATTAATGCTGGTCATTACGTTTACCGGCTGTCAGTCCGGGGGCGGCGGCAGCAGCTCCGGAAGCGGCAGTGGCAGTGGCATTGGCTCAGGAAGCGGCACTCCTTCTAAGCCTGATGCCGGCGATTATCTGAGCAGGCGTGAGCTTGAAACCATTGCCAATCAGGAACTTCTGAAATTTGTCGAGGATTTCGCCGGTTCCGAAGGTGAGTACGTTGACATCTATCTGCCTGTATGCCTGGAGGAAAAGCAGATCTCGGAGCACAAGTATGAATACTATTACGTTTACGGCGAGTGCTTCGGACAGCTGGCTGAATCAGATGTCAAGGTGCTGAAGGTAACGGTGACAGCTCAAAACGGCCGACAGTACACCGTCAGCCGTGACCGCAATGCCTCTTATAAAGTCTATCTTACCAACGTTCATTCCAAGGCAATGAACGTGCGCAAGGCACCATACACGGATGCCTCGATAGTTGACCAGAAAGCTACCGGAGCGAGATTCCCGATATATGTCTTCAACTATGAGAAGTTCCTCTACAGCGGGGAAAAATACCTCTGGTACGGCATTGATCCCAGCGGCTATTCCAGATGGGTAGCTGACGGCATCCAGACGACCAGCGAGTACTATCGCTTTGACAACGGCTGCAGCACCAAGGACATGGTCCTGGTGTTCATGAAGTGGGCGTCATAGGAAAGAAGATGATTTACCGGCTTTAACAAATGCCGGTTTTCATTTGGACTGCGGTGATTTTTCAATAAGAATGACCCGAAAGCCGATAATGTGGTAAAATGAATGAAATAACGGGAGACAGGAAATGAAGAAGTCATCAAGCGGAGATCAGATCATCCTGACGGTAATGAACATCCTGATAATTCTGGGCGTTCTGGCTTTTTTCGCTGTCCGTCTGATGGATTCCAAGGCTTCGTTTGAAGAACTCAACGACCGTGACATTCACAATGATCCGCTGGCTGAGGTCCTGATTTCCGACATCGACCTGCTGAAGCGGGACCGGCTGTTTGACAACGGCGACGGTTCCTACAGCTTCAAGGGCTACGTCGATCATAACTATGTTTCCTATAACGGCATCATCTACCGCATCGTGGAGATCAGCAAGGACAGGGAGATCGTCCTGATTTCCAATGAGCCCATAACCCTCTCGCCGCTATCCCAGCGGGTCAGCCTGGATAAGACACCGCTGTACATCTGGCTTAACGCCGGCTCTGACGAACACAGCGGCATCTTTGAAGGCACCCTCAACGGCAAAAAGGAATACCTGACTGCCTGCGCCAACGATTTCAGCGAACTGACCAACATCAAGAATGCCGTGCGCACCGTTACCGGCGTCTCCGGCTATGTCAGCCTGCTTTCCGTCTTCCAGTATCAGAACTGCGGAGGCAGCAAGAGTTTTCTGAACAACGGCACGTACTTCTGGCTCAGCAATACCGACAACAACGGCTTCAGCTATTACGTTGATCCTGCCGGCGACGTCAAGCCGGCCAAGGACGCGGACCTGATGCTGGCGGTCCGTCCGGTCATCACGCTGAAAGCCGGGCTGATGGTACTGGGCGGCAGCGGCACGCTGAGCGACCCCTACGTCATCAATGAAAACGACCCGTACCAGGCCAAGGACATCTGGGTCGGCAGCTTCGTCAACTACAGCGGCATCCTCTGGAGAGTGACGGACAAGGATGAGGAAGGCAATCTGATCCTCACCAGTCTGGACATAGCCCAGAGGGAAGAAGGTCCGGTCACGATCAGACAGTCGCACAACAACGTCTACAACACTCAGACCGGAGCCGGCTATTATTTCAATCACACCTATGTAAAGAACCTCTACCGCTATTCCGACTATCTGACCAGAAGAGACTGGCCGCTGGGTGGCTCGGTGGATGGCGAATACTTTGATTACCGCGACAATTATCAGCGCTCGCTGCGCTGCTTCATCTACATACCGACGACGGCAGACATGTTCCTAAGCGACCTGGATCCCTGCCGGCTGATGACCTATGACCCCTACGCTCACGCGCTGGCCTACAGCATCGTCGATTACCGGCTGAAGAGTCTGGATGTCACCAAGGAAGGCAATTACCGGATCTGCGTCTGCATGCTCGGATCGCTGATGGTGTCTGACGGAACGGGCAGCCGGGAAGAACCCTATGTTCTGGAGGTGGACGAATGGTAGCGAACAATGATAGGATCATCGATCAGTTCGGCCAGGTCCGCAGCCTGACGGAAAACAGCGAGCCGGTAAAGATCGGCTCACCGACCATCCGCAAGCAGGTCAATCAGACTGAGCAGGCGCTCAGGGAGATCGGCATTTTTCCTGTGGAGGAAAAGCCGGCCGTTCAGCAGGCGGCTCCCCAGCCGGCCGCCCAGGCAGTTCAGCCGGAGGGCTCGCGAACAGCCGCCCAGGCGCTGACCGCTCTCTCCAAGCAGGCTTCGCTGGCTCAGCAGCTGACAAGTAAACCCCAGGCGCCGGCAGTCGAGAAGAAACCGGCCGTTCAGCAGCAGAGCAGCCAGCCCCGGAAACCGGCTGACGAAAGCGCAGAGCCGAAGCAGCAGAAAGCCGAAGAGACTCCTGGCTACCAGATCGTAAAAGTGCCCGTTTATGATGAAAAGGGTCAGCTGATCAGCTACCAGCAGGTTAGAAGACCGATCGAAGAAGAAAAAGAGAAGACGGAGACCTATCAGCTGGTCCGAGTGCCGGTCTATGATACTGACGGTAACGTCGTCGGCTATCAGATGGTCAATCGTCCCGTAAGTGCAAAAAAGGAAAAGCCAACGGTAACCGGCGATACCAGATACCGCAATCCCGGCACCATCGCAGCCAAAAAAGAAACCGGGCAGAGGGCCCAACCCAAGCCAACTGCCGAAGCCAGGACGCAGGAAGCCAAGCCGGCTGAAAAGCCGCAGAGCGAAAAGAAACCGCCGCTCGCCGCTCAGCCTGCCCCGGCGGTAAAGCCGAAGCCGCAAGCCACTGTTAAGCCACCGGTTCAGCCTGCAGCTGAACAGTCAGCTGAAAAGCCGGCCGCATCCCCGCAGCCTGCCAAAACGGTCAGTGAGCCGGCCCCGAAAACCGGTCAGCCTGCCCATACTCCGGTTTCCGTTTCAGCTCAACCGGCTGAAATGAAACCGCCGGTAAAGCCGGCCCAGCCGGCTCTCAGGCCCGTACCTGCCGTTAACAAGATGCCGGCAGCGGCCAAGCCGAAGGCAGCGGAAGACAGCCAGGACAAACTGAAGTGGTATTTCAAG
Source organism: Erysipelotrichaceae bacterium (assembly GCA_017442805.1). Classification (GTDB taxonomy): domain Bacteria; phylum Bacillota_I; class Bacilli_A; order Erysipelotrichales; family Erysipelotrichaceae; genus UBA1783. The sequence continues at coordinate 52,160 of JAFRZA010000020.1, forward strand.
CTGGTACTGGTCCTTGATGTTCTCTGCATTCTGCTGGTGGCGGCTCTGTATCTGCCGTTCAGCCCGCTGAGAAAGAACCTGATCATCAGTTCGCTTTCCCAGAAGGAAAAATACTACATCGCCTATGGCCTGTATACAGACAGGATGATTCAGGAAACCGTCAATGACTACCTGAACATTGATGAATGAGGAGGAAGGAACACATGGATAAGATCGAACAGCTTCAGAAGATCTTCGATGAAAGCAACAGAATCGTTTTCTTTACCGGTGCCGGCGTTTCCACGGAAAGCGGCATCCCCGATTTCCGCAGTGTCGACGGGCTCTACAACCAGAAATACAGATATCCTCCGGAGAGAATCATCTCCCATTCCTTCTTCCGTGACAACGTGGAGGAATTCTACCGCTTCTACAAGGACAGAATGGTCTACCCGCTGGCCCGCCCCAACGCCGCTCATAAGAAGATGGCGGAGTTTGAAGCCGCCGGCAAGTGCATCGGCGTGGTGACCCAGAACATCGACGGCCTGCATACCGTGGCCGGCAGCAAGAACGTCTATGAGGTGCACGGAACCATCAACAAGAACTACTGCACCAAGTGCCACCGCTTCTACAGCCTTGATGAGATCATGGCCAAGGACGGGGTACCGTACTGCGACGACTGTGGTGCCGTCATCAAGCCCGATGTCGTTCTCTATGAAGAGGGACTGGATGATCTGACCGTCAGCGGAGCCATCCGCGCCATTTCCCAGGCTGACTGCCTGGTGATCACCGGAACCTCGCTGGTCGTCTATCCGGCCGCCGGATTCGTCAATTACTTCAACGGCAAGTACCTGGTGGTGATCAACCTGTCGTCGACCAGCTCCGACTCCTCGGCGGACCTGGTTGTCCACGGCAAGGTCGGCGAAGTGCTGAGTCAGATAAAGGTCAATGCATAAAAAAACAAAGGCCATACGGCCTTTTCTTTAGAATAGTTATCAGTTTTTACATTCGCCTTCATCGCCGCATGAGCATTCTTCGTCGTCTCCGCAGCAACAGCAGCATTCCTTTTTTTCCTTCTTACAGGGTCTGACTTCTTCCTCTTCGTCGTAATAGTCTTCGCCCAATACCAGGCCGCTGGCCTGATCCATGTCTTCTTCCAGCTGCTGATAGACGCCGTAGAGTTCGGGAATTTCGTAGCCGTCCTGGTCATCGGGATCATAAGCGAACTGGAAGGGATGAACGCCGTAATTCTTGATCAGCTCCCTGGCGACGTTGATGTTCTTGATCACCGGTGTCAGCATCAGCAGGTCACAGTCGAGAATGAAGTCGTAGCTGTCCCTGCTGAGAAACCAGACGACATGCTTGGTCACTTCGGTATTGTAGGGAATGTATTTCTCAATGTCGATCTCCCCGTCTTCCCCGTAACAGAACACCGGCAGTTCGATCTGGGAGATCTCCTCATTCCAGATCGCCAGATTTTCTTCGTCTTCCTCTTCATCCGGGTCGAATTCGTAGTGAATGGTCAGCTGCAGCCCGTTGAGCAGGGCGTTGGCGTTTTCCACCCGCATGAAGTCCGGCAGGATCTCCTTCTTGCAGTCGATGTGCCGGAAGTTCCTGATGAACTGGTAGGAGTTGGAATCGTAGTTATAGACAATTGCCCCGTATTTCTTTATTTCCCTGTTGAATTCATCGATGAATTCACATTGCGGATCGGTCAGATCCACGATCTTATTGAGATATAAATCACGCATGTTTTATCACCTGACTTATTTTAGCACAACGGTTTACGGCGGGTGAACAATAATACACCCCTGCAATTGTCCTGAATGGGAAGCAAAACGGCCGAAAACCGGAAAATCTTCTGATAAACGGGCAAAATGCGGATTATGATGTTATAATTATCTAGGAATGTCCCCGTAGCTCAGCTGGATAGAGCGTTCGCCTCCTAAGCGAAAGGTCTCCGGTTCGAATCCGGACGGGGACGCCATTTTTTAATGAGGACATGAATAATGAATGAATGTTATGTTGAGACCCGCTTCGGCAGAATAAAGGGCCGGGAGAATGAATACGGAAGAGAATTCCACAGCGTTCCCTATGCCGTGACCGAAAGGTTTGAAAAGCCGCGTGAGGTGCCTTTCTGGGGTGAATTCGACGCCACCCAAAGGCAGGTCAACTGCCATCAGCGCTTTGAATACTATGACGAGAAGGCGGAAGACGGCTTCTACTTCCGGGAATTTGACTACATGCGCTTTTCCGACTGGGCCGAATCGCCGATGACCCTGTCAATCCTGACGCCCAAGGAGCCGGACAACTGTCCGGTCATGGTCTACTTCCACGGCGGCGCCTTCGAGAACGGCTGCATTGACGATGAGCCCTTCGGCACTTCCCATGAGTTTACCAACCGGGGAATCATTCAGGTGTCGGTCGGCTACCGTCTCAATGTCTTCGGTCTCTACGGTTCGGAAAACTTCGGCCTTCAGGACATGGTCTACGCCATTCACTGGATCAGAGACAACATCAGCGCCTTCGGCGGCGACGGCAGCCACATCGTGCTGATGGGACAGTCAGCCGGAGCGATGGCCGTAGCTGATCTTCTGCTTGATAAGGAAGATCTTGACGGCGTCATCAGAGGAGCCATCATGATGTCCGGTGCCGGCCTGGTACCCAAGTTCGCCGGCCCGGCTCCCAGAGAGCAGAACGCGCCATTCTGGAACGAAGTAAGGGAAAAGTGCGGATGTAAGACCGATGAGGAACTTAAGAAGGTCGACGCCCGCAAACTCTGGCAGGCCTGGTATGACTGCAAGCAGGCATCCAGGAGCGTGCAGGTCGGCGTTCCCGCCATCGACGGCCGGATCATCAGGGACTATCCCCATGAGATCGCCAAGCGCGACGAGGACGTCAACGTCCCCCTGCTGATCGGCGTTACCTCTCAGGACATGTTCCCCTTCATGATCTTCGAACTGGCCTTCGGCCTGGCCCTGAACCGGGCCAAGCGCAAGCTCAATCCGGTCTACGGCTATTACTTCGACGTCGTTCCGCCGGGAAACAGCTACAAGGCCTTCCATGCCTGCGACCTGTGGTACATGTTCGGCGGCATGGAGAAGAGCTGGCGGCCCTTCGGCGAGGAAGACCGCGCCATCAGCAGGATGATGATCGACTACACTGCCAACTTCATCAAGACCGGCAATCCCAATGGCGAAGGACTCAAGCGCTGGCCGTCCTTCACCCTGCTGCACCACCGTTTCCGGCTGTTCTCCCGCCGGAATACCACGCTGATCACGCCGGCCTTTGCCCGGGGTAAGCTGCTGCGCAGTTTCCTGTTTGACCGCGGCCCGTTCTGATCAGAAAAAAGAATCTGAGGCGTTTCCCTTGCGAAGCGCCTTTTTTCATGCGGAAAATAACAAAAAAGGTACCTTAATATATTGACAAGATACCGAAGATATGTAGAATATAGGTAGGTACCTTATGAAAAGGACGGGAAAGGAATAGATATATGAACAGAAAAAACGAATTATTACATGAAAACTTCAGAAAAACGGCCGCCCTGCTGCGCCGGAACCGGGTCCGCGAGTTCGGTAATTACCCGGACACTCAGAACCGCGTGCTGTCACTGCTGGCATTCAAGGACGGCATCAGCCAGCGTCAGCTGGCCTACCTGCTGGGCATCAAGCCCCAGTCAGCCGGTGAACTGCTGGGCAAGCTGGAAGCCGGTGGCATGATCAGACGTCAGGCCGATGAGACTGACGGTCGGGTCAACCTGGTCTTTCTGACTGATGAAGGCCGTAAGAGCGCTGAACAGCTGGCTGCCGGCATCGAAAAGGAAGACATCTTCGACTGCCTCAGCGATGAGGAAAAAAAGCAGCTGGAAGAGCTGCTGGGCAAGATCGTGGAAACCCACCCGCTCAGCGAGGAGGAACTGAACAGACCCCGCCACGGCCGCAATGCCGATAAGTGGAAGATGTTCAAGAATGACTTCAGGTTCTGGTTCGAACGTGACCTTAAGGGTGAAATGGATGAAGCAGGCCCGGAAGGCTGCCCGAGACCCTTTGAGGGCGAACCGGAAGGCGGTGAGGTCAGACCGATGCCGTTCTACCGCGACAAATCAGTCTGGACGAAAGATCTCCGAGACTTACCCGGCGAAGAGGAAGCCGAGGAGATCTGAGAAGTCTTGTCGTAAAAAAGCCGCTGACCTATAATTGAATCATCAGGAGAAAAGAAAGATGAATAATGAATTAAACGAAAAACTTGAAGCCGTCAGAAAAACGGCTGAAGAGAAGGCTGAAGAGATCAGCGAAGTGGTTGAAGAAGTCAAACTGGAAGCGGCTGAGAAGTTTGAGGAAGCCGGCAGCCTCAGCGAAGAGGTCAAGGAGAAACTGGACAAGACACTGGCCGCGCTTGACGAGACGCTGAAACAGGATAAGGTTGAAAATCCGGAAAGCGGAATTCAGCTGACCCTCAAGCCGTCCGACGCCGTTCTGGCTGCCCGCCGGGAAGTGAAGGAAAAATACGGCGAAAAGGACGACAAGACCGTCGAACTCAAGGAAAAGGTCACCGACAAGTACGAAAAGGCCAAGAAGGACGTCAGCGAGACCTTCGGCGATCTGAAGGAGACCGCGATGAACGTCGGCGGAAAGATCGGCGAAAAGAGCCGCGAAGCTGCCGAGAAGTTCAAGGACACCGGAGCCGGAAAGGCCCTGCTGGGCGATGACGGCAAGTTCGACATGGACGACGTCGGCCGCATCGGTTCCGACATTCTGGAAGCCGGCGAGAAGGCCGTAGAAAAGGTCGCATCATTCCTCAAGGACTTAACTGACAAGTAGACGAAAGAAAACTGCCCGCGATCACGGGCAGCTTTTTTCACAGGATGATACTTACGGTCAGTACGGCCAGAGCGGAGATTATCGCCACGGTGGTCAGCGGCTTTTCCAGAAATGACAGCACCAGCGCGACGGCGGTACCGCACAGGGCGGCTGCCGGCTTTTCGCAGCAGTACAGGATGGCCGGAAAGCTCATGGCGGCGAGCACGGCGTAAGGCAGATAGTAGAGCAGCGAGCGGATGAAGCGGTTGGTGATCTTCTTTCTGACCAGGGTAAGCGACAGGGCTCTGATGGCGTAGGTTACCAGAGCCATGGTCATAATGGACAACGTTATTCTCATGACTCTTCCTCCTTTACCGGGGCGATGAGGCTGACCAGGCCGGCGGAGATCAGCGAACTGATGATCACGGCCAGCGAAGAGGAGAGTGAACTGACATGGTAGTAGAACAGGCAGTTGACGGCAATGGCCAGGATGACAGCCAGCAGGACCGCCTTTTCATGGCGGGCCGGCGGCAGGAAGATGGCGATGAACATGGCGTAAAGCAGAATGCCCATGGCGTCGGTTATCACCGACGGCAGAACGCTTCCCGCCAGACAGCCCAGCAGGGTGCCGGTCGTCCAGCCGGCTACGACGATGAAGGTGATGCCGTACATCAGCGCCGGCGTCACCGGCTTCTTCTGGCTGCAGGCCAGGGCGAAGATCTCATCGGTGATGCCGTGGCAGGCGATCAGCCGCTGCTTAAGCCGGAAATCATCATCCAGCTTCTGCGACAGGGCGATGCCCATCAACAGATAGCGCAGGTTGATGACCAGCTGGGAGAAGGCGATCTCCAGCAGGCTGCCTGAGGCGGCGATGATGCTGATGCCGGCGACCTGGCCGGCAGAAGTCAGATTGAGAAAGGATACGGCGACGGCTTCAAAGCCGCTCAGACCGCTGGCCAGGGCAAAGATGCCGAAGCCGAAGGACACGAAAAGATATCCCAGTCCGATGGGAAGTCCCTGTCTGATACCGTCTCTGAAATCAGCGCTCATGAGTCCACCTTCTTTTCCTGATATTCTAGCACAGATCAGCCTTTTTTTCCGTGGTGATAACGCGGTTTTTGCTTTGATGGTAAGGAAAAGGGCAGGTTTGCGTAAATGAATTATCTATAGTACAATAAACAATGGTCATTTCTGACCGTGAAGGGACTGACTGATAGAAATGAAGAAAAGGATATCAAAGAAAGAGTTGATTTTCCAGATCGTCAATACGGTCCTCGTCATCGGCATACTTGGCTTCTACCTGGCGAGACTGTTCTATTATAAGAAATACTTTGATGATATCTACTTCAATTCCCGCGATACCGCCGGGAAGCTTTTCAGTGACGTCATCATCGCCAGCCACGACGTCTCCCTGACCAATAACGGCCTGATCAAGAACGAGGAAGATCAGACCTATACCTTCAAGGGCGACTGCAACAACAACTACGTCATCTATTCCAACCGCCTGTACCGCATCATCGACGTGGACGCCGAAGGCAATGTCCGCATCGTCTCTCAGGACCCGGTGACCGTCAGCACCATGTACGACGCCGTGCCCTTCAGCCGGGGCTCGCTGTGCCAGTGGCTGAACAAGGGTGACCAGGAGCACAGCGGCGTCTTCTACGACACCCTGAATACCCCGGTCAATTTCCTGATCGATACTCCGGTTTACGAAAACAATGTGGACGACCCCGCCAAGCCGGCCTACAGCCAGGCGGTCAGCGACATCGTCATCCGCATTCTCTCCCTGCAGGACTACAGCGCCGTCGGAGGAGCTAACAGCTACCTCAACTGCGGCAGCAGCTACTGGCTGAGCAACATGGACAGCAGCGGCAAGCACTGGTTTGTCGACGCTGAAGGCAACGTCGCCCTCTCCGGCAGCAAGGTCGAAATGAAGGGCGTCAAGGTTGTTCTGACCATTACCCGCACCGTCATCGCCGCCGGCGGTACCGGCAAGGCTGATGACCCCTATGTTCTTTCCCGGAACCAGCCGTCCACGGTCCGCGGACTGGAAGCCGGCAGCGTCATCAGCTACAGCGGCTACAACTGGAAGGTCTGCTCCATCACCAACGGCAACGCCGTTCTGCTGATGGACGGCGTGATCAGGGAAGAAGGCCAGCCCGTTGCCCTGTCATACGGCACCAAGGCGGAATTCAACCCCACGGCCAAGGGCTCGCTGGCCAGCTATCTCAACAACAACTTCCTGGCCTCTCTCAACAGCTACCTGAACTACCTGGTGGAAACCGAGTGGAGTTTCGGCATGCATGAGGACGTCCAGTCCAGTTATTCCCAGGCGGAAAACTACGTCAAGACCTGCAAGTGCTACGTCTCCCTGCCCAATAACAGCTATCTGTTTTTGGGAGAGCAGAAGGATTATTTTCTCAATACCATGTCGGCTTCGACCGACAAGCTGATCTACACGGTCAGCTCCGATCTGACGCTTTACGCCGATCTGCTGGAAAATACCCATTACATCAGACCGGTCATCTGCATGAACGGCTCCGTGAAGCTGCTTTCCGGCAGCGGCACGGCTGAAGATCCCTATGTCGTGGAAACCCCGTCAACGGAGGTGAATTAAGATGAAGATAAGACCTGAACTTATTCACCGCCTGCTTGCCGAGATCCAGCAGAGCGACCCGGTATACGCCGAAAGTTTCCGTCAGGCTTATGAAGAGGCCCGCAAGGCCGCCGGAAAGCCGGCAGCCCCGAGCGCTCAGCCGCAGGCAACACCGGCTCAGCCCCAGCCTGCCAAACCTCAGGCTGCTCAGCCCCAGCCGGCCCAGCCTCAGCCGCCGGTAAGCGAAACGCCGCAGCCGGCCGCTGTTACCACAAAGCCGGTCCAGCCGGAAGTCAGGCCTGAACAGCCCGTCAGACCGGCTGAAGCGGAAACGGTAAGCGAACCGGAAGTCAAGCCGGAAACAAAGAGCGGAAAGAAGAAGGAAAAGCAGAAACTCAGACTGTTCACCAAGCTGCTGATCGTCGTTGACCTCTGCGCCGTACTGTGCTTTGTGACTGCCTACGGTCCGATCAGCGCCTTCCGTGACTGGCTGGTACTGACCGCACTGAATACCGCGACCCACAAGCACTTCGCCTATGTGCTTTATTCCGACGCCATGGTCAAGAAGGTCCAGTCGCAGAACACCATCAGTGAATTCGATGACGAGACGGACACTTCCGCCATCCACTTCGTGGATTACGGCGACAAGGAAACCTATGATTCCATCTATGAGGAACAGATCCTCAAGAGAGATGATCCCAATCAGGTATACAAGATCGTGACCCTTGATGAAGACCGCTACACCGGTTTCATCACCGTCATCTATGACCCGACCAGACTGAACCTGGCGATGGCGGAAACCAGCCGCGGTGAGAAGATCACCCATTTCGCCAAGCGCCTCAACGCGCCGATCGCCGCCAACTGCGGTCCGGCGGAGTGGAACTCCGGCTATACGGCCATGCACCCCTACAACTCCATCATCTGCGAAGGCAAGGTGGTCAACGAGGGCGGCACGGAACAGGATTACCGTTATTCCAAGCTGATCGGCATGACTTACGACGGCATTTTGAAACTGAAAATGGAAACGGCGGCGGAAGGCGTGGCGGACGGCTACAAGTGGGCAGTCTGCTTCGGCCCCTATCTGATCGTCAACGGCAAGCCGGCCGAATTCAAGGGCAACGGCGGCTACGGCATCAACCCGCGTCAGGCCATCGGTCAGCGGCAGGACGGCATCGTTCTGATCGTTACCATCGACGGCCGCGGCGGCGGCGGTTCTGCCGGCATCAGCATGCCTGACCTCACCGAGATCTTCGTCCGCTACGGCTGTTACAACGCAGCCAACCTGGACGGCGGCGGTTCGACCATGCTGGTGGAAAACGGCATTCTGGTCAACAACCCGGTCAGCTACAACCATACCGGAGAGCGTAAGGTGTACAACTGCATGTACATCACTCCGTAACATTAAGAAGAATATGAAAGAAAGAGTCAGATGGATCGACATTCTCAGAGCCTTGGCGATGTTCGCGGTGGTTCTGGGCCATACCGTAAGAGGAGGAGAAGTGCAGTGCTATCTGTACTCTTTTCACTTTGCCCTCTTCCTGTTCATCAGCGGCATGCTGGCGTCTGAGCGCCGGGAAAGCTACGGGAAATTCCTGTGGAAGGATTTCAAACGTCTGCTGGTTCCCTACTTCGTCTTTGGCGTCATCAGCGTGATCATCTATCAGATTTTCGGCGCCATCGCCGCCAAGGCGCTCAATGAAGAGTTCCACGGCAGCATCCTCACCAATCTCGGCTATCTTCTCTACGGCTCCAGCAAGAACGCTCAGATGGAATACAACCACCCGCTGTGGTCCCTGACCTGCCTGTTTGTCTGCGACAACATCTTTTACTTCATCAGAACACTGGAAAACAGAGGCCTGTCTGGCCGCTGGCTGAAGCCTCTGATGATCGCGGTATTCCTGTTACTGGGGTATCTCAACAGCTTTTACTGGCAGCTGAAACTGCCGTTTCAGGCCGAGACGGCCTGGGTGATGATGGTCTTCTATCTCACCGGCAATCTTCTGAAGCAGCCGCTGGCTGAACTGAAGCTTAATCGCTGGCTGAAACTGGCCATCGGGCTGGCGCTGATCGTCATCAGCGGCGCGCTGGGTCTTTACAACGGCCGGGTAAGGTATTCCGCTGACGTCTATAACAATTACCTGCTGTTCTACCTGTCTGCCTTCGGCAGCGTCTTGGGCTATCTGCTGGTCAGCCAGTGGATCGGAAAGAACCGCGTGCTGGAGTACGTCGGTGTTTCCACCATGGCCATTCTGGTCATGCACAAGTTTCCCATCCTCTTCTTCCAGACCATCGTGCCCTTTACCAGATCAAGACTGGCGGACAATGACCTGATCAGTGCCCTGGCAGTCGCCGTCATATCGATCGCCATGTGCCTGGCAGCCGACAGGATCATCACCTTGATCTGTCCGGCGCTTCTGGGGAAAAGGAAAAAGACATCATAAAAGTGAGTTGACACTCACTTTTTTCATTCTTCAAAGGTTATGCCGCTTTCCGGGTCCATGGATGCTATCTTAGCCAGAGATTCCAGCCGGATGCCCTGATCCCTGATCAGCTTACCGCCGGGCTGATAGGCTTTCTCCACGATTACTCCGCAGCCCGCCAGCTGAGCTCCGGCTTCCCTGACCACCGATACCAGGGCTGAAAGGGCCTTGCCGTTAGCCAGGAAGTCATCGATGATCAGAACGCGGTCGCTGTCATTCAGGTAGCTGCGGCTGACGAAGACCTCGACGTCCTGGTTGTGGGTATAGGAGTGTACGGGGGCATGATAGACGTCAGGCCCCATGTTGGCGGCGGCGCCTTTCTTGGCGAAGAGCACCGGGCAGTTATTGAAGTACTGAGCGGTTGCGTAGGCAACGGTGATGCCGCTGGCCTCAATGGTCAGGATCTTGGTGATCTTTTCATCAGCGAAAAGCCGGTGGAATTCCCGCCCGATCTCATTCATGAGAGCGGTGTCGATCTGATGGTTGAGAAAGCTGTCGACTTTCAGGATGTCGCCGGGAAGGATCCTTCCTTCCCTAAGGATGCGCTGTTTCAGTATTTCCATGTTCCCTGCTCCTTTTACTGTATGTAAACATTATCGGTTTTCCCGCCTTCCTAATCAAGAAGCGCAGCGCTGAAATGACGGAAAAATGATCCGTGGCGGGCAGCTTTCTGCTGAAAAGCCGGTAGGTTAATCTATAATATAGGCGTAAGGAGGCAGAAATCATGTGGAACGGACTGCAGATGGCGGAAGCCTTTTATGAGGAATGCGGCAGGCCGATGCTGGAAAGGCGTTTTCCCGGTTATCTTGACCGGATCGCCGTCGGTCTGGTCGGCCAGGGCTCGGAATGCTTCGGCTATGACGACCGGATCTCCCGGGACCATGACTATGCCCCGGGTTTCTGTCTGTGGCTCAGCGAGGAACTTAAGCAGCAGATCGGCGAAGAAATGCAGAAGGCCTATGATGATCTGGATTTCGACGGTTTCATCGTCAGACACCGCCTGGACGCTGCCATGGCGCCGGGCGACAGCGAGATGACCGGAGCGCGGGAGCACCGCGTCGGCGTCTTCAGCATCGAGGAGTTCTATTATGAGCATACCGGTCTGACCGGAAAGCCGCAGAGCACGGACGACTGGCTGAAAACGCCGATGTACTATCTGGCGGAAGCGGTCAACGGCCGGGTATTCAGAGACCCCGAAGGCCGTTTCAGCGCCATCCGGAAAGCCTGGGAGGATTTTTATCCGGATGACATTCTCAAGAAGAAGGTAGCCGCCGATCTGGCGATGGCCGGAAAGACCGGCCAGTTCAACTATGAGCGCTCGCTGCGCCGGGGAGATCAGCAGGCGGCTTACAGCTGTGTGACGGAGTTCATCTACAAGATCTCGGCGGCGCTGTTTCTGCTTAACCGCCGCTACATGCCCTATTACAAGTGGCGGGGCCGGGCGTTGAAGGATTTGAAAATCTGCAGCGATGCGGTCCCCCTGATCTTCGAACTGCAGCAGCTGCCGGAGAGCGAGAGCGTCCACAAGAGCTATCTGATTGAGAAGATCAGCTCGATCGTCATCGAGGAGATCAGAAACCGCGGCTGGTCGGAAGGATACTCCGACTACCTGCTGGATCAGGCGAAGATCATCATGAAGCACATCTCCGATCCGCAGATCGCTTCCTGGAACATCTTCGTTGGCGAAGACTGAGAGGCTGAGATTGTCTCTGCGAAACCCGAAAAAGTGTTCAAAAAAGGCCTTTTTCCGTTCTGAGGGAGAAGTTTTGTGAAATATTGATGAAATATCTGTGTTAACAATGAAACTGCTGTGTGCTAGAATAAACATAGCAGGAATATCTATATTCCAAGAAGGAGAGAAAATTATGAAGAAATTACTGGTAGTTTTATTATCCGTATTAATGGTTCTTTCCATGGCTGCCTGCAGTCAGAAAGCAAAACCGTTAGCGGACGATTCCTACGCCTTATGGGCAGCTCTCGGACAGCATGAACTGTCAGACGGCACCGTCAACGGCTGGGGCGACAAGGACGCTGCCTTATTCGAAAAGTCAGCTCTGACCGCCATCGGTCTGGAAGATGTCAAGGCCATCGATGAGGGCGTCTACAACACTCTGAAGGGCAAGGAAGTCAAGTTCCTGTACACCATCGACCTGATCTTCGGCGTCAACGATGCCGGTTGGACAACCAAGTGCCTCAAGGACGGCAAGCTCTACAATGCCAACGGCTCCTATGCTTTCAAGGTCGGCAAGTGCACTGTTGAAACCGACGGCGATCTGAAGGTTTACGGCGTTGACCAGTGGATCTCAGACCCCAAGACTGCCTATGTTGAAGCTCTGACTCCTGAGACAGTCTTCTATCCTGTCTGGCAGGAAGAAAAAGATGAGAAGGGATTCTCATGGGCTGACAACCCGGTCGTCATCGGCGGCCCGGGCTTATACACCCTGGTAATCGCTCAGTACACCAATGCTTCCGCTGCCGGCGCTCCGGGTTATGGCGTTGCCATGATCAAGAAGCAGGCCATGGACGGCATTGACTATGAAGAGATCCTGGAATACGTTCCGGGCGATCACACCTACGGCATCGTCGGTGAATTCACCGGCTGGGGTTCAACCGAAGACATCGCCATGGAAAAGGGCGAAGGCAACACCTGGTACGGTGTCGCTACCTTAACTGCCAACAGCCCCTGGAAGGTCCGTGCAGACGGCGCCTGGGATAACAGCTGGGCAGTTGCCGGTTCCGACAACCTGAAGGAAGTCGACGGCAACCTCGTTGTTGATGCTGACGGCACTTACAAGATCACCATCTCATTCGACGGTGGTATCAAGATCACAGCTGAAAAGCAGTAATTAACATTTAACATGCTGAAAAGGGACTTCACTGACAACAGTGGAGTCCCTTTCTTAAGAAATAATCAGCCAATAGTTCCCAAAAAGGAGACCATTATGAAAAAACTGATCATTCTGTTCATCGCAATCCTGATGATCCTTCCCGCTTCCGGCTGTAAGACCAATAAGCTGCCGGAGTATGAGGACTTCCCCGACAGCTATGTTGCTTCCCTGCCGGAGAATGCCCGGGACGGTCTGACGCTGCACGCGTTCAACTGGACCTATAACGAAATCTGTGACAATCTGGAAAACATCCGCAATGCCGGATTCAAGAATGTGCTGACCATGCCCGTTCAGCAGCCCAAAAGCGGCGGTTCCGCCTGGTGGGCCTTCTATCAGCCTCTGAGCTTTTCCATTGGTGACAATTCGCCGCTGGGCAGCAAGGAAGACCTGATCAGACTCTGCGCCGAAGCGGAGAAGCAGGGCATCTGCATTCTGGCCGACATCGTGGCTAATCATATGGCTACTACCGATGACGAAGGCAAGGAAGCCGACGGCACCCCGACCGTCAGCCCCCTGGTCGCTCAATACGAGCCGGTCCTCTACAATAACCGCAACGAGGATACCGACGGCAACGGCCTGACCTTCCATCATAACCGCAACGCCGCCGGCTCAGGAGCCGAGACCCAGTATTATCAGTACGGCAACCTGCCTGACCTGAACACCGCCAACCCCTATGTCCAGGGCAGAATCCTGTCGCTGTTAGAGGAGTGCATCGACGCCGGTATTGACGGCTTCCGCTTTGACGCCGCCAAGCACATCGAGACGGCCGGCGACCCCAACTATCCCAGCGACTTCTGGGAAAACACCGTCGGAGTCGCAAAACAATACTATAAGGAAAAGACGGGAAAGGACCTCTACGTCTACGGCGAGATCCTGGGCGGACCCTCCGGACGTTCGCTTTCCCTTTATACCAAGATGATGCTGGTGACCGATGACGGCTTTGCCTCTCAGTTCAAGAGCGTCTACGCCAAGAAGGATCCCAGCCTCATTCTCAACGCGTCTCTGAAGAGCGATGACGCCTCTCAGCTGATTGCCTGGGTGGAAAGCCATGACGAATACGTCACCGCCGGCACCCACTATCCGGAAAACCGCATCGCCAAGTACTGGGCGGTCATCGCCGCCAAGAAAGGCCTGGGCGGACTATTCCTGGCCCGGCCGACTGACGAGCTTACCGTCGGAGTGATCGGCTCATATGGCTTTGAGAGCGAAGACGTGGCGATCGCCAACCGCTTCCACAACCGCTTCTACGCGGCCGAATCCTACGAATCGGTATCCGGAAGCTGTTACGTCAATGAGAAGATCGCCGCCAATGACCAGGGAGCCCTGATCATCAATGCCGGTGATCTCAGCGAAGAGACCGTCAAAATCGACGTTCCCCATCTGGACAGCGGCAACTACTACGATGCCCTGACCGGCGAGAAGGTCGTCGTTCATGAGCACGTCGCCTATGTGAAGTTCAATTCCAGCGGCCTGTGCATCATGACCCGCAGCAAAGACGTCCACCCGCAGCTGGAGATCTCCGAACGCGACATCGGCTTTACCGGCGACAAGGACATCACCATGACGGTAACCAACGCTGATGAGGCCTGCTACTGGTTCAATGAGGAAACCGGCAACAAGACAGCGATCAATGGCAGCGCCACCGTCAACCTCAACGGCCACGCCATTGACGGCATCGTCGATCTGCATGTCTATCTGCGCAAGGGAATCAATGTCTTTGAACAGACTGTCTCCTATAAGCAGGTCCAGTTAATTGAGGGTAAGTTTAACGTCATCAACCTGGACCCCAAGTACCTCAACGGTGACTATGAGATCTACCTCTGGAGCTGGTCACCCGGACTCTGGAGCAAGAACTATGAAATAAAGGACGGCGTGCTTCTGGTTGATACCACCGGCATGACCGGCTTCCTGGTAGCCGTCTTCGAGAAGGGCTACGTAATAACCAATCCGAATGAGTGGGATGCCAATGTCCTGAAGCAGTCCTCCGACATCAAGGGCGACATACTGAAGGCGGGATTCTTCGACATGACCGGATTCTAAAAAGGGGATGGTGATCACATGAAAAAAAGAAAGACCATTATTCTGTTACTGGTATTCTCGATCCTCTTCAGCCTGCTGCTGACCGGCTGCAGGGCTGATGAAGGACCGGATGAGAAACCCGTCGAGCTCACTCCGGCCGGCAACGTCATCGCCAAGTACAGCCTGGATGATACCGACTATTCAGCCAAGCCGATGGAAAAGACCCGGATCGTGCGGCTGCACTACCGCCGCAACGACGACAATACCAACGACAGGGCCTGTTATGATCCCTGGAATGTCTGGGCCTGGGACATGACCAACGGCGGCAACGGCGCCGCCTATGACTTCACCGGCTATGACGACTATGGGGTCTACGCTGACCTTGATCTGGCCGTCATCTCGGAAAACCGGGAGATGGAGAAGATGGGCTTCATCGTGCGCACCGATACCTGGTCCAAGGACCCGGACGGCGACCGCTCGATCGACATTGAGCCTGAGACCTCCGGCGGAGTCCAGAACGTCTATGTGCGGACTTCCGAATCCACGGTATTCGACACCCAGGAAAACGCGCTCAAGAGCATCATCAGCTACGCGATGCTGCGCTCCTCCAAGGTGATCAGCGCCTACTTCAAGCCGCTTTCCGGCGACTTCAAACCCTATCAGCCGCGCTTCTCCATGACCGTAAACGGCAAGGAGTACAAGAACTTCACGATGGGCGAATACGATGAATCGCTCAAGATGGTCAACCTGGAACTGAAGGATGACATTGACCTCAGCGACGTGGTCACGGTCAGCTACCGCTTCGACTCCAGCTGGATCAACAAGGTAGAACTGATGATGACAAATTACTTCGACACTGACGAATTCAATGAAAAATACGCCTATGAAGGCGATGATCTGGGTGTGAGCTTCGATGACCCCGAAAAGGTCACGGCTACCACCTTCAAGGTCTGGGCGCCGACCAGCCAGTCCATGCTGCTCAACCTCTATGCCTCCGGCGACTATGAGACTGACAGGCAGCCGCTGGCCAGCTATGAGATGGCCAAGGGTGAAAAGGGCGTATACAGCTATACTGTCAGCGAAGATCTGGACGGCAGGTACTATACATACACCGTCACCAACTCCAAGGGTACCAACGAAGTGGTCGACCCCTATGCCCTGTCTGCCGGCGTCAATGGCCGCCGGGGCATGATCGTCAACTTCGTGAAGCTCAATAAGACAATTGAGGGATGGGATCAGGACGTCAGACCCTTTGAGGGCAATAACGTCGACGCCGTGATCTATGAGGTCCATGTCCGCGACATGACCATCAGCGAGACCAGCGGCGTACCGGAAGAGTACCGCGGCCGCTTCCTGGGCCTGGCCCAGAGCGGCACCACCTACAGCCGTAACGGCATTACCGTAAAGACCGGCCTGGATCACATGCAGGAACTGGGCATCACCCATGTGCAGATCCAGCCCTTCTATGACTATTCATCCGTCGATGAGACCAAGCCGTCGACGCAGATGAGCAGGACCAACTACAACTGGGGCTATGACCCGCTGAACTACAACGTGCTGGAAGGCAGCTATGCCACCGACGCCCGTGACGGCTACGTGCGCATCAGGGAATTCAAGCAGATGGTCATGGCCATGCACAGGGCCGGCCTGTCCATCAACATGGATGTCGTCTACAACCACACGGCCGCCTCCGAGAACTCCAACTTCAACCTGTTAGTACCCTACTACTATTACCGTACCAAGGCCAACGGCGCCTTCTACAACGGCTCCGGATGCGGAAACGAACTGGCTTCCGAGCGCTATATGGTCAACAAGTTCATGCGCGATTCCTGCCGGTTCTGGATCGACGAGTACCATCTCTCCGGCTTCCGCTTTGACCTGATGGGTCTGATTGACAACCAGACGATGATCGACATCTACAATGACTGCAGCGCGATCTATCCTGACATCATGATCTACGGCGAACCGTGGGCCGGCGGCACTTCCAAGCTGAAGTCCGGCAAGAGCGCCGACAACCTCAAGGGTCAGATGACCGTTCAGGAATCACTGGCGCAGGATTACTTCAGCGGCAGCGGCGTACTGGTGGGCGCCTTCAATGATGTCATCAGAAACGCGGCCAGGGGCGAAAACAATCCCAACAAGGGCTACGTTCAGGGCAGCACCATCGAGGCTTCGCTGATCGCCATGTGCGCGGAAGGCCGTTTCTCCCAGGAGACGGTCAAGACGCAGAACATCGACCCCAACCTGGTGCTCAACTATGTTTCCTGCCACGACAACTACACGCTGTATGACCAGCTGATCCAGACGATGCCCGAAAACCGCCTGCCAATGGCCTACAGCCAGGCCGAATCGATCATCTTCCTGGCTCAGGGCGTACCCTTCATTCAGGAGGGCGAGGACTTCATGCGCAGCAAGTATGACACCGACAGCGGCAGGTACGAGGGCAACTCCTACAACGTCGGCGACTACATCAACGTGATGGACTACTCGCTGAAGATCGATCATCTGGATACCTTCAGAAAGGTCAGGGAACTCATCGAACTGCGTAAGAACAACGAGTCCTTCCGGCTGGCCAGCCGCCAGCAGATCAAGGACCGGATGAGGGATGTCAGCTCGGCGGACGGTATCATCAGCTACCGCGTCGATGATCTTCTGATAATTCATTCAGTCACCGGAACCCCGTACGACCTGGACGGCAGCTATCAGATCATCTACTCCAACGTCCGCTCATCCTACGGCAAGGTGTCGGGAACCATCACGGTCACCACCAATGAGTCGCTCGTGCTGAAGAAGGCGGACTAGATGTTCAAACGCTCAGAGATCAGCACTGAGGTCGACCGTAAGCCGTTTGTCTTCACCCTGGTGTGTCTGATCGTCGGTCTTACCGTGACCATTGCCGCCTTCCTTCTGGGCCGGGGCAACGGCCTGGCGGTTTTCGCCGGAATCATGATGGCCGTGGTCACATTGGCTGCCGCAATCGTGCTGGCGGCCATGGTCAGCGATCAGGCCTACATAAGGGACGGGATCCTGCACATCAGCTATCTGCTGAAGAAAGCTGAGATCCCCCTGGAGAAGATCGGCAAGGTGACGCTGAAGGATGACATCTATTCGGTCTATGACCGCCGCGGACAGCTGGTGGGAACGATCAACGGTCTATTGACCGGCATCGATTCGATCCTGTATGCCCTGGATAAGACCGGGATAAAAATAGGCTGAATAGTATTACACTGTTCAAAGTTTGATATATAATATAATTTAAGGAAACAATTAAATAGAATTGGAGGAGAATATGGCAAATTTAAAGCTTTCCCATATCTACAAGGTTTATGAGAATGGGCACAAAGCGGTAAATGACTTTTCTATCGATATTGCCGACCAGGAGTTTATTGTTTTCGTCGGACCGTCAGGCTGCGGCAAGTCAACCACGCTGCGGATGATTGCCGGTCTGGAAACGATAACTGCCGGAGACCTTTTCATCGGCGATACGCTGGTAAATGACATGGAGCCAAAGGACCGCGACATCGCAATGGTCTTCCAGAGCTACGCTTTGTATCCGCACATGACCGTGTATGAGAACATGGCATTCGGTTTACGCAACCGGAAGATGCCCGAAGAAGAAATCAAGCAGCGCGTGCTGAAAGCCGCCAAGATGCTTGACATCGAGGATTATCTGGACCGCCAGCCCAAGGCTATGTCCGGCGGCCAGAGACAGCGTGTTGCCCTGGGCAGAGCGCTGGTCCGCGATCCGAAGGTCTTCCTGCTGGACGAGCCGCTGTCCAATTTGGACGCCAAGCTGCGCGCCACCATGCGTACCGAGATCACGGCTCTGCACAAGAGTTTGAAGACGACGTTCATCTACGTTACCCACGACCAGGTCGAAGCCATGACCATGGGCACCAGGATCGTCGTCATGAAGCTGGGCTATGTCCAGCAGATCGATACTCCGATGAACCTCTACAACGAACCCTATAATAAGTTTGTGGCCGGCTTCATCGGCACCCCGCAGATGAACTTCTTTGATGTCAAGCTGCTCAGGGACCACGACAAGGTGATCATCAACTTCGCCAACAACGACAAGGTCACCGTTCCCTATGAAAAGGTATCAAAGATCCATAAGAGCTATCTCAACGGTGATACCACCGTTACCTTCGGCATCCGTCCGGAGCACATCAGCCTGAACAAGAAGGGCGACGGCCTGAAGTTCATCGTCACCAACGTCGAGAACCTCGGCAATGAGACCATCGTCTACGGCAAGCTGGGCGACCACCTGGGTGAATTCACCATGAAGGATGAGGGCAACAACATCGTCGTCAAGGTCGTTGATACCAATGACATCGCTGTCGGTGACGTCGTCTATGCCACCCCGAATCCCAGCAAGGTCCACTTCTTCGATGCCGAGACGGAAGTAACGCTGATGAACAAGATCCCGCTGTACAACACCCTGACTGCCAAGCACACCGGCGACAAGATGGAACTGCTGGATCACAGCGTCGCTCTGCCTGAGGTCTTCAGGGAAGCCCTCAAGGGCAAGGACAGCTTCGAACTCAGCGTACCTCCGCATGCCATCGTGCCGGGCAAGGACTTCCAGCTCAAGGTCGCCAGGATCGAAGATGTCGACGACAAGCACCTCGCTTACCTGGTCAACGGCGACAGCTACCTGTTCGCCCTGGTTGACGATAAGGTAAAGGAAGGCAGCATGTATGACTTCTCATTACTGAACGACAAGGTCAACGTAGCCGTTGACGGCACCAACGTTCTGGAAGCCATCGCTGATGAGGAAACTCTGCTCGGTCACTTCACCAAGACCGAGGTCAAGGAAAACGGCGACCGCGTCCTGCACTTCTTCTACAACATCGGCGACTACGTCCTGGAAGCCGCACCCGAACAGGGCTACAAGATCAACTCCATTGACGGTGACAACTGTTACAAGAACACCTACAGATACGCCGTCAGCCGCGAGAAGATCCGCCTGGTCGGCGCCGACGAAGCCGGACTTGACGGCAAGGTAACGGAGATCCTTGATTACGGAAACATCCGCTTCGCCAAGGTCAATGCCGACAACCAGGAGCTGCTCATCCATGTCGATAAGGATTTCAAGGCCGACAAGGTCAGAGTTGCCTTCGACAGCAGCGACGTCTCGGTCTACTCCACCAGAATAGACATGAAGATCTGCTAGCATGCCGTCAGAACTCATGGAACCCAACTGCCGCCCGCACATCCTCAAGAGGATCGCGGCAGACGGATTCGACATCACCACCGTATTCATCGTCTTCATGGCACTGACCTATCTGCTGGTCAACACGCCGCTGGCCAAAACCTATAATGAGCACTACAGCCGCTATAAGGCCATTGAGCAGAAAGCCGTTGAACAGTATGGCAATGACGCTGAAGCCATCAGCGCTGCCCTCAGCGGTGACGAGGAATACCTGGATGAAGTACTGGCCGCCAACCTTCACGGCTACATCCTCAAGGCAGGGGCTGCCCTGGCAGCCGAAGCCGTCTTCCTTCTCATCATCCCATTGGCCAACCGCCACCGCTCGACGCTGGGAAGGATGATGACGGGTGTGATGCTGTTTGATGAACGCAGGCAGGCCAAGGCCGCCTGGCATCAGGCGCTGAGCCGCTTCCTGTTCGCCTATCTGTTTGACAGTCTCGCCCTCTACCTGTTTACCGGTTTACTGACCTTCTTGCTGGTACCGGTGCTGAGGCTGATCCAGATGCTGCTGAACAGGAAATATAAGACCATTGTTGATTATATGACGGGTACGATGGTAATCGAAAAGGCGTCATATAACGGAATAAACTAACATCAGGGAGGATAATATGATGAAAAAGATAATTACCTTATTAATGATTTCGTTCATGCTGCTGACGACCCTTACCGGCTGCGGCGGCGGAAGCGGAGACAACGGAGGCAACACCAAGCCCGATGACGGCGTCATCAGAGTATGGGTTGGTGAGGAATCCGCCGAATTCTATCAGAAGGCCTGCGACGAATACGTCGCCAGCCATTCCGACTTCGGCTACAAGATCGAGGTCAAGGGCATGGATACCGGTTCCATAGCCGGCACCATCACCAACGACCCGACAGCCGCGGCCGACATCTATACCGTAGCACACGACAACATCGGCAAGCTGGCAAGCACCCAGTGCGCCAAGCCGATCACCGATGAAAGCCTGATCGCTCAGGTAAAAGCCGACAACCCGGCTTCCTTCCAGGGCGTCATCTACTCCACGCTCAACGGCACCCAGTATCTCTACGGCGTTCCCTACATTTCACAGGCTCTCTTCCTGTACTACAACAAGGCGCTGGTGACTGAAGAGCAGGCCAAGACCTTCGAAGGCCTGAGAGAGGCCGCCAAGAAGGCCGGCACCAAGGCCATCACCGTTTCCGGTGACGACGGCTTCAACATGTCATTCGCCTTACTGGCTACCAGAGTTGCCGACCACGGCACCACCGTCAAGATCTATGCAGGCGCTGAGTCCGTCTCCGGCGGCAGCAAGGGCAAGTCAAACGTTCAGGGCGACGACACCATCGCCATCTTCAGATGGCTGCAGGCCTATGCCGAAGATCCCAACGGCTTCAAGTGGGCTTCTTCCGATGGCTGGGACGCTGACCTCGACAAGGACAACAAGGGCGTTCTCGCCGTCATCGGCGGCGCCTGGCATTACAACACCGCCAAGGCGGCCCTGGGTGAAACCAACCTGGGCATCACCCTGATCCCGACCTTCAAACTGACGGCTGAGGCCTGCGAAGGCCTGACCGGCGTTCAGGCCGGCGACGAGTACCGCGGCGGCACCTTCGCTGACTGCAAGTGCTTCATGATCAACGCCTACTCCCATGCCAACAAGTATGTCAAGGAGCAGGAGCTCATCAAGTACCTCTCCAGCAAGGATGTTCAGAACCAGTCCTATCTGGCTGCCATGAACGTTCCGGCCTATGTCGGCGCTTCCGAATACATCAAGAGCGCTTACGAAGCCGGCAAGGTCTCGGAAAGCGAATATCTGCTGGCTGCCAACCAGGTCGCCATGGCCGAATGGGGCATCCCGCAGCCGTTCATCACCGGCACGCTGAATACCTACTACTATTCCAAGAACGCTCCGTCAATCTTCAGAGCCATCATCGATAAGACAGCTTATCCGACCACCGGCGACATGATCCTGACCGAGACCACTTCTCTGGAAGGCATCAGAAAGGCCCTGTATCTGATCGAATACATCTGGATGCACGGCGTAACCACCAAGGATTTCCCGGGAACTCTGCCCGCAGAGGCTTAATCAATAGACAAATTTGATCTGTTTGACTACTGAGCTTTAGTTTAGGAGGAAAAATATGGATTCTGCTTTAAGTAAAGCTCCGAAAAATAAATTGAATTTGCGAGATTTCTTTGAACCGCTCCGCAAGTCCCTGGCCAATTTCGGCAAGCGGTTTGCGGACGGCTCACTGGGAACTAAGCTTTCGCACTTTATTTTCGGTGCCGGAAACTTCTATCATAAGCAGTACATCAAAGGTGCGATCTTCCTGTTATTGCAGCTTGCGATCCTCTGGTTCATGATCTTCTGCCCGGCCGTCAACGGCACCCCGTACGGCTGGAAGGCTCTGGCGAACCTGTCGCTGAAGAACGTCAAGGAGGGCGGCGAATTCGATCCCGCCACCGGACACTTCAGCGCCGGATCCGACTGCAAGCTGATGATACTGTTCGGCTTCGTAACGATAGCCGTGATAATTATCTACTTCCTTATCTGGAACATGAACATAGGTTCATCCTATAAGGCTGACATGGATAAGAAGATAGGCAAGAAACCGACGACATTCATTGAGGATTTAAGGGAACTGCTCGACAGCAAGTTCCACGTCCTGATGCTCACCCCGACGTGCATCGCGGCAATGGTCTTCACGATCCTGCCGACCATCTTCATGATCGCTCTGGCGTTTACTACCTACAACTCCCAGGACATGAACGACCTGGGAACCAACCTGTTCCACTGGAACGGACTGCAGAACTTCTCAGCGGTGTTCACCGGAGAAGGCTCTCTGGGCGTTGAGATCAAGAACCGGTTCTTACCGGTACTGGGCTGGACCTTCATCTGGGCCATCTTCGCCACCCTGACCTGCTACTTCGGCGGCATCATCCTGGCGCTGCTGATCAACAAGAAGGGACTGAAGGGCAAGAAGATCTTCCGTACGGTCTTCATCTTCACCATTGCCGTTCCGCAGTTCATTTCCCTGCTGGCGGTCCGTAACCTGTTAGGCGAATACGGTCCGTTCAATGCCATGCTGATCAATGCCGGAATAATCGACAAGGCTGTCGGTTTCCTGGGACTGCACGTGGGCGACAGTGAGAACCTGGCCAAGGTCATGGTAATCATCGTCAACATGTGGGTCGGCGTACCCTATACGATGCTGATGACCTCAGGCATTCTGATGAACATTCCGACCGACCTCTACGAGGCGGCCCGCGTCGACGGCGCTTCCACGCTGAAAATGTTCTTCAAGATCACCCTGCCGTATGTCATCTTCGTAACGACGCCGTATCTGATCTCCAGTTTCGTCGGCAACATCAACTCGTTCAATACGATATTCCTTCTGACCGGCGGCGGTCCTACCTATACCGGCTATCAGGCCGGCGGTACCGACCTGCTGGTAACCTGGCTCTACAAGGTGACCATCGACCAGGGTTCCTACAATACCGGTGCTGTCATTGGTATCTTCACCTTCATCATCACCGCTACCATTACCCTGGTGACTTACCGCCGCTCCAAGGCATACAATGAGGAGGATACTTTCCAATGAGCTTAATGAAGAAAGGCAAAAAAGTAAGAAGTCAGTCCCGGGCCAGAAAAGTCAGCCTGGGAGCTACCTACATTCTGTTAGTGGTATTGGGCATCATCTGGCTGGTACCGCTTATCTGGATCGTATTGTCCGCATTCCGCTGCGAATATCAGCCTGACGGCACCTTCATCGGAAGAGTTACCTCTAACTTCTTCCCCAAGGCCTACGGCCTGAAGAACTTCACGGACCTGTTTACGGCCACCTACTATGGCGTGCCGAAGGCCTTCCCGAGATGGATGCTCAACACCCTGATCATCGCGATCATCGACTGCATCATCTCCACCTTCCTGGTCCTCTCCGTGGCCTACTGCATGTCCAAGCTGAAATTCAAGCTGAGAAAACCGTTCATGAACATCTCCATGATCATCGGTCTGTTCCCGGGCTTCATGTCCATGATCGCCATCTACTTCCTGCTGAAGTCGATCGGACTGACCGGCAACCCGTCTCATCCGGAGTATTCCGTGATCGGTCTGATCCTGGCTTACAGCGCCGGCGCCGGCCTGGGCTTCCAGGTCGCCAAGGGCTTCTTCGACGTCATACCGAACGCCCTGGTCGAATCTGCCAAGCTTGACGGCTGCACAAACTTCCAGATCTTCATGAAGATCATCCTGCCGCTGGCCAAGCCGATCATCATCTACCAGGCTCTGATGAGCTTTACCGGACCGTGGATGGACTTCATCTTCGCCAAGGTTATCATCGGCGCCGACAATGCCGCCTACTGGACCGTCTCGGTCGGACTGTATTCACTGCTGTTCGGTACCCACCCGGATACCAACCTGTTCACCCAGTTCGCCGCCGGATGCGTCGTGGTAGCCGTGCCGATCGTTACCCTGTTCATGTTCCTGCAGCAGTACTACGTTGAAGGCGTTACCGCAGGAGCCGTCAAGGGCTGAGCGACATCACTTAAGAAGTCCGGAATGTTCCGGACTTCTTTTCTTTGGGAAAGAGACAAATGGTGGTATAATGTGATTGATCACAGATAACGTGGTCTCTTTAACAGGGCATAACAGTACCCCGAGAGGACGTAATGGAAGGTAAGAAAAAGACTTTCAGATTCACCATCGAACCGTGGCGCATCATCACGGCTTTTCTGATGATTTATGACGCCATCACCGTCAACGCCTCTTATTTCCTGGCCCTGTGGATCAGACATGACCTGAAGTTCTCCCTGATCGACAAGATCTACATCGTCTACTGGCGCGCCTTCGCGCCGTATTATACCGTCATCTGTCTGCTGGTCTACGCCTTATGCCGGCTCTACAAGAGCATCTGGGAGTATGTCAGCTACACGGAACTGGCCGGCATCATTCTGGCGTCCTTCATCACCGCCATTACCCATCTGCTGGCGATGGTGCTTTTCTACGGCCGCATGCCGGTCTCCTACTTCCTGATGGGCGCCATCCTGCAGTTCATCTTCCTGTGCATCAGCCGTTTCGGCTACCGTTTCTTCCATGTTCTGAGCAACAAGCGTATCAGCCGTGAGGATCTGGCCAAGTACAAGAAGGTCATGATCATCGGCGCCGGTTCCGCCGGTCAGATGATCTTACGGGACATCATCAACTCCAAGATGATCAACGAGGTGGTCTGCTGCATCATCGATGACGACCGCAGCAAGTGGAACCGCTACATCGAAAACGTCCCGATCGTCGGCGGCCGCGACGACATCATGGCCAGCGCCAAAAAGTACAACATCGACAAGATCTACCTGGCCATCCCCAGCGCTTCAGTTGAGGAAAAGCGCGACATTCTGAACATCTGCTCGGAGACCGACTGCGAACTGAAGCAGCTGCCCGGCTATTACCAGTTCGTGCTCAACCAGATCGGCGTCAGCTCGCTGGCTGACGTTTCCGTGGAGGACCTGCTGGGACGCGATCCCATCAAGACCGACCTGGAGGAAGTCTTTGAGTTCATTTCCGGCAAGACCGTTCTGGTCACCGGCGGCGGCGGTTCCATCGGCAGTGAGCTGTGCCGGCAGATCGCCATGCACAAGCCCAGGCAGCTCATCATCTTCGACATCTACGAAAACTCCACCTACGGCGTTCAGCTGGAGCTGAAGAACCACTATCCCGATCTGGATCTGGTGGTTCTGATCGGCTCGGTGCGCGACAGCCGCAAGATGTACGACGTCTTTGAAACCTACCGCCCGCAGATCGTCTACCACGCCGCGGCCCACAAGCATGTGCCGCTTATGGAAGACAGTCCCTGCGAAGCCATCAAGAACAACGCCATCGGCACCTACAAGACGGCCTTTGCGGCGATGATGCACGGCTGCGAGAAGTTCGTGCTGATCTCCACCGACAAGGCGGTCAACCCGACCAACATCATGGGCGCTTCCAAGCGGATCTGCGAAATGATCATCCAGAGCTTTGACGCCAAGATCAAGGAAGGCAGGGCCGATGAGATCCCGCAGCTGTTCACCCATTACAATGATCACGGCGTCGACAACCTCGGCCGGAAAAAGGAATTTGATTATCAGAGCATCAGAACGGACTTCACGGCCGTGCGTTTCGGCAACGTTCTGGCTTCCAACGGTTCTGTCATTCCAATCTTCCAAAAACAAATTGAAAACGGCGGTCCGGTCACCGTTACCCACCCCGACATCATCCGCTACTTCATGACCATTCCGGAAGCGGTATCGCTGGTACTGCTGGCGGGAACCTACGGCAAGGGCGGCGAGATCTTCGTGCTCGACATGGGTTCGCCGGTCAAGATCGATACCCTGGCCCGCAACCTGATCAGGCTTTCCGGCTACCGTCCCGACATCGACATCAAGATTGAATACTGCGGCTTACGTCCGGGTGAGAAGCTCTATGAGGAACGGCTGATGGAGGAAGAAGGCCTTGCCACTACCGAAAATGAAATGATCCACATCGGCAAGCCGCTGGAATTTGACGCCGGTGAATTCTTCGTTCAGCTCAGCGAACTGATGAAGATGGCTTACCGCAATGACCGCAACATCAGATCAAAGGTGGAGGAGATCGTCACGACCTACCATCCGGTTAAGGAAGAGAAAAACGGGGAGAACTGAACCATGGAAAAACGCGTCATCCCCTTCAGTCCTCCCGACATCAGCGAAAGCGAAATAAACGAGGTAAGCGAGGCTCTGCGCTCCGGCTGGATCACCACCGGGCTGCGGGTCAGGAAACTGGAAAAACGGCTGGCTGAGTACTGTCACTCGCCGGCTTTCGTCTGCCTGAATTCGGCTACCGCGGCTGAGGAACTCAACCTGCGGATGCTGGGAATCAAAGAGGGCGATGAGGTCATCGTTCCGGCCTATACCTATACCGCCAGCGCCTCCGCGGCCATTCACTGCGGCGCGACGGTCAGATTCATCGACTGTCAGAAAGACAGTCTGGAAATGGACTATCAGAAGATGGCTGAAGCCATCAATGAGCATACCAAGGCGATCATCCCGGTCGATCTGGGCGGCATCATCTGCGATTATGAGAGCATCTTTGGTGCCGTTGAAGCCCGAAAGCATCTCTTCCGGCCGGAAGGAAAGCTTCAGCAGGCCCTGGGAAGAGCCGCCGTGGTCGCTGACTGCGCGCACGCCCTGGGCGCCAGCCGCAGGGGACTGATGGCCGGCGAGATCGCCGACTTCTCATCTTTCTCCTTCCACGCCGTCAAGAACTTCACCACCGCTGAAGGCGGCGGCAGCTGCTGGAAGAGCATGGAGGGCATCGACGATGACGAACTCTATCATGCCTATCAGCTTTACAGCCTGCACGGCCAGTCCAAGAACGCTCTGGACAAGAGCCGGGCGGGCAGCTGGGAATACGACATCCTCGGTCCCTGGTACAAGTGCAACATGACGGACGTGGCCGCGGCCATGGGGCTGGCTCAGCTGGACAGATATCCGGCGATGCAGCAGCGCCGCAGGGAAATCGTTGAAAAGTACGATGAAGCCTGCGACAGCCTGGGCATCCGCCATATCAATCATTTCGGCCCGGACTTCACCAGCAGCCTGCATCTCTATCTGATCTGGCTGGAAGGCTTCGATCATCAGAAGCGATGCGATTTCATCAATGCCATGGCCAAGGAGGGCATCGCCTGCAACGTTCACTACAAGCCGCTGCCGATGATGACGGCCTACCGGAATCTCGGCTGGGACATCGCTGATTTCCCCAACGCCTGTCACCATTATGAAAACGCCGTCACTCTGCCGCTATACAGCCGGCTTTCCGATGATGACGTCGAATACGTGCTGCTGTGCCTGCGGAAGGTCTATGAGCGGATGCGCTGAAACCGGGGGAAATCATGTTACGTCAGTGGGAACAGCTTCCTGACTTCATGAAGAATGAGAAGGTCAGGGAGTATTACGATATTCTGTCAGAAAGAAAACCGTCTCTTCTGCTGAAGAGGCTTTTTGACATTACGGCAGCCCTGGTGCTGCTGGTGCTGCTTTCACCGGTGATGCTGCTGACGGCGCTGGCCGTGACCATCGACTCGCCGGGCCCGATCTTCTACCGCCAGAGAAGAGTTACCAGATACGGAAAGGTCTTCCGGATCCACAAGTTCCGCTCCATGGTCTCCGACGCCGAAAGCCGGGGAGCCCTGCTGACGGTCAGGGATGACAAGCGGGTCACCAGAGTGGGCGGTTTCATCAGAAAATACCGGCTTGACGAATTCCCCCAGCTTCTGGACATTCTGGCCGGCAACATGTCCTTTGTCGGCACCCGGCCGGAAGTGGAAAAGTATGTGGCTCATTACACTGATGAGATGTACGCCACCCTGTTACTTCCGGCGGGAATCACTTCCCGCGCCAGCATCCTCTACCTCAACGAGGACCGGCTGCTGAAGAATACAGATGATCTGGACAGGACCTACGTTGAGGAGGTCATGCCCCAGAAGATGAAATACAACCTGGAAATGATCAGGAATTTCAGCCTGAAGCAGGAATTCGGCATCCTGTTTCAGACAGTCAGGGAGATAATCAGATAAGATGACGGAAAAGGACTACGGCAGCATGGTGATCAGTAACGGCGTGACCGTCAGAGAGCTCCAGAAGAAAATGCTGGAGATTTTCCGTTACTTTCAGCAGCTCTGCCAGGACAACGGCTTGCGCTACTGGGCGGCCGGAGGTACCCTGATCGGCGCGGTGCGCCACCACGGCTTCATCCCCTGGGATGACGACATCGACGTCTTCATGCCCCGGCGCGATTACGAAAGACTGTATGAACTCTGGCCGGCCATCGGCGACAATGAGAACTACGCCCTGTTAAGAACTGATGAACGGGTAAACATTCACAATACCGACATGCAGCTGGCCGACCGCAATACGACCTTCATCAACCGTCACAGCGTTGATGAGGACATCGTCCATGGCGTCTCCATCGACATCATGCCCTTCGACGGCTGTCCCGACGGCCTGATTGGCCGTGCCTGGCAGATCTATCACGCCGTCATGTTCGGCATCTTCAACGTCCAGCGGCTGCCTGACCACCAGGGAAAGCTGCTGAGGCTGGCCACTTCGGCCGTGCTCAACAGCGTCAAAAACCCTGAGAAACGCTATCAGATCTGGAAGAAGCACGAAAAAGCCATGAGCCGATATGATTTCGACAAGGCTGGGGAAGCCAAGGAACTGGTAACTTCCTTCCGGGCGCTGTTCTGGCCGCATCCGCGCCGGAGCTTCGATCTGATCGAAGCGGACTTCGAGGATCTGAAGATCACCATCCCGGCGGGTTATGACGGTTATCTCAGAAGGATCTACGGTGATTACCTGAGCTTTCCGCCGGAAGAAGAAAGAACGGCCAAGCATGACATCGTCTTCATGGACTTGAACCACGGCTACCAACAGTACCGGGGCATTCACTACTGCGTAAGAAAACAGGAAAAATGATGCTGAAAATGAAATACCTGCTGGAAAAACTGATAAAGGGAATGCTGAAAGTCTTCAGACTTTTTCCCGTTGTCAGCAACCGGGTGATCTTCCAGTCCTTCTCCGGCCGGCAATATTCCGACTCGCCGAAGGCAGTCAGCGACTATCTGAGAAGCCATTACCCCAGTGAACTGGAAATGATCTGGGCATTCAGAGATCCTGACAGATATGACTATCTGAAAAATGAAGGCATCATCACGGTGCGCTACAAGTCTCTCAGATATCTTTACTACGCTCTGACTTGTCGCGTTTACGTCGATAACGTTGAGCACTGGTCGATTCTCCGTTTCCGTCCCGGCCAGCAGGTGATCAATACCTGGCACGGCGGCGGTACCTTCAAGCAGGTCGGCGCCGACCGCCGGGACATCGGCGAGCTTGAGAAGGAACATGTCATTGAGAAGATGGACGAAGTCGACTGGTTCGTTTCCACCTCCCGGGCCTTCAGTGAACAGACACTCAGAGGCTCCTTCCATTACCGCCATGAGATTCTGGAGTGCGGAATGCCGCGCAATGACAGATTGATCAGCGGTGATGAGAGCGGAAATGAAGAACTGAGGAAGAGACTGGGACTCAACGGTAAAAAAGCCGTCCTCTACGCTCCGACCTTCCGCAACAGCCTGTCAGCCGCTGTCTGTGATCTGGATGAAAACAGACTGGTTGAGGCGCTGAGCGAGCGCTTCGGAGGACAGTGGCAGCTTTTGGTACGCTGGCACTACTACCTGGAAGACGCTGCCAAGCCGTCTTTGGGCAGATCCGTCGATGATGAGACGGACATGCAGCAGCTCCTGATGATTTCCGATGTATTGGTGAGTGATTATTCCTCCTGCATCTGGGATTATTCCATTCTGAAGAAGCCTTGCTTCCTCTATGCCCCTGATCTGAAGATATATCAACAGGAAAGGACCTTCTACAGCGACCCGTCCCTCTGGCCGGCCATTCTGGCTGAGAGTAATGAACAGCTGGCGGAAAGCATCAGAAACTATGATGAAGGATCCTATCTCCGAAAGGTTGAAGAGTACCATCGGCTTACCGGCATCAGGGAAAGCGGAGAGGCCGCGGAAACGATCGGTAAGCTGATTCACAGCATCTGTTCAGGCAGTCAGTAATTTGCTTATTTTTGCTGATTATCTTGGAGAGAAAGCGGTATCATTGTATAATATAAATGTTGAAAGAGCTAAAGGAGAATTACACATGTTTAGAAAACTGATGTTGACTTGCCTGTCATTCCTGCTGACCTTTTCTCTGGTCGTCACGGAAGGACTGGTAACGACTGTTCACGCTCAGGAGCATGAGGGTGAAGGTGGCGAGATCGTTCGCCATGTCGCTCAGGAAGACCACCACAGCGGAACTTCCGGTGACGGAAATGCCTACGCGTACATCGATGAGGGCATTGACAAATCACAGTTGCTGCACAGCAGCGATGTCCAAAAGGGCAACGATAAGCTGGCTTCAAGCTATTCGCTGGTCAGCAAGGGCTTTGTGACGTCGGTCAAGAACCAGAACCCCTACGGAACCTGCTGGACCTTCGCGACCATGGCCTCTGCCGAAAGCGGCATTCTGAAGAAGAACGGAAAGACTTTTGACTTTGCCGAACTGCAGATGGCCTATCATTATTACAAGAGCTACAACAAGGCTGACCCGATGAAGCTGATCACCAAGGACGGCAACAGCGTCTCACCGGCTTCAGCGATCCTGGACATGGGCGGCAACAGCATCATTTCCACATTCGGTCTGGCCAGCGGCATCGGTTTCTGCAAGGAAGCTTCATATCCGTATACTGACGCGTCAACCTATGTATCCAGCGGAACCAGCACGGCTGTTTATAAGACAGCTTATCGTCTGAGATCATCCAGATGGCTCAACATGTCCGAACCCAACGTCGTGAAACAGGCGTTGATGGATTATGGCGCACTGGCCGTTTCCTACTACCATGATGACAAATATCTGAGTTCCAACAACGCCTACTATCAAAACTATACTGATGGTTCAAACCACGCCGTCACGCTGGTCGGCTGGAATGACAACTATTCCAAGACCAACTTCAAATCCAGTCCGAGACCGTCATCAAACGGCGCCTGGCTGATCAAGAACAGCTGGGGCACCGGCTGGGGCGACAGCGGTTATTTCTGGATCTCCTATGAGGATCCGAGCATCCAGAACAGCATGGCAGTATTCTTTGAGGCTGACATGGATACCAAATACTCCTCAAGCAACTGCAACCTCTATCAGTATGATGGCGGCTGCATGGTCGGATGGTATAACATGCCCTATTCGTCAATTTGGGAAGCCAACGTCTTCAAGACTGCCGGCAATAACGAAACCCTGACCGATGTATCCTTCGTAACCGGTCAGGCTGGCATGAAGTATATGGTCTATGTATACAAGAACGTTTCCAGCACCCCGGATACCGGAACCCTGGCTACCAAGCAGAGCGGCACACTGACCGATGCCGGTTACTATATGATTTCTCTCAAGAACCCGGTCAGCCTTTCCAAGGGCGAGAAATTCGCCGTAGTGGTCAAACTTACCTCTACGACAGATGTTGTGCAGCTTTATGTCGACTATACATATTCATTCAGTTACAACGACGGAACCTCACGCACGACATATAACGATGTGACCAACGACCTCAGCTACTATAGCACCGACGGCTCCAGCTGGAGTAAGATGCCTTATCCTGAAGAAGACTCCAACCGCATCAAGGCAATCACGGTCACTGGAGTTTTGGAGGCCCCGGAGATCACCAAGACCTCCATGGACACCGATGGCGTGCATCTGAAGTGGAGCAAGGTCGACGGCGCTGACAAGTACATGGTCTACAGAAAAGCATCCGATGAGTCTGACTACACCAAGATCAAGACCGTTACCACCACGACATACGTAGATGATACTGCTCTGGGCGGCGTGAAGTACGCTTATGTCGTCAAGGCCTATAACAGCACAACCAAGACCTACTCTGACTACAGTAATAAGAAAGTGCTGCTGTTCAACCCGTTCTCCGACGTTGATCCCGATAGCAGTACATTCGCCAAAATCATGTGGGCCTACAACAACAAGATCGTTTCCGGCACCTCCAAGACGACGTTCACGCCCAAGGGCACCTGTCTGAGGAGATCGTTCTCCCTGATGTTCTGGAAAGTCATGGGTAAGCCCGAGCCGCAGGGAACCAATCCGTTCAAGGACATTGACAACTGCACGGCCAACGAAAAGAAGGCCATTCAGTGGGCTTATGAAAACGGCATCATCAGAGGAACCGGCAAGACTACCTTCTCACCCAACGATGATGTTACCAGAAAGCAGGTCGTCATCATGCTGTGGAAGGCGCTCGGCAAGCCGCCCGTTCAGGGTACCAGCAATCCGTTCACGGACATCGGATCTCTGAGCGCCAATGAAAAGGCCGCCATCTTATGGGCTTACGAAAACGGCATTACCGCCGGCACCTCAGCCACGACCTTCAGCCCGGACAACGCATGCACAAGAGCACAGTTATGCGTCTTCCTGTACAAATTTGATCTTCTGATCAACCACTCTCAGTAGAACACATCCGATAACCGGAAGAAGCCGGCCCGCGAGGCCGGCTTTTGCGTGTTCGGATCATTTGTGAAACAATTATCTATTTTATCGCCGAAACAATTGAGAAATGACTGGCGATACTATATAATGAAGCCAATTAAAGGGGAAAAATAATATGACCAAGAAACTGATGTTATCATTTCTGTCTTTCCTGTTGACGGTATCATTGATCGTTCCGCAGGGAATGATACGCACTGTTACTGCCAAGGAGCAGGTCAGTGCCGATTCTGACATTACCGTCAACGTCGGCGATGTACGCAGGGATAGCAGTTCTCCGGAAGACGCCAATGCCTATGCGTACGTGCAAGATGACGTTGATATGGAAAAACTGCTGCACCACGGTGCGGATACACAGGGTCTAAACACTCTTGCAGCCAGCTATTCATTAGTATCGGCCGGTTATGTAACTCCGGTGAAGAACCAGAACCCATACGGAACCTGCTGGACCTTCGCAGCCATGGCATCTTCCGAAAGCGGCATTCTGAAGAAATACGGTCAGACCAAGGACCTTGCGGAACTGCAGCTGGCTTATCACTTCTACAAGAGCTATCAGGTCGCTGACCCGATGAACATGATCACAAATGACGGCCAGAGCCAATCACCGGCTTCTTCGATTCTCGACATGGGCGGCAACTCGCAGTTCGCCACCTTTGCCCTGGCCAGCGGCATCGGCGTCTGTGAAGAATCATCATATCCGTACACCAGCGCTTCAAGCTATGTTTCCAGCGGTACCAACACCGCCTGTTACAACACGGCTTACCGGCTCAGATCAGCCAAGTGGTTCAGCATGGCTGAACCTGATGTCGTCAAGCAGGCGCTGCTGGATTACGGCGCTCTGGCGGTATCCTATTACCACGATGACGGCTATGTCAGAAAAACCAGTTCTGGAGGTACTGCTTACTATCAGAATGTCACGAATTCCACCAATCACGCAGTCACACTGGTCGGCTGGAATGACAACTACTCAAAGTCCAACTTCAAATCTGAACCTTCCGGCAACGGTGCCTGGCTGATTAAGAACAGCTGGGGTACCGGCTGGGGTGACAGCGGCTATTTCTGGATCTCCTATGAAGATCTCAGCATCAAGAATGGCCTCGCGGTCTTCTTCGAACTGGATACCAATAGCGCGTACAACACCAATAACTGCAAGGTTTACCAGTACGACGGCAGCGCCAGCACTAACACAAGGCTGTCCGTAAATGCAACCACTTTTTATACCGGTAATATATATACGGTAGCGGGCGACAATGAAATTCTGAGTGACGTCGGCTTCTTTGCCGGGCAGACAAATACCGACTATACGATTATTGTTTACCGCAATGTCACAGACAAGCCTTCTTCAGGAACCAAGGCTCTTGAACAGACCGGTCATCTCAGCGACGTCGGTTACTATCTTGTTTCTCTGGACAATCCGCTGCCGCTGAGCAAAAACGAAAAGTATTCCGTCATCATCAAACAGTATTCTCCCAACAAGATTACGGCATATGTTGATAAAACCTTTACAATGTCAGGCGAGGGACTTACGTACAACTTCTATAACAATCTTACCAACGACCTCAGTTTCTACGGAACCAACGGGTCTTACTGGACTGATGTTACAACACAGTACAGCGCAACATTCAGAATCAAAGCGGTTACGAGAACCGGATATACCATTAAGTTTGTCAATGACGACAACACAGTCCTGCAGAGCAGCCAGTATCTGGCCGGAGCAACTCCGGTATACAGCGGCGCCACGCCGACCAAGGCGTCAACGGCTCAGTACGACTACACCTTCAAGGGCTGGAGCCCGACAATCACGGCGGTTACCGGTAACGCCACCTATAAAGCCACTTACAATTCAACGGTAAGAAAGTATACGATCAAGTTTGTCAACTATAACGGTGATGTTCTGCAGAGCAGTGAGGTTGCCTACGGCTCGACGCCTTCCTACACCGGCAATACCCCCACAAAGCCTTCAACTACGCAGTATAATTACACCTTCAGCGGCTGGAGTCCGACAGTTACATCGGTAACCGGTGCAGCCACCTACACTGCTCAGTTCAGCCAGTCGATAAGGCAGTACACCATCAGATTCCTCAACTGGGACGGAAGTGTACTGCAGAGCGGCCTGGTCAATTACGGCATGACGCCGAAATATAACGGCGCAACGCCGACCAGACCAGCAACTGCTCAATATTCTTACAGTTTCAACGGCTGGACGCCGGGTCTGACATCCGTCACCGGCAATGCCGACTATACTGCTGAATTCAAGTCGACCGTGAACAAGTATGAGATCAAGTTCGTCAACTATGACGGTACTGTCCTGCAGGAAGAACAACTGGAATACGGCACAACTCCGGTTTACCGCGGTGAAACGCCGGTCAGACTGGATGATGAGGATTTCTATGAATTCATCGGTTGGGAACCGCAAATCGAAAGCGTAAGACAGAATCAGACCTATACAGCCAGGTTCCGGCTTATACTGGCCCCGGCCAAGCTTGAACTGCAGCTTGTCAGCATGACTACCTCCGGAATTTACCTGCAGTGGACTGACATCAGCGCAACATCTTATGAGATATGCCGCAATGATGCCGTCATACCGGCCATTCCCGATGCAGCGTACCTCGATGACACAGTACTTAGAACCATGGGCACCGAATATACCTATAAGGTCAGAGCCAATCTGGGCGGCAACTGGACCGACTACAGCGATGAACTGACTGTCGTGTTCAATCCGTTCGATGATGTATTTGAAGACACCGATGACTTTGACCGGGTTGCCTGGGCTTACAATAACGATATTGTTAACGGCATCGGCACCAGTTTCAAGCTGAGCGGTAACTGTACCAGAACGCAGTTCTGCATTATGCTCTACAAGATGGCTGGCAAGCCCAGTATCAAGGGAATGGATTGTCCGTTTACTGATCTTGAAGGTGTAAGCACAAATAACCGCAAGGGCATCATCTGGTGTTATAACAAAGGCATCGTCAACGGCACTTCCGCCACGACGTTCAATCCCAGCGGCAACATCACCAGAGCACAGTTAGCGATCATGGTCTGGAAGATGGCGGGACAGCCCAAGGTCACCGGAATGACATGTCCGTATACCGACATCGATTCGCTGACTGCCAACAACAAGAAGGCAATCATCTGGTGCTATAACAACGGCCTGATCAACAGCATCACAGGCACGAAGTTCAAGCCTTCCACCAAGGGAACCAGAGCCCTGCTGACGGAAATGCTCTATGGGTATGAGCAGATTTTCCACATCGTGGGAAACTAAATCGAAGATAAAGACAGTGTCCTGAAAAGGCCATCATGCCGATTCGGCTCAACAGACAGTGAACAAGCCAGCTCATATGCTGGCTTGTTCATGTGATAGGGGCTTTACCATCGGTGAGCATCACAGATGAAACAGGGATTTTTTCTGTTATAATTGATTACACAGAAAGATTATTCTATAATTGTAATTTAATAAAGAACTAAGGAGAATTCTCAGATGGCTAGGAAATTGATGTGGGTTTTCATATCTTTTCTGTTAACAGTATCTTTGACAGTGGTTCAGAGTTCTTTTATCTCTGTACAGGCCAGGGATCGCGACGATGAATCGCCGGCATTTATTCTCCAGGAAAATGAACAGCACCGGCAGACCGGCCAGCCGGAAGATGCCAATGCCTGTGCCTACATTGAGGAGGGCATTGACAGAGATCTTCTGCTCCATAACAGAGTGGGGGCACAGATGCAGAACAGTCAGGCCTCCAGTTATTCTCTGGTCAGTCATGGCTATGTAACCGACGTCAAAGACCAGAATCCCTACGGAACCTGCTGGGCCTTTGCGGCCATGGCATCGGCGGAAAGCGGCCTGCTGAAGAACTGCGGAAGAACTGCTGACCTTGCGGAGCTGCAGCTTGCCTATTTCTTCTATAATTGTTATCAGCAGCCTGACCAGCTGAATCTGATCACCAATGACGGCAATGTCACGTCAAACAGCAACAGCTTGCTGAACGTCGGCGGCAATTCCGTATATGCAACCCTGGCCCTGGCAAGCGGCATTGGCCTGTCTGAGGAGACAGACTATCCATATGCTAGTGCAGCGGCTTATCTGTCATCCGGAACGGCAGCACCGTGTTATCACACGGCATACCGGCTGAGAACGGCCCGGTGGCTGACCATGGCAGAACCCGATATCATAAAGCAGGCATTGATGGATTACGGCGCGCTGGCGGTGTCCTATTATCACAGTGATGCCTACATCAACCATACCGATTCCGGCGAGTATGCCTACTATCAGAATTACACATCCGTAGCCAACCATGCCGTTACGCTGGTCGGCTGGGATGATAACTATCCCCGGACCAACTTCAAGTCCAGCAAGATGCCGACCAATAACGGTGCTTGGCTGATCAAGAACAGCTGGGGCACAGACTGGGGAAACGAAGGCTACTTCTGGGTCTCCTATGAGGACCGAAGCATACAGAGAAGTGTGGCCGTTTTCTTCGAAGTCGAGGCTGATGAGAGCTACGCTTCCGCTGCCAGCAATCTCTACCAGTACGACGGCAGTGCCGTATCCGGTTACTGGAAATCGGATTCCCAAAGCGTCTATGCCGGAAATGTCTATCAGACAGCTGGTGATAATGAGGTGCTGACGGATGTTGGCTTCCTGGCCGGGCAGACTGATCTTGACTATACGATTTACGTCTACCGGAATGTCAGCAGCACTCCGCTGACGGGCACGCTGGTCGCTCAGCAGAGCGGGCATCTTAACGATGCCGGCTATTATCTGATTCCGCTGGCAGATGAGATCGACCTTTCCAGAAACGAAAGATATGCCGTTGTCATCCGGTTCTCATCCGCGGAGACCAACATCAACCTGTACATTGACTATACCAGTACGACCAACTTCACCGATGGCTCAAGTACCACTTTCCATAATGATGTAAGCAACGAGTTCAGCTATTACAGCACTGACGGTTATAGCTGGAAGAGCTTTACTTCCAAGGGCTATTCCGCCAGGATCAAGGCTCTAACCAGGACGATGAGCGGCTGCGCTGTCCGCTTCGTCGATGACGACGGAACGCTGCTGCAGAGCAGCCGGTATGAATACGGTGAAATGCCGGTATACAGCGGTCCAGTTCCTGCCAAGGCAACAACGGCACAGTACATCTATACCTTCACCGGCTGGAGCCCGCAGCTCGCCCCCGTAACCGGTCTGCAGACCTACACGGCGACTTACCGGGCGGTGGCAAACACCGTTGATCTGAACCTGAGCGTTGACGGCATGAGCACTGACGGCATTGAACTGTCGTGGTCCAATGTCGGGGCCGACAGCTATGAGATTTACCGCAGTGACCTTGCACAGGTCCGCTCTGCATCTCAGAATGTCTGGACGGATAATGTTGATGAGGATGTCGTCTGGGGTGAAAGCCGGAGCATGGGAAGCGAGTATTCCTATCATGTCAAGGCTATCAGAAACGGACTGTACGTTGCAGAAAGCAACGTCGTCACGGTAATCTACAATCCGTTTGCCGATGTTGCAATGGGAACTGCTGACTTCACCCATGTCGCCTGGGCGTACAACCGTCAGATCGTCAACGGCCTGTCTTCCGCCAATAACCTGTTCGGGCTTAATAACCTCTGCCTGCGGGTGCAGTTCTGCATCATGCTCTGGAAGATGGCGGACAAGCCGGCGGTGACCGGTTTGAGCTGCCCGTTCACTGACATCGATGTTCTCAGCACCAATAACCGGAAAGCTGTCATCTGGTGCTACAACGAAGGCATCATCAATGGTACCTCCGCGACCACCTTCACCCCCAATGGCAACATTACCAGAGCACAGCTGGCCATCATGGTCTGGAAAATGGCCGGCCAGCCGGCGGTAAACGGCATGAGCTGTCCGTATGATGATCTTGACGGCCTGACAGCCAATAACCGCAAGGCCGTCATCTGGTGCTATAATAACGGTCTGTTTGACAGCATTACCGGAACGTCGTTTTACCCTTCTGCCAAAGGCACCAGGGGGTTGCTGACAGAGATGCTGTATGGCTGCCGGTGGATTTACCGCAGCGTGGAAGAGTGAATGATTGATGTTTGCAGTTAAGCTACAGCAGAGCCGGCAGCGATGCCGGCTTTTGTGTGCGGCGCTTTATTCTTGATTTTCAGCAGAAAAAAGCGCATAGTATAAAAGTGCATCACTGCAGTTAAAGGGGATTTTTTATGAAAAAACTGATGATATCACTGATGTCAATCCTGCTGGCTGTTTCACTGGCCATCCCGCAGGGGCTGACAGCCGTGCGCGCTGAAGAGCACGCCGACGCCACTTCCGAAACTTCCATTACCGTGCCTGAACAGTACCGCGAAGGCAGCGGGCCGGAAGACGAAAACGCTTTTGCGTACATCAACCTTGAACTTGACAAGGAAAGACTTCTGCATAAGAACCATGCGGAAACTGACGGATTATATAACTTAGCTTCCAGCTATTCGCTGATCGATCAGGGCTTAGTGACTCCGGTCAAGAATCAGAATCCTTATGGAACCTGCTGGACCTTCTCAACCATGGGTTCCGCTGAAAGCGGAATTCTGAAGAAATACGGAAAGACCGTTGACCTGGCTGAACTGCAGATTGCCTGGTATACCTACAAGAACTACCAGGTAGCTGATCATCTGGGACTGATAACCAACGACGGCAATACCTGCACTCCGGCTTCCCAGATCTTTGATACGGGCGGAAACTCCTGGCTGTCAACCTTTGCTCTGGCCAGCGGCATCGGCTTCTCCCTGGAAGCTGATTACCCGTACACCAAGGCTAACAGCTGGCTGATGAGCGGCGCTACCGCACCCTGTTACAACAGCAAATACGTTCTGAGAAGCTCCATCTGGCTGGAAATGTCCGAACCTGAGGTCGTCAAGCAGGCCCTGATGGACTATGGTGCTCTGGCGGTTTCCTATTACCACAGCGACAGCTATTTCAACAGCTCAACTGGTGCCTACTATCAGACTTCACAGACCAGCGCCAACCATGCCGTTACCCTGGTAGGCTGGGATGACAACTATTCCAGAACGAACTTCAAGTCCTCCAAGAGACCCAGCAGCAATGGCGCCTGGCTGATCAAGAACAGCTGGGGAACCAGTTGGGGCAACAGCGGCTATTTCTGGATCTCCTATGAAGACGCCAGCATCAAGAACAGCGAAGCCATTTTCTTCAACGTCGACATTGATGAAAGCTATGCCGAAGAGACGACCAAACTGTATCAGTACGACGGCAGCAGCTTCCCGGGGTGGGACGATGAACTGAAATCCAAGACCGTTTACGAGGCCAACATTTACAAGACTGTTGACAGCCATGAGACTCTGACTGACGTCGGCTTTGTCGTTGACCAGGCCAATACCAGTTATACGATCTACATCTACACCAACACCAATACCAGCAAGCCGACTTCCGGGACGCTGGCTCTGCAGCAGAGCGGTGTTCTCGACAGCGCCGGCTACTATCTGCTTCCGCTTAATCAGCCGGTGACCCTCAACAAGGGAGAATACTTCTCCGTAGTCATCAAGCAGACCGGTTCCAGCAACGTCAACCTGTGGGTTGACTACACCTATGACTTGGGCGGCATCAACACCTACAATGAAACGGCGAATGACCTCAGCTTCGTCAGCACCAATGGCACCAACTGGACAGACTACAGCCATAGCGAAGATCCGGCGACCTGCCGCATCAAGGCCGTGACGATGTCCGAAGCCAAGTATACGGTTGAGTTCGTCAACTATGATGGCACCGTTCTGGACAGCGCCAAGTATGCCCTGGGCGAAACGCCGGTTTACAGCGGCCCGACTCCGACCAGAGAAGCTGACGCGCAGTATACCTATACTTTCGCAGGCTGGACTCCAGCCATCACTGCCGTCACCGGCAGCGCCACCTACACGGCGACTTACACCAAGACCTTAAACAAGTACCTCATCAAGTTCGTCAATCATGACGGCACCGTGCTGCAGAGCAGCGAGTTTGAGTACGGAAAGACTCCGGTTTACAGCGGTCCGACGCCCACCAAGATGTCAGATGCTCTGTACAACTACATCTTCAACGGTTGGAACCCGGCCATCACGGCGGTAACCGGCGAAAAGACCTACACCGCTACCTTCAGAGCGGAGGAACATGACAATCTGGCCATTACGAATCTGGCCAACGGCGGAACCGATGAAGGCATCTTCGTGACCTTCCGTAACGTCGAAGGCGCTCAGAAATACGGAGTTCAGGTCAGCGTTGACGGCGGTGACTGGCAGACAGTCAGCGACGAGATCACTGCTACCACTTATCTCGATGAAACGGCTTCCCTGATGGGCAAGACCTACACTTACCGGGTAAGATCCCAGACCGATGGTGTTTGGAGCGACTACTGCCCGACTGCCAACCTGCTGAGAAATCCGTTCACGGATGTCGAGGAAGGCACCGACAGCTTCACGCACATTGCCTGGGCTTACAATAACGGTATCGTAAACGGACTTTCCTCCAGCAACCACCTGTTTGCCCCGGCCGGCAACTGCACGAGAGCGCAGTTCTGCATCATGCTCTGGAAGATGTCCGGCAGACCGGACACCACCGGAATGGAGTGTCCGTTCACCGACATTGACGGAGTCACCGGAAACAACAGAACTGCCATCATCTGGTGTTACAATGAAGGCATCGTCAACGGCACTTCCGCCACGACCTTCAACCCCAGCGGCAACATCACCCGCGCCCAGCTGGCCATCATGATTTGGAAACTGGCTGATCAACCGAAGGTTACCGGCATGAACTGCCCGTATTCCGATCTGGGCGGTCTGACCAACAACAACCGCAAGGCCGTTATCTGGTGCTACAACATGGGCCTGATCGGAAGCCTCGGAAGTCTCCGTTTCGGCCCGATTGCCAAGGGCACCAGAGCCCTGCTGGCGGAAATGCTGTACGGATACAACGAAGTCTTCCACATCGTGGAAAACGACTGATAACATCAATCAGAACAGTTATGAGGGAGATATCAATATCTCCCTTTTTTGACCACTCCAATCCCAATGACACCAGACCTTCAGGCATCTCCATTCAGCTGAAGGCTGACGGCATCGTTGCCGGAATCGCTCAACTCACCGCTGCCATCGGTTGGACTTATACATCAACTGTGAACAAGTATCTGGTCAGGTTCGTCAATGATGACGGAACGCTCCTTTAGAGCGAGGAACTGGAATACGGCGCTACCCCGGTCTACAGCGGTGAAACGCCGACCAAGGAAGCTGATGCTCAGTACACCTACACGTTTGCGCGCTGGGATCGGAAATTGCGAGCGTTACCGCCGAAGCTACTTACACCGCCACCTATGGCACGACGGTCAATGAGTATCTGATCACGTTCGTCAATGATGACGGTACCGTTCTGCAGAGCAGTGAAGTACCTTATGGCGAATTACCGGTTTATGAAGGCGAAATGCCGACCAAGCCGGCGACCTTGCAGTACGCCTATACCTTCTCAGGCTGGACTCCGGAAATTGCGACAGTTACCAAGGCGGAAACCTACATGGCTACCTATGACGCAACGGGAAACGATGCGCTGGTAATCATTTCGCTGGTCAACGAGGGTACCGACAGCGGTATCACCGTCAACTATACCGACATCCCGCTGGCAGAAAAGTATCAGGTTCAGGTAAGCGAAAAAGGAACCAGCTGGAAGACACTGACCACCAAGGAAACCACGGCAAGCTTTACCGATGAAACGGCCGTCGTAATGGGCAAGATCTATTACTACCGTGTCAGAATGTACGCTGAAGGCAGTTGGGGCGCCTGGACGGACGTCGAGCATCTGATGAGGAACCCGTTCACGGATGTCTTTGAAGGGACTGACGATTTCACCTATGTTGCCTGGGCTTACAACAATGATATCGTCAACGGCATCTCTTCCAGCAACCACCTGTTCAACCTTACCGGCAGATGCACCAGAACGCAGTTCTGCATCATGCTGTGGAAGATGAACGGCAGGCCGTCAGTCGACGGCATGAGCTGTCCGTTTACCGACATTGATGACGTTACGGCTAATAACCAGAACGGCATCATCTGGTGCTACAACCAGGGCATCGTCAACGGCACGACGCCGACGACCTTCGCTCCCAGTGGCAATATCACCAGAGCTCAGCTGGCCATCATGGTCTACAAGATGGCCGGCATGCCGAGTGTTGCCGGAATGACCTGTCCGTTCACCAATCTGGACGGTCTGACCAGCAACAATAAGAAGGCAGTTATCTGGTGCTACAACAACGGCCTGATTGACAGCATCACCGGAACCAGATTCTCTTCCAAGACCAGGGGAACCAGGGCACTGCTGACGGAAATGCTGTACTGGTACAACCAGGTCGTTAACGAGGGAAACACCCACTGACATTGATCCAAGAGGAGGATGCGATCAGGCGTTCTCCTTTTCCGTCATTTGAATTCTGCCGTTATTTAGGCTATCATTGAATCATAAGGATACGGAAGGGAAAGGCAAATGAAGAGGAATTACCGGCGTGCACTACTACTTGTGATCAGTTGCCTTTCTTTATTAGCGAGCGGCTACATATGTTATAAGATCAATACGGACATCCCGCAGTCGCAGACTGACCCCTCAGCGGCTCCCGAGCCGGTGGTGCTGTCCTTCCAGAACCGGGAGGAAGGCATCCGCATTCAGTGGAAAGCATCCCCCGGAGCCGTCAATTACCGCGTCGTCCGCAAGGAAAAGAGTGGGTTATGGGAAGTCTATGACTACACGGAAAACACCTGGTATGACGACAATGCCGTGGAAGACGGCGTGACCTACTACTATAAGGTCTACGGGATCGGGCAGGTAAAGACCGGAAAGGCTTCGGAAGCCGTCAAGGTCCTCAGGCTGGCCAAGCCTCAGATCGTCTTGGCGGAAAAGCAGGAAGGCGGAATAGCGCTGAGCTGGCAGGAAGTTAAGACGGCCGGCTACTATTATGTCTACCGCAGTGGCGATGGTGAAAAGTTCGAAAAGATCTCGGACAGGATCAGGGAACTGATGTACCTGGACGCTTCGGTAAGCCCGGGCAATACCTATTACTATTGTGTCAAGGCTGCCAACAGCAACAACACCTACATTTCCGTCCGTTCGGACGTCGTAAGCATTGAATACTGATCTTGAATCAGAAAATAATAGAGAGAATAAGAGTGGACAGATGATATGAAAATAGCGGTAATCGGTTTGTATTCCATCAAGAATGTCGGCGACAACGTGCTGTGCTATTCCACCATCCACCTGCTGAAGCAGAAGCTGCCGAAGGTGAAAATCGTGGAAGTCGACGCCAACCCGCCGATGGCAGAAGTAAAGAAGTACGGAAAGTTGCGAGCTTTCATTGCCAGGGTAATGATCCATTTCCAGAAGGATCTGTTTTCCTACGAGAATCATACCCGTT
The DNA here is from genome assembly GCA_017442805.1 of Erysipelotrichaceae bacterium. Lineage (GTDB taxonomy): Bacteria > Bacillota_I > Bacilli_A > Erysipelotrichales > Erysipelotrichaceae > UBA1783. The sequence continues at coordinate 96,610 of JAFRZA010000020.1, forward strand.
TCCGTTACTGGTATGAAAAGACGATGTGGAAGCTGAAGACCGGCCGCTATTTCGCCGACAGGCTGAAAGGCTGCGATGCCGTGGTCTTTGCCGGCGGCGGCTTTCTGAAGTTCCGCACCCAGGGTCTGAACTACTACGTCGAACAGATTATCGAACTGGCCAGAGAGAAGAAGGCGCTGGTCATGATGAACGGCGTTGGCATTGAAGGCTATGACGAAGAAGACATCCGCTGCCAGAAGCTCAAGCAGATCATCAATGACGACTGCGTGAAGGTGATCACCACCCGTGACGACATCGACATTCTCGACAACAACTACATCACCAATAAGAACATCCTGACCTCCCGGGTCGGCGACCCGGCCCTGTGGGTCACGGATGTCTACGATATCAATCGCGCCGAAGAAATCCGTCCCATCGTCGCCGTCAACCTCATCCGGGGCAACGTCTACAAGGACTACGGCAACAAGCTTACCCCGCTGGCGCTGGAAAACTTCTACCGCCATCTGCTGAGGGAACTGGACAGCCGGGGCATCGAATGGGTGCTGTTCTCCAACGGCATGAAGGCTGACAACGTCTTCGGCAGGACCTTGCTGAAGAAGATGGGCTATGACAGAAAGGAGCGAATGGTGGTCTTCTCTTCAACGGAAGAGTACATGCGCTACCTCAGCTCGGTCGCCTGCACCTTTGGCGCCCGTTTGCACGCCTGCATCATTTCCTATGCCATGGACGTTCCGGTTGCCGGGCTGATTTGGAATGACAAGACCCGCTTTTTCTCCGAAATCATCGGCAAGCGGGAATACTTCTTCGATGAAAACGAGCTTGACGTCACCAGCATCGTCGATGCCATTGAAAAGGCCATCAATGACACTCATGACGCCGAAAACCGCGAAGCGCTGAAGAAACTGACCAGAGACTATCTGGAGAAGTTCTGCGATATTTTGAAGGAAGAAAAGAAAGCAGCGGAGGGAACCGGCAATGAGTAAGGGAAAAATCAGTTCGCTGTTTCAGAAGAAAGCCGTTGAAGACGGACTGGTGAGGCCGGCATTCCGGCTGATTCACCGGGCGGTGGTATGGCTGCTCAGAAAACTGTTCAAACTTGTCCTGAAGATCTATGGCCTCATTCACAAGCTTTTCCTTCTGGCCGGCCGGATTCCTGACCACTTCATCAGAAAGGCGGCCCGCTACCGTCAGATGAGAAAGATACCGGTTCAGAATAACAAGGTGCTGTTTCTGACCTTCCAGGGCAAGTATACCTGCAACGCCAAGTACATCGCCGAGGAACTGGCCCGCCGCAATAAGGACATCGAGATGGTCTGGGACCTCAAGAGTGCGCATCTTGATTCAGAATATCCGCTCAGCATGAGATTCGTCAGACACCAGACCCAGGATTTCTACCGGGAACTGGCCAGCGCCAGGGTGATCATCGAGAACACCAACATCGTTGAGCAGCTGGATGTACCCAAGAAGGCTGAGCAGATCCTCATCCAAACCTGGCATGGCTCTCTGGGCATCAAGAAGCTTGACGCCCCGGTGGTCATGGACCGTCATTGGGAGAATGTCTGCCGGGAAGTTGAAAAGAAGTGCGACTACGTGCTGACCAACAGCCCCTGGGAAGAAGACGTCTTCCACCAGGCTTACTGGAAACAGAACGTCGAGATGCTCAGGCTGGGCCACAGCCGTAACGACGTCTTCTACTATGACAGAAAGAAACAGAAACAGATCCGTAACCGCGTCTGCCAGAGTCTCGGCATTGATCCGGGCTACAAGCTGTTTCTGATCGCTCCGACCCACCGCGAGGGCATCAACGACAAGAAAATGGACCTTTCCGAGATCCAGAACGTTCTGAAGGCTCTTCATGAGCGCTTCGGCGGCAAGTGGATCATCCTGATCCGCCTGCATAACCGTCTGGTCAAGAAGGCCAAGCAGTGGTACAGGGATACCGAGAGGATCAGAAATGTCACGGATTATCCCGACATGCAGGAACTGATGGTTGCTGCCGATGCCGGCATGACCGATTACTCAAGCTGGATCTTCGATTACATGGAAAGCCGCAAGCCGGGCTTCATCGTGGAGTTCGACCTGGCGGATTTTGAAAACGACAGGGGATTCTATTATCCGATTGAATCCACCCCGTTCCCGATCGCGCCGACGATGGCTGAACTGCCGGAGAGGATCAGGGAATTCGACGAAGAGAAATACATCCGGGAAACCGACGCGTTCCTTAAGGAAAAGGGCTGCGTTGACGACGGCCACTCCGCCGAGCGGATCGTCGACAGGATCCTGGAATTAGTAGAGAAAGGTTAAAGAATGTTCAAGAAACTGAAGAACAACCAGTTCCTGTTTGAGGAACTGGTGAAGAGAGATTTCAAGACCAAGTACAAGGGAACCTGGCTGGGCATGTTATGGAGTGTCCTGCTTCCTTTACTGATGTTTCTGGTCATGAGAACGGTCTTCATCGAGTTCTTCGGCCGTACCGTGCCGCACTATACGACTTATCTGCTGGCCGGCTACATCATCTTCAATTACTTTTCCGATTCCACCAAAAACGGGATGAGGGCCCTGCGGCAGAACGCCCGGATCATTGAGAAGGTCAACGTTCCCAAGTATCTGTTCGTTCTGGCCAAGAACGTTCAGGTGTTCATCAGCTTCCTTCTGAACCTGCTGGTTTTCCTGATCTTCGTGAAGCTGGACAAGCTGAACATCACCTGGAAGTTTCTGACCCTGCTTTATCCGATCGGAATGTTGCTGGTATTCAATGTCGGTGCCGGATTCATCCTTTCCGCGCTGTATACCTTCTTCAGGGACATGAGCTATTTCTATGACGTGGTGGTCAGACTGGTCTCCTACATGTCAGCCATCTTCTACGACTACCGGAAGTTTTCTCTGACCATTCAGCAGCGTTTCTTCATCAATCCGGTCTACTGTTTCATTTACTATTTCCGCAGCGTGGTCATTGACGGCGTCATTCCGCCGCTGTGGCTGCATGCTCTGATCTTCTTTGACGCCCTGTTCGTGCTCTCTGCCGGCCTGTATCTGTATGACAAGTACAATACCAGGTTCCTGTATTACATGTGAGGGAGGATCTGACAATGACTGAGAGACTAGCGGTAAAGAACGTATCAGTCAAGTACCTGACCGGGGACGTGAAGAACATGGGCCTGAAGGACTACTTCATCAAAAGGATGAAGGGTGAATACATCGTTCATGAATTCTGGGCGGACCGGGACATCAGCTTCAGCCTGCATGACGGCGACATGTTGGGAATAATCGGCACCAACGGTGCCGGCAAGAGCACCCTGCTCAAGGCGGTTTCCGGCATCCTTTCCCCGTCAGAGGGAACAATCAGGAGAAAAGGCAAGATCGCGGCCCTGTTGGAACTCTCCAGCGGCTTCGACGGTGATCTGACCGTTAAGGAAAACACCTACCTGAGAGGCGCCATGCTGGGCTACAGCCGGGCGTTCATGAATCAGGAATATGATGAGATCATCGACTTCGCCGAGCTGCAGGCTTTCCAGGATACCCCGTTCCGTCAGCTTTCCAGCGGCATGAAGTCCCGCTTGGCCTTCTCCATCGCCTGTCTGGTTCAGCCGGACATCCTGATCCTGGATGAAGTGCTGTCTGTCGGTGACGGCGCCTTCCGCAAGAAGAGCGAGCAGAAGATGAGAAGCATCATCGCCAATGGGGCGACCACCATTCTGGTGTCGCATTCCATTTCCCAGATCAGGCGGATGTGCAACAAGGTCCTCTGGCTGCACAAGGGCCAGCAGATCGCCTTCGGCGAAGACGTGGAAACCATCTGTCTGGCTTATAACTATTTCCTGGACAACAAGAAACTTCCGGAAAGCAGCAGTGAAATGGCCGAGATGGCCAGGGTGCAGCGCAAGATTGAGAAGGAAGAGATGCGGCAGCGTCAGAACGAGATGATCCAGAAGGCTGCTGAGATCAAGGCCCGAAGAAAGGAAAGAGCAGCCATCAGAAAGGCCAGAAAAGAAGCCCTGGAACAGGAGAACCGGGAACAATGACATGATTGAAGATCTGCTCAGGCAGCTCTTCTTTTCGATGTGAGTGTGTGACGTTTACAGAGGGTTTTGAAAATGATAGAATATGAACAGATAAACAATATCTGACGCATTTTTTGAAAATGACAATAATGACAGGACTTTATTACAGATGAAGGGAAAAGTAACTCGGTGTGATGACACCCGCGGAATAGTTAATGGCGCGGACACAGGGTTGCTTTTTGCGGTATAAAAGAAAGGAATTAACAGATAATGATTAAAAGAAACAATCTTTTAAGGACGATCGCCATGATCATCGTAATCATGGGGATGTTTCTGACGCAGATCACGGTTCCTGAAGTTAGGGCCGAGGATGCCGAGGTAACGGAAACAGTGGCTGAAGAGCAGCCACAGGCAGAGGAAAACGGGGACAGAGCGACAACGGAGGTCTATGAAGGCCAGCCGTTCAGAGTAACCGTTACCGAAGAAACATCACAGGTATTCAGGTTCACTCCTGAGGAAACCGGCACATATTACCTGATGATCGGTGATGTGTTCGCTAGCGGTACCGATTGGGGAGAAGCCGGGATCAATTTCAAATTCAATACCGGGGTTACCGGAGAAATGTATGTCTCGTCAAGATGGAATGACAGAGAGCTTGTCGGCAAACTGCAGGCCGGAACCCAGTATACCTTCAGGATATACGGCCAGAATGAGGATCCGACCGATTTTGAAATGACAATCAATAAGAGACCGTTTGAGATCATCAGCGTTGAAGCAGCGGATGTCGAAACCTACTATGGTGCCGAATTCGGCCCATATGATCTGAAATACGATGCTCAGTCAGAAGAATTTGAGTTTGACAGTCGTTTCGGGTTTTCTCTTAGCTGGTTCCACATCACAACTGACGGATTCAGCGGCAACCTGAATGAGATCGCAGAGTACTATGGATATAAACCAGACTGGGTTGTGACTCAGCAGCCGGAAAGCTGTGACGTCGGCACTTATGAGGTGTTATTTACAATTGATGAATTCGACGTAAGCTTCAACTACATCATTCATCCTTCGCCGATAAGCAGCGTTGTCTTCGGAGACACCAACTTTTATGAAGGCGGTATAGATTACTATACGGCAGAATTAGGTGGTTACTATGATGAAAACGACGTCTATATCGAGCCGGTTGAGGTGATTCTTTACTCCGCTCTTCCTGACTCAATATCCGTGGTTGCGGATGGTAAAACGTATGAAGGATATTTCTATGAAGTCCAGGATCAGCTTTATGAGAAATACGGTTGCTGGTTCAGCTGTTTCCTGATGCCGCGGTTCAGCGAACTTTCCATGGGCACCACTGATGTCGAATGGTGTTTTGGCGGTGTCAGAGGCAACGCAAGAGTTACCCTGAAACCCTTCCCGATCGTTTCCATCGTCGGTCCTGCTGACATGAATATTTACAAGGACGATTTTGAGTCATATTACTGGGAAAATGAAGGCATTAAGATATATACCTACTTTGACAGCACAAAGGAAATCACCATAAACACCGTTGATGGTGCCATTACCGGAACCTGGTGGGATGTTGAATCGCAAGTGCGTGACAGATATGGCTTATATCTGGAGTGCAGTCCGGAAATCGACCAGCATGAGACCCCATGGAAGCCCGGGAAGACATATAAGATAAACATCAGCATTGGTGATGTGAAGTATACCTACAAGGCAAAAATAATCGATAAGAACTACATCATTTCTGCTACGATCAATGATGTCACGATCGAAGAAGGAGAAATAACCGAAGGGTATGAATACACAATCGACCCGTCAACAGGGGAAATGATCATAATTGCCGAGCACAGATACTATTATCCCTATGAACTGACTATGAAAGTTAAGACTATTGATGGGACCTTCTCCGGCACCAGTAAGGAAGTCTATGCCGAACTGGAGAAAAAAATGAGTAATTACTACGTGGATTTCCCCGGCATCAGAGAAGAACAGGACGAATACGGCGCCTGGGAAACCGGAAGTGTTCACGTTGCTCCTTACCGGCTGGGAACTGTTGAAGGAACCATCAAAATCTCCATCATTCCTAATACCAGACCATACATAACGGACTTCAGTCAGTCTACTGACGGCATTGAATTTAACTGGAGCGAAGTGGATAATGCTACCAAGTACGTCGTTTACCGCCGGACGTATAACGGCAGTGGCTGGGAAAACTGGGATGAAGATAATTTCACCAGCTGGAAGAAAATCAAGACCGTCAGCGGCACTTCGTTAATTGACGATGTCGGCAAGACGATGGGAAAGATCTATTCATATCGCGTCAGAGCCTTGAAGTCTGACGGGTCTTACAGCAATTACAGCCGTAACTTCTATTTCTTATATAACCCGTTCAAAGATGTTGAATATGGAACTCCCGATTTTGATCATGTCGCCTGGGCCTACAACAACGGCATCGTAAATGGTCTGTCAAATGACCACACCATGTTCGGCGTTGATGGCAACTGCACCAGAGCGCAGTTCTGCATCATGTTATGGAAGATGGCCGGTAAGCCTGATACCACAGGCATGACCTGTCCGTTCACCGATCTTGGCGGTGTCAATGACAACAATAAGAAAGCAATCATCTGGTGCTACAACCAGGGAATCGTTAACGGAACAGGCGCTACGAAATTCAGTCCCAGCGGAAGCATTACCAGAGCCCAGCTGGCCATCATGATCTGGAAACTGGCCGGCTCGCCCAAGATCGGCTCAATGACCTGCCCGTACACCGACCTGGATGGCCTGACAGGCAACAATAAAAAGGCAATCATCTGGTGCTATAACAAGGGCCTGATCAACAGTATCAGCGGAACCGGGTTCAGCCCCAAGACCAAGGGAACCAGAGGACTTCTGGTGGAAATGCTGTACGGGTACGCCCATCAGTAAGATAAAACAGAAGTGATCATTTAAGAGAGACGGGAAACTGTCTCTTTTATCGTCCAACCGCTTAACTTTTGTTAAGGGGGCAAATATGGTAAACTGTTGATAGAACAAAGCGAAAGGTCAGGTCATTAACATATGAACATAGCGGTAATCTTCGCCGGCGGCGTCGGCATCAGAATGCGTACCAACGGAATACCCAAGCAGTTTCTGGAAATCAACGGGGTTCCCATTCTGGTCCATACCGTCAGGAAGTTTCAGGAGAGTCCCTCAATAGACAAGATCGTCATTGCCATGGTGGCTTCACATATCGATTACACCTGGCAGCTGGTGGATAAATATCATCTCGATAAGGTCGTGAAGGTAGTTGCCGGCGGTGAAACCGGTCAGCTTTCCATTTACAACGGCCTGAAGGCCGCTGAGGAAGTCGGCGAAAGTCCGGAAGACATCGTGCTGATCCACGATGGTGTCAGACCGATCATCGATGACGATCTGATCAGAAAAAACGTCGAATCGGTCAGGCAGTACGGCTCCGCCATCAGCAGCGTGCTGTGTAAGGAGACCATCATCACCGTCCGCGACGACGATTTCGTCGATACCGTTACCGACCGTTCCAAGACCTGGATGGCCAGAGCGCCGCAGAGTTTCTATCTGAAGGACATTCTGGCCGCTCATGAAGAGTGCCGCAGCCAGGGAATCATCAACAAGATCGATTCCTGCAACATGATGAGAGACTGCGGAAGGGAAGTTCACATCGTGGAAACATCCTCAACCAACATCAAGGTCACCAACCCTGAAGATTATTATCTGGCTGAGGCCATCATTCAGATGAGCACCGGCGAAAAGGAGAGAGTGTAGAATGAGCGCCGTTCTGCAGCAGGATTTCAGCGGACTGCTGGAGAGAAGGGACATTGACTGGGATTACTTCCGTAATTCCTCTTTTCTGATTACCGGAGCAACCGGCCTGATCGGCTCGCTTCTGGCGCGTCTGCTGATTGAATTCAGCGAAAGGAAAGAGGGAAACGTTTCCGTTACCGTACTGGTGCGTGACCGTAAGAAAGCGGAAGAACTGTTTTCCGGTTATCCGCAGGTCCGCTATCTGATCGGCAGCGTTGAAGAAGGCATCAGTGAGGATAACTTCGATTTCGTCGTACACTGCGCCAGTCCGACCAGGTCGAAGTTATTCGTGGAAAAGCCGGTGGAGACTATTGACACCATCGTCATGGGCACCGGCAGAATCCTTAACAGCCTTAAAGACAGCAAGCGCCTGAAGAAATTCATGTATCTGTCGTCAATGGAAAGCTACGGTGTTCTCGATGACGGGGAAGTCACCGAAGAAAAACAGGGGTACATCGATCCCCTGAACGTGCGTTCCAGCTATTCGCTGGGCAAGCGGATGGCCGAGCTTTATACCCATAGCTATGGCGAAGAGTACGGCATCAATACCGCAATAGCCAGACTGGCAATGACCTTCGGCGCCGGTATCCCGGCCAGTGACAACCGGGTGGTCAAGTATTTCTGTGACTGCGCTGTCAAAGGCGAAGACATCGTGATCAGATCGACCGGCAGGACTGTCGTCAACATGGTCTATACCGCCGACGCTCTGGCCGGCATTCTGGTTCTGCTTCAGAAAGGCGAAAACGGTCAGGCCTACAACATCGTCTGCGATAACAGCGGCGTCACCATTGCCGACATGGCCAATGAGGTGGCTGCCATCAGCGATAAGAAAATAAGCGTAAGATATGAACAGGCTTCTTCAGCCAACGGCTTTGCACCGGACAATACCATGGTCTTAAACGGAAAGAAGATCAGGGAACTGGGCTGGAAAGCCGAACATGGTTTCCACGATGCCCTGGAAAGGACTTATCAGTACGAAAGGGAGCAGCTGGGAGAATGAAAGTATCAGTAATCATACCCGTATACAACAGTGAGAAGCATCTGCGCCAGTGCCTGGACAGCGTGCTTTCCCAGTCTCTTCAGGACATTGAAGTCATCTGCGTGGATGACGGTTCTACTGATTCATCACCTGAGATCCTGGAGGAATATGCTGAAAGGGACGCCAGATTGACGGTGATTAATCAGGAAAACAGTTATGCCGGAACCGCCCGCAACAACGGTTTGAAGGCCGCCAGGGGTGAGTATGTCATCTTCTGGGACAGCGACGACTTCTTTGAAGCCCAGGCGCTGGAGAAAATGTACGAACGGGCTGTGGAAACTGAAGCCGATGTCTGCGTCTGCGGCATTAATAAATTCTATGAGGATAGCGGAGAACTTACCGCCTCACCAGCCGGTCTGATCATTTCAATGACAGAAGGTCAGGAAGTCTTTAACCGTCTCAGCAACGAAAAGCACATTTTCAATTTCACGGTCATCAAATGCATCAACAAGCTGGTCCGCCGGCAGTTCATAGAGAAGCAGGACCTTCGCTTTGGCACCGGCCGCTATGGCGAGGATGTGATCTTCACCTGCGGTGCGCTGGCCACGGCGGAAAGGATCACCTTCGTCAATGAGAATCTGGTAAACTACCGTGCCGAGCAGTCAGACAGCCTGGTGGGCAATGTGCGTAACTATATCAGAGACGCCGTTGACAGCTGGCGGCAGTGTGCCTGCTTTCTGAAGGAAAAGGATGCATTCCCGGAGCAGAGCTTCGAAAATCGGATGATCATTGCGCTGATGCATGATCTGCGCAATACCAGAGAGCGGGAGAGTTTTGTTAAAGCGGTACGTTACATAAAGGAAGAATGCCTGAAAGACCTGAGCCTGAAGAAGCGTGAGGAAGGCTACTACTATAGCGATGCTACGACAACGATCGCCGAGCATCTGCTGGAAGATGAGCCGGAGGCATTCCATGACTTCCTGTTCTACTACCAGTACACCCAGACCATCCATCTGCGGGAAAGGCTGAAAAATGCCCAGGCGGAAAACGGCCGGCAGACTCAGCGTCTGAAAAGACTGAATGAGAAGCTTGACAGCAGCGGAGAAGCGCTCGCCGCTCAGAAGAAGAAAACAAAAAAGCTCACCCGCATCCTGAAGCGGGAAAGAAGCCGGATCAGTTCTCTGGAAGAGCAGCTTCAGGAACGTGATGAACAGCTGGCCAAGGCACAGGAAGAACTTGCCTCAGCCAGAAGAAAACTGACAAAACTGAAGAAGTCCTTCTCCTACCGGCTGGGACAGCTGCTTACCTGGCTGCCCCGGAAGATCGTCGGACTGCTGGCGTCAGGAAAGAAAAAATGATTGATAAGGAAAAAGGGTAACCGGAATGATGAACGGTTACCCTTTTTGTCTGTTAATTATCGGTTTCGTTTACGGCCTCGTTGTTGAGGACTTTTTCAATAAGTTTTTTGGCTTTCTCCAGGGAAGCTTCCTTGAGGAATACCATACTCAGTTCCTTGTTGCCCATGGCATAGCTCTTACCAGGCCCGGTCTTGCCGGTCAGCGAGTAGCTGGAGAATACCCATCCGGACATGTTATCCAGCTGCATCTGAACCAGAGAGAAGATCTGGTCAGCGGTCATGTCAGTGAGGAACTTGCCTTCCATGGCCTTCAGCAGGGCGTCGACCTTGGTGATGACGTCCTTGCTGATGACGGTGTCGATCAGGGCCTTCAGGACGATGGCCTGGTGTTCGTTACGGCCCATGTCGTTATTCTTGAGGGCATATCTTTCCCTGACGTACAGCAGCGCTTCGTTACCGGTCAGGGTGATCTCGCCGGCCGCGTATGAGTACTTGGTCCAGACCGCCTTGTTCTTGGCGCTGTCCCAGACCTGGTGCTTGGTCGAAGTGAAGGCGTAGGGGTTGTTTATCGTCAGACCGCCCAGAGCGTCGACGATGTCGATCAGCGAGCGGAAATTGACGCGGACATAGAAGTTGACTTCATAGCCCAGCGCCGCGGAGACGGTGTTTCTCCAGGCATTGATGCCGTAGATAGAGGCGTGGGTCAGTTTGTCCATCTTCTTCTCATCGCCGCCGATGGCCAGATAGGAGTCTCTGGGGATAGTCACCATCAGGATCTGACGGGTGTTGGGGTTGACCACGCAGATGATGTTGGCGTCGGTTCTTCCCTTGGAAGATGGCGAACTCTTGAAGTTGTCGCTTCCGGCGATGCCGATGATGAACGGACTCTTGGTGACATCGCCCGTAAAGGCGGTCGGCCGTTCATGATCGTCGATGACTTCCTGGGTTATCTGCAGCAACAGCGTGATGTCGGTGTCAAAGTTCTCGTAATCGGAGTTTTCGGCCACGATGTCGGCGTATACTTCATTGACCAGGATGGCGTCGACTTCGCCGCTGTAGAGGGCGTCGAAGGCGGCGTAGAAGTCAACATACTCCACCGTGGTGATTTCACCGTCACTGATCTGGGAATTGATGTCATCCAGCGCTATCTGCTGGTTTTCCAGGTCCAGGGTGCTCTGAATGCCCATCTTCTTTCCTGCCAGATCATCAAGAGTGGTGAACTGCGAGGAAGTCATGACATAGACGTTCATGTACAGTTCGGTCGTTTCCGGAATCGGGATGAACATCTTTTCGACCCGGCCCTTGTAGTAGGGCAGAGCGTAGGTGCCGAAGGTATTGATCGTGATGAGCAGCAGGCTGAGGGCCAGGCAGGCAGCTCTGATGAAGACGCCGGCGTTTTTCAGAAGAATGGATAATAACAGAAGCAGGTTGAGGACCACCAGAACGATGATCAGGATCCTGATGTACCTGGTCGGGATGACCTTCAGGTCGATAACGGCTTTCACCAGAAAAAACGATGTAATATGCACCAGCGAGAAGATTATCAGTAATATGAATTTCCAGACGGACGGAGTGAGTCTCTTCGCCGTCTCTGTTTTTCTTTGCTTTCTAGCCAATTTCATCAACTGCTTTCATACAGAGGTATTATAACACGGAATGGCCGGGGTTAAAACCTCAGAAAAAGGGCTCCCTGATGAGCCCTAGGCTTTTTGATTGATGTTTCAGCGCAGCTGGGCATCCTTCACCCACTTGCTGGTGTAGAAATAGATCAGCGCCAGCGTGCCGGCCAGCGACCAGGCCAGAGGCGCGGATAAATAGAGAATGATCTCGCTGAAGCACAGCTTCAGTCCGACGGTAACGAAGATGAAGCGGACGATGCACTGGCTGAAGACGGCGATGATCATCGGGGCCTTCACGTTGCCGGCGCCACGGCAGCAGCCGTTGTAGATGTGCGACCAGGTCAGCGGTATGTAGCTGAGCGCGTTCAGACGCGTCTGGATCGTCCCGTATCTGATGACTTCGGGATTACGGTCAAACAGGCTGATCATGAAAGGCGCAAAGACGCAGAAGATGGCGGCCAGGATGACGGTCATGCCCATGGCAAGGCGCAGACAGAACCGTATGCCCTCCTTGACCCGCTCGTACTTGCCGGCTCCCAGATTCTGGCCGACGTAACTGGTGGCTACCGTGGAGACGGCGTGCATCGGCATGTGGACCCACAGGGAGACCTTGGAGGCGACGCCAATGCCGGCTATGAATTCGTTGGAGAACATGTTGATGTAGGACTGAACGGTGAATTCGCTCAGGGCAATCAGGATGTTCTGGAGGGCGGCGGGAATGCCCAGGGTGAACATGCTTCTGATCATGGAAGCGTCGGGTTTCATGTGCAGCAGGTCGATCTTTATCTCTTCATCAAGTTTCAGCACCCGGGCAACGGCCATTACGGCGATGATCAGCTGAGCGATGGTAGTCGCCAGCGCGACGCCGATGACGCCCATGTGCATAAAGCCGACGAAGACGATTCCCAAAGCCAGGTTGATCAGACAGGAGATGATCAGATACCAGGTCGGGGTACGGGAGTCACCCATGGAACGCATGATGAAGAAACAGATGTTATAGATCATCATCGGGGTATCGCCGATGACGTAGACGCGCAGGTAGCGTTCGGCATTCTGATAGATGGAGGCATCGATGTTGCTGATGCGCATCAGAAGCGGGGTAAAGAACTCCAGCAGGCCGAAGAAGAGGATGCCGACGGTGATGCCGACCATGAAAGAGGTCTCGATGGCCTTCTTGACCTTGTCTTTGCGGCCGGCGCCGTAGTAGTTGGCGACCAGGATGCTGGTGGCGGTGGAAAAGCCGAAATAGAAATACTGGGTAATGATGGTTATGGAGTTGGTGGCGCTGACGGCACTGAGGGCTTCGGTATCGATGTAGTTTCCGACGATCAGCGAATTGGTGATGTTATAGATCTGCTGGAAGACGTTGGCGATGATGATGGGCCAGACGAATCTCATCAGCTGCTTTCCAATCGGACCTTCAGTCAGGTCGATGCGCTTTTCCTGTGCCATTGCCGTTCCTCCTCTCTTCATTATCATTTTATCATAAAGCCGGCGTTTTTTTCCTTATAATGCCTGAAGTTTGACGCATATGAGGGTTTTGTCATGGTATTGGCGTGATAACAGCAGCGCAGCCGCGATCAGATGCCGCAGTTTTCTTTCCGGCCGGCAAAGGCCCTCAGGCATAACGCTGTTGTCAGGCTCAGCCGGATAATATAATAAAGAAAAAGGGATGATGACATGATAATCAGGAATGCTAACGTCTTCCGTAACGGAAGGTTTGAACAGGCCGATGTTCTGTTCAATGATGATCAGATACTGAAAGTTGAACGGAACATAGATGCCGGAGGGCATCAGGTGATCGACGCTCAAGGCGCTGACCTTTATGCAGGCATCATTGACTGCCACATTCATGGCGGCTTTCTGCGCAGCTTCCAGGCCAATGTTAAAAAAGAAACCTGGGAGAAGTACGGAGATCCGGAAACACAGGCCCGCTACATCTGTAAGAAAGTAGTGGAAAACGGCGTAACCAGCGTCATGCCGACCATCGGTGATCTGACCGTGGAAGAATATCAGGAAGCAGTCAGACTGATCAGAAGGATCAGAAGGGACATCGAGGGAGCTGATCCCTTCATGTTCCACTTTGAAGGCGCCTATCAGAATCCCGAGCACCATTCCTCATTCAATCATGACCATGACACCCTGCCCTCAAGGGAACACACGCTGGCCATCTGCGGCAATGACCTCAGCGACGTCTGCCTGATCGGCATCGCTCCGGAACTGGAAGGGTCCATGGAATATCTGGAATGGCTGTGTTCGAAAACGAAGGTTCATGCTGAAGCCGGATATACCAAGGCTTCCGCCGATACGATCCGAAAAGCCGCTGACCTGGGCCTGGACCAGACCACCCACATGTTCAACGGATTTGAATACATGCATCACCGCATTGAAGGACCGGATGTGGGCATCATGGTGGACGACCGCATCAAGTGCCAGCTGACCCTGGACTCCTATCACGTCTCACCCTCGTGGTGCAAGCTGCTCATTAAAATCAAGGGAATCGATAAAATCTACGGCCTGACCGATCTTTCCTCGCATTCCGGTCTGCCGGAAGGCGTGCATCATCTTGAAGACGGCCGCACGATCATCGCGGCTGACGGCTTCATAAAGGATGAAAAGGGAACCATTCAGAGCGGCAACAATACCATGGACCAGATCATGTACAAGGCCCGCCATCTGGTCGGTCTGAGCAAGGAAGAAGTCGGACAGATCTTCACGGAAAACGTCGCAGGCTGCCTGGGCATCAAAGACAGAGGCCGCATCGAAGCCGGAAGGCGGAGCGACTTCGTCCTCATGGACGATGACTACCATGTCCTGAAGACGATCATCGGCGGCAGGGTGGCTTATGAGAGAAAATAAGCGATTGACTTTTAGTCTGTTTAAGAGTTAAATATAGGTAATGCGATGAACAGGACAACAGATGTGGCTGTCTGATCAGAGAGGACCGTGGCTGGTGGAAACGGTCTGAGGACGAGATATCTTACCGCCTGGGAGCAGGCTTTTGAAAAAGACCCGGTTGTACCGTTATAACTCAATGAGAAGCAATTAAGGTGGTACCACGTCGATCCAACGTCCTTTAACAGGGACGTTTTAATTTTTTGGAGGTAGGAAACATGAGCGAAATCAAGATGAACGAACTTAACATCAGAGAAGACGAAAGGCTGAACATGCTGAACCATTCCTGTGCGCACCTGATGGCGCAGGCGGTCAAGCACCTTTATCCCCAGGCCAAGTTCTGGGTCGGACCGGTCATTACCGACGGCTTTTACTACGACATGGATCTGGGCGATGCCGTCATCACCGACGAGGATCTGGCGGCCATTGAAAAGGAAATGAAGAAGTGCGCCAAGGACGGCAAGAACATCGTCCGTCAGGAGATCTCCAAGGCCGAAGCCCTGGAAATGTTCAAGGACGACGAGTATAAGATCGACCTGATTGAAAACATGGACGAAAATGAGACCGTCATCAGCTGTTACCGTCAGGGCGACTTCGTCGACCTCTGCCGCGGACCTCACGTTGAGAATACCAAGCTGATGAAGTACTTCAAGCTGCTCAAGTTCTCCGGCGCCTATTTCAAGGGCGACTCCAAGAACAAGGTCATGCAGAGGATCTACGGCATCTGCTTCGAAAATCAGGAAGACCTGGACGCCTACCTGCTTTACCTGCAGGATGCCCGCGACCGCGACCACCGCAAGATCGGCAAGGAGATGGAGATCTTCATGCTGTCGGATCTGGTCGGCAAGGGTCTGCCCTTATGGCTGCCTAACGGCTACATCATCTGGCGTACCCTGCAGAACTACATCACCGACATGGAGATCGCCCACGGCTACCAGCATGTCCATACTCCCGACCTCGGTTCCGTCGCTCTCTATAAGACTTCCGGTCACTGGGATCACTACAAGGCCGACATGTTTGCCCCGATGGTCAAGATGGACGAAGACAACGAAGATCTGACCATGAAGCAGATTATGGAGAACATTGACAAGAACAAGATCGACGACGCCTACGTCTTAAGGCCGATGAACTGTCCGCATCACATGGTCATCTACGGATCAAAGGCCCACTCCTACCGCGATCTGCCCTTAAGGATCGCCGAAGTGGCCAACGACTTCCGCTATGAGGCTCAGGGTGCCGTCAAGGGCATTGAGAGAGCCAGATGCTTCACCCAGAACGACTCCCACATCTTCTGCACCCCCGAGCAGATCGAAAGCGAATTCAAGGGCGTTCTGGACCTGATCCTGGAAGTCTACAAGGACTTCGGAATCACCGACTACAAGTGCCGTCTGTCTCTGAGAGACCCGGCTGATACCGAGAAGTACTTCCCGGATGACGAGATGTGGAATACCGCTGAAGATTCCCTGAGAAGAGTCATGAGCTCTCTGGACATCGATTACTTTGAAGCTGTCGGCGAAGCTGCCTTCTACGGTCCCAAGCTGGACGTTCTGGTCAAGCCGGCCATCGGCAATGAAGTGGCGCTGTCAACCATTCAGCTGGACTTCTTACTGCCGAGAAGATTTGAACTCAACTACGTCAACGAGGAAGGCGAAAAGAAGACCCCGGTCGTCATTCACCGCGCCATTCTTGGCTCCATTGACCGCTTCGTCTCCTTCTTACTGGAAGAGACAAAGGGCAAGCTGCCGCTGTGGCTGGCTCCCCAGCAGTTCTCTGTCATTCCGGTCAACCCCAACGAGCATACCGGTTATGCCAGAGAGATTGTCGAAAGACTGCAGAGAGAAGGCTTCCGGGCCAAGTTGGATGACCGCAATGAAAAACTGGGCTACCGCATCAGGGAAGCCCAGGTCAAGAAGGTCACCATTCAGCTGGTCATCGGCGACAACGAAGTCAATAACAAGACCGTTACCGCCCGCCGCTATGGTTCCCAGGCAACCGAGACCATGGATTTCGAGGAATTCCTGAAAGCCATGCATAAGGAAGTCGACGAAAAACAGTTGGCTAAATAATTAATTCTGAAATTCAGCGGACAGGCCGGCCTGTCCGCTGTTTTTTTTACTGCGATAATGATGAAAATAAAGGACGATACGGTTGAAATATCACGGAAACGTGATATAATACAATTGAAAAAGGGAGAGAAAGTTAATGCCAGTATTGTCAAGGTTTTACGGAATCGTCATCCGCATGTATTTCCAGCAGGCAGAGCATAATCCGCCACATGTACATGCCCTGTATGGGGAGGACATGGCCGCTGTTGAAATAAAGACGGGAGTGATTCTGGAAGGCTATCTGCCGCCTAAGGCTTTGGCTCTGGTCCGGGAATGGATCGGTTTAAACCGTGATGATCTTCTGCAGATGTGGCAGATGCAGAAGTTCAGACCTCTTCCTCCCCTTGCTTAAGGAGGTGATCACATGTTTCACAAGATCAAGGCTGTCAGTGCCCTGCCCGACTTACGCTTAAGCGTTCAGTTTGCTGAAGGCGTTACAAAACTCTATGATGTTAAGCCGCTGATTTCCAGATGGGAACCGTTCAGGGCTTTTACGGAAACGCCGGAGTTGTTTTATGATGTCGAGGTTGACGTGGGAGGCTACGGCATTATCTGGAACGATGATCTGGACATCTCATGCGATGAATTGTTCGAAAACGGTGAGGTAATAAAGACTCCGTTTGATGATCTGATGGCCTTTACGGATGCTACCGAGCTATGGGAGCTGAATGAAAGCACCCTCCGTAAAGCCATATCGTATGGAAAACTCATCAACGGCGTTGATGCCTGTAAATACGGTAAACAGTGGGTAATATCCAGACAGGCCATGATCCGTGAATATGGACTGCCTGATAAGAAATAAAAGGGCTAATTAAACAAATATGGGTCTAATAAAAGGACGGTCTTAGGATCGCCCTTTCGTTCTGCGCGGTTATGGAAACGTTAGAGCAAGATAATGAACGGCCAGCATAAGACTGTTGAGGCGCAGGGGTATTAAGATTTATAATGGAGGCAGATAAAAGGAGTTCAGATATGGGAATATTAAAAAGGGCAATCAAGTTCTTGGACCCGTTTGCTAATCATTTTCAAAAGAATACGGCATTTCAGACAATTGTTAACGAAATAAAGGAAACGCAGCCCGCTTGCTTTTACTTTGATGCCGAACACTACCTCGAACGCGGCGGCACTGTTATTCGTAGCGTTTGCCTCGTTCATAAAGTAGATGGCTTCTTATGGGACTATCACGGAAGGGCAACGTCTGATGGCAACATAAAAGAATTCAAATTCGTCGATATGGGATATGAGCCAATATATCAGTCGGGTGATCAGCACGTTACTGCTTTCAGCAACGCATTCTTATCTGAATTGCCAAATTATAAAGCTGGAAGCTGGACACTTAGTTACAGAGCCGAATCGTCGACCAATGTATATTTTTTCGTTCGTGACGATTTGGAATTATATTGGAACCAGGACCAGAAAACAGCGGAGCAGCGGAAACGCACTCCACTTAAAAAGTGGTAAGGACCATTATCTATATAAGAAAAACTCCTCTGTGATAGAGGAGTTTTACATTATTCTTTCTAAATCCTCAATCAGTTTGTTGATCAGGATGTTGTCGAATAGCGTCGTGAAGTTTGGAAGAATCGGACTGATGAGATCTTCCCTGCGGAACAAGCCGTTCTGCGCTATGTAAGTCAGAAGAACTTTGACATACTCAATCTGAGCATCGTTCAGTCCTTTCGCTTTCTCAAGTTCGATGAACTTGTCGATGGCATCGGGGTTCATCTCAACATTCTTCCGGACAAACCGGATCGTATCTTCGTCCGTCCCGAATAGTTTGTTGTATTCCTCGACTGTCTTTGATATGCGGCTCATCTCAGCCTTGAATCTGTTGATGGCCGATTCAGTTGGCTTTACCAGGTCCTGAATCTGTCGGACAAGCGGTTCATCGTGGTGCAATTTAATATAGAACAGGGCCTTATCCTCAAGAGTCTTGAAATCATCAACCGTTACAGTGAAATCGACATCAGCATCATCAGCATCATCAGTTGAAGAGATTTTGTCGTTGAAGTCCGTGATGATAGGCTCCAGGACATCTCTTTCAATGTATCGCATCAGGTCTCTCAACTCGAGTCGGATCTCGTCCAGTTTGGTGACCGGGTTATCCTTCAGCAGTTCGTCTGAAGCAACAAACTCAAGCGCTTCCTTATGCTTCTGGACTTCTCTGTTTTCTGACTTATTGACCAGTAAGTAATTGGCCAATGTAAACATCGTTTTGGCTGTCAGAGCGAATGTATTGTTCTTGTGATACTTGCTGGCGGATAGTTTGTAGCACAGATAATCGAATACTCTGGCGGCTTCCAGATCAATCTCTCCGGATACCTGAGGAGCAATATGCTCCTTGATCTCCTTAAAGTCGACCTGCTGGAAGTCAAACCATGCGGAGGACTTTGAATACTTCTCTATGAACTTGATGTTTTTGCTGACACCGATATAGTTCCGGTTGAGGCTCTTTATCTCATCTATCAAGCCATCTCTTAGGTTGGTATAGAACTCCTTTTCCTCTTTGGTAAGGGAGTCATAGTGATGTTGCATGGCTTTGTAAAGCGCAACCTTTTCAAGGAATATCTTCTGGTAAAGGGATAGGACCTGATCGGCTGTGTCTTTCCTTCCGTCCGGATTGAGTTTAAAGAACGGGAAGACGTTACAGATGTCGAATATCAGGAAGCCCTGCTTCGAGTTATATAACTGTCTGGTAGTGTCATTGCTCTGGCGTTCAAAGTAGGCCTTTGACGGTGAAACGACTTTAATGTCTTCGCACAATCTTGTGCCTCGCCCAATCATCTGCCAGAACTTTATCTTGGAAGCCACCTTCTTAAAGAACACAAGGTTTACTACTTCCGGAATGTCCACGCCGGTATCCATCATATCGACAGAGACAACGATTCTAATGTCCTGCTTTGCCTTGAACTCTCTCTGAAGGATTTCGTTATACTTGATTTTGTTGTCGATGATGACGCAGTAATCTACTCCGTTAACCCGATTAGGAATACACAGCTCCGGATACATCTCCCTGAAGACTTCCTGTATCAGAACTGCGTGATTATGATTTCTGGCGAAGATGATTGTTTTGCCAAGAACATCGCCGTTATTGACATACAAGCCTTCTTCCATCAGGTCCTTCAGGACTTCCCTGATGGTGTCCTTGTTGTAGATGATGGTCTCGAACTCCTTGCTGTCGATCTTTTCAGGTATCGTTCCGTCCTCGTCGGTGAACAGATCCTCGTATTCTTCTTTCTCTTCATCGCTGAGTTCTTCATAGGTCAGACCGTCCTTCAAAATGTCGGGGGTCCTGTCAAGCGCTCTGAAATAAGTCAGGTAACCATCTTTTACAGCGCGGGTCAGTTCGTATTCATAGTTGGGAGCCTCATTATCAAGGTTGAACACTTTATATGTTGACTTGTGAATATCGTTTCTCGGAGTAGCCGTTAAGCCGATCATCAGCGCGTCAAAGTAACTGAAGATCTCCGCATACTTATTGAACAGACTTCTATGAGCCTCGTCTACGATGATCAGATCAAAATGACCAATACCATATGGACACGTTGAAGCATCATTAATAATTGACAGCATCGACTGATATGTTGAGAAGACAATTCTAGCCTTTGACTCATCAGGTTCCCTTTTGCCTTCGATGATGGCAGACATAGGGACGTTTGAAAGGAACTTCTCAAAAGTCTCTTCCTTTGCCTGGATGACCAGATTCTTGCGGTCCGCCAGGAAAAGAATTCTCTTGACGAAGTTGTTTCTAATGAAGATATCAGATAAAGCACAAGCCGTTCTTGTCTTACCGGTTCCTGTCGCCAGGACAATTAAAGAACGGGAATGCTTTGTTGTTAAGTGCTTCAGTATCTCGTCAATTGCGTCGACCTGATAGTATCTTTCGCAGATAACCGGATTCACATGTCTATCGGGGATTGAGTTGTTTCTTCTCTGAATTAAGTATTCAAGTTCGTCCTTTTTATGGAAACCAAAGACTTCACGGGCGGGATACACTCCGTCAATGACCTTTATGGTGTAGCCGTTCGTGTAATAGATGACCGGCCTGATGCCATATTGCTTCTCTAGGCAGTCAGCATAAAGACAAGCTTGGACGCAGCCTTGTTCTTCGTTAACGATTGACTTCTTTGCTTCAATCAAAGCGAGCGGCTTACCATCATCGCCAAATAATGTATAGTCAACAAACCCGTTGCCAGTCGGGTTCGTTGAAGTCTTGGGCATTCCTGCTACCGGTGTTTCGATACATGCACAGTTCTTCTCAACGATATACTTGTCAGATGAAACACGCCAGCCGGATCTTCGTAGAGCAGGATCAATCAACTCTATTCGAGTGTCTTTTTCGTTACGAGTCATTTATACCTCCTCTCCGAAGTATTCGTCCATCTTCTTATCAAGCAATTCTTGGTATAGTTCAATCTTCTTCTGGCATATAGATTTTGATTTGTCGAGTTGTTCAATGAATCGATCAAATTCATCTTGCTTATCTTTTGGGGGTATTACAAACTCCAATGATCCGAGGATTTTTAAAGTTAAATATTTGGTTAATCCTCCGAGCGATTGTTCTTGTAAATACCCCAATTTATCCTCTAATTGATATTGAAACAGCCTATATGACCAGTTATCTTTTAATCCAAGAACATATGTCCTTTGATAAGCATTAAACTTACCTTTATAGTATTTAACATCATATTTACCAGCAGCATTATTCCCAGCAAGCAATAAAGCTTCTTGGTCAAACGCATACCTGTCAATTTTGAATATCTCTTTTGCACAAGTAAAGAATGGGTATTCTCCATCTTCTACCATTGCATTAGAATCTAACTTTCCAGTCTTTGTTTCAAATACATCATCCCACCTTTTTACAGGATATCCTTTATCAACAAAGAGCTCGTTAAATCGGGATTTGATGAGTTCGTCGAGAAACGAGATTTTCTTATTTTGGATAGATATAAGTCTTTGTATTCTATCTAAAGCATCAATGGTCGCTATTTGCTCATCAATTGCCGGAAGTTCTTTGATTTCTAAATTGCCTATATAATTCTTATTTGTATGCTTAAGTCCAGCCCCTTTAAATCCTGCTTCAAGTAGACCCATGTTTGCTAAAAAATAGTAATATAAGTATTTACACTTTATTTGCTCATTTGGTTGCAAAACTACACAATCTGTTGATGCCGCAAATTTTCCGTTATAGTAATGAAGTGTGGCATTTCCGCCAGTTCCCATTATTATTCGTTCTCCGTCTATTTGATACGAGTTATATCTTTTACTTTCGTCGGAACTCGAAGTAAAAAACATATACTGTCCATTAGCAACAGCATCACCTGCTTTTATCGCTGACTTAGGAGCATATTTACATAATTCAGCTATTTTCATTTAGTATTACAAACCCGATTCTATCGGGTTTCCTCCACATCTAAAAGCGATTTCAACTCTTTGTGAATGGTTGCCCCCTCGGCATTTAGAGCATCTATATCAGCAAAAATCTCTGCGGTCGATCTATGGACGACCGCTTTCTTTTCGACAATCTTGTATTTGTTAATTGTTAAGTCATAGCCGTTTTCAATGATCAACTGCTTTGGAACAAAGAACCACTTGTTTTTCCTTTGCTCGGTCTTTTCTTCCTCGCTTAATTCATTGTAATGACTTAGTTCTTGAGCGAGTTTGTTGAATGTCGTAACAACATCGGGAATGTCAGAACCTTCACACTCTGTTCGTTTAGCATCCAAAGTGAACCCGTCGTTAGTCATATCATAGAACCAAACGTTGTCCGTCCCGCCATTATCGGTTCTCTCGAAAACCAAGAATGATGTCTTAACACCAGCGCCTTTTGAAGCAGACCCCTTCTTTGCCGGTGCTGCGAAAAGGCCCTGAGGCATCGATATGACACCGACTAATTTCTGCTTGTCGACCAATTCTCTTCTGAGGTTAATGTGTGCGTTGTCACTACCGAACAGGACACCGTCCGGAACGATAGACATACCTCTTCCACCAATCTTCATTAATTTCAGCATTAAAGCCACGAATAGCAGTTCGGTTTTCTTTGTCTTTGTAATTGCCAACAGAGCATTATTCGTTGCCTCTTCAACAAGACTGCCAGCAAACGGAGGATTTTGGAGGACTAAGTCAAACTTGCCAAGTAAATCTTTAGCGTTATCGTGTTCCAATAATGAATCCATCGTTATAACGGGGTCGTTGATGTTATGGAGGATACAGTTCATATAACCAATCCTGGCCATCGTTGTATCATTGTCGCAGCCGTAGAACATTTTCGAGTTAAAGGTTTCCTTGTTCTCGGCATTATATAATTCATCTTTCTGATGTTCCTGGATATACTTGGCAGCCTCAACGATGAAGCCGGCGGTTCCCATTGCCGGGTCGATAATCTTTTCGCCAAGTTTCGGCTTCATCATTTCAACGGCCATATCAATGATGTGCCGCGGTGTTCTGAACTGTCCGGAGATGCCGGATCCGCAAATATACTCATAAACATCACCCATCAGGTCGGTGTTTACAAAGTTGAATTCATCATCTGACAGTTTATCCACTACTGATGCCAGTAATCTGTCCTTGTTTGTAAAGCCGTAAGCATACTCGCTGGAATACTCTGCGAACTTGCCAACTGCCTTATTGTCTTTATCCATAATGAAAGGAACCACGTAATCTCTGATTCTCTTAGCAAGGTTTGAAGGACTAAGATTCTTAAAGTTCTTCCACCGGAGATCGCTGTATGGAATAGTGAACTTCAATCTTTTTTCGCCTTCGCCTGTTTCATAATTCTTATACTCGCCATCCTTGAAAGTCAGATCGTTCTGATTTGGTTTAACGCCAATTAAAGAGGCTCTGGCTTCCAGGTCATTCTGCTTATCATCAAGCATTTTGATGAACATAAGCATCGTCAGCTGGTTAACAACATCAGATGCCTGCGCTTTATTCTCGTTATAGAAGTCCTGCCGGATGGCATCGACTTTGCTCTTTAAACTGCCAGTAATCATATAGTTACGCTCCTTTTATCAGTGTATTCTACTCATCAGTTTTCCTTCTAATTGTCACTAAATGGCACTTTAATACTATTATACCCCAATCTGAAGTTAATGGTTTTTGTAGTCTTCCTCAATGATCCTCTCGACATCCGGCATTGTAGCCAGCCTTTTACACTTATGAAGTTTCGTTTCTCCTTGACGCCAGTCCAGATAAGTTCTGACTAAGTCATTCACCCTCTTCACGCCCAGCGACTTGAAGTATTCGATGGGCTTGATGGTATCCAAATCGATTGTATGAGTCCGGATCTGGTCTCTGACATCCTTTTCCTTGTTCCTGACGAACCTCTTGGACTTGTGTGGCAGGTCAAGGACGGACTGCGACTTTATCTGCCTTAAGTTCAGTGCCGAGTATTGTTCTATCTCGTCAAGTATCTCGTAAGCATCATTTAACGTTGATGGCGGGTAGCCGTGTTCGCTCTGCCAGTTATGAACATATACGAATGCGCCTACATATTCCTGTAGGTATTTTGACGATACGCCCTTAGTGTCATTGACGAACAATTCCTCAAGCCGCTGATGGAATGAGTTGACGAATTCGATGCCGAGATTAAACTGCTTGCGCAGGGCAGAGAATTCCTCAAAGGTCGCACCTTCAACATAAGGTCCTTCCCTATTATCCGACATTTCCTTCATTATCCGAAGGTTGCGTCGCTTTTGTTCCTCGGTCTGAGGGTTTTCTTTATAGCCTTTCTGCTGGCGTTTCTTACGGTAACCTGATGGTTCAATGTAATGCGGATAATTATGTTTGTCGCACCAGTCCTTATATATCTCATAGGCGTCAGAACAGATGAACTTAACGTCCTTCAGATAAGGCTCTAAGTGCTTTAATGCTTTGACGTCGCAGGCACCTAATGAAACGCATTTGGCCCAGTAATGACCAGCGTGGTCGGCAGCGCTCAAGACGCAGATGAACTCTGGCCCATAGATGCCGCTTTCGCTGCTTTCCTGATGATAACGGGGACGGCGCGATGATCTGCGGTCAGCAAAGGAAATCAGTTTATCCGACCCTTTCTGAACCTCTCTGAAGTATTTCTCGTCTATCTCTATTACGCCCTCGAGCGTCTTAAATGACATCTCACTCAGGGCGTGGAGTATCTTATGACGCACCAGCCAGAGCTGCTGGCGATGGTCGTTAACGAAACGATGTGCCCCTACCTGGCTTATGTGCCCATAAATGTTTTCACTTATATAGAACAGCGAGTTCCAGTTAAGGGTGTAGTGGATGACCTTGGCGAGGGTGTCGCGGTCTAACCCAGTGCTACGGGTGAAACTGTCCAAAGTAATACTGAAAGACTTGCCGCATTCAAGGCAGCAATATCTTTGTCCTCCGGTTGTTGTTAAGCCCTTCTTCTTGACTGCCGACGACGAACATCTCGGACAGCAGACACCGTGGGCAGGCAGTTTCTTCATACATATATTTTAACACATAAAGAAAAGCGGGTCGAGCATTAGACCCACATTTGTTTAATAAGCCCAAATAAAACATTATATTATATATTCCAAAAAAACTAATATCTGGTAAAAAGACGGCTTAAGCCGCCTTTTCTCTGTTTAAACTTTTCTTCGATATCTGGCATCCCTGAAGGAACCTGATTTTTCAATCATTTCTTCCTTCAGTAACTTTGCCACTTGCTTTTCTACGGTTGTTTCACTGATGTCGGGGAGTCTTTCCATAATATCCTTTTTTGAAAGAGGAACAATGGAGTTCATTAACAGTTTGGTTACTCTTTCTGACTTCTTTTCTTTTCGAATCGTAAACTCAAAGAATGATTCATCCATCTGCCGGTAACAGCGGTACAGTATCTGCATGCTGAAGAGAATAAAGGGAGTGTAATCGTTGACACCTTCATGCCAGCCAGCTGAGGAAGCGGCCAGAGCATCGTAGTAATTCTGGCGGAATTCATCGATCTGTTTTTCCAGGGAAATGAATCTGACAATATCATAACCGCCTGTCAGCAGCAACAGCACGTTAAGCAGCCGGGAAACTCTGCCATTACCGTCTTTGAATGGGTGTATGCAGAGAAAGTCAACGACGAAACAGGGAATCAGCAATATGTCCGGTATTTCCTCATCCTGCCTGGCATCGTAAAATGCTAACAGGAGCTGCTCCATGTTTTTTTCTACTTCTGAAGCTTTTACAGGCGTGAACCTGACGCGTCGATTACCGTCAGCATCATATTCCATTATGAAGTTATCATTTTCTTTATACATCCCGGCCTGGTCAGGATCAGACTGCTGCTCGATAAGCCGATGGAATCCTCTGATCAGATCTTCATTGAGATTCAGGGAAGAGGTCTTTTCAAAAATCAGCCTGAGCGCGTCCCGGTATCCCGCTAT
This sequence comes from Erysipelotrichaceae bacterium, assembly GCA_017442805.1. Classification (GTDB taxonomy): domain Bacteria; phylum Bacillota_I; class Bacilli_A; order Erysipelotrichales; family Erysipelotrichaceae; genus UBA1783. The sequence goes on from JAFRZA010000020.1 coordinate 122,756, forward strand.
TTCCATTTCATCATGACTGACGGGTTGATGACCGGCGACAATGTCCTGCAGACGCTGCTGTGTCGTAACGATGCCCTCTATGGCATTGCTGCAGCGGACCGAATCGATGATCGCTTTCTTCTGAAACCGGGCATAGACCTCTCCGTATTGCTGCATGCGCACTTCACTGCGGGTTTTCAGGTCGGCGATGATCTGCGCCAGCCTCAGCATTTCGCTTAATGTACTTCCCTTAAGGAATGAGTAGTCGTATTTCCGCATTTTTCGTCCAATTCTCTCTTTTACTGCATATATTTTATCATTTTATATGCAGTAAATCAATTTTTACTGCATATTTTTCCTCATTTTATATGCAGTAAACCGGTATCAACAGGCAATAAAAAAGGTGAGCAAAGCTCACCTACATGTTTGCTAGATAATGGCCTTCAGGAAGTAGTTCAGTAAGAACAGGAAACTGGAGACCCACAGGATCGGATTGATGTCCTTTACCTTTCCCTTTACGAGCTTGACCAGCACGTACATCAGGAAGCTGACCGCGATGCCGTCGGTTATCGAGTAGCACAGTCCCATGAAGATGGCGGCGCCGAAGCAGGGGATGGCTTCCTCCAGATCGTCCCAGTCAACGTCGTCGAGGGCGTTGATCATCAGGATGCCGACCATCACCAGAGCGCAGCTGGTAGCGGCTGAGGGAATGGCGGAGATGACGGGAGCGAAGAAGGCGGAGACGGCGAAGCAGATGCACACTACCACGCTGGTCAGACCGGTGCGTCCGCCGGCGCTGATGCCGGCCGCGGATTCAACATAGGTAGTGGTGTTGGAAGTTCCCAGGATGGCGCCGATGGAAGTGGCGATCGAGTCGGCGAACAGGGCCTTGTCCATCTTGGACTTGAAGCCGCTGGATTCTTCCATGGCCTTTTCATCTTCAGCCGAGAAGATGCCTGATCTCCGGCCGGTACCGATGAAGGTGCCCAGAGTATCGAAGGTATCGGAAAGGCTGAAGGAGAAGATCGTGATCAGTACGATCGGCAGCTTGGCGGCATCGGCGAACAGAGAGGGAATGCCTTCAGAAGTGAAGATGACGCCGAAGGTGCTGGGCAGAGCCTTGCAGGCGTCGGCGAAACTGACGGATTCACCGAGAACGGTAACACCGAAGGGAATGCCGATCAGGGTAGCGACGACCAGGCCGATCAGGATGGCGCCTTTGACCTGAAGCAGGTAGAGAACCACGGTGACCACAAAGCCGATCAGAAAGACAATCAGAGCAGGCTGATTGAACGTGCTCAGACCGGGAACGCCGGCAGAAAAGTTGATCAGGCCGATGTTAAGTACGCCAAGATAAGCCACAAAGACACCGATTCCGGCGCTTATGGCGTTCTGCAGGGACTTGGGAATCGACTTGATTATGTACTTTCTGACCTTGGTCACGGTGATCAGGATGTTGATGACACCGCAGATGAAGACCATGGACAGTGCCTGTTTCCAGGTGAAACCCAGAGTGAAGCAGACGTTGTAGACGAACAGGGCGTTAAGGCCCATGCCCGGAGCCTGCGCATAGGGGACATTGGCAACCAGACCCATGACCAGAGTGCCGATGATCGAGGAAATGATGGTAGCCAGGAAGACGGCTCCCCATTCCATGCCCGACTGCGACAGCAGATTGGGGTTGACGGCGACGATGTAGCTCATGGCTGCGAACGTCGTCAGTCCCGCGACGATCTCACGGGAAACCGTTGTCTTGTTCTCGGACAACTTAAAAAACTTTTCAAGCATTGTGTTTGCTCTCCTTTCCTGTAATCCACCGCAGTGATGGAACAGAAAAGAAGTTCCATCATAGTCCTGGCCTTTACGGTGCCAGGGTAGAGACTCCCCTGCCATATTCAGAGGATTATACGATGATTACACGGTCATATTAGCACGGTTTTTTTACCGTAGAAGAGCGGATGTGTGCTAAAGCGGTTTCATTGTGAAAAAAACTTTCGGAATTCACCAGCGGGTGTCCCGCTCAATTGTGTTGAGCGTTGCTGCATACTTTTTATATAATATAAATAGATAAGAAGAGGTAAACGATCATGAAGAAACCGTGGGAGTTACAGAGAGAACTGCTGTGTTCCGTCGAACCCTGTTACCAGGCTGATGACAACGAGACCATCTGGGAGGAGAACGCCTCCGGGCCGGAGAACCTCCAGGACATTTTCACCAAACTTTACTGGCATTCCCAGGTGCCCGGATCCCGGGCGCCTGAATCGATCTGCCTGGCCTACCTGCAGGCCATGGAGAACCGGGGCTACAACTGCGAAGGCGGCATGGAACTGGTCGAAAAGGGCTATAAGGCCTTTGAAGAAGACGACATCGTCGAACTGCACAAGCTGATGTATGACATCTTCCGGCTGGCTGACAACGCTCCCAGGGATGAGAGTTCGGAATACTGGAAACAGACCTTTTATGACACCTTTGAACAGTATGCCGCTGCCGTGAACTTCCCTGAAGCCAAGGAAGTTGACATGGGTGATCAGCTGGTCGACAAGCTGCACGCCGGCTGGCTGGGTCAGATCATCGGCGGCGCCTACGGCACCTGCATCGAAGGCTATACCGGGGAAAACATTGCCAGGAAATATGGCCGCGTCGACCGCTACATCCGCAAGCCCAATACGTACAACGATGACATAACCTATGAGCTGGCGTTATTACTGGCCTATAAGGAACACGGAAAGAGTACAACAGCTCTGGACATCGCCCGGGAGTGGATAAGCCGCATTCCTACCGGCTGGTCAGCCGAAGACATGGCCTTGAGAAATCTGAAGGCCGGCATCCTGCCGCCGGAAAGCGGCCGTTATCACAACGCCTTCAACGAGTGGATCGGCGCCCAGATGCGAGGAGCCATTGCCGGTCAGCTTTATCCGGGCAACGTCTATGAAGCTGCCCGATGCGCCTGGATGGATGCTTCCATTTCCCACGACCGCAACGGCATTCTTGGTGAAGTATTTAATGCCGTCATGACTTCGATGGCCTTCTATGAGAAGGACATCCGCAAGATTGTCAGAGACGCCATCGAGCTGATGCCTGAAGACAGCGAATACGGTCAGGTCGTCCGCTTCGCTTACCAGCAGTGTCTGACCCATGACAACTACTACGATGCCTGGATGCCCTGCGAACTCAGGTATCAGAAGTACAACTGGATCCACGCCTATCCCAATGCGGCGGCGGAAGTGGTGGCTCTGTACTTCGGCAACGGCGACTTCACCGAGACGCTGGCCTGCTGCGGAGGCTGCGGCATGGACGTCGACTGCAACGCTGCCCAGATCTCCACGATCGTGGCTACCATTACCGGCATACAGGGAATCGACGAGTACTGGAAGAAGCCGATCGGTGACGAACTGGACACCTACGTGCGCGGTCTGAAGAAAATGAGCATCAGAGCGCTGGCTCAAACGACCGCCGAAGTGGCCAGAAGCCTCAAAAACGAATGATTTTAGACAAAAATCGGTTTAAGCGCTTACAGTTTGTCTTGTAAGGGCCAAAGACTGATAGTAAAATAAACATAGAGAGTTTTTTACAAGACGGAGGAAAAATATGAAAAAACTTTTAGTTGTATTATTAGCTTTACTCTTAGTCTTCACTGCTACCGCTTGCCAGAACGGCGGCGAGGGCGGCGAGAAGAGCGCCAGAGAAAAAGCCAAGGAAGCTGGAAAGCAGACTGTAGCCTATGTTGTTAACGGCACCTTAGGCGACAAGTCCTTCTTCGACTCAGGTAACGAAGGCATTCAGTGGATCAACAGAGACTTCGGCGACAAGGTTTACGGCGAAGTCATCGAGCTGACCTACGACACCTCAACCTGGCAGACCGGTCTGGAAGAAGTCTTCAAGGAAGGCTGGGACATCATCATCACCGGTACCTATGACATGAAGGAATACATCATTCCTCTGATCAAGGAATATCCTGATCAGAAGATCTGGTTCTACGACGAAGAATGGAACTTCTCCGATGCCGAAGGCTGGCAGTACTGCCCGGCACCGAATCTGTATGCCATGCTGTTCGCCCAGAACGAAGGCTCATTCGTAGTTGGTGCTATGGCAGCCATGCTGTCAAAGACCAAGAAGGTCGCCTTCATGGGTGGTATGGACAACACTGTTCTGGATGACTTCTATGTCGGTTTCGCCAATGGCGCCAAGTACATTGACGAAGCAGTCGATGTCAACCTGTCATGGATGAACTCATTCAATGATGCTGCCATGGGCAAGGACGTTGCTACCGGCTTATATGCCAACGGTTATGACGTCGTCTTCGCCTGCGGCGGTCAGGCCGGCTTAGGCGGCTTCGACTCCTGCATCACTCAGGCTGATGAAAACTACATCATCGGCGTCGATGGTGACCAGGGTGCTTACTTCGCTTCATTAGGAACTGATGAAGGCAACAAGAAGGCTGCCAGAACCATCACTTCCATGAAGAAGAACGTCAACCAGGGCTTCTACGATGCCATGAAGAAGCATCTGGACGGAACTCTGCCTTATGGCCAGAACGTTAAGCTCGGCTTAAACGGCGAATTCGTTTCCTATGCTGTAACTGATACCACCAGCAAGCTGTTCAGCCCTGAGCAGCTGGCTCAGGTCAACGACATCGTTGCCAAGATCATCTCCGGCGAGATCAATCCGGGCACCGCTTTCGGTCAGGATGCCAACTGGTTCTATGGTGAATTCGTGCCTGCACATGACAGCACCAAGAAGCCTCAGTAATTCAGTTATTTAAATGCGTACCAAGCCTCTGATACAGAGCTATCAGAGGCTTACTTTTTATTAAAGGATTAGAAATAGAAGGGAATTTAATATGGATAACTATCTTGTCATGAAGGACATCACCAGGGTCTATGACAACGGTATCATCGCCAACGACAAGGTAAACTTCTCGGCCCAGAAGGGCGAGATCCATGCCATCTGCGGCGAAAACGGAGCCGGCAAGACGACTCTGATGAAAATGTTATTTGGTATTGAACAACCGGACGGCGGCCAGATCATCATCAAGGGACAGGAAGTCCATCTGACCTCACCTACCAAGGCCATCGAAGCCGGCATCGGCATGGTGCACCAGCACTTCATGCAGGTACCGTCACTGACTGTTGCGGAAAATGTCGTTCTAGGCATCGAACCGACCAGCGGTCTGAAGTTCGACACCGAAAAGGCCGTCAAGATGACTGAGGAAGTCTGCAAGAAGTACGGCTTTGACATTGACCCGCGGGCCCGCGTCATGGACCTGACCGTCGGCGTCAAGCAGAAGGTCGAGATCGTCAAGGCACTGGTCAAGGGTTGTGAGATCCTCATTCTGGACGAACCGACGGCGGTTCTGACTCCTCAGGAGACAGCCGAACTGTTCGTTCAGCTCAAGCATCTGAAGGAAAGCGGATGCACCATCATCTTCATTTCCCATAAACTGAACGAAGTCAAGCAGCTCTGCGACAAGGTAACCGTCATCAGAAAGGGCAAGACCATTGCCTCCTTCAATATCGCTGACGTTACCGAAGCTGACATTTCCCGCACCATGGTCGGCGTCGACGTTGACCTGGTCGTCCCGAAACAGCCGGCTCAGCCGAAGGAAAATGTCCTGGTCGTCAAGGATCTGGGCGTCTTCAACGAAATCGGCAAGAAGGTCGTCAAGAACATCTCCTTCTCCGTCCGCGCCGGAGAGATCGTCGGCATTGCCGGTGTCGAAGGCAACGGCCAGAGAGAACTGATCGACTCGATCACCGGCCTGCACCTCTATGGCGAAGGCTCCATCAAGCTGGACGGCAAGGAGGTCAAGGACCTGTCCATTACCAAGCTGCGCAAGGAAGGCCTGGTCCACGTTCCGGAAGACCGCATGATCCTGGGCTGCGCGGCTGACATGACCATCAAGGAAAACATCATTGCCGATAAGATGGACCTGCCGGAATTCGCCGGCAAGGCCTTCATCAAGCCCGGCAACATCAAGAATGAAACAGATAAGTGGATCGAGGAATACAAGATCCTGTGCAAGAACGGTGAACAGGCTGTCAGCGCCCTTTCCGGAGGCAACATCCAGAAAGTCGTCGTCGCCCGTGAGTTCACCAGCTTCAACAAGCTGCTGGTCCTCGACCAGCCCACCCGCGGCATTGACGTCGGTGCTGCCGAATTCATCCGCCGCCGGGCCATTGAGATGAGAGATCAGGGCAAGGCCGTTCTGGTCACTTCCGCTGACCTGGGCGAACTGCTCAACCTCTCGGACAGCCTGATCGTCATGTACGGCGGTGAGATCGTTGCCTACTTCACCGATGTCACCAAGCTGGGTGAAGAGGAACTGGGCTTCTATATGCTGGGCGTCAAGAAAATGAGCGCTGAAGAGATCGGAGGTGCCTTACATGCGTAACCACAGAACCAGAATGGTTTCCTTAGCCAATCTGTCCGTTCAGAACCGCCACCAGATCCTGCGCATGGCTCTGTCCATCGCCATCGGTCTGGCCTTGGCCACGGTGCTGATCGTGACCACCAGTGAAAGACCGCTGACCTCACTGAACTACTTCTTCTTCGCTCCGGTTCAGAACGTATCATACCTGAACTTCTGGATCCAGAAGGCCGTCCCGCTGATGTTCACCGGCGTTGCCGTGTGCATCATGTTCTCCGCCAACCAGTTCAACCTGGCTATGGAAGGCTCCTTCCTGCTGGGCGGCTTCTTCGGCGGAGCCCTGACCAACATTTATCTGTTCCCCAACAATCATCTGCTGGGAATCATCTTCGGATGCCTCATCGGCGGTCTGGTCGGCGCAGTCGTTACCTCGATTCCGGCCATCCTGCAGAAGCTGTTCAACGCTTCCGTCATGGTCACCTCACTGATGATGAACTACATCTGCCTGTGGTTCTCCTGCTACCTGCTGTTCTCGGTCTTCAAGGACCCCAAGACATCCAAGGGAACCTATTCCTGGACGGACAGCGCCAAGGAGATCATGGTCACCAAGATCAAGATCGGCAACGATAAGCTTTACATTTTCTATTCGCTGTTCGTTGCCCTGGCCATCGTCCTGCTTGCCTGGCTGTTACTGTACCGCACCAAGTTCGGCTTCAAGCTGCGCACCGTCGGTCAGAACGGCCACTTCGCCAAGTACGTCGGCATCTCGGTCTCGGCAGTAGCCATTCTGTCCCAGGTCATCGGCGGCTTCATCGGCGGTGTCGGCGGAGCCTGCGAGATCATGAGCCTTTATACCAACTACCGCTGGGTCGAGCTTACCGGCTACGGCTGGGACGGCGTAACCATGGCGGTATTTGCCAAGAATAACCCGCGCAACGTTCCCGTGGCGGCGCTGTTCATCTCCTATCTGAGAGCCGGCGCCTACGTCATGTCCATCAAGACCGGCATTCAGGTCGACATGACCAAGATCGTTGAGGCCGTTATCATTCTGTTCTTACTGGCAGAGAAATTCCTGTCAGGAACCTATCGTAAGATGATCATCAAAGAGGCTGAAAGAGAAAAAGCCCTTCAGATGGCAGAGCAGGGAGGTGAATAGCTGTGGAGAGAATCATTTCAACGCTTCTGAGCATCCTTTCCAATCCGACATTTTACGCTAATGTCATCGCCGTTACTCCGCCGATCCTTCTGGCGGCTCTGGGCTGTTCCGTAGCCCAGAAGGCTGATGAGACGCAGATGGGCATGGAAGGCATCATGCTGCTGTCATCATTCGTCGGTACCCTGGTCGCTGCCTATGTCGGCGGTCCGAATCCCTGGCTGGGCTTAGCTGCCGGTATCGTCGTCGGCGGTATCCTGGGTTACCTGGTTGCCGTCTTTAACCTGAAACTGAAAGTCAACATCGTTCTGGTCGGTATTGCCATGAACCTGATCGGAAGCGGCTTCACCGCCTTCTTCCTGCCCATTGTCACTCCCAACCATGACCGCAGCTCCACCAACTCGCTGCAGTCGGGCATTCTTCCCAATGTGAAGATCCCCTATCTGAGCGACATTCCGGTCATCGGCGAGATTCTGTTCAACCAGAACATCATGACCTACATCTCATTCCTGCTGATCGCGGTAATGGCCTTCATGCTGTTCAAGACCAAGCTCGGCTTAAGAATCAGAGCCGTTGGTGAGAACTCCAACGCCGCCGAATCAGTCGGTATCTCTTCCGACAGGATCAAGACCATCGCCCTGGTCATCTCCGGATGTCTGGGCGGTCTGGGCGGCATGTTCATGAGCGCCGTCTATCTGTCATACTTCTCCAACGGCATCGTTGCCGGCCGCGGATTCATCGGTCTGGCTGCCTGCTCGATGGGTGAGGCCAACCCGCTTCCGACAGCTCTTACCAGCCTGCTGTTCGGCTTCTTCTACGGTCTGAGCAACTTTGCCAGAACCATCGGCATTTCCGACAACATCCTGAAGATGTGGCCGTACATTGCCACCCTGGTCGGCGTCGTCATCTACTCCATCAATAAGACCAGAAAGGAAAAGAAGCGTCTCGAAGGTCTGGCCAAGGCCGAAGAATAGGATGGCCCTGAATGAGTGAATTAGACGAAAAAAAGAACAGTGTCGAACCCGAAGAGGTCGTCACCGAAGTTCTCGAAGACATTGACTTCCGCAAGCCCGAGGCCTTCACCATGATCAGGGATGAAAAGGAAAAGGCAGCTGAAAAGGCGGAAAACTCCGCAGCGGCTCAGCCGGAAAGCATCGACCTGATCCAGGCCGCTGAAGAGGTTAAGGAAGAAAAGCCGGTTCTCAGCAAGGATGAAAAGAAGAGGGCGAAGGAGCAGAAGGAGATCTCCGTTCTGGAGCGGGCGCTGGAATTTGCCCGGCATCCGAAGTACTTCATTCTGCTGGTCGTCATTCTGACCATCGTCTACATTGCTGATGAGCTCACCAGCAACATCAAGGGTTACACGCAGAGCTTCGTGATCTACGACCTGTTCAAGACAACCATCAACACGCCGGAGTTTGACGCGGCCAGTTCGCAGCTGCAGCTGATCTCAACTGCCTGCTACCTGATCCTGATCATCGCTCCGTTCTACAAGTCCCTGGCTGACCGGCTGGGAAGAAGACTTTTCCTGATCATCAACATCATCGGCATGGGCATCGGCATGCTGGTATGCGCCCTTTCCACCAACTTCATCATGTTCATCGTCGGCACGGTCATCATGACCTTCTTCACGCCCAACGACGTCCAGGTGATGTACATCATGGAATGCGCGCCGGCCCAGCACCGCGCCAAGATCGCCTCGCTGACCAAGGGCATTGCGACGATGTCGGTATCCCTGATCGGCTTACTGATCAAGATCTTCTACAACCGCGCTGACGTCACCAGCTGGAGGTTAATCTACATCGTTCCGATCGCCATTACCCTGGTGGTTGGAATCGCCTCAATATTCATCGTCAAGGAGACCCCGGTCTACGCGGAAAAGCGCCTGGAATACCTCAGATCTTCCAAGGAAGAGAGAGTTACCAGAGCGAAGGAAGCGAAGGAGGCTGCCAAAGAGGAAAAGAAGAACAAGGTATCCGTTTTCTCCGCCTTCAAATACATCTTCACTCATGAGCAGACTCTGGCCATCGCCATTGTCGGCGTGATCTTCTCCCTGTCAACCGGCTTTACCAATGTCTACGGTACGGTCGTCGAAGCAGGGTTGGGCACCAAGGCACTGAGCGTTGAGGACACCAACATCATCTATGCCTTCTGGCCGATCATCAACGGCATCTTCACCTTCCTGGGCGGCATCATCTCCGATGTCATGGGAAGAAAGAAGTCTTCGCTGATCCTGGGCCTGTGGGCTCTGATCGGTCTGATCATGTTCGTCACCGGCTGCGCCTATGGCGGTTCAGCCTATCTGGTCGGCTTCGGCTACGGCTTCTACTGCGCCGGCTTATGGTCGATCAGCGACCTGCTGTACATCATCATCACCGCGGAAAGCGTACCTACCGGCATCCGGGCTTCGGTCATGGGCTGCATGTCCCTGGTCGGCATGTTCGGTACCGGCATCTCCTGGATCATCAACGCCCTGGTCATCAACTGGGTTGGTTCAGCGAGACTAGGCGTTACCCTGATGACGGCTTACCTGCCGGTCATGGGCATTGCCCTGGCGCTGCTGATGCTGAAGGTAAAGGAGACCAAGGGAGTCGACCTGAGCGAGATTTCCTGATCTGCCCGATTCCGGAACTGATATGATAAAGAGTTCTCTCTGCCGTCAGAGCAGAGAGAACTTTTTATGTTAAGCGCCGGAGGAAAGAAAGCACAGCGGCAGATGATATTGAACAGGGAAAAAGGAAAGCATAATATTAACAGAATATCCGGAGGTAATTATTTTGGCTTCAGCAATCCGGTAACCGGCAACAAGCCCTCCAATAACAAGCCTTCCAACAACAAGCCCTCTGTCAGCCAGCATCACGGCTCTCTGAAGGACGCGGCGAAGAAGAACCCTCTGGGCGGCTCATCCGAAAAGAAAAGATAATAAGATCATCTAAAAGCTCCTGAGGGAGCTTTTCTGACGGGAAACGCTCAACTTGACAAGCAAGCCGCCGGCAGAATAATATATTATATGTTTATGTAAGGAGCTGATTGATTAATATATGGACCCGCATTTGTGCAGTTTAATTCAACTTTCAACTGAAGCAGAGGCTGTGGAAGCAGCCGGTGAAAAGGATGTTTTCGGATACATCCTGCTGCTTATCGTCTTAATTGGGATCAACGCATTCTTTGCCAGCAGCGAACTCGCTGTGGTTTCCCTCAATGACGCCAAACTGGAAAAGATGGCCAATGAAGGAAACCGTAAGGCAAAGCTGATATATAAAATGGTACAGAAGCCTACGGCTTTTCTCTCGACGATTCAGATCGGCGTTACTTTAGCCGGTTTCCTTTCCAGTGCCGTGGCCGCTGATACCTTTGCCGACTATGTCGTCAGACTCTTCAGCAAGACCCAGTGGCCGGCTGATGTGGTAAGGATGGTTTCCATCTTCGTCATCACCCTGCTGCTGTCATTTTTAACCCTGGTATTCGGGGAACTGCTGCCCAAAAGAGCAGCCATGACCAATCCGGAAAAGGTAGCCTTCGCGGAAGCGGGACTGCTGGATTTCTGTTACCGGATCTTCCGTCCTCTGGTCCTTCTGGTATCCTGGACGGTCAATTCCCTGGCCAAGATGCTGGGCATTAAGGAACATGACGGCGACTCCGAATCGGCTGAGGAAGAAATCAGGATCATGGTCGACGCCGGAAACGAGAAGGGCTTCATTGAAAACGAAGAAAAGGACATGATCAACAATGTCTTTGAGTTCAACGACCGGACGGTCGGTGAGATCATGACCCACCGCACTGACATGACCTCGCTGGAAATAAACGATACCCTGGAACACGTCCAGGCAGCCTTCAATTCCACCGGCTACTCCCGTATTCCGGTATATGAGGGCGACATCGACTCCATCGAGGGAATTCTCTACGTCAAGGATGTCTTCAAGTATCTGACTGACGCTGACCGCGGCGAATTCCATATCCGCGATTTCATCCGCGAGCCGCTGTTTGTCTACGAAAACATGAAGTGCGACGATCTGATGACCACCTTCCAGAAGGAAAAGGTCCAGGTAGCCATCGTCCTGGACGAATACGGCGGAACCTACGGCATCGTCTCCATGGAAGACCTGCTGGAATCCATCGTCGGCAACATTCAGGATGAGTTTGACAACGAGGAACAGGAGATCCAGCGGATCACCGATGACCATTTCATCGTTGACGGTGCCGCTCTGATCGATGACCTCAGCAAGCTCATCAAGGTGGAACTCGACGATTCCGAAAACGATACCGTCGGCGGTCTGGTCATGGATGCCCTGGGCTATGTGCCCGATGAAGATGAGACACCGGAAGTCACCATCAAGAATGTAACCTTCAGGATCATCAGCATGGATGACCAGTCAATCGATAAGGTCGACGTCACCGTTAAGAGGGAACCGGAAGATGAAGACTGATTACCGCATGAAGGCTTCCGCGCAGGAAATCTATGATACTTTGCTGGATTCCGCCATAGCCGAAGCCAGATTTTCCGGCGGCAAGGAGATCACCAGAACCGATCTGGTAAACGGCTACAAGTACCACCGCAAGGTCAGAAAGGGAGGCCGTGATCAGGATGTCGTGGTTCACATCCGTAAGCCGGTGGAAAACCGCAACGTGCACATCATGACTGCCTATCCGCTGGAAAGCTATGAGATGGATTCCCAGCTGGAGGAAATCGACGGCGGCCATACCATGGTTCACTATGAGCAGATCAATTCGCTCAACAAAGACCGCAAGACCTCTCTGATTTTCAAGTGGAGCATGAAGAAACGCCTGAAGCAGATGGAAAAGTACATCGCCAGGGCCAGAAAAGGACAGTAAAAAACAAGTGACTCATCTGTGATGGGTCACTTTTCAGTTTAGGGTAATTATGACGATTTCCGGATCGCTGAAAAGCCGGTGAGGGGTTTTGGTCATGCCCAGACCGGAAGAGTAGTACAGATTCTGGGCGCTGTGGTAGCCTGGCCGGTAACCGGAAGAAAGCGGCCAGTTGAGCTGTCCGGCGTGGCTGTTTCCGCACAGGATCAGCTGAGCTGAAGACAGCTGATCGCACAGGGAAAGATCGTGAATGACGGCCAGGAAGAATTCACCGCTGTCCGGCTGCCTTTCAACCTGCCGGCCATAGTCATAGCCGTAAATGGTAAAGTAGCGGCTGGAAGTAAGGTAGATTTTCACCTTTTCATCGATCATTTCAAAACCGCTGTCGGTGAGGATCTTGTTGGTGATGTTCTTTCTGCTTTCGCTGATCAGGTCGTAATCGCCGAAAATGGCGAACTTTCCGTCATCAGCCTTCATCTCCCGGAAGAAGGAAGTCAGAACACTGATGTCTTCGCTGCCGGGAGTATAATCAATGTCAAAAAGGTCGCCGCCGAAGATGATCAGGTCATAGTCCAGCTGAGAGACTCTGGCGGTGATTTTTCTAAGGTTGGTCTCATCGGTGTAGGTGCCGTATTCCAGGTCGGTGAGGTAGAGAATCCGCAGATCGTCCTTACGACTGTCGGGATTGTCGAGGGTCAGATAGGAAACCTTATAATCGTACCGTGCCAGAAAGGTGGCGTCATAGTAGATGAACATGGCGCCGGCTATTAACAGGATAACAGCGGACAGAATGGCGATCAGTACTTTCTTGTTCATAAGATAATTCTATCACAGTTCAAAGGAAAAGAAGCCGGAGCTTCTTTCTGGTTTATTGGCGGTAATTGAGGATCACCGGAATGATGATCGGGTTGCGGTGGGTCCGGGCATACAGGAAGGGGTCCAGCGTCTCCCTGATGGTGTTCTTCAGTTCCCCGAAGGTGGTCTTTCCGGCCAGTTTCTTCCGTAGGGCTTCGTAGACCAGCAGTTCGCCTTCCTTCAGCAGCGTCTGGCTTTCCTTGATGTAGATGAAGCCGCGGGAAACCAGATTGGGCCGGCAGAGGATGGTGTTGGTCTTGGAGTCGATGGTGACGATTACGGACACCAGGCCGTTATCAGCCAGGATCTTGCGGTCCTTGAGCACGGCGGTGGCGATGCCGCTGGAATCGTTGCCGTCGATGTAGACCGCATCGGTGGGAATGCGGTGGTTATAAAGGAAGCATTCATGATTGCGCAGCACCACGACGTCGCCGTTGGCGCAGATGAAGATGTTCTCTTCGGGAATGCCGGTGGATACCGCCGTATCGGCGTGCATCTTCAGCATCTTGTATTCGCCGTGCATGGGCATGAAGTACTTCGGCTTGACCAGCTGAAGCATCAGCTTCTGTTCATCCTGAGAAGCGTGACCAGTGGTATGCAGGTTGTTGAGCATCGAGTTGGTCAGCACGTTGGCACCCAGTCTGGTCAGGGCGTTGACGGTCTCGTGAACGCTGGTCTCATTGCCAGGAATCGGGTTGGACGAGAAGACGATGGTGTCGCCCGGCATGATGTGCACGTAGCGGTGGATGCCGGCAGCCATGCGGCTCAGGGCAGCCAGGGGCTCGCCCTGGGAACCGGTGCACAGTACGCAGACCTTATAGGCGGGGTAAGTGTCCAGAGCCTCGGGTTCGAGGAAGTCGCCGTCGGAAGCCTGGATATGTCCAAGGTCGCGGCCGATCTGGACGACGTTTTCCATTGAGCGGCCGATGATGGAGACCTTGCGGCCGCAGCTGATGGCGGCACTGATGATCTGCTGGATGCGGTGGACGTTGGATGAGAAGGTGGCGATGATCAGACGGCCGGCCGTCTTGCTCATGATTTCGAAGATGCTCTTGGCCACCTGTTTCTCGCTGATGGAGAAACCGGGGATGGCGGAGTTGGTGGAGTCGGAGAGCAGCAGGTCAATGCCGAACTGACCCATGAAGGCCATGACCTGATAGTCGGCGTTGGTCGCTGTCGGGGTCAGGTCGAACTTGAAGTCGCCGGTCGACATGATCCAGCCGTTTGGCGTGCGGATGGCGATGCCCAGGCAGTCGGGAATTGAGTGAATGATGTTGAAGAAACCGATGTGGAAGCTCTCGGAATCGAAACGCGACTCGTGGTCGATGATGACCAGCTTGGTGTCAGTCCTGATGCGGTGTTCCTCCAGTTTCTTTTCGATCAGGGCGATGGCGAACTTGGAACCGTAGATGGCCGGTATTTTGCAGACCCTTAAGAGGTAGGGAATGCCGCCGATGTGGTCCTCGTGGCCGTGGGTGACGAAAAGACCCTTGATCTTTTCCTGATTTCTGATCAGATAGGTGTAATCCGGAACCACGTAGTCAACGCCGGGCAGATCGTCGCCCGGGAAGATCTGGCCGCAGTCCAGAATGATGATCTCGTTGTTGCACTGAACGCAGTACATGTTCTTGCCGACTTCGCCCAAACCGCCCAGAGCAAAGACCAGAGTGTCGGTCGGCTCGTAGGAAGTCAGCGTTCTTGAATTATATTTGTGATCAGCCATTTTACCTCCTTTGCCTAAATAACCACGGCGTCAGGAATCTCCTGCCACGGGTCATCCGCGTTGATGTGATCGTAATACAGTTTGCCGTAAAGATGGTCGATTTCATGCTGCATGACGATGCTCGGATAGCCTTTCAGCCTGATGTCCTCCATGCGGTCGGTGATCATGTTGTAGGCTCTTACCGTGACCTTGAAATACCGTGGAACAATGCCTTCGACATCCGGAACCACGGAAAGGCATGACTCTCCGTTTTCCAGATAGCAAAGGCGCGTAGAATTCGAAATTATCTTGGGGTTGACCAGGGCAAATTCGACGAGGTCCTCTCCGTCTTCGATGGAGATGGCCAGCATCTTCTTTGCCAGACCGATCTGTGGGGCAGCAATGCCCACGGAAGCACGGCACTGGTGGTCAGTGCAGTACTGTTCGTCGTGAGTGTTTCTTACATATTCCAGCATCTGCTGCAGATGCTCTCTGTCTTCATCATTCAGGGGCAGCTCAACTTCGGGCGTCCTGGTTCGCAGTATTTCGCTGGGGTCCTTGACGATGGTATTATCGTTTATTTCCATAAATCCCTCCATGGGCACATAACAAAAGAAATGCCGCAGCGAGAAATAGATTATACGTAATCTCTTTCTATGTTCATTTTAACAAATGCCCCCGGCTTTGACAATCCAAAAAGCATTTGACCAAGTGCGTTTTCGCGTTTTTAAGTGCCTTGTTGCGGCCGGATGATCCGGTCAGGAAATCATTATATACATTCATTGACAAAAAGGCAAATGTGAAGCCGGAAATAAGACAGAGGAAACGGATATGTTGTAAAATGTAAAGGTAAAAGGAGAATAGACCGATGAGCATGAATACCCGCTTCATAACCAATACGGCTCTGGGCATCGCCCTGTTTGTGGTAGCCTCGCTGTTACTGCAGGTGCCGTTCTTTCAGAATTACTATGTCTGCCTGGGCTACATCGTCATGGCCGTCTATACCTATTATTTCGGCGCCTGGTGCGGCATGCTGGTCGGCAGCATCGGCACGCTGCTTTACTGCCTGATCATCAGCCACATGAACGGCGTGATTGGCTGGATGGCGGGCAACATGCTGATCGCCCTGCTTCTGCATCTGGCCTTTGAGTTCAGTGAAAACTGGAAGAATACGACAGTCAAGGTGATCTTCTGGGCAGTGGTCATGGTCATTGCTACGCTTCTGGGAATTGCCGGAGTCAAATCGGCGACGGAGACTCTGCTGTTCAAGGTGCCGATTGTAACGCGGATGGCCAAGAACATCTATGCCTTTGTCGGCGACGCGGTGGCGCTGCTTCTGTCAATACCGGTCATTCTTCTGATCGATAAGGTCAGGGAAAGAAAGATATAGCCTGCCGGCTTTGCCGACAGGCAGATTTTTCTTTGTTAAAGAGCGTGGCTTACTTGATACTTGAAAATAATTATAGTATAATATAAGTGGATCCGGAACACATGGGGATTGATCCTCCATCATACATTTTTATAGTTTTTTCCGATTATATACACATATAAAGGAGGAAAAGACCATGTGTAATGAAATCCAATCCAAAATTCGCGAGACAATCGCGAACTACACGTTGTTTGATGATGTCTTCATGTCGGAAGTCTTCAACAACAACAACGAACTCACTCAGTATGTGCTGAGAGTCATTCTCCAGAAAGACGACCTTACGGTCACCAGCGTCGAAAGTCAGCATTCCCTGATCAGCATCATGGGCCGGGGAGCAAGGCTGGACATTGAAGCTTTTGACAGTGAGGGGAATTACTATGACGTAGAAGTCCAGAGGGCCAGGATACCTGGGCTGCCGGAAAGAGCAAGATTCTATCAGGCCCTGATGGATGCCGAACAGGTAAACAAGGGTACCGACTTTAAGGACATCAGAAAATCGTATATAATATTCATACTGGACTATGATCTGTACGGTAATAACTGCCCGGTCTATCATGTAGAGTCACGCATCAGGGAAAACGGCGAAGAGTATGATGACGGAAGAAGTATTCTGTTCGTCAACGGCACCTACCGGAATACCGATGAAGAAATCGGCAGTCTCATGCATGACTTCTCCTGCAGCGACTATCGGCAGATCAGAAGTGAACTGATAAGAGAAACGGTACATCCTTACAAGGAAATGGATTCGAAGGAGAATGCGAAGATGAGCGAACTTATTGAAAGAATCTTTGGTGATGAACTCGAAAAAGTCAGAGCTGAAGTAAGAAAAAAGGACAATCTTCTTGAAGAAAAGGACAATCTTCTTGAAGAAAAGGACAGTCTTATCAGAAAAATGGAGAAATTGCTTAAGGAAAACGGAATTGATTTTTCCAATATTGATAAACACGACTGATATGTAGAAATCATCTGATGGCAGTCCGGTTAACCCGGACTGCCATTATCATCGGGACATGAATAACTGAACAATAAGAGATTGGGAAAATGTTATAATAATAAAAAAGGCGGTGATGATATGAGTTTACTGGTTATTTCCGGGCTTTCCGGAGCAGGCAAGAGCATGGCCTCCAATACCCTGGAGGACGTCGGCTACAGCTGCATCGATAATCTTCCTCCGGAACTTTTGCTGTCGGTAAGCCGTATCAGCGACGTTGACCGTCTGGCGGTCATCATCGACGGCCGTTCCAAGGAAAAATACGACACCCTTCTGCAGCAGCTTGAGACGCTGAAGAAGGAAGGAATTGACTATCACCTGCTGTTTCTCGATTGTGACCCCGACGTGCTTCTGGGACGCTATAAATACACCAGAAGGCCGCATCCGCTGCAGAGCGAGGAGTTCCCCAATCTTCAGGATGCCATCGACTATGAGATCCAGTTCAGCAGCGACATCAAGGAGAGGGCCGATACCGTTATCGATACTTCCCATCTCAAGCCGGGTCAGTTCCGCAAGATACTGACCGACTGCTTCATGGGTGAAGACTATAACGGCATGACCGTCAAGATCATCTCCTTCGGCTACAAAAACGGCATTCCCGCTGACGCCGATCTGCTTTATGATGTCCGCTGTCTTCCCAATCCCTACTATGTTAACGAATTGAAGAACCTGTCGGGCAACGATAAGGAAGTCTGTGATTACGTCTTCTCCTTTGAAAACGCCCGCAGGGTGCTGGACATGATCAGCGAATTCGTGACCTATACCCTGCCTCTTTACATTGAGGAAGGCAAGAAGGAACTGGTCGTGGGCATCGGATGTACCTCCGGTCATCACCGTTCCGTCTCCTTTGCTAATGCTCTCAATGAGAAACTGAGCAATGCCAAGGTGCGCACCGTCGTATTGCACCGCGACATCGACAAGGCCTATCAATGAGGATCAGGAATGCTTGAAGTACTTTCACCGGTCGGTTCACTTGAATCACTGAGCGCGGCGGTCCGCGCCGGGGCTGACGCCGTCTATTTAGGCGCAAAGAGCTTTTCCGCGCGCCGCAACGCCACCAACTTCGATTACAGCGAACTGATCGAGGGCATCAATTATGCCCATCTTTATAATGTTAAGGTCTACCTGACCGTCAACATCGAGGTCAAGGACAGCGAAATGACGGAAGTCATCGAACTGCTGCGTTTTCTTAACGGCCACGGTGTTGACGGAGTGATCGTTCAGGATCTGGGCATTGCCTCGATCATCCATGAAAGCTTCCCCGATCTGCCTCTGCACGGTTCCACCCAGATGAGCGTACATCACGGTTCGGCTTTGCCCCTTCTGGCAAAACTGGGCTATAAGCGCATCGTCACCGCCCGGGAAATGAGCCGAGAAGAACTAAGAAATTTCTGCCAGCAGGCAGCTGAATACGGCATAGAAGTCGAGCACTTCGTCCATGGCGCTCTGTGCATGTGCGTTTCCGGACAGTGCCTGTTAAGTTCGCTGATCGGTCAGCGCAGCGGCAACCGCGGCCTGTGCGCCCAGCCCTGCCGGCTGCCCTTTGCGGCCAGGAACGGAACCGGTTATGACCTTTCCCTGAAGGATCAGTCGCTGTTTGAATATGTCCGGGAAATGGAAGAAATGGGCGTCTGTTCACTGAAGATCGAAGGAAGAATGAAGAGACCGGAGTATGTGGCACTGGCGACCTACTGTTGCCGACAGGCGGTCGACGGCAAGGAATACGACGTTGAACTGCTCAGAAAGGTCTTCTCCCGCAGCGGTTTCACCGACGGTTACTACCAGGGTAAACTGGGCAGACAGATGTTCGGCATCCGTACCGAGGAAGACGAAAAGGCCTCAAAGGAGAGCTTCAATCGCATTCACGAACTCTACCGGGCGGAAAGACAGAAGACAGCTCTGGATATTGAAGTTTCAGTGAAAAAGGATGAACCGGTAACGGTCAGCGCCAACGGCGTCAGCGTCAGCGGCGAAGCGCCGCTGGAAGCTCAGGGCAAGCCCACGGCATTGAGCGATGTCGGTGACAGCCTGGCCAAACTGGGTAATACTCCCTACTATGCCCAAAGCGTCAGCGGCACGGTTGATGAAGGTCTGTATGTCCGCGCTTCCGCGCTCAACCAGCTGCGCCGCCAACTGGTAGAAAAACTCAATGAGCAGGCGATCACCATGCCGCAGAGAAGAGAACTGCCGTTACCGGAAGTAAAGGAAAACGGCGAACACCGGATGAAGAAGACCTATGTCAGGCTCTTCAATGCTGCGCAGCTGCCTTCATCAGACCACTATGACGGTCTGATCATTTCCCTTAACATGGATGCTCCGGCTGTCGATAAGGAAATCATCGCGGAGATCCCCCGCTGGATCTTCAACGAAGAATACGTCCTAAGAAGACTTGACGCTCTTAAGAAGCAGGGCGTCACCACTGCCTACTGCAACAACCTCTCAGCCATTCAGCTGGCTAAGCAGGCAGGCATGGCGGTTTTGGGAGGTAGCTTTCTGAACGTCACCAATTCCCGTTCCGTTGCCGTTCTGGAAGATCTGGGACTCAGCGGGTGCACGCTGTCCTGCGAGCTTTCGCTCAAGGAGATCTCTCAGCTCAGCAGTCAGATCAATACCGGCATCATCAGCTACGGCTACCTGCCGTTAATGCTGGTGCGCAACTGCCCGCTGAAAAACGGCAGAGAGTGCCGTAACTGCGACCATCAGGGCTATCTGACTGACCGCACGGGCGCCAGATTCCCGGTGCGCTGCAGCTTTGAGATGAGCGAACTGTTCAACTCCACGCCGCTGTATCTGGCTGATAAGCAAGCGGACGTCAGCAACATCGACTATCAGATCCTCTACTTCACCATTGAATCAGCTGATGAAGTAAATGAAGTAATAGAAGCCTATCATCAGCAGGCGGAAAGCGGAAGGCAGTTTACCAGAGGCCTGTACTATCGCGCCGTACTGTAGAGAAGAACCGTATCTGATTGCTAAACAGATATAGAAACAAAGTCACTTTTATCATTTTGATAAGAGTGATTTTGATTATGGAGGGAAATTGAATGAGTAATTATGCATATGTACGTGTAAGTACTAAAGATCAAAAAGAAGATAGACAATTAATAGCAACCCAGAACCTTGAAGTGCCAAAAGAAAACATTTTCATTGATAAACAGTCTGGTAAGGATTTTGACAGACCTCAGTATCAGAAAATGATGATGAGATTAAAGAAATATGATGTTCTTTACATCAAAAGCATAGACCGATTGGGCAGGAATTATAAGGATATCATCGAACAGTGGAGGATAATCACTAAGGAAAAACAAGCAGACATTGTTGTATTGGACATGCCACTACTAGATACCAGAAGAGACAAGGACCTTATCGGGACTCTGATAAGTGATATTGTGTTACAGCTGTTGTCATACGTAGCCGAGACTGAACGCATATTCATTAGGACCAGACAAGCAGAAGGTATAGCAGCTGCAAAAGCTAGGGGAGTAAAGTTTGGAAGACCAACACTATCTTTGCCAGACAACTTCCATGAGATTAGAGTTAGATGGAGATCTCATGAATTCAATGTTGCAAGTGCTGCAGAAATTTGTGGGATGGCAAGAAGTACATTTGCGGCAAAGGTACTGAGATATGAGAAACAGGGATTTAACGAATAAAAATCCAGAAAATCTTACATTTCTGGATTCTTTTATCACATCCATTATATACAGATAAACAAACAAAAAGCAACATAAAACAAAACAGTGAATAGTCAATGCTTACAATCTATTATTCTAAGGTTTTTGGGAAACAAGGAGGATAATATGGGTTTTTTGGATAAAGTAAAAGGAGCCGTAACAAATGCAGTTGATGCAACTCAAAAGGCAGTAAATACTGCAGCTGATATTACATCAAAAACGGTTAGTGCTGCCAAAGAAAAATTGGATGATAAGTATGTTGATAAGTATCAACAGTACATTGGCGTAGATTATACATATAACTACGAAGAGTATCCTAATGGAACAGAGCTTATAAATGATTTCAGTGAAGAACTGGAGTGGCTTGTTAATCACAACGAAAACGGAGCTGCATCGTTTTTAGCAAAAGTCTTTTTGCAGGAAACGATTGGAAATGATGTGGCTGAAAAACTGTCTTCAATTCTTGGGAAAAAGCTTGGCTATTGGTTAAAATGTGCTAGACCAACTAATCTTGCAAGACTCGTGGACGGTAAGGGTGGTAAATATCGAATTCTTGTTTCATCAGAAAACTTCAGCAAATGGGCAACAGGTGGTGTGGGGACACAGGTTTTTTACGCATTATACAATGCAACTAATGAATTATTCTCAGCTGATGATGAAGCATATATTAATTGGCCAGATGCGATTATCTGGGATCACAGCAGTTATAAGAGAATTAGAGCTTCAGAAATCGTAGGATCATTGGGTGTAATGACAGGAAGCTCCACATCTGAAAGAGTAGCCATTAGAGACGAAGCACAGGAGTACTTTGAAAAAGCAGTAAAAGACGATATGAAGAAATTCTACAGATACTACAATAATGATGATGACACTCCGGAGCCAATAGATTTGAGCAAATTCTAATGTGAGTTATATCCTGAGGGAAAGAGATTAATTGATATGGTTAACAAGAAGAATACCATATTACATAGTAATTACACAAAGAACATGGACCGCTTTAATGCGGCGATGGAAAACGATTCTCAAATAGAAGCGTTAATGATTCTTTACTCAGTATTTGAACAAGTAACCAGCAATCTGGTTGTCAGGTTGGCATCTTTGAGCGATGAAAGTCATGAATTCTTTACCAGTGAGATTGGAAATAGTCGAATAGTAAGCCTTCGTCAGAAGATTAGGATGCTGAAAAAACATATCAGGAATAATAAACAAACTGTAGGAGTGATATTTAAGGGAAATGAAGGAATTGATGAATTGCTTAGTTCTCTCGAACATATTAATCAATATCACGATCAAAGGAATGTCATTGCTCATCATTTGATGTTAAGTGACGTGGATTATGATGAGTTAAGAGATATAAATAATAATTTGAAACTCGAGTTCAGAATACTCGATAAGAATCTAAAAAGAGTAAAATCGTATATCGAAAAGAATGGCGTTCATGCTGATGTTAGTGATTTGCCATCAAGACTTGAATAAGATAATTCATTTTTAATCTCACCTGTTATAAAACTAGTTTGGGTATAGAAAGAGAGAGTTTGCTAGATAATCAGTTTAATAAAGAAATGGCTGATTAAGAAGTATAGAAAGGAGGATGGGTTTATGGATGAGTATTATTATGTGATATATATGAGATACGGCCCACCGATTAAATCTGGAGGATCTGCTGGAACAACAGAACAAAATGTAGAATTCAGAGCCAGGCAGCATTTTGAGCAATTGGAGAGAATGTATGCTGGCCAGCCGGAAGGCCCAACCAGATACGAAGTTAGACGCGGGAAGCCATACTAATCGAGTGTACAATTAGAAGAAAGTTCGGCTCTCTTGAATTTAGGGTTCTTAAATTTATGAGAGCCACTTTTTTCTTGAAGAATATTAAGTGCAGAAAACCCAAACTATAACTCGGATTCTCTGCATAAGAATGCTTTAACAAAGTGAAGCGAAGTGATTCTTAGGTATACTCGTTGTTGGCTATAGGGAAATGTACTGACTCAGAGTTTTCTCATCGATGTCGATGTAGATGGTCTTGTACTGCTTCATGCTAACCTTTCCCAACTTGGAGCCGGGGATCTTCTTCAGCTCCCTGATCAGCGTGTAGTCGACGGGTATGGAAGAAGACTCTCTGGCCTGGGAGTAGTAGGCCGCCAGCATGGCGCACAGTCTGATTTCGGCTTCAGAGGGCTTGTCGGTATTGATGACGACGTGGCCGCCGCTGACGTCCTTGGCGTGAAACCAGGTATCAAAGCGTCCGGCCTTTTTGAAGGTCACGTGGTTGTTCTGAATGTTGTTGCGGCCGACCAGGATGACGTGCTCTCCGGCTTCAATAGTCAGGTAAGCCGGTTCCGGCGATTTCTTGGAGTGCGGAGCCTTCCGGCGTTCCGCTTTCAGATAGCCGTTATTCTGCAGTTCCTGCTTGATCTCAGTGGCGACGGTAAAGTCGGCCTGCTGGAGCTGCCGGGAAACAGCCGAGAAGTATTCCAGGTTGTCCTGAGCGATCTGCAGCTGTTCGTTGATGTATTTCTTGCCGGTGGAAAGCTTGTGGTAGCGGGTGAAGTGCTTCTTGGCGTTGCCCCGGCCGTCCAGTCTGTTGTCCAGCGGAATGGTGAGGTCATTGCCTTCAAAGTCCGCAATCCGGACTTCCGTCATGCCTTTTTCCACTTTGTCAAGGTTAGCAAAGAGGACTTCGCCGTAGCTGCGGTAGATGTCGCATCCTTCGGCTTCCTGCAGCTGGGCCGTCAGCTTGTCGATCTTGTTTTCCGTGCGGGCGATCTCCTTGCGGACGAACTTGAAGAGGTCGCCGGAGATGTTTCTGATCCTTTCCCTTTCTTCCCGGGAGTAGTAAAACTGGTCGAGTCCCTCGCAGATTTCATACTGCTGATACTGGTCAGACAGATGCGTGAGGGGAAGGCAGTGGAAATAATCGCCCTTCTTTACGGAAGTGATGTACAGCTGATCGGAGTTGTGGATCTGTTCCATGATCTGGCGGTAGCTTTGGCCGTTATGCATACGGAAGACAACTTCATCGGAAAGCAGCGGCGAGAAGCCTTCCAGTCTTTCAAAGAGATTCTCTTCGCTGTCGATGTCATCGATGCTGAAGGGATCGATCTTGCCCGGCTGGGGGGCCGTGGGCTTGAACTGGGCTCCGGGCTGAATGGTGCGGATGGTATTCTCAAAGGGCGGAATGTGCTTTAAGGCGTCGATGATCCGGCCCTCATTGACCAGGATCAGGTTGGCGTACTTGCCCATTAATTCAATGTAAAGCTGAAGGACGATGCGGTCGCCCAGCTCGTTGCGGGAAGAGACTTCCATGATCAGGTAGCGGTCCAGACCGGCCTGCTGAATGGAGGAAATGTAGCCTCCTTCCAGGTATTTCCGCAATAACATGATGAAGTTGGACGGCGCGCTTCGGGTCGGATAGCTGCGGGAAGTCAGATGGATGCGGTTGTAGGAAGAATGGGCGGAGACCATCAGCTGACGGATGTTTCCCGCCTTGATGAGGAAAAGGATCTCGGTATCGGAGATCTGATAGATCTTGGAGATCCGGCCGCTGACCAGCGGCTGAAGCTGCCTTACCACCTGGTGAAGCATGATGCCGTCAAATGCCATTTTCCTGCCTTCTTTCGCTACGCAAATCATTATATCACATTGAAGTTGCGTTCAGTAGTTTGCTATAATGGAGGCAACTAAATGGGGGTGAAACCAATGGCCAGAGGATTACTGATCGTCTTCTCCGGACCGTCCGGCGTCGGCAAGGGAACCGTGCGTGCACTGTTTGCGGACCGGGAAGAACTGAACATCGCCTATTCGATTTCCATGACTTCCCGCGCCAAGCGCGAAGGGGAAACGGACGGAGTGGAATACCACTTTGTCACCCGTGAGGAATTTGAACAGGCCATTGCCAATGACGAACTTCTTGAATATGCCGAATTTGTCGGCAACTACTATGGTACGCCGAAGGCCTTTGTGGAAAGACTGAGGGATGAGGGCAAGAACGTCCTTCTGGAAATCGAAGTCGAGGGTGCCACCATCGTCAAGGAAAAGTGCCCGGACGCCCTGTCCATCTTCCTGATTCCGCCCTCAATGGAGGAACTGGAAAGAAGGATCAGAGGCCGCAAGACCGAACCTGAGGAAGTCGTCCAGCAGCGTCTGGCCAAGGCTCAGAGGGAAATGAACATGATGAACCGTTACCAGTACGTCATCTGTAACGACGACGCTGAGCTGGCTGCTGACATCATCGCCCTGATCATCGAGCGCTACGCCAAGGCGAAGCAGCAGGAAGAAGAGCAGTAAGACAGTCTGACCGCAAAGGTCAGGCTTTTTTTGCGGTCAATTCCATTGTGAAGCCCACGGGCAGAGGGATTGATGATATAATGATTACAGGTGGGTAAGAAAATGATTGATAACCTGATTAGCTTAATTGAAGAAGCCGATCCCCAGGTCGGCAGTCTGATAAGAAAAGAATTTGACAGACAGAACCGCAACATCGAACTGATTGCCAGCGAGAACATCGTCTCCGAGCCGGTATTGCTCGCTGTTGGTTCGGTTCTGACCAATAAATATGCCGAAGGATACCCGGGCAGGCGTTATTACGGCGGCTGTCAGTATGTCGATGAAATCGAAAACATCGCCATTGAAAGGGCTAAGAAGCTTTTCCACTGCAGTTATGCCAACGTGCAGCCCCATTCCGGCGCCCAGGCCAACTACGCCGTCTACCAGGCTCTCTGCAGCATCGGCGATACCGTCTTGGGCATGTCGCTGGATCAGGGCGGCCATCTTACCCACGGATCCAAGGTTAATTTCTCCGGCAAGAACTACAACGTCATCGGCTACGGCCTGGACCCGCAGACTCAGCAGATCGATTATGAAAGACTTGAACAGCTGGCCAGAGAGCATCATCCCCGGAT
>JAFRZA010000021.1 GCA_017442805.1 Erysipelotrichaceae bacterium
AAGGATACCTACGATCCGTGGGGCTACGGCTTAAGTTCAGTACGTTTCATCTGCGGAACTCAGCAGATTCACAAGAAACTGGAAAGGGCGCTGGCGGAATTCGTCGGAATGGACGACGTAATACTGTATTCCAGCTGCTTTGACGCCAACGGAGGTCTGTTTGAGACCCTTCTGGGGCCGGAAGACGCCATCATCTCCGATGAGCTGAACCACGCTTCGATCATCGACGGCGTCCGGCTCTGCAAGGCCAAGAGATTCCGCTATAAGAACAATGACATGGCCGATCTGGAGGAGAAACTGAAGGAAGCCTCCGACTGCCGCATTAAGATGATCGCTACTGACGGCGTCTTCTCGATGGACGGCATCATCGCCAATCTGAAGGGCATCTGCGATCTGGCTGACAGATACGGGGCGTTGGTCATGGTTGATGACTCCCACGCCGTCGGCTTCATGGGCGAAAAGGGTCACGGATCAGTGGAATACTGCGGAGTTGAGGGAAGAGTAGACATCATCACCGGCACCCTCGGCAAGGCTCTGGGCGGAGCCTCCGGCGGCTATACGGCAGCCAGACAGGAGATCATCGACCTGTTGAGACAGAGAAGCAGACCTTATCTGTTCTCCAACACTCTGGCTCCGGCTATCTGCGGAGCTTCATTGAAGACGCTGGAGATCCTGAACACTTCATCAGACGCGCTCAACAGACTGAGGGAAAATACCGCCTTCTTCAGAAGCGAGATGAAGAAAGCCGGCTTTGACATCATCGAGTCAACTCACCCGATTGTTCCGGTCATGTTATATGACGCCAAGATCGCCAATGAATTCGCTGACAGGATGCTGAAAAAGGGCGTCTATGTCGTCGGCTTCTGTTATCCGGTCGTACCCAAGGGCAAGGACAGGATCAGAACGCAGATCTCAGCGGCTCATACCAGGGAAGATCTGGAATTTGCCATCCGCTGCTTCAAGGAAGTCAAGGCAGAAATGGGTATTTGAATGATAACAGGAATGCGCAGATATGCGTATTCTTTTTCCGGTGGAGAGTCCTGCCGGATTTTTCCTAAAACTGTGGAAAATGAATTAGGCAGATGTTAAAATAAACAATGGAAATATAGGAGGAACACTTAAGCATGAGCCATAAATACGTTTACATGTTTGAAGAAGGAAATGCCAACATGCGTGAGCTGTTGGGCGGCAAGGGCGCTAACTTAGCCGAAATGACTAACTTAGGTCTGCCGGTTCCTTATGGCTTTACTATTTCTACGGAGGCCTGCACCCGTTATTACGATGATAACGAGAAAATCGCCGATGAAATAGTTGATGAGATCTTCACTTACTTACGTAAGCTTGAAGCAAAGGCAGGAAAGGTACTGGGTGACGAGGAGAACCCGTTACTGGTTTCTGTCAGAAGCGGCGCCAGAGCCTCCATGCCTGGCATGATGGATACCATTCTGAACCTGGGTATCAATGACAGAGTCGTTGAGACGATCGCCAGAAAGTCAGAGAATCCAAGATTTGCCTATGACTCATACCGCCGTTTCATTCAGATGTTCTCAGATGTCGTCATGGGCTTACCGAAGAGCACATTTGAGGTCATCATTGATGAAGTCAAGGAAAAGAAAGGCGTCAAGCAGGACATTGAGCTTGATGCTGACGATATGAAGGACCTGGTAGTAAGATTCAAGAATTACTACAAGGAAAAGATGGGAAGCGACTTCCCGCAGGATGCCAAGGTTCAGCTGCTCGAATCAGTCAAGGCTGTCTTCAGAAGCTGGAACAACGACAGAGCCATCTACTACCGCAGAATGAACGACATCCCCTCAAGCTGGGGCACTGCCGTCAACGTTCAGATGATGGTCTTCGGCAACATGGGCAATGACTGCGGAACCGGCGTTGCCTTCACCAGAAACCCGGCTACCGGCGAAAAGAAACTGTTCGGCGAATTCCTGATGAACGCTCAGGGCGAAGACGTCGTTGCCGGTGTCAGAACACCTCAGACCATTGACCAGCTGAAGGAAGTCTCGCCGACTGCCTACGAGCAGTTCGTTGATGTCTGCAACAAGCTGGAAGCTCATTACAAGGACATGCAGGACATGGAATTCACCATTCAGGAAGGCCAGCTGTTCATGCTCCAGACCCGTAACGGCAAGAGAACGGCTGCTGCCGCTCTGAAGATCGCCTGCGACTTATTCGATGAGGGCGCCCTGACCAAGGAAGAAGCCATCATGAAGGTCGAACCCCAGCAGCTGGATACCCTGCTGCACCCGCAGTTTGACCCCGAAGTCCTGAAGAACGCCAAGGCCGTTGCCAGCGGACTGGCAGCTTCACCGGGCGCTGCCTGCGGACAGATCGTCTTCAGCGCCAATGATGCCATTGAATGGAAGAAACAGGGCAAGAAGACCGTATTGGTAAGACTGGAAACCTCACCGGAAGACATCGAAGGCATGGCCTCCGCTGAAGGCATCCTGACCGTCAGAGGCGGCATGACCAGCCACGCTGCCGTTGTTGCCAGAGGCATGGGTGCCTGCTGCGTATCCGGCTGCGGAGACATCGTCATGGGCGACCACGTCTTCACCATCGGTGACAGACAGTTCCACGAAGGCGAATGGATCTCCATCGATGGATCCACCGGTAAGGTCTACGGCGAAGCCATCCCGACCGTTCCGGCTACCATTTCCGGCAACTTTGAAAGATTCATGGGCTGGGCTGATGAAATCAGAAAACTTCAGGTCAGAACCAATGCCGATACTCCGAAGGACGCCGCTCAGGCACTGGCATTCGGTGCTCAGGGCATCGGTCTGGTAAGAACCGAACACATGTTCTTCGAAAAGGAAAAGATCAAGGCCATCAGAGAAATGATCGTTTCCGAAACTGCCGAGCAGAGAAAGGCTGCCTTAGCCAAGGTCCTGCCGCTGCAGAGAACTGACTTCGAAGGCATTTATGAGGCCATGCAGGGCAATCCGGTAACCATCCGTTACTTAGACCCGCCACTGCACGAATTCGTTCCGACCGGCGAAGCTGAGATTGAAGCTCTCGCCAAGGAAATGGGCATTACCGTAGAACATCTGAAGGATGTCTGCTCAAGCCTGCATGAAGCCAACCCGATGATGGGTCACAGAGGCTGCCGTCTGGCCGTCACCTATCCGGAGATTGCCGAGATGCAGACCAGAGCCATCATTGAGGCTGCCATCGTTACCCAGAAGAAGCATCCTGACTGGAAAGTCGTTCCGGAAATCATGATTCCGTTAGTCGGCGAAGTCAAGGAACTGAAGTTCGTCAAGAACATCGTCGTCAAGACCGCTGAAGAACTGCTGGCCAACAGCGACGTCAAGCTGGAATACCATGTCGGTACCATGATCGAGATCCCGCGTGCTGCCTTACTGGCTGACGAGATCGCCGAGGAAGCTGAATTCTTCTCATTCGGAACAAATGACCTGACTCAGATGACCTTCGGATTCTCCAGAGACGACGCTGCCAAGTTCTTAGGCTCATACTATGATGCCAAGATCTACGAGCAGGATCCCTTCGCCAAGCTGGACCAGCACGGCGTCGGCCAGCTGATCAAAATGGCTGTCGAAAAGGGCAGAAGCGTCAGACCGAATATCAAACTCGGTATCTGCGGCGAACATGGCGGCGAACCGTCATCCATCGAATTCTGCCACAGACAGGGTCTGACCTATGTCAGCTGCTCACCGTTCCGTGTGCCGCTGGCCAGACTGGCTGCTGCTCAGGCTCAGGTTAAGTATCCCCGTTAATGAACGATAAAGGGAAGCGGCAAACCGCTTCCCTTTGCTTTTCGTGAAAAAAGACTGGAGGTCTGTGCCTTCAGCCTTTGGTTTTACAGATTCAGTCCGCTGATTTCCGAACGGTTAATGTATTGCTGATCCTTCTGATCCATCAAGGCGCCGTAGACGACGGCGGCCCGGTATTCCAGATCACGGTAGGGCTTGATGTTGGCGGTATAATGATTGGCGATTCTCACGCCTTCTTCCTGAAGCTGCTTCAGGTAATTCTGCCCCTTCTCATTGAAGCCCAGTACCCTGATGATGTCGTAAGGCGGCAGTTTGGCCATGGTTACCTTTCGGTTATTGACCAGTATCTGACACAGCGTCCGCTGAATGCGGCTGCGGGTATAGCGCTTGGTTATGCAGCGGTTCATGAACTCATCGAAATCGTAACTGTCATAGGCGTTTTTGATCATCAGATTCTCAATGCCTTCATCGACCAGGAAAATCTCGCGGAGCTTTTCCGGCGTGCTGGTCAGCAGACGGCTTCTGATCATCGGATAGTAATCGGATAATATTACCTTCGGAGAGGTCCTCAGCGCTCCGGCCATCGGCGTGTAGCGGCTGACGCCGCGGTTTTCCAGAACGGCTTTCCGGATGGCAGTGGCGCTGGCATATCTGCCGGTAAGTTCATCGCTGTTATAGTCGCTGGTGCGCTTGATGCAGTAAGGTGTGATGCCGGGATGATCCTTCAAAGCCTTCAGATAGGAAATGGCCAGGATGTCGTTGGGACCGTAGCTGTCGGCCATGTAGCCGTAGCTGGCCGGGTAGGAATAGCCTTTCTTCATGTTTTCCCTGAAGTTGTCGACATTGAAGCTGAGCGAGGCGATCTCCTGCAGTTCTTCCATGTTGCCGGTTTCCGAGCCAAAGACGATGCTGCTGACGCCGGCTTGGGCCAGGATGTCGACGGCAGCCCAGCCGTACTGACTGGCAGCCTGACAGACATAAGCGAAGGGAATTTCGAAAACCAGGTCAGCGCCGTGCTGAAGAGCGCATCTTACGCGCTGCCACTTGTCGATGATGGCCGGCTGGCCGCGCTGGACGAAATTGCCGCTCATGGCCACAGCCACAATGTCGGCTCCGGTTATCCTGCGGGCCTGGCGCAGATGGTACTTGTGGCCATAGTGGAAGGGATTGTATTCAGCTACGATTCCGGTTGCTTTCATGTCCATCCTCCTGCAGATACATTATATCTTTTTTTTGATTTGGAAAAAATGATATAATAAACCCTAGAGGTAGAGAACATGATCAACAAACAGAAAAGACGAATCAAATCCATTCATGATGACTTAGTGTTGGAAGCTAATTTATATATTCCCGAAAAGCCGAAGGCCATCGTTCAGATCATCCATGGCATGTCGGAGCATAAGGAAAGATACGAAAAGGTCGCCAGCGTGCTGGCCAGCTACGGTTATGTCGTGATCGCCGTTGATAACAGAGGCCACGGCGCCAGCATCAGCGATGACATTCCGCTGGGCTATTTCGCCGACAGCAACGGCTGGATCGTCAACCTGCAGGACATTCATGAGTTCACTCTCCGCATTCTGGAAGAGTACCGCAATCTGCCTTTCTTCGTTCTCGGTCATTCCATGGGTTCCCTGATCGGACACTCATTCCTCAAGAGATATGAAGACTGCCTCTCCGGCATCGTCTTCTCCGGCATGCCGGCTTACACGAAGTCAGTCGGTTCCGGCATGATGCTGGCCAAGACGCTTTCCGGCGGCAAGGGCGCCAAGAAGGTTTCCAATGTCCTGGTCAAGGCCAGCGACTACAACAAGGCCATCAAGAATCCGCGTACGGCTTTTGACTGGCTGAGCTACAATGAGGAAAACGTCGACAAATACATCGCTGACCCGCTGTGCGGATTCCCGTTTACCAACAGAGGCTACTATGATCTGCTGGACGGCATGCAGGACGTCTTTACCCGCAAGGACTGGCGGGTGCTGAAGAAACAGCTGCCCATTCTGTTCGTGGTCGGTCAGGATGACCCCTGCGCTGACGTGCCGACCGGTTTCAAGAAGTCGCTCAACAACCTCAGTAATGTCGGCTACGAGAACATTGAAGCCAACATCTACGAAAACATGCGTCATGAGATCCTCAACGAGAACGAGATGAAGATCGTCCTGAAGGACATTGTCGTCTGGCTCAACAAGCAGGTCAAGGACATTAACGGTTAAAACGATCCCCGGTGCTTTTCGCCGGGGTTTTCATTTCAGGAGGATAATCAATATGAAAAAGACCAACGTAAAATGGCTGATCGTCTGGCTGGTCATGGCCCTGCTTTCAGTGGGATGCATATTCTACGGCAACCTGGTTCAGACGGACTTCGGCAAGGTGGAAGTATCAGTCAGCAGTTTTGAGGCTGAGGGAGGCTCAATCAGCTATAAGCTTTATAAGCCCAAAACGGCAACCGCGGAAAATCCTGCCGCGGCTGTGCTGTTACTGCACGGCTATCAGAATGACAAGGATACCTGTGACGCCTACTGCATCGAACTTTCAAGAAGGGGCTTTGTGGTCATGGCCATCGATGAATACGGCCACGGCTCGACTTCGATATCGATGCTGAAGCGCGGTTATGTAAACCACGTGGTAAAGACCAACTACGGTCTGGACAGCGAGGAAAACGGCACCTTCAAGAAGATCGGCGGTTCCAAACGGTACCGCCTGCTGATGAACTTCTCCAACCTGAGCTTCTTTGACAGAAGATATTCAGAAGATGAAGAAGGCAATAAGATAACCGATTCATCGATGGGCGGCATTGACGCCTACCGCTATCTGGCAGCGCTGGATTTCGTTGATCAGAAGAGGATGGGCGTTTCCGGCCATTCGATGGGCACCTGGGCCAGCTGGTCCGTGGCGGCCGGACTGTGCCGGGCAAAGGACAGTACGGGAACGGACATCACGCCGAAAGCTGTCGTGCTTCAGGCCGGTGAGCTGTTTACCGAAAGCGCCTATGACAATAACATCTACTTCAACAACGTCATGCTGATAACGGCGAAGTATGATGAGTTCAACTACTTCCGCGACTATCAGAACGTGGTTTCCGACAAGCTGCTGGAAAGCGATCTGCGCCGGGATTTCCTGGGGGTCAGCAGTAACGCTCAGTGGAACACCACGTACGGAAGCTTTGAAGAAGGAACAGCCCGAAGATGCGAACTGGTGGTAACCAATCACCGCCTGGTAACGCATTCTCATCAGGCTGTAAGTTCCACAACTGACTGGTTCGCCAGTGCCCTGTCTCAGAAGAGCGAACTGGCGCGTGACTCGCACATCTACATGGGCAAGGAATGGGCCCAGCTGGCCGCCACCCTGCTGGCGGTCTTCAGCCTGATCCCCTTATGCGAATTCCTGCTTTCCACGCCGCTGTTTGCCAATGCGGCTGACGCCGTACCCGACCGTCCGTACCGCATTAAGAAGGGTCTGGCCTTATGGAAGGGCTTGCTGGTGACGATGCTGCTGAGCGGGCTGACCTATCCGTTCATGACTCAGCTGGGTCACGCCCTGCTGCCGTTACCGGAAGACATCTTCCGGATGACCATCGGCAACGGCTTTGTCGGCTGGTACGGACTGCTGATCATCATCATGCTGATCATGACCGTCATCAGCTACACCCGCAGTAAGAAGAAGGGCATCCCGATGGACTACATGGATCTGGGCTTCGCCCGCAACCGCAACTCCCACCGCTTTGACTGGGGTCTGCTGTTCAAGTCGCTTTTCATGGCTGTTATCCTGTTTGCGGCGATGTATCTGATCACCGTCGTATGCCAGCTGGCATTCAAACTGGACCTGCGTTTCGTCTGGCCGTTCTTCCGGGGCTTCAGCCTGGAGAGACTGGCTCAGTTCGGCATCTACCTGCCGATCTACGTCCTGTTCTTCATCCTCAGCGGTTCCCGCATCCTGGCGCAGCTGCCCACCCGGGCGACGGTCAGAAAAGGCTTCCTGGCCTTTTTGGGAAACTGGATAATCGTGGCGTTAGGCATGATCGGCGGCGTACTGCTGATAGTATTGCTGGAATACATCCCCTTCTTTGCCGATCTGGGACCGGGAGCTGACCTGCTGTTCGGATCGACCTTCGGCGGGCCGTTCATGTCGCTGATGATCGTCTTTGTTCCCCAGGTGCTGGTCTTCAGCGTTCTGGCGACCTACTTCTACCGCCGGACCGGAAACGTTTTTCTCGGAGGCATCCTGATCGCCATGCTGGCCTGCTGGATCATTACCGGCGGTTCGGCAATGTTATAGAAACGAAGCAGCCGTTATGCGGCTGCTTTAACATGTGCTAAACTGTAAGAGTACCTTAGGGAAAGGATGAGAGGAAAAATGAGACTGCTGTTTGAACTCGACAACAGGGACTACCAACAGTGCACGCGCACTTACCGGCGCGATTCGGCCCGCTCCATCATCATTTCCCGCGGCCGGATCGCCATGGTGCACAGCCGGAAATACGATTATTACAAGTTTCCCGGTGGCGGCATCCGCAATAACGAGGATCCCGTCGATGCCATGATCCGGGAGAGCAGGGAAGAGGCCGGACTGATCATCATGCCGGAGACGGTTCGTGAGTATGGATGCGTTCACCGTATTCAGCAAAGCGACAGCGATGAAGACGAGTGCTTCATTCAGGATAATTACTACTATCTTGCCGAGGCACAGGATAAGCCGGTAGCTCAGGATCTTGACGATTACGAAGCCGGCGAAGGCTACACGCTGGAATTTGTCGAACCAGATATGGCTATTGAGAAAGATTATGCTGTTAGCGGTACACCTTATAACAAACTGATGTTCATAAGGGAGGCCAGAGTGCTGGAGCTTCTGAAAGAAGAAGGCTATTTCGAAGACCTTGAGATTGCCCGGATGTCAAAAACCTGCCGCATCCGGAAACTGCGTGAAGTGGACGCGGATGAGGTGCTGTCTCTCTGCAAGGGCAATCCCCTCTATTATCAGTACTGTCCTCCTCAGCCCAGCCGTCAGAGCATCATAAGCGACATGAAGGCTCTTCCGCCCGGTAAGGACGCCGCAGATAAGCATTATCTGGGATATTATGATGATGAACGGCTGATCGCGGTCACGGACCTGATAACGCGCTATCCTGACGATCAATCTGTCTTCATCGGCTTCTTCATGACGGATGCTGCAGTGCAGCACACCGGTGCCGGCAGCCGGATAATTGAGGAACTGTGCGCGTATTTCCGGGACAGAGCGTTCAGAAGGGTTCGTCTTGGCTGGGTAAGCGGCAACGGCCAGGCTGAAAGCTTCTGGAAGAAAAACGGTTTCCGGGAAACCGGGGAAACGATTAAAACGGATGAATATGTAATAACGATAGCTGAAAAACAACTTCAGGCACTTTATTAAGTGCCTTTTTCGTAAATGATTTTTAAAAAAATCATCTGAAAGTGCTTGACGGTCATATGAACCTCTGATATAATCAAGTTAACATCAAGGAGGTGCAGACTATGTTGTTATTACTGTTAGCTTACATTGACATTATCTTCAG
The DNA here is from genome assembly GCA_017442805.1 of Erysipelotrichaceae bacterium. GTDB lineage: Bacteria > Bacillota_I > Bacilli_A > Erysipelotrichales > Erysipelotrichaceae > UBA1783. Next base: position 9,271 of record JAFRZA010000021.1, read on the forward strand.
CATAGCTTTAAATCTGCTGATGCTGATTGTCAGGATCTTTCTGTATCTGTGTGTCTTTGCCGGACTGGTCACCCTTTTCAGGGCGTTTACCGGCAGAGCGCAGTAACTTTGGGAGTTTCTCATGTTAGGCAGGCTGATTCCCGGCACATCCATTGAATACGCCGAGCAGAATGACGCTTCTTCGGTATTCAGGCCCCTGCTGGCCATTACCGGAGGACTGTCGCTGTCGCAGATCTGCACCATCGCCGATCTGCAGCCCTCGACCATCCAGAACTGGGTAAAAAGAGGATTCGTTCCTCATCCGGTAAACAAGAAGTATACCGGGCGGCACCTGTTCAGGATCCTGCTGATCTCCGCCTTGCGCGACGGGATGAACATCGAGGACATCGGTGAACTGATGGCGCTGATCAACGGTGATGCCGATGATGAAAGCGATGACCTGATCTCCGAGGAAAATCTGTACGATTACTTCTGCCGCTGCGTAAAGGCGCTGGACAGACAGTCGTTCAGCGAAGCCGAAATCACGGAAGTGCTGAACAGTGTTCTGGCACAACAGCCGGATGAGACCGGCAGGCTGCGTACGGCGCTCAAGGTGATGGTCTACAGCTACATCAGCGGGATCTGCCAGCAAAGCGTTAACGAGAACTTCCGCAGACTTAAAAACGAATAGTGCAGGAGGTGTTGAAATGATCTTATTCTTCATTATCATGATTGTTCTGATGAACCGCGCCCGTTACTGGGGCTGCAGAGGCCCGCGCTTCTACCGTCGTCCGATGTTCTTCGGTCCGGGATTCTTCGGTCCGAGGATGCACATGGGTCACAGAGGCCCGGGATTCCGCCGTCCGCCAATGGGCCGGTGGGGCTTCTGACCAGTAACTGACAGACAGGGGACCGCCGTTTCGGCAGTCCCTTTTTTCTATGAAAATGATTTGAATTTCCTATGGAAAAATGATTCGGGTTGTGGTTTAATAATACTGCTGTGATAAAGAAAAACGGCTTGTTTGTTGTTGACTAACGCTGATTCTTGTTATAGAATAGTAAGGCTGTACAAGGAGGTGTTGGGAATGCGATATTCACGTACTGATTTGTTACAGCTTAAGGGGGGTCACCTGTCCCTTGATGAAAAGCTGACGTTTGCGGATGACATCTCATCCCAGTTCCCCAGAATCCGGCGGATCAGCGATGTCAGTGTCAGGGCGGAAGGTGATTATAGATCTGAAGAACAGCGACTGTATGTCAGCTTCAGAATCAATGGAACGGTCATCGTCGGCTGTGACGTCACGGGCGACGATGTCGAGGTTCCCATCGATACTGAAGAAGATGCGGTGTTCTCCTTCAATAAGAACGAGGATGACATCACCATCATACCGGCAAACGGTAACTACATCGAGCTGCTTCCGGAAATCTTCAGGATCATCCTGATGGACATTCCGACCAAGGTGGTCAAACCGGGCAGGATCGATTACCCCAAGGGCGACGGCTGGGAAGTTGTCAGTGAAGAAGTTTACGAACAACGGAAGAAAAACGAAGCGGATCCGCGGCTCGCCAAGTTAAAAGAATACATTCCGCAGGATGAACAGGAGGTGTGAACGATGGCAGTTCAACAGAGAAGAGTTTCAAAGACACGCAAGAATAAGCGCAGAACACATTATAAGTTAGTTGCTCCTACAATGGTCAAATGTCCAAACTGTGGAGAGTATAAGTTGCCTCATCACGAATGTGAGTGCGGCGCTAAGTAGACAGATACTTATAAGCTGATGCTGAGATCCGGATGGGTCTCTTTTTTTGTTTCCGTAATCATCAAGCCGGCTGCAGGCCGGCTTTTTTCATGTCCGGGGCTGTTTTTCAGCAACTTTTTTGAAAAATATCTTTTTTATGTATTGACAACGTATTCCCTGAAAATGCTATTATGGTGGTGGAAAAGAAATAGAAAGTGCAGAAAGTGGGGGTAAGTGTCATGTTTACAGGCGAATACCATCACAATTTGGATGCCAAGAGCAGGGTAGCGATACCCGCCAAGTTTCGTGATGCCTTTGACAAGACCGCTTACCTGACCAAGGGACTGGACGGCTGTATCTACATCTATACGGTCGAAGGTTTCCAGAAGCGCTTTGATTCCGTCATCGCTCTGAACTCCAACAAGGCTGAGATCCGTGAATATCAGAGATCGGTCTTCTCACAGTCAATGGACGTCGACCTGGATACCCAGGGAAGAATACTCATCAACGCTCAGTTCGCCAAGATGGCTGAGCTGCAGAAGGAATGCGTATTCGTCGGCGTCGGCGACCATGTTGAACTCTGGAGCGAGGAAAACTGGAACCGTTACTTCAACAACATCACTGACGAAAAGCTCGAAGCGATATCCGAGGGACTGTAATGGAGCACGTATCGGTAATGCTTCAGCAGTGCATTGACGCACTGGCCATCAGGGAAGACGGCATCTATGTCGACGGCACCCTGGGGCGGGGCGGACACGCATGCGCAATAGCGCGCCGGCTGAAGAGCGGAAAGCTGTACTGCTTTGACCTCGACGCCAGTGCCATAGCGGAATCGGATGCCTTACTGGCTGAAACCGGTGCCGACTACGAACTGATCCGAAGCAATTTCATCTGCATGAAGGATGAACTGCATATAAGAGGCGTAGATGAGGTGGACGGCATCCTGCTGGATCTGGGGGTTTCCTCACCGCAGTTCGATGATCCGTCAAGAGGCTTTTCCTACCGCTACGATTCCCGCCTCGACATGAGAATGGACCAGAGCCAGCCGCTGGACGCCTGGCACATCGTTAACAACTACAGCTTTCAGGATCTGGTGAGGATCTTAAGGGATTACGGCGAAGAAAAGTTCGCCGTGCAGATCGCCCGCAGGATCGAGCAGGTCCGGGCCGAAAAGCCGGTAGATACTACCGGGCAGCTGGTGGACATCATCCGCCAGGCTTTGCCGGCTAAGGCCCTCAGCAAGAAGGGCCACCCGGCCAAACAGACATTTCAGGCATTACGCATTGAGGTCAACCACGAACTTGATAACCTCAGAGCCGTAATAGATCAGGGCCTGCAGCTCCTTAAGCCGCAGGGCCGCATGGCGGTCATAACCTTCCACTCGCTGGAAGACGAGATCGTCAAGAAAGCCTTCAGGACCGCCTGTCAGGACCAGCAGGTCGACAAGCGTATACCCCTGAAGCAGAGTGAGATCGGACAGGCCGAATACCGGCTGGTCAATAAGAAGGTAATTACCGCCGATGAAGAAGAGCTGAAGAACAATCACCGTTCCCACAGCGCCAAGTTAAGGGTAATAGAAAGAAGGACACGTCAATGAAGAAGAAAAAGCTTTTATCAACCTTTGTTACCGCCTTAGTTGTCGTGTTTTTCCTGTCTTTCGTCGCCTTCTTAGGCACCAGCATCGTCCTGAAGTCCTACAACGTTTCGCTGACTGCTCAGAAGAAGGAAATGGAGACCAAGATCAGCAACGTCAAGGCTGAGATCGATACTCTGGAGACGCAGATCGCTGATCTGCAGGACCGCAACAGAGTCCTCAGCATGATCGATGACCAGATGCAGAGCATCAAGACCAACAACGTCGTTGACCTGACGGGTAACTGAGATGAAAAGATCAAATAACATAAAGATATCCCTCCTCACTTGTGTTATTTTTGTCGCAGGGGCATTGCTTTTAGCCAATGTCCTTTTGCTTGATGTCAAGGGAAAGAATTTCTTCGCTGACGTCGATTTCCGTCAGCAGGAAGGTGTTTCCATTGTTAACAGAACCGTCCGCGCCGAGCGCGGCGATATCAGGGACGCCGACGGCAATCTGATTGCCATGGACAAGAGAGTCTACAAGATCATCTTCATCCTCTCTTCGACCCATAAGAAAACGGTAACCGTTGACGGCGTCAAAAAGAGCGTTTCCGATTATGTTGAGGATCCCGCAGTGACGGCTGAAAAGGTAGCTGAGATCCTTGGGGCTGACGAACAGTACATTTATTCAAGACTGACCATGAAGGACCGCTATCAGGTCGAGATCGGCACCGCCGGCACCAACATCGATTCCGAGACCAAAAAGAGGATCGATGACCTGAATCTTCCCGGCATCAGCTGGGAGAGCAGCACCAGGCGCTATTACCCGATGGGCAGCTTCGCCTCCCATCTGATCGGATACGTCAATTCCGATGCCTCCGAAAGCAACGGCGGCATGGCCGGTCTGTCCGGAATCGAAAAGACGCTGAATACCGAGCTGAGCGGCCAGGACGGCCGGGAACAGTATTACAGCGACGTCAGAAACAACATGATCTCCGGCGGCGAGATTGAAAAGGTCAACGCTGCCGACGGCTATGACGTTACCCTGACGCTCAACAATACGATCCAGCGCGGTGTCGACGTCATGCTGCAGAACATCATGGACATCGACAGATCCGTTGACAAGGCCTGGGCCATCGTCATGAACGCCAAGACCGGAGCCATCTACGGCTACGATTCCTATCCGACCTTTGACCCTAATACCATGGAGGTCATCGACTACAATGACTACTGCGCTTCCCTGCCTTATGAGCCCGGCTCAACGATGAAGGCCATTACCTATGCTGCCGCCATCGATCTGGGCAGATTCAACAAGAACGCGCAGTTCAACGCCAACAACTACTATGTCGGCACCGACGCCAAGGGCAATCTGAAGCGCTCGGAAAGAGGCAAGTCTTCGCTGGTAATTCATAACAGCGGAAATTCCCAGTACGGGATGACTACCTATGAAAGAGCGTTCATCAACTCCTACAACGTCGGAACCGTTACCCTGCTGGAAGAGCAGATCGGCAAGAAGAACTGGGAGTATTATGTTGACGCCTTCGGCTTCTTCAAGCCGGTTGACGTCTACGGCATTTCCGAGGGCAGCAATTACGGACGCTACGATTTCTCCAACGTCTTCTCACTGGCCTGTTCCTCCTTCGGCTCAGGCATGAGCTGCAACGCTCTGCAGATGATCCAGGCCTATACGGCCTTCTGCAACCAGGGAACGATGATCAGACCCTACATCATCCAGTCGGTAACCGATACCCTTACCGGTGAGACCGTCTTTGAGGGCGGCAGGGAAGAAGTCGGCACGCCGATCAAGGCCTCAACCGCTTCCCAGATCCTGGAACTGATGTATCAGGTCTGCCATTCCGGCTATCACGTCAGCGCTCATACGCTGGAGATACCGGGCATTACCATCGGCTGCAAGACCGGTACGGCTCCGGTAGTCAACGAACAGGGCGTCTATACCTATGACGATGTCATCCACTCAGTCATGATCACCATGCCTGCTGATGACCCGCAGGTTCTCGTCTATGTTGCCTATCAGGACAACAAGGACAGACAGCGCAACTTCAAGTTCGTCAGAACGCTGCTTCAGCAGACCATCGACGAACTGAACCTGATGAGCGGCGGTGAAGAAGCCAAAGCGGATGAGAAGAAGGAAATCTACGTCATGGACAACCTGAAGAACCATACGGTTGCCCATGCCGAGAGCATTCTCAGAAACTACGATGTCGATGTCATAACCATCGGCAGCGGCGATACGGTCATCCGCCAGTATCCGATCGAGGACAGCCGCATCATCTCCGGTCAGCGGGTACTGCTGCTGACATCGCTGGAAGGCATCAGGATGCCGGACATGAAGGGATGGAGCCGCAGTGAGGTCATGGCCTTCTGGGATCTGACCGGCATCGGCATAAAGACGGAAGGCTACGGATTCGTGACTTCGCAGTCCGTCGCACCGGGCGAGCAGATCGACAAATCCGTCATCATCAATCTCAAATTTGAAGAGTAAGACAGAGCCTGCGGGCTCTGTTTTTCTGTGTTGTCGAATTGTGAACGGTAGTATATAATAGGAAATGCTGTGGAGGTTTTAATATGGGAACACGCATGATCCTCGCATTCGGAATCGGACTGATGGCAGCGCTGCTGCTGTATCCGATCGCCATTCCGATCTTACATAAACTCAAATTCGGACAGACGATTTACGAACTGGGACCGCAGAGTCACCAGGTCAAGGCCGGCACCCCGCCGATGGGCGGAGTGGTCTTCATTCTGACCAGCCTGCTGGCTTCGCTGATCGTTCAGCCGACCGCCTTTGCGGACATGCACCTGCTCATCGTGGTGCTGGCTTTCATCGGCTACGGTCTGATCGGCTTCATCGACGACTTCATCATCGTCGTCAAGCACCAGCATGAAGGCCTGACCCCCAGAATGAAGTTTCTGATGCAGTCAGTCCTCGCCGTCGTCTTCTTCCTGCTTTACCGCAATCTGAACGATTCCACAGTCATGATTCCCTTCTTCCACACCCGGATGGATCTGGGATGGTTCTACATGGTCGTCGTGTTCATCATGTTTACCGGCGAATCCAACGCGGTCAATCTGTCAGACGGTCTGGACGGCTTATGCGCCGGTCTGGTCATTCTGGCTCTCATTCCCTTTGTCTACTTCTGCTTCCGTGCCAATCTGAGCAGTGTCGCCATCTTCCTGTGCGGAGTCATCGGCTCGCTGGTCGGTTATCTGCGCTATAACATTCATCCTGCCCAGATCTTCATGGGCGATACCGGTTCTCTGGCTCTGGGCGGCTTGCTGGCTGCCGTGGCCATGGTAACCAAGGAAGAGATCGCGCTGATCCTGATCGGCGGCGTCTTCGTTGTCGAGGTCGTCAGCGTCATGCTGCAGGTCGCTTCCTTCCAGCTTACCGGCAAGCGCATCTTCCGGATGAGCCCGCTGCACCATCACTTTGAACTGGGCGGCTGGCCGGAAACCAAGGTCGTCCACGTCTTCTGGGCGGCCGGCGCCGTGCTGTGCGTCATCGGACTTATCATGGGAGCGTGCATGTAATGAAAAAGGTATTAGTTGTCGGCGCCGCCAAGAGCGGACTTGCCGCCGTGAGATTTCTGCATAAATACGGCTATGATGTCTATCTGACCGATGCCAAGGTCCTGGCCAACCGCGATGAACTCATCGCTGAGGGAATCAGGGTCTATGACGGCGGTCATCCTGACCTGCTTAAGGAAATTGACTTCGACTTCGTTGTCAAGAATCCGGGCATCAGGTACACCATGCCTCTGATCAAGCACTTCGTTGACAACAACGTGAAGATCTACAACGAGATCGAAGTGGGTCTTTCCCACCAGAAACAGCACCGCTATGTCGCCATTACCGGCACCAACGGCAAGACGACGACCACGACGATGTGCGAAGCGCTGCTGAAGAAGCTCAATCCGGAAAACGTTGCCTGCGGCAACATCGGCTATCCGGTCTGCGACGCGCTGCTGAATGTCGAGGACGGCAGAGCGCTGGATCTGGCCATCGAGATCGGTGCCTTCCAGCTGCTGGGCGTGGAGAGCTTCAAGCCGCACGTTTCCGTCATCATGAATCTTTCCGAAGACCACATCGACTTCTTCGGAACCCTGGAAGCCTACTATAAGGCCAAGATGAGGATCTATCAGCTGCAGGACGAAAACGACTACTTCCTGCGCAACATCGACGATGAGGCGATCATGAAGTATGCCGTCGACGTTCCCTGTCAGGTGATCGACTTCTCGCTGAAGAGAACGGAATGCGACGTTTACCGTAAGGATAACCGCATCTACTTCCGCGATGTCGAACTGGTAGATCTGGATGATTTCCAGCTGGTCGGCGAGCACAACGTGCAGAACTGCATGGTCGCTTCCGCCATGTGCTATCTGATGGGCGTATCTCCCCAGGACATTCATCAGGTCATGGCCGGCTTCAAAGGTGTGCCGCACCGCATTGAGTACATCCGCGAGCTTAACGGCGTCAAGTACTACAACGATTCCAAGGGAACCAACGTCGATTCGACGATCGTTGCCCTCAAGGCCTTCAGCCAGCCGGTTCACCTGCTGGTGGGCGGCTATGACAAGAAGGTCTCCTTCGACGATCTGATCCCCTATCTGGGCAACGTGAAGTGCATGTATGCCTTCGGCGAGACCAAGCACATGTTCGAGAAGATCTTCGACAACGTCCTGATCTATGACAACATGCATCAGGCGCTGGACGCCGCTCATGAAAACGCCGTCGAAGGCGATGTCGTTCTGCTGTCGCCGGTATGCGCCAGCTGGGACCAGTATCCCAACTTCGAGGTCCGGGGCGATGAGTTCCGGGAAATTGTGAACGGATATGAAATCTAGTATAATACGGTGATGAAGGGAGAAATAAAGATGGATAAGCAACTGAATTTCTTGCTTAATATAAAACTGTATTCTCTGCAGAGAAGCTATTTCAACGATCTGACCTTTGAACAGCTGAAGGAAGTCATGTTTGCCACCAAGTGGCAGAACGGTCTTCCCGAGCATCTGTATCAGATCGCTGCGGACATTGAGGAACTTAACTTTTATGAAGTTGCCAACTACTTTACCAAGCACGGTAAGCAGCTGAATTACAACTTCAATACATTATAAGGTGGAACATATGAAGAAAAGTAGCGCACATTTAACTTTCGGCTTACTTCTGATGGCTGTTCTGATCGCCCTGACGTTCATCGTCGGCAAGAACCTGCCCAATGAAGTAAATGCCTCAACCGATCTGAAAGACGGCTATAAGCTGGTCTACGAAGTCAATTCAGCGGATTCCGAACTGATAAAGAAGGCATCGGAAGTTCTGGAAAAGAGACTTTACAACTTCGGCGCCGACAGCGTCACCACGACGGTTGACGGATCGGCCGTAACGCTGGTCTACAACGGCATCGAAGATAATGATAACCTGAGAAAGAACCTCACCAGGACCGGTGATCTTTCCTTCCGCAACAGCAAGGACGAGAAACTGGACGCCGAAGGCGTTCTCAGCAGCGACCTGCCCCTGGCCTGCTCTCAGGCGGAAAACGGCTCAACCGTCTATTTCCATGTCGATTCAACGGATGCGCTGAAGAACCTCTATAACGCCATGTCCGCCTCCGGCGACACCATGCTGGTGGTATGGCTGGACTATCAGGAAGGACAGACTTACGAAGCTGAATCAGCCAAGGAAGATCCGGCATATCTGATTGCCGCCACCATGTCCTCCGGCATTGACGGAGACTTCTATGTCACAACCAACAAGGCCTTCGCGGAAACCTATGATGCCGTCAGAGTTGTTGACGGCGGCGTTCTGCCCGCGCAGATCACGGAAAAGAGCTTTGAACCCGTAACCGCAACCTATGGCAGCGGTGCCCTGAACAGACTTTTCAGTCTGCTGGCCTGCGGTCTGGCCGTTACCGGTCTGTACCTGATCCTCAGACATAGACTGGCCGGTCTGGTAAATACCGTCAATCTGTTTGCCTTTGCGGTCGCTTCGCTGATTTCCGTCAGCTGGCTTGACATTCCCTTTGGAATCGAAACCGTTGCCCTGGTACTCATTGCGCTGTTTGCCGCTGTGTTTGTGGACATCAGAGTCAATGAAAGATTTGAAGAGCAGCTCAGAAGCGGTCACAATGCCCGCACTTCCTACGGCACTGCCAGCGGAAAGCTGATCAAGCCGGTCCTCTTCGGCCTGGCCTTCCAGCTGATCGCCGGTCTGATTGCCTACCTGTTCTTCAGAGAGCTCAGAAACTACGGCATCATCATCATGGTTCTGGCTGTCTGCGCGGCTCTGTTTACCGTTGCCGGCAACCTGGTTCTGACCAACAACCTGATCGCCTCCAATTACTTCGAGAAAAACGCCTGGATGAGCGAAAAGGAACTGCTGCCTCTGAAGTCCGATGTCAAGTTCAGATATACTGCCGGCCTGGTAGGCGCAGTCGCCCTGATCGGCATTGCCTTAGCCCTGATCGGCAAGACTGATATCCTGCTGATCGCCAAGGCCTTCTGCTGCATCGCCATCGCCGTCGTGCTGGCTGGTGTTGCCAGCTCCATGAGCAAGAAAGGCTATAATGCCCTGCCGATTGCCTGCGGCGTCGTGAGCGCCTTCGCGGCCGGATACCTGCTGAAGAACGACCTTCTGAAGGCTGCCGATGTCAGCGGCGTGGCCCTGCTGACCGGTTCTCTGGCCTTTGTCTATGCAGCCGTTACCCTTGATGAGCTCAATGACGGCTACAGGGAACTCTCCAGAGGCAAGCTGAGCGAAGAGAGAATCGAAGAAATGTACGGCGGCATTCTCAACGGCCTTAACCGGATAACCGTCATCTGCCTGATTGCCGTTTCCGTCATTGCCCTGGCTGTTTACCTGCTGGCCATCAACGCCTACCACGGCATCTACATGACCGTCGTCGGCAGCGCCATCAGCAGCGGCTGCGGAATCTTCGTGACCGCCGCTCTGTGGCTGAAACTCTTCATCAACCGCCGCAACAAGCCGGCCGGAAAGAAGAAAGCCGCCAGAAAGAGCAATGAACTGAAGGAGACCACGGTCTTCGGAATCAACGAAATCAGATAAAAAAGAAACAAGAGGGAAGCATATGTCTTATGTTAAGATCGACACCGGCCGCATGAGAGAACTGATGGAAAGCCATCAGATCGGTTCTCTGTTGGCCAAGGTCCTGATCAGCATGCACTACAGCGATGAGGACATTGCTTCCTTTTTTGCGCCATGCGACCGTTACGAGTTCAATGATGAGGTCTACGGACCGATCAGGGACAAGCTGAGGGAAATCGCGGAAAAGGGCGAGAAGGTCTTCATCTTCGGCGATTACGACTGCGACGGCATCTGCGCCACCAGCATCATGATGATGATCATGGAGAAGCTGGGCATTGAAGCCGGCTACTACATCCCCTCACGCATCAACGAGGGCTATGGCCTGAACGTGGAAAAACTGGCGCTGGCTCATCAAAAGGGCTATGGGGTACTGGTTACCGTCGATAACGGAATCAGCGCTGCCGAGGGCTTAAAATGGGCCAGGGAGCATGAAATGTACACCATCGTCACCGATCATCACCAGATAACCGGAGAAGTGGAATGCGATCTGCTTCTGCACCCGGATCTGCTGGGCGAAGATTACCGTTATCTGTCCGGCGGCGCCGTCGTCTACCTGCTGGCCCGCTACCTGCAGGTCGATGATGAGAAGATGGCGATCCTGGCAATGCTGTCGCTGATCGGCGATGTCATGAGCCTTAAGGGGATCAACGTGAAGATCGTCAGGGACGGTATCAGGCTGCTCAACAGCCATCTGTATCCGCAGGTGGAAATGCTGGACGGAGCCGATTATCCCTTTACCGAGAATGAGGTGTCCTTCAAGATCGTGCCGATGATAAACTCAGCCGGCCGGGTATCCCGCCAGCCGGTCTCCCAGGCCAATCAGCTGGTCCGCTATTTCATCACCAATGATAAGTCGCTGATGTTCGGCCTGTCACAGCTGATCAGCGAGCTGAACGAAGAGCGCAAGACGCTATCGATCCAACAGTGTGAGATGCTGAGAAACAGGATCGATCCGGAGGATACCATCAATTTCCTCTATGACCCCGCGCTTCACATCGGGATTCTCGGCCTGATTGCCTCCCGGCTGGCCACCGAGACCAACAAGGTTACCTTCGTTCTGACCGATAACGGCGAAAACGTCGTCGGTTCGGGCCGGGGCGTCGGGGAGATCGATCTGATGAAACTGCTCAGTGACTTCGCACTGAGAACCGTTAATCTCGGCGGCCATACCAAGGCCTGCGGCATAACCGTCAGAAAGGAAGATCTTGACGATCTGAATGAATATCTGCATGAAAAGTGCAGCGGGCTGTCGACGGAATCGGTCTATGAATACATCGATGTCGACCTGGACGAACTGAATGAAACCAGTATTCAGCAGCTCTACCGCTACCGGCCGTACGGCCAGGACAGAAGGCTGCCGTTAATGAAGATAACCATTCCCAATGATTCGCTGACCATGCTGAAAAACGAGCATCAGCTGAAGTGGAAGATCGACGGTCTTGACTTCATCAGTTTCGAAAACGAAGGCTTTGAAGCCTACAGGGACCGCAGGAGCGTTACCGTCTACGGCAACCTGCAGGAAAACCGCTTCCGTGGACGTACGACCTATCAGATCATGGTGAAGGAGATCGTGTGACCTTCTTTCACTATTACCAAAGCCCGCTTGGCCTGATCCGGCTTGAAAGCGATGACCACGCTCTTACCGCCCTGATTTTCTGTGATAAGGCGGATGAAGAGCAGTCTGAACTGCCGGTATTTGAAAAGGCGGATAAATGGCTGGAGAGCTACTTCCGCGGAACTCCATATCAGCCGGACTTTGAAACACGGCAGCCGCTGACGGAATTTCAACGCAGCGTCTATCAGGAAACGGTAAATATCCCCTACGGCAGCACCGTAAGCTATGCGGAGATTGCCCGCAGGATCGCGGTCAAGAGAAACATCAGGCGGATGTCGGCGCAGGCTGTTGGTCAGGCGCTGGGAAAGAACCGGCTGCTGCTTCTGATGCCCTGCCACCGGGTGATCGGAGCGGACGGCTCATTGGGCGGATTTGCGGGCGGCAGTAAACTAAAAGAAAACCTTCTGCGACATGAAGGAATAATCATATAACCGGAAAGGAAAAGATAACATGAATTATGAAGAACTGATAAGAGAAGCTCTGATCGCCAGAGAGAGGGCCTACGCTCCTTATTCGCACTGGAAGGTCGGCGCGGCGCTGTTATGCGCCAATGGCAGGATCTATCGCGGCTGCAACATTGAAAACAGCGGCTTCACCGCCACCGTCTGCGCCGAAAGATGCGCCATCTTCAAGGCCGTCAGCGAAGGAGAAAAAGATTTCAAGGCCATCGCCATTGTCGGCGGTTCCGAAAAGGACGGCCCGACCGGCTACTGTTCACCGTGCGGCGTCTGCCGGCAGGTGATGAGCGAATTCTGCGATCCGGATCACTTCGCGGTGATCAACGCCTATTCGGAGAAGAACTACCGGGTCTTCAAGCTGAGAGACATGCTGCCGGAAGCCCGGTTTGTGGCTTTTGACGACGGTTACGGCTATACCGGAGAATAGAAAGACAACAGGCCTGCCATTGAAGCAGGCTTTTCATACGGAAACAGAATTCCGGACATTGAGTCGCAAATCGCTTTTTTCCGGTCAGCTTTTTAACGGCAGGACAATGCGCTATAATGATTTTAATTATTCAGCCATTCCAGATTCGAAAGAAAGGGCAGGAGGACCAAAGATGACAGTCAGAAAACTTACCACCGTAGCAATGATCGCGGCTATATATGTGGTCATCTGCCTGCTGCCGGGCATTTCCGCCATTTCTTTCAGTCAGATTCAGGTCCGGCTGGCTGAAATACTGACCATGCTGCCGCTGATCTTCCAGCCGTCCATCTACGGACTGGCTCTGGGCTGCTTTCTGGCCAACCTGATCGGTGCCCTGACCGGCATCAATCCGCTGGGCTATCTGGACTGCCTGATCGGTACCGCCGCAACCCTCATCGCCGCACTGCTTACTTACCTGCTCCGCGATAAGAGAATCGGAAAGCTTCCTGTCTGGTCGATGCTGATGCCGGTAATTCTCAATTTCCTGTTCATCGGCCTGGAACTGGCATACCTTCTGATGCCGGAAAACATCCTGAAGGGCTTACTGATCTACGGCAGCTACGTTGCCCTCGGCGAAACGATCGCGGTAATCTTCGGCTATCTTCTGATCGGCAACCCCGCTGTTGCCGGTCTGTTCAGGGATAAACAGTAAACGGAGGTCTGAGATGCTGGTAGGGTATCAGGGCGTACAGGGTTCATACAGCGAAGTTGCCGTCATCAGGTACTTCGGAGAAAGAGATTATACCGAAATGCAGTATGTGGGTTTTCCGGCGATGATTCAGGACGTCGCTTATGGAAAGCTGGACTACGCCGTCTTTCCGGTGGAAAACACCACGACCGGCCTCATCTCCCGGACCTACGACCTCTTCCAGCATTATGACATTCACGTCATCGGCGAGGTAAACATTCCGATCCACCACCATCTGATCGGTCTGCCCGGTGCCGGGCTGCAGGACATCAGGGAAGTCTATTCCCATCCGGAAGCCCTGTCGCAGTGCCAGGCGTTTCTGGATGCCAACCCGCAGATCAAGCCCGTTGTCTATGAGGACACGGCGCTGGCGGTCCGCTACATCAGCGGTCAGAACGATCTCTCCAAGGCGGCTCTCGCCTCCCGCCGGGCGGCGGAGTTCTACGAAATGAAGGTAATTTGCGAAAGCGTCTATGACAACGCCGCCAACATGACCAGATTCCTGATCGTGACGGCTAAGGATGAGACGGTTGCCGACGGCAACAAGATCAGCATCATGCTGACGCTGCCGCACGTACCGGGAGCGCTGTATAACGCCCTGGGCATCTTTGCGAGCAAGAACATCAACGTGGTCAAGCTGGAATCCCGGCCGATCAGAGGCAAGGTATTCGAGTACTGCTTCTACATCGACTTTTCCGGTAATCTGAGTGAACCGGACGTAGCCGAGGCATTAAGAAGACTGGAATACGACAGCCTTGATCTGAAGATCTTCGGTAACTACCGGGAAGCGGAAAGAACCGTTTAGAGAAACTGACTGTCACAACGGAGGCAGATGATGAAGAACATACTGGGAAACAACATAACACTGACTCTCTTCGGCGAATCGCACGGCCCTTACATCGGCGGGGTGCTGGACGGTCTTCCGCCGGGACTTAAGATCGATACGGATTACATAAACGCGCAGCTGGAGATGAGAAAGCCCTATGGCGACATTTCCACGGCCAGAAAGGAAACTGACGAGGTTCAGTTTGTTTCCGGCGTGATCAACGGCTACAGCGAAGGTACGCCGCTGACCCTGCTGATCGCCAATGAAAACGTCCGACGCAGCGACTATGACAGCAACGTCCTCAGACCTTCACACGCTGATCTTGCGGCCGAAATGAAATACAACGGTTATCAGGACAAAAGCGGAGGCGGTCATTTCTCCGGCCGGCTGACTGCCGTAATCGTCGCTGCCGGAGCGATCCTGCGCAAGGCGCTGGAGGATAACGGCATCATCATCGGCTCCCACATCAGCATGCTGCACGGCATCAGGGACGATGAGTTCAGCGATTACGAAAGCGAAATAAGAAAACTCAATGAAAAGCGCTTTGCCACCCTGTCGGATACGGCAGAGCAGCTGATGATAAAGGAAATCGAAGTAGCCAAAGAGCAGGCTGATTCTCTCGGCGGCATTCTGGAAACGGCAGTCTGCGGACTGCCGGGCGGCATTGGTGAGCCGTGGTTCGACTCTCTGGAAGGCCTGCTGGCTCATGGGATCTTTTCCCTGGGCGGGGTCAAGGGAATTGAATTCGGCAGCGGCTTTGCCATGGCACAGATGAAAGGCAGCGAGGCCAATGACCAGCTGATGGTCAAGGACAGCCGGGTGATCAGCCTTACCAATCATAACGGCGGCATCAACGGCGGCATCAGCAACGGCATGCCCATTGTCTTCCGCACCGTCATCAAGCCGACGCCGTCGATCGGAAAACTGCAGCTGAGCGTCGATCTTAACAAGATGACCAATGAAGTGCTCAACATCAGCGGACGCCATGACCCGGCGATCATTCACCGCGTCCGCGTGGTCGTTGACTGCCTCAGCGCCTTCATCATCGCCGATGCCATTTCCCAGCGCTACGGCTACATGTGGATGACAGGAGAGAAAAAGTGGAAATCGGTATATACCGTCTGAACGGCAATGACAGCCTTGCTCCGCTGATAACCGAGACACTCAGCAGCGGCAGGCATCATATCAGCATCATTGATGACAGAAATCTCTCGGATGATCTCGATCAGAGAGCTTTTGATGGCGTGATCGTCGAAGGATCATGCCGCAGTTCAGATATTCGGATGGACGGAATGTCTGAATCAGCGCAGGATTCGGGATATGTAAATGTCATAGTTAACAACGAAGGTAAGCTTAAGGGATACAGTACGGCTGCATGCGGTCTGGAAAGAATGCTGAAGGATAACGGCATGGAACTGGACGGCAGGCGTACTGCCGTCATCACCGGTTCTGAACTCTGCGAGACGGTAATCAGGACTCTAAGGTCACTGGGGGCCGAAGTTACGGCCGTTTCCCCGGACCCTGAAGAGCTTGCCGGCAGAGGTTTTTCCGTACTGGTCAATCCCGGCAGCGACATCGCTTTTCCTGAAGAAATAAGCGGACTGGAAACCGTCATTGACCTGAGGTATCCGCCCCTGCGTACCCCGCTGGTCTATGAAGCCCAGATCAGAGGACTGCAGGCTTTCGGCGGCCTGGAAATGCGTCTGCATGAGATCATCAACGCCTACGGTCTGATTACCGGTGAAAAGATCGATGAAGAACAGATCGAATACTGCCGGAAGGCGGTTTACCGCAGTAAGCGCAACATCGTCATCATCGGGATGCCGACTGCCGGAAAGACGACCATCAGTAACCTGCTATCCCGCTGTCACGCCAGGACCGTGTCTGAGATGGACGATTTCATAATCCGGGAAACCGGCATGAGCATCTCCGACTATTTCTCCAAATTCGGCGAGAAGAGTTTCCGTGAGAGGGAAAGCGAGATCTGCCGTAAGCTGTCTGAGGGAACCGGAGCGGTCATTTCCACCGGCGGCGGCGTGGTGATCAGGCATGAAAACATGCTGCAGCTGGCCGCCAATTCGCTGATCGTCTGGCTGGACAGAGACCTGCCGTTATTGGAAGGCAGAGAAGACCGGCCGCTCTCATCAGACCGTACTTCCCTGGAAAGACTGTATGAAGAAAGAAGGCCGCTGTACGAGAAATACAGCGACATCAGAATAGAAAACAACATGACCATCGAAGATGTCATGAAGGCGCTGGAGGAGGTGTTCTCATGAAAGCCGCAGTGAGTTATGGAAACAGCCGGCCGGAAGTCATCAGGATCCCTTCTTCGAAATCGCTTACCCACCGCGCGCTCATCGCGGCGGCCCTGGCTGAGGGAGAATCGGTGATCCATTCGCCGGCTTTCAACCGCGATACCGAAGCGACCATCGAAGCGCTCAGGAAACTGAACGTCAGCATGCATGCCGGCGATGATGCCGTCACCGTATCCGGCAAAGCCGACCTTTCGGCGTACGACGGCAGCGTCATCGACTGTCATGAATCCGGCAGCACGCTGCGCTTTCTGATTCCCCTGTTTGCCAGCAGCGGAAAACCGTGCCGTTTCACGGGACAGGGAAAGCTGATGGAAAGACCGCTTTCCGTCTATGAGGAGATCTACGGAAGCAGCGGAGTCTTTGTACTTAAGGACCGTGTGCTTACCGTTCAGGGCCGAAGCGACGGAACTGAATACAGGCTTAAGGGAAATGTCTCTTCGCAGTTTGTCAGCGGCCTGCTGTTTGTCCTTCCTCTGCAGGATCATGACAGCCGCATTGAGCTGCTGGAACCCGTTGAATCACTGTCCTACATCGACATGACCATTGATGTGCTCCGGATGGCGCAGATCGACGTCTGCCGTAAGGAAAACACGATATTCATCAGGGGAAATCAAAGATATCAGCCTTTCAGCTGCCGCATTGCCGGTGATGATTCTCAGGCTGCCTTCTTCATCATGCAGGCACTGATGGCTGACAGAACAGTAAGAATCGCGGGAATTGACCCGGATTCCCGTCAGGGCGATCACGTCATCGTCAGGGTCGCCGAAAACTGCGGAGCTGAGATCAGCTGGGAAGAAGACATCATGACGATCAGACCCAAAGGATTACGGCCGCTTAATGCTGACCTGAAAGACTGTCCCGATCTGGGACCGGTACTGTTCGCGGCGGCAGCCTGCTGTCCGCAGACCAGCAGGTTTACAGGTGTTGCCAGGCTGCGGCTGAAGGAATCCGACCGCATCAGCAGCATGAAGGCGGAACTGGAGAAGACCGGCTGCCTTTTTGAGGAAACGGAAAACGAAGTACGCATAGTCGGAAACTCTGACCTTCCGGGCGGGTATTGCTTTGACGGACACAATGATCACCGCATCGTCATGGCATTGGCCGTTCTGGCTTCGTGCCTGAAAGAACCTTCCCTGATCGAAGGAGCCGATGCGGTCGGCAAGAGTTATCCGGATTTCTTTGAGGATCTGAAGAAAACAGGTGCAGAGGTAAAGCTATATGATTGAAAAGAGCACTAAAATAGCCATCATCGGTCTGGGACTTCTGGGCGGCAGCTACGCTCAGGGCCTTTCCTTGGCCGGATATCAGGTAAAGGGACTGGACATCGATGAGCAGGCGGTCAGACAGGCTGGAAAAAACGGCTGGATCGTGGCCGGAGGCAATGATCCCTCACTCATCAGTGACTGCGACATCGTCATATCTGCCCTGTATCCCAGAGACTTTGTCAGCTGGGTAAACAGTAACCAGCAATATCTCAGGACGGGAGCGATCCTGAGCGATGTCACCGGCATCAAGAGAATGGTCATCAGCGAAATCAACGCCATTCTGCGTAGCGATGTGGAATTCATTGCCTGCCACCCGATGGCCGGACGCGAATCACGCGGTATTGCCTATGCCGACAGTTCACAGTTTGAGAATTCCAACTTCATCATCGTTCCCACGGAAGAGAACTCTCAGAGAGCTATCGATACTGCGAAGGACATCGCATCGATCCTGAAGTTCGGAAGGATCTCCGTGCTCGACGCCGAAAGACATGACCAGATCATCGGTTTTGTCTCCCAGCTGTGTCATGTCATCGCCGTTTCCCTGATGAATATATCAGATGATCCCATGCTGATTGACTATACGGGCGACAGCTTCCGTGACCTGACCAGGATCGCCAACATCAACGAAGATCTCTGGCCCCAGCTGTTCATCGCCAATAAGGACAACCTTTCCCGTGAGATCGATGCTCCGACTGAACAGCTCAATCAGTTAAAGGAATACATCGTTGAGGAAGACGTTTCTGCGATGAGAGAGCTGATGATCAGGGTTAGCGAGAGAAGAAAGAAATTCGACAGGAGAAAATGAAAACAGGCCGTCAGGCCTGTTTCTCTTCTTCAGCAGTTGTGTTATCCGCCAGCACCTTTTTCTGATGTGCCTTGGAGAGCTTGAAAAGGTACTTCTGAAAGCGCCGGTAATAGCCTCGCCATTTCCGGCTGATCTTTCCGGAGTTTCTTCTTATGATCTCATCTTCCCGGCCGGGATCATCAACGCTGATGCCGTGCTGCTTCTTGAAGAGGGCAACGGCTTCAGACGTTTCCATCCGCTTTTCAAACAGCCGGATCATATCCGCATCGATGCTGTCAATCTGCTTTCTCAGTTCTTCCAAATCCGTCATAAGAATGTTTTCCTTTTCTAGAATATAACATAATCCGGTATTGTACCGCAAAACGGTCGACCGGAGAGCAAAAAAGAGTTATTATCAAATCAGCATGAGGAGGCAATAATGAAAAAGAGCATCATCGTCATTTGTCTTGCCATTATGGCGTTAACACTGTCAGCATGTCAGCCCGTTATTCATAAGGAAACCTGGATGACTGATTATCAGCAGGCAATCGATTACATAAACAGTGATGAGTTCAGTCTTGCTGACGGCAAGGTGACCTTCTGGCGCTATCTGATGAGCGGTCATGATGAAATGATGGGCGATTACATCAAGTTCGTGATTGAAATCAACGGCAGCGAGAAGAGGATCATGGATGTCTATGTAAAGTGGAAGGTCCACCTGACTCAGAAAGGACCGGAATTCCAGGTGGACGCAATCCATTTTTCCCACCGAACCTCATGGCTGGAAGGGGAATACAGATGCCCTGAGGACGGAATAACCATCACCATGACGAGGGACTGGCATTTTTCGATAACCTCAGATGAACCGGGTAAAAAGGCAGTCAGCGGCAGCGGATACTATGAAGACAGCTGGACCGTGATCCTTAATGATTTTGAGAATAAGTGGCGCTTTCTGGCCGATGACGTTGTAATGGTTTACCTTCCGCAGGAAGCAGACGGCTTCCCGTTTGCTTTCAGCGGCGATTACCCCGTATTCTACAATACACAGGCTTCCAAAGAGTGAACCTTGGGACTGTATGACACCTGGCAATTGATTAAACAGACATATGTACTTTTGACAGGGTGTTTGCTATAATTGAAGAGTATTTTTTGGGGAGGTAACTTATGAATTTCGAGAATTACATTGCAGCTATTCCTGATTATCCGACTGAAGGCGTTCTGTTCAGAGACGTTACTCCGTTACTGCAGGACGGCGAGGCCTTCAAGGCTGTCTGCGAGAAGTTTATTGAATTTGCCAAACAGAACGGTGCTGAAGTAATCGTCGGACCGGAATCAAGAGGATTCATCTTCGGCTGCCCGGTCGCCTATGAACTGGGTATCGGCTTTGTACCGGCCAGAAAGCCGCACAAGCTGCCGAGAGAGACCGTTTCCTATGAGTATGCTCTGGAATACGGCACCAACACCATGGAAATGCATAAGGATGCCATCAAGCCCGGTCAGAAGGTCCTGGTCATCGATGACCTGCTGGCTACCGGCGGAACCATTGAAGCTGCCAACAAGCTGATCGAATCACTGGGCGGCGAAGTTGTGGGCTGTGCCTTCCTGATCGAACTGGAAGACCTGAAGGGCAGAGAAAGACTGCAGAACTACAACGTTTACAGCTTAATCAAATACTAATCGAAGATAACTCTTCGATTTTTTAAATTGGAGGACCATGAGCAGTCACATTGTCGTAACCGATGAGCTGTTCTTCAATGAAGTAAGGAAATACATCACTGACGAACAGTCTCTGGACATGATCAGACGGGCACATGACTTTGCCCGGGAAAAGCATGAGGGCCAGTTCCGCAAATCCGGCGACCCCTACTTTTCCCATGCCCTGAACGTCGGCTACATTCTGGCCACCATCCAGGCCGGACCGCAGACGATCTCCGCGGGACTGCTTCATGACGTCATGGAGGATTGCGGCGTTCCCTATGAACAGATCGCCGAACTGTTTGACGAAGACGTCGCCAATCTGGTCGAAGGCGTAACCAAGATCGGCAACATCCAGTTCAAGGACGAAAAGGAATACCTGGCGGCCAACCACCGCAAGATCTTCATTGCCATGGCCAAGGACATCAGGGTCATCCTGATCAAGCTGGTCGACCGGCTGCACAACATGCGCACGTTGGCCTTCCATACGCCGGAAAAGCAGAAGAAGATCGCTTCCGAGACCCTGCAGGTCTACGCTCCGATCGCTCACCGCCTCGGTCTTGCCGAAATCAAAAATGAACTGGAAGACCTGTCCTTCATGTATCTGCAGCCGGAAAAATACCGGGAGATCGCCGGACTGGTTGAAGCCAAGAAGGCGGAGCGCCAGCAGATCGTCGATGAAATGATCGAAGAGATCAGACAGTTGCTGCAGGAGCATAACTTCCATTTCCGCATCTTCGGCCGCTGCAAGCACCTTTATTCCATCTACAACAAGATGGTCACCAAGAACAAGCGCTTTGATGAGATCCTGGACCTCTATGCCATCAGGATCGTCACCGAGACCGAACTGAACTGCTACGAGATCCTGGGCTACATCCACGCCCAGTACCGTCCGGTCAACGGCCGTCTGAAGGACTACATCGCCATGCCCAAGATGAACATGTATCAGTCCCTGCATACGACCATTCTGGACAAGAGAGGATACATCTTCGAAGTGCAGATCCGTACCGAGGAAATGGACGACATCGCCGAAAGAGGCGTTGCCGCTCACTGGTCCTACAAGGAAGGCAAGTACAACAGCGCTTCCGAGCAGAAGGAGATCGAAAACAAGCTGGGCTGGTTCCATGACATGATCACCATGATGGACGAGGCTTCACTCGAGCACCCGACCGACTTCATGAACCAGATCCAGAAGGACATCTTTGAAGCCAACGTCTATGTCATGACGCCCAAGGGCAGGGTAATCGAACTGCCCAACGGCTCCACGCCGATCGACTTCGCGTACCGCGTTCATACCGACGTCGGCCATTCGATGGTCGGCGCCACGGTCAACGGAGCGCTGGTACCGATCAACACCAAGCTGAAGACCGGCGACGTCGTCAACATCAGGACATCAAAGCAGTCAACCGGTCCTTCGGAAGACTGGCTCAAGATCGCCCGCACGGCTACCGCCCGCAGCAAGATCAAGGCTTTCCTGCAGAAGAAGGAAAACGAGGACCGTGCCGAGGTAATCGCCAAGGGCGAAAAGATGCTGACGGAAGAAGTCCGCAAGAGAGGCCTTGACGAAAAGGAATACCTCGATAAGAGCAGGTATGAAGGCCTGTATGGCCAGCTGGGCGTCAATAACTACCCGGAACTGATGTATGCCATCGGCATAAAGAGCTCCAGCGCCGCTCATGTCCTTGACAAGGTCAGCAACATCAGGCGTCCAACGCTGGTCGATAATGATACCCTGACCAGCATGTTCAGGGAGCGGGAAAAGAAGAAGAAACGCATCGTTGCCGAAGGCGGCGTTGTCGTTGAGGGAATCGATTCGATGAAGGTAGCCCTGGCCGGCTGCTGCATGCCGGTTTACGGCGATCCGATCGTCGGCTACATCACCAAGGGCTTCGGCGTCAAGGTACACCGGGCTGACTGTCCCAACATCATCAACGAGACTTCCCGTCTTATTGATGTGCAGTGGGATGACTCTCTGGACGAGCACACCTATGAATGCTGGCTGCGTCTGGACGCCGTCGACCGCAACTTCCTGATCAGCGACATCGTGACGCTGCTGTCGCAGTACAAAATCACCATTACCGGACTGAATTCCGAGGTTCTGCCCGACAAGGTAAACTCCTATGTTGAAATCAGAATAAAGGTCAAGGATAACGTGCAGCTGCAGAACGTCATTGACAACATGCGCAAGATCGATTCGATCGTCAGCGTTTCCCGCATCGTCAAGTAAAGCTCCGCGGTAAACGGGCTAAGGACTTGATTCGAAACAATAATGTGTTAAGATATTTACAGATTCAGTGAAAAAGAGGGTCTGCAGTAGTTCGCGCAGAGAGGAAGCGGCCGGTGTAAGCTTCCGGAACGAATGGAGACTTGACACTTTGGAGAATTCCCTGCGAAAGTCAGTAACAGGGAACGTAGAAGGGCGTTAACCTTTTGAGAAGCAATTAAGGTGGCACCACGCTCAAAGCGTCCTTATCGGACGCTTTTTATTTACAGGGGAGGTTTTTATGGAAAACAGGTACCAGATGCCGAGAGGAACTTTCGATCTCTTCGACCAGGACGTCATCGTCTGGCAGAAGGCGGAGGAGATCATCAGAGAGATCTGCGCGCTTTACGGCTATGAGGAGATCCGCACTCCGGTCTTTGAAGCGACGGAAGTCTTCAAGGGCGAAAACGATTCCAGCGACATGGTAAACAAGGAGATGTATACCTTCGACGACAACGGCGGACGCTCGATGACCCTGCGTCCGGAAGGAACCAAGGGCATCATCAGATCATTTGTCGAGCATAAGATGTTCGGCAGTCCCGATCTGCCGCGCAAACTGTTCTACATCGGACCGATGTTCCGTTACGGCCGGCCCCAGAAAGGCCGCTACCGCCAGTTCCATCAGTTCGGCGTCGAGGCCATCGGCGCCCGTGATCCGCTTCTGGACGTAGAGACGATCGCGCTGGGCTGGCAGATCATAAAGGCCATGGGCATCAGCAACGTCAAGGTGCTGATCAACTCACTTGGTGACCAGCCGTCGCGCAGTGCCTATCGCAATGCGCTGAAGCAGCACTTCACGCCGCATCTGGACGAACTGTGCCCCGACTGCCACCGGCGCCTGGAGCAGAATCCGCTGCGCGTTCTCGACTGCAAGGTCGACCGTGACAGGGATTTCTTCAAAGACGCTCCCAGTACAACCGAGTATCTGAATGAGGAAAGCAGGAATTACTTTGATAAGGTGCTGAAGGGACTGGACGATCTGGGAATTGAGTATGAGATCGACACTCACCTGGTAAGAGGCCTGGACTACTATACCAATACCGTCTTCGAGGTCGTGCCCAAGGACGATGACGGCCAGCAATCCACGATCTATGCCGGCGGCCAGTACGACGGTCTGGTCGAAAGCTTCGGCGGCGGCGATCTGTGCGGTTTCGGCTTCGGCATGGGCCTGGAAAGAACGATCGCTCTGGCTAAGGAGCAGGGCGGCCTGCAGGTTGAGGGTAAGCCTGTTGACGTCTACGTGATCGCCATCGGAGAGGTCGGAGACTACGGTCTCAGAATCGCTCAGAGGCTGCGCAGCGAAGGAATCAGCGCCGTGCTTGATTATACTCACAGAGGCATGAAAGGCCAGTTCAAGGCCGCGGAAAGGGCTCAGAGCCGTGTTATCATCATTGCCGGTGAGGATGAAGTTAAAAACAATACAGTCAACATCAAGGATACGGAAAAAAGAGAGCAGATCACCGTTCCGTCAGCGGAAATGACGGAAAAGGTCTGCGCCATTCTTAAAGGGCAGGAGGAATGAATATGAACAGAACACATGTAAACGGTGAATTGAGAATAAGCGATGTCGGTAAGAAGGTCACGCTGATCGGCTGGGTGGCCAAGAGAAGAAATCTCGGCTCCCTGGTCTTCATCGACCTGAGAGACCGCACCGGCATCACCCAGATCGTCTTTGACGAAAGCCTTACCGAACAGGTCAGAAACGTCAGAAGCGAATACATTCTGGAAGTCAGCGGAACGGTAATCGAACGTGAAAGCAAGAATCCCAACATGCCGACCGGTGACATCGAAGTCAAGGCAGAGACGGTCACGGTAATCAACAGCGCCGCCCAGACGCCGTTCATCATCGCCGATGATACCGACGCTCTGGAAGACACCAGACTGAAATACCGCTATCTGGACCTGAGAAGACCGGTGCTTCAGCAGAAGCTCTTCACCAGGGCCAGGATCGTCAAGGCCATGCATGAATACCTGGACGACAACGGCTTCATCGAAGTCGAGACGCCGGTACTGGGCAAGTCAACTCCGGAAGGCGCCAGAGACTATCTGGTTCCCAGCCGCGTGCATCCGGGCTGTTTCTATGCCCTGCCGCAGTCACCTCAGCAGTTCAAGCAGCTTCTGATGGTGGCCGGCTTTGAGAGATACTATCAGGTCGCCAGATGCTTCCGCGATGAAGACCTGAGAGCGGACCGTCAGCTGGACTTCACGCAGCTGGACATCGAGATGAGCTTCATGTCCCAGGACGAGATCATCGCCATGACCGAAGGCCTTCTGAAGAAGATCATGAAGGATGTCAAGGGCATTGACGTGCAGATCCCGTTCAGACGCTTCACGTACGCTGACGCCATTAACCGCTACGGCTCTGATAAACCTGATACCCGTTTCGGACTGGAACTGGCTGAGTGCAGGGACATCTTTGCCGGATCAGAATTCAAGGCCTTTGAGGAAGGACTGAAGGAAGACGGTACCATCAAGGCACTGGTCATTGACGGTGCCGACGGTTATTCCCGCAAGGATACCGACAAGCTGACCGACCTGGCCAGGAAGAACGGCGCCAGGGGTCTGGTAGTATGCAAGTACGTAAATGGCATCCTGGAAGGCTCTCCGGTCAAGTTCTTCTCCGAAAAGGAAATTGAAGGCCTTAAGGAAAGACTGCATCTGCAGGACAATCAGCTGGTACTGATGGTCTCCGGCAACTGGATCAAGGCTTCAACTGCTTTAGGCGCCTTAAGAAGCTATTTCGGCAAGACCCTGAAGCTCTACGATCCCTCGACATTCGACTTCCTGTGGATCGTCGACTTCCCGTTACTGGAATACTCCGAGGAAGACGGCCGCTACTATTCCGTCCATCACCCCTTCACCAGACCTCATGATGAGGACCTGGACTTGCTGGAAAGCGATCCGCTGAAGGTCAGAAGCTACGCCTACGACATCGTCCTCAACGGCTATGAACTGGGCGGCGGCTCATTGAGGATCTACGACTGCGACATGCAGGAAAAGATGTTCGAGATCCTCTCGCTGTCAAAGGAAGAAATCGAGAACCGCTTCGGTTTCTTCATTGACGCCCTGAAGTACGGAACTCCGCCGCACGGCGGTCTGGCTCTGGGCCTGGACCGGGTAGCCATGATCCTGACCGGCTCGGAAAGCCTGAGAGACGTCATCGCCTTCCCGAAGAACGCCTCCGCCAAGGACCCGATGTCGGACGCTCCGACCACCGTCGATCAGAAGCAGCTTGACGAGCTTCATATCCGGATCGTAGAATAGACAGAACACTACAGTCTGTTGAAAAAAACGTGAAAATAAATATTTGTGAAAAATTAAGAGTTTGTTATAATATAAAGTAGCAATCATTTCCGTGATTTGTTTTTGCGTCGAATATAATGACAGAAGGAGTGATTTGATTGATTATTGTCAACGACTTGAAACCGGGAACAGCTTTCGAATATGAAGGTAACATATATCAGACCTTATCCACCATTCTTAACAAGACGGCAATGCGTCAGATGGTGGTAAAGGTTCACGTCAAGGACCTGCGCAGCGGGACCATCAAGGACGTCACGTTTACCGGAGGCGACAAGGTCGAAGAGGCCGACATCGAGAAACGGGAAATGCAGTACCTGTATGACGAAGGCGAAGCTCTGGTGTTCATGGACACCGATACCTACGATCAGATCGAGATCGAGAAGAGCAGGCTGAAATGGGAACTCAACTTCCTGAGACCGCAGGGCAACATCTGGGTCATTCAGTACAAGGGCGAGATTCTCGGCATCATCCTGCCGGACAAGGTCGAACTGGAAGTCATTGAAGCGGAAGAAGCCGTAAAAGGTGATACGGCTACCGCCGCACTGAAGAACGCCGTCCTGGAAACAGGCTGGCAGATCAAGGTTCCCCTGTTCATCAAACAGGGAGAAATGTTAATAATCAGCACAGCTGATGGCAAATATTGCGGAAGAGCGTAAGCTGTTCCGGGAAAATTGGGAGGATTGATTATGAAAGGGAGAAGCAGACTCGACCGTTACCAGAATCTGCGTACGGGCATGACGCCCAGCGAATATTCAGGTGAAGCAATCGACAGCAGCAATACCGTCGCAGACACCGTACAGTCTACAGACGCCAGTTCATTTGGCGATAATACACCCGGCAGCGGAGCCGGAAGTTTATACAATACATCCGATTACAGCAGATTACTTCAGGAACATGAAGATTTTCTCCGTTCCCTGGATGCCAACTTCGGAGTAATGCCCGCCGAACCGAAACCGGCCGCCAAGCCGACCGAAGGCGTCGAAAACTATGTCAACGGCGTTCCTTCAGGCAAGATCCCGGCTCAGCCGGCCATGCCTTCACCGGTTCAGCAGCCTGTTGAACAGACCGCTGCGCCTCAGCAGTATGTCAATCCAGCCCAGCCCTACACCCAGCAGCCCTATCAGGCTGTTCAGCCGGTTCCCGGCCAGCCTTATGTCGTAAACGGACAGTATGTCCAGCCCGGATACGTACCTCAGGGTCAGTATCCCGGCCAGCCTTATGCGGCACCCAATCAGTATGTCGTTGCCGGTCAGTATCCTCAGGCTCCTCAGTATGTTCAGCCCGGATACCCCGGTCAGCCGGTCATGCCGCAGCAGTATATAAATCCCGCTCAGCCCGTTCAGGAACCTGTCCAGCAGCCTGTCCAGCCCGCCTTCCAGCCTGCACAGCCCGTTCAGGAACCTGTACAGCAGCCCGTTCAGCCTGCCTTCCAGCCTGCACAGCCCGTTCAGGAACCTGTCCAGCAGCCTGTTGAACAGCCTGTCGCCGAACCGGCACCTGTTCAGCCTGCAGAACCGGTTATTGAGGAAAAGGTCGAAGAGATCGTGGCGGAAGTAAAGCCCGAGCCGGTTGCTGAAGTCAAGGAAGTAGTGGCACAGACCGTTGTTGAACCCAAGAACGTTCAGCCTGTCAGCCCGGTCAGCTCCGTTGTGGAAAGCGTTGCTCCGGTAGCTAAGGTTGAAAAGAAGGAAATCGAAGTCAGACCGGCCGAACCCGCCAGTTTCGTCATTGACGAAGGACCGCTGGTGGTCGCCGAAACTCCGGCAGCACAGCCGACAGTAGAACAGCCGGCCGTTCAGTCGACTGAAGAGCTGATCAAGCCGACCATCGTCATGCCGCAGATGAAGAATCCGGCAAGCGCACCGGTAAGTCCGGCCAGCTATGCCGACAGCATTGTCAAGGAACTGGAAGAAAAACCCAGCATCACCATTGACTACGGCACTCCTGAGACGGTCAACCCGTATCAGCAGCCTGCTGAGCCTCAGAAGTCTGAGGAACCCGAACAGCCTGCCGGCCCCAGCATCTCCGAAGGACACTACAACGGCTACGTTGTCTACAACAACGAAAGCATTCCGTCACTGTTCCTTGAGGAGAAGGAAATGGTCGCCATCCCGGCCGTCAGCGAACCTGCCGGGGAAAAGACCGCTGTCGAACAGCCTGTGATCGAAGAACCGGTCATCGAAGAACCGGTTATCGAACAGCCAATCGTCGAAGAACCGGTCATTGAGGAGCCCGTTATCGAGGAGCCCGTCATCGAGGAGCCTGTCATCGAGGAGCCTGTCATCGAGCAGCCGGTTGAAGAACAGCCGGAAATCATTCCGGAAATCACCATTGAAGATGAACTGCCTCCCGTCGAGGAAGAAGTTCCCGTCATCTTTGAGGAGCCGGTAAGCGAGGACATTGACATGTTCGACATCGAACAGACCCTCGGTCAGCTTGACGCACTCAACGCGGAAACCGAAATCATCGAGGAACCGGCCGTCGAGCAGCCTGCGGAAGTACAGCCGGCCGTCGAAGAGCCCGTTCAGCCCGCCGCTGAGGAAGTAAAGGCTGAACAGCCGGTCGAAGAGGAATCATACAGCTTCGCCGACGATGATCTTGAAGACGACAAGTTCTTCAACTCCATCAACGAGATTCTTGACAATGTTCCGGAATTAAGCGAAGAGAAAAAAGAAGAAAACGTTCAGGCCAGTTTCTCACTGGAAGATGATGATACCAGCATCGATGACATCGCTAAGGCCATCTCGCAGATGGATCTGAACGATTACGACTTCACCGAAAAGACTGAGGAGCCGGCCTATCAGCCCGAGCCGCAGCCCATGAAGGAACCGGAATACTATCCGGCCAACGAAGTCGACCAGCCGGTCTACTACGACGATCCGGAAACCGTCAGCGAACTGACACAGCAGCTCCATACGGAACGCGAACTCAGAGAAGAGATGGCAGAGCAGACCAAGCAGCTCAAGCTGCAGATGTCTGAATACGAAAACGAGATCAATGACGCCAACAGCTCAATGACCAAGACCAACAAGGTCCTCAACTTCGTACTGACCCTGCTTATCCTTCTGCTGTTTGCCTTCCTGCTGGTCATCGGCTACTGGTTCGCTCAGGAGAGAGGACTGATTTAAGGTATGCGTATCAATATTGCTATTGATGGACCGAGTGCTTCCGGAAAGAGCACGGTTGCCCGGGAACTTTGTGAACGTCTGGGATATAAGCACCTTGACACGGGTGCCATGTATCGTTGTGTGGCTTTGAAAGTCGTTAATGACGATATTGATATTAATAACGAAAAGAAACTGAAGAAAGCCCTTAAGGACATCGACATCAGAATCGATGACGAAGGCCGGGTGTACCTCAATGATGAGGACGTCAGCCTGCGCATCCGGACTGATGAGATCTCCATGATGGCTTCCAACGTATCTACTAAGAAGACCGTCCGTGAATTTCTGGTCAAGCTCCAGCAGAAGATCGCTTCGGAGAAGGGCTACGTAATGGACGGACGCGATATCGGAACGGTGGTGCTGCCCAACGCGGAACTGAAGATCTATCTGACCGCTTCCGTTGAGGCCAGAGCCAAGAGAAGATATCTGGAAAACAAGGAAAAGGGACTTAATTCTGATCTGCAGACCCTGAAGAACGAGATCGTTGCCAGGGACTATCAGGATACCCACCGCAAGTACTCACCCTTAAGACAGGCCAAGGATGCCATTCTGATCGATTCATCGGACATGAGCAGACAGGAAGTCGTTGACGAAGTCATGAGGCTGGCGGAAAGATTCATTGAGGAGTAATTCTTTATGCTGATGGGAACAGTTGCAATAGTCGGCCGTCCCAATGTCGGAAAATCCACGGTGTTCAACCGGATGATCGGCGAAAGAGTCGCCATCGTCGAGGACACGCCGGGGGTTACCAGAGATCGTATTTACGGTAAGTGTGAATGGTTGACCAGGAGTTTCAATGTCATCGACACCGGTGGCATTCAGATCGCTGATCAACCTTTTCAGATAGAGATCAGAGCACAGGTCGACATTGCCGTCGAGGAAGCCGATACGATCGTCATGATCACCGACGTCAGGGAAGGCGTAACAAGTGATGACATGTACATTGCCAGAATGCTCAAGAAGAGCAACAAGAAGGTCATTCTGGCTGTCAATAAAGTCGATGACATAGCTCAGAAGGACGGAATCTATGAATTCTATTCTTTAGGTCTGGGCGATCCGCTTCCCGTCAGCGGCGTGCACGGCATCGGAATCGGCGATCTGATGGACGCGATCGTCGATTCCTTCGAAGGACGCCAGCTCAGGGAATACGCCGGCATGATCACCTTCGCGGTCATCGGCCGTCCCAATGTGGGAAAGAGCTCCCTGGTCAACGCCATGCTCAATCAGCAGCGCGTCATCGTTTCCGACATCGAGGGAACGACCAGAGACGCCATCGATACGCCTTTTGAGCGCGACGGCAAACACTATGTCGCCATTGACACCGCCGGCATCCGCAAGAAGGGCAAGATCTACGAAAACATTGAGAAGTACTCGGTAATGCGGGCCATGAAGGCCATCGATGAAAGCGATGTCGTGCTGTTTATACTGGACGGTTCCGCGGGAATCAACGAACAGGACAAGCACGTGGCCGGCTACGCTCATGAAGCCGGCAAGGGCATCATCATCGTCTACAACAAGTGGGACGCCGTGGAAAAGGACCAGTACACCATGGACGAAGTCACCAAGAAGATCAGGAACGAGTTCGTCTATCTGGACTACGCGCCGATCTGCTTCGTTTCGGCGCTGACCAGAGCCCGCGTACAGACCATCTTCCCGCTGATCGATGAGGTCTATGACTACGCTCAGCAGCGCGTTTCCACCGCTTTGTTAAACGAAGTCATCTCCGACGCTCAGATCACCACGCCGCCTCCGGCTCATAACGGCAAAAAGCTGAAAATCAACTATGCCTCTCAGGTAGCCGTTGCTCCGCCGACCTTCGTTCTGTTTGTCAATGACGAGGATCTGCTTCACTTCTCCTACCGCCGCTATCTGGAAAACAAACTGCGCGACGCCTTCGAATTCACCGGAAACCCGATCAGGATAATCGCCAGAAAGAAAAACTAAAACAGTTGTTCACCGGCTCCCCCTATGGTAGAATAAGGGTGTAAAGGAGTTGCTCTTATGGAAGACAAGCAAAGCAACAGGGATCTTGCCGAGAGAATGTCCGAACATTTCGACATTACCAAGAAGGCAGCCCAGAACTATGTGGATTATCTTTCTGAATTAATTGGTGAAGAGCTCAAAAATGGCAACAGCGTTTATCTTAAGCATGTGGGCAAGTTAAGTGTTGTTGAGAGAAAACCCCGCGTAGGTATCAACCCGAAAACGAAAGAAAAGGTAGAAGTTCCTGCCAGAAAAGCCATTGTATTTAAGGCTGCAAAACCTCTAAAAGAAGAAATTCTGTAGTTAGACTCCTCTGTGGCTTTTTATAAGTCATGGGGGATTTTTATATAATCATGGATACACGTTTAAAGAGTAAATTTCATATTACCGATATCAGGAAGTATAACCGCTGCCATCGTCTTTTCAGCCTATCGAGAAAAAACGAGACCAGCCGGTTTGCCTATTACAACATCACTGAAGACGTCTGCGCTTCCGTAGCCGCACGGCTGGGCATCGAAAACTATGTCACCGGCACCACCAATCAGACCAATGAAGATTCCCTGGCGCTGCTGAAGCAGTCGCCCTGGCTGTTCAGAGGCCGCTTCGAAGCCTGTGATCTGCGCATCAAGGTTCCGCTGATGTATTGCGCCGACGGCCACGCCATGCTGTATTCGATCCTTTTGTCACCGTTTGTGAGCACTGAGGAATTCAGCGCGCTGCGCTATGAATTTGAAGTGCTGGCGAAGATCGGCATCGCGGTCGATGACATGTTCATCATCCATCTCAACCCCGACTACGTCCGCAGGGGAAGAACCGACCATCAGAAACTCTGGAAGATCGCCGACCATTACCGCGAGAATACCATTCTCGAGCATGTCCTGTCTCTGGACGCCGATCTGGAGGAAATCACCAGGCAGATGCGTGACTTCACTGACGAGGAAGCGGTTCATGGCGGAAAGTGTTCCGGACGCAGCCGCTGCCAGTTCTACGAGACCTGTTTCCCCGATGAAGTCATCACCGAAGACAACAGCATCCTCACCCTGGTATCCTCGCAATACAAGCGCGACATGTGGGCAGACGGCATCCGTTATCTTAAGGACGCCGACAGCAGCCGTCTGGAGGGAAGCCGGGTACAGTATGCCCAGATCATGGCCGACCGCAACGGCGGACTGTACTGCGAAAAGGCCCTGGTAAGACAGTGGCTCAGTAAGAACGTTCACTTCCCCCTGTCCTTTCTGGACTTTGAGTGGGACCTTTATCCCATTCCGCCGTTTGACGGCATGAAGCCGCTGGATGTCAGCGTCTTCCAGTACTCGCTGCATGTCTGGGACGGAAACGAACTGAAACATTACCAGTATGTCGGTGAAGGCGACTGCCGGCGCACCCTGGTTGAATCGATGCTGAAGAATCTGCCCGAGGAAGGAAGCGTCTTCGCCTATAATGCCAAGGGCGCCGAGAAGATCAGGATTTCGGAATTCGCCGCGCTGTATCCCGAATACGCTGAAAGACTCAACGCGGTCAATGAGAGGCTGGTCGATCTGGCTGACCCGTTCATCAGCGGCCTGGTCTACGATACCCGCATGCGGGGATCATTCACATTGAAGGTGATCGAGGAAATGGTCGACAGCCATCATTCCTATCACGATCTTGACGTCTCCAACGGCATTGAAGCCGTGGAGATCCACCGGCTCCTGGAGGCCTGCGATGACCTCAAGGACCGGGAAACATACTTTGAACAGCTGTACAAGTACTGCGGACTGGATTCCTATTCGCTCTACAAGGTACTCAGCTGGCTGAGTGAAATCACGGAAGATAAATAGTCCTTGAGACTATGGGAGGAAAAATATATGAAAGTAAATGTTTATGCCAAGGATTTGAGCGTGTCGAAGGACACCGAGGAAATCATCAGTGAAAAGCTCGCTCTGATTGAGAAGTATCTGCTCATTGATGACGCGACCACTGCCCAGGCAATGGTTAAAAGACATGGTAACGACATTAAGCTGGAGGTGACGATTCCATCCAAGGTAGGCTTCCTGAGATCCGAGGTCATTGACCACGACATCCGCGACGCCATTGATAAATCAATTGAGAAACTTGAATCCCAGCTGCGCGGCCAGAAGGGCAGGCTGAGCAGAAGACACCGCGAGAAGCTCGCCAAGACCTTCATCGAGGAAGGCGGCTTTGAGGAAGAAGAGAAGGTCAAGAGAGTCAAGAGAGTCATCATCGAAGATCTTGATTCCGAGGACGCCATCATGCAGATGGAGCTGATGGATCACAACTTCTTCGTCTACCGTGACGCCGATACCAAGATCGTTTCCGTCATGTACAAGAGAGAAGACGGCGATTACGGCATCCTGGAGATCGTCTAGAGAAAATAATCCTGAACTGATCATTCAGTAAGATAAACCCGGTCAGCCGTGATATGTACCCAGAATCCTGGACCAAATAATTAATCAGACTATATCACAGAATTACAGATGGATGTGCTCCTGAATAACGCAGGAGGCATCCATTTTGTTTTCTTCTGGATCCGTCTGTTGTTGTAATAGTCAATGTACT
>JAFRZA010000022.1 GCA_017442805.1 Erysipelotrichaceae bacterium
AGGGTGATGTCGGTGATCCCGGCCTCGTGAAGCTGCCGGATCTGCCGCTCCAGCATCCGCTCGCCCAGAACCTTTAAAAGACCCTTCGGGGTGTCAAAGGTAAGAGGGCGGAAGCGGGAACCGAAGCCCGCTGCCATGATGACAGCGCCGTCCATGCGGAAAGGTTTCAGGTAAACGAGCCCTGCCTCTGTGACAGAAGCCCTGCGTCCACCGGTGCCGGCAGAGGAGATATCGATCAGACCTTCCTTTGCGGCAGAGGAAAAGAGGGCGTTGACGCCCCCCAGGGAAAGGTACATTTTGTCAGCCAGCGCGCGCTGGGTGATGTCCGGGTGCTCCAGAAGCTCCCGGAGAAGATAAGCGGTCCTGTCCATTGTTCAGTCTCCCGGATCGCAGCGTGAAAGCTGTGATGTTCAAAAAATATTAATTGTTGAGAATTATGAACATCATAACACAGGATGAGTGTGAAAGCAACAAATCAGCATGTGATGAACAAAACAAACAGGGGACCTTTCGGTCCCCTGCCTGCCGCAATTAGTATTTCATTTAAGAGCAACTTTTTTTACCGGTTGCAGTGAAATTACTTAAGGATAACGTCGCTGATGGTTGCGCTGGCAATGACCTTGCCGTTGATGGTTGCGCCGCCGGCGACCTTTGCAAGGTGGATCTTGTAGTCGTCGCCGTCCTTCTTGGTGCCGCTGGTCAGGATGGTACCAGAGTGGTTGACGCAGACGAAGCTCTCAGCGAATTCCTTATCGGTCATCACGGAAGTATCCATGATGTACTTGGTCTCGTCCTTCTTGTCATAGGAGGAATCCTTCTTCAGGATGTGAGCCTTGAGGAGCTTAGCAACAGTGACCTTCTCGCCGATCTCGAAATCAGAGCCGGTGTAAGCATCGGTTACGTAGAAGTTGATCTTCTCGTCAGCGTCAGCTGCGATCATCTTGCCGCCCATGTAGATCTTCTTGTCGTCGACGCCGCTGATGCCCTGGCCCTTTCTAGCACCGGAGGTGTAGAACTTGAAGGTGAAGGTATCGCCGTCGATGTTGATGGACTGCTTGCCGGTCTTCATGGAGCCGTCATGATCCTCGTCGTTGGAGAAGAACATGAATGCGACTTCACCGCTCTGCAGCTTGGAAGCCAGAGCCTTGGCGGTAGCATCGAAGTTATCCTCGGTGTCATAGCCGTAGAAGTCAGAGCTGTATTTGCCGTAGTCATCATCAGCGTAAACGCCGGCAACAGCCTTGGTCTCGTCCGGAGCACCGAAGTCAACGAACTGCAGGCCCTTCTTCATGCGGCCGTAGTTGTCGAACAGATACTTCTTGGACTTGATGGTCTTGATCTCGGAAGCAACGATGTGGCCCTTGCCATCAGCATAGTACCAGTAGTTGTCGCCATCCTCGTACTTGCCCTCGTGCAGATAGTAACCCGGGACAACCTTGAACCAACCCTTGGTGTAACGAGCGCCGTCTTCCGGAGTGCTGAAGTACATGAAGGTCTCGGTGTAGGATTCCTGACCCTGGCTGGAAG
>JAFRZA010000023.1 GCA_017442805.1 Erysipelotrichaceae bacterium
ATGTAGTTCATGCGGATTTTACCGGAAACGTGGGCCAGTATGGTGTGTCCATTCGGCAGTTTCACCTTAAACTGCGCGTTGGGAAGAGTATCTTCAACAACGCCCTCTACTTCAATAACATCGCTTTTATCTGACATCTTCTACTTCTCTTCCCCCTTTACTTCAGCCAGGGCTGTCTGGATGTCCTTAAACACATCTTCTATTGCCTGGCCGGCGTCGATATCATATACCAGTCCCTTGTCGCGGAAGTAATCGACCGCGGCCTGGGTCTCGTTATGATACGAATCCAGTCTTACTCTGAGTGCCTCATAGGTGTCGTCGCTGCGCTGATAGAGCTCACCGCCGCATTCATCGCACACGCCCTCAACTTTGCTGGGGAGGCTGATGCGGTTGTAAATGGCTCCGCAGTTGCGGCACAGCCGTCTTTCCACGATCCGGTCGATCAGCAGCTGCTCGTCGATCTTCAGATTGAGAACGGCGTCGATGTCCAGGTCGCTGATGGCGATCGCCTGCGGCAGACTTCTCGGGAAGCCGTCCAGGAGGTAGCCGTTGGCGCAGTCATCGCGCTGCAGACGGTTCTTCACCATCGCAATAGTCACCTCGTCCGGGACGAGCAGACCCTGGCTCATGTAGCTTTGAGCCTGCTGTCCCAGAGGAGTGTTAAGTTTAAGTTCTTCCCGGAACATGTCTCCGGTAGAAATGTGCGGTACCTGATACTGGGCACAGATCATTTCTGACATCGTACCCTTGCCGGCACCGGCCGGACCCATAATCAACATCTTCAGCATACAATTACCTCTTCATGAAGCCCTTGTATTCCTTCTGAGTTAACTGGTCTTCCAGATCCTTGACTGTTTCAAGAGCGACACCGACTACGATGATGATACTGGTACCACCGATGGTAATGGTGCTGGGGATGTCCGTAAACATGCTGAGCAGATACGGTAAGGCAGCGATGAAACAGAGGAATAACGCGCCGAGAACGGTGATGCGGTTAAGCACCTTGGAAACGTACTGCTTGGTTTCCGCTCCCGGTCTGATGCCCGGAATGTAAGCTCCGGACTTGTTGAGATTTTCGCTGATCTTCTCCGGATCAACCTGGAGGTTGGTGTAGAAGAAGGTGAAAGCGTAAATCAGGATGACGTAGATGATCAGTCCGCCCGGCTTGGTAAAGTCGGCGATGAAGTCGAAGAAGTCAACCAGCTTGTTGGTGAAGTCGGTAGCCTTGAAGTTCTTCAGGTTGGAGATCAGCGTCATGATGGTCTTCGGAGCCACCATGATGGTGGAAGCGAAGATGACGGGTATGACAGAGGCACTGTTGATCTTGAGCGGTAATACGTTGATGTCTCTTCTGCCGCCTCTGTTGGAAGAGGAGGAGTACTGGATCGGGATCTTACGCTGAGCGGTGTCAGTGAAGATGACCAGAATGATGATGGCAACGTAGACGATTACCAATAACAGGAACTTGATGATGCCCTGGAATACCACGGAGCTTTCCGCGCTCAGGTCTACCAGCGTCATGAATGAGGAGTAGAACTGATACGGAAGGTTGGCGACGATACCGGCGAAGATGATCATGGAGATGCCGTTGCCGATACCGAAGGCCGCGATGCGGTCACCGATCCACACCAGCGCGAACGAGCCGGCGGCCAGGATGGTGGCGCAGTACAGATAGGTTGAGACCGAGCTGTTGTTCAGGATGCCGTAGGACTTGTCGAAAGTCAGGGTCAGGGTGTATGCCTGAACGAAGGCCAGAACCACCGCGAGATAACGGGTGATCTTGTCCATCTTCTGACGGCCCTTCTGACCTTCCTTGGCCATCTCGGTAAGAGACGGGATGACATCCATGGCCAGCAGTTCGATGACGATGCTGGCAGTAATGTACGGACCGACACCCATCGAGAAGATGGAGAAGGTCTGCCAGCTACCGGCACCCAGGATGTTCATCATGGCTACCAGAGAGTTGTCTGACAGTCCGCTGATGAGCTTATCCGGGTTTACCCCCGGCAGGGTGATGGCCGCTCCCAGACGGAAGACGAACAGCATTGCCAGGGTAAACAGGATCTTTCTGCGTATTTCCTTATTCTTGAATAAGGAGATGACGGTTTTGATCATATCAGATCACCTCAGCTTTGCCGCCTGCTTTTTCAATTAACGCAACGGCTGATTTTGAGAACTTGTTGGCCTTGATGGTCAGCTTCTTCTCCAGTTCGCCTACGCCTAATACTTTCAATCCGTCCTTAAGATTCTTAACCAGTCCAGTGTCATGCAGCAGGGCGGGAGTAACTTCCGTGCCTTCCGCGAATCTGTTGAGCTGTTCCAGGTTAACAATTGCGTACTCTTTACGAGTAAAGTTAGTGAATCCGCGCTTCGGTAAGCGTCTTGCCAGCGGAGTCTGACCGCCTTCAAAGCCGACCTTGCGGACGCCGCCGCTTCTGGCCTTCTGGCCCTTGGCTCCCTTGCCGGCAGTCTTGCCGTTTCCGGAACCCTGGCCGCGGCCGAGGCGGAAGGAATCCTTGCGTGAACCTTCGGTATACTGTAATTCATGTAACTTCATAAATCAATACCTCCTAGTAGCGGACCTGCCTGGCTTCCAGACCGCGAAGTTCGGAAACCTGTTCCAGGGACTTCATGTTCTTCAGTCCGTTGCAGGTAGCTCTGACCAGATTGATCGGAGTCCTTGAACCGAGACACTTGGAGAGGATGTTGCTGACACCGGCCAGCTCCAGCACCGCTCTGACCGGACCGCCGGCGATAACGCCGGTACCGTCAGCGGCGGGACGGATGACGACCTTGGCAGCGCCGTATTCGCCGACTGTCTCATGCGGTAAGGTTGTTCCTACCAGCTTGACCTTGAAGACGTTCTTGGTGGCAGCTTCCGTTGCCTTTCTGATGGCATCGGGAACTTCCTTGGCCTTACCGGTACCGAAACCGACACGGCCCTTCTTATCACCGACGACGACCAGGGCTGCGAATCTCATTCTGCGGCCACCCTTGACGACCTTGGTGATGCGGTTGATCTTAACGACTCTTTCCTCGAATTCCTTTTCCGGACGTTCGGGTCTTCTTCCTCTTCTGTCGTTATCTCTGCGCGGACCGCCTCTGCGGTCGTTATTGCGGCGATCGCCGCCTCTGCGCTCTTCGTTTCTGGCTTCTGTCTGAGGAGCAGCAGCTTCAGCTTCATTTACGACTTTGTTTTCAACTAATTCTGACATTTGCCTTCCTCCTAGAATTCCAGTCCGGCTTCTCTGGCTGCGTCAGCCAGGGCCTGTACTCTGCCGTGATAGGCGTAGCCGCCACGGTCGAATACGACTTCCTTGATGCCCTTTTCCAGAGCTCTTTCAGCGATCTTCTTGCCGACCTGCTTGGCGGCCTCGATGTTGCCGCCCTTGGCCAGCTTCATCTCGACGGAGTTGGCGGCGACCAGAGTCTTACCGGCGACATCATCGATGATCTGAGCGTGAATGTTGGCGTTGGAACGGAAGACGTTCAGACGCGGACATTCGGCAGTGCCTGCTACCTTAGTACGGACGCGAGCATGACGACGAATTCTTTCTTCATTTCTTAATGCGTTTTTAATCATTCTTCATCTATCTCCTTTCCTACTTGCTGGCTGCGGCAGTCTTGCCTTCCTTACGGCGGATGTGCTCACCCTTGTAGGCGATGCCCTTGCCCTTGTACGGCTCAGGCTTTCTGACAGCTCTGATGTTGGCGGCTAATTCGCCGACTCTCTGCTTGTCGATACCGCTGACGATGATCTCCTGCGGTTTCGGGCATTCGATCGTCAGACCGGGCTCGGCCTTGATTACTACCGGGTGGGAGTAGCCCATATTCAGGGTCAGGACGTTGTTTTCCACAGCGGCTCTGTAACCGACACCGGTAATGACCAGTTCTTTCTTGAATCCTTCGGACACACCGACGACCATGTTGTTGAGCAGGGCTCTGGTGGTTCCGTGTAACTGTTTGACATGCTTTTCCTCATTGGGACGCTTGACGGTAATGACGCCGTCTTCAACTTTGATTTCCATCCGCGGGTCGAAATGGCGAGTCAAGGTGCCCTTTGAGCCCTTAACAGTCACCTCATTGCCTTCAGATACTGACAGTTCAACACCTGCAGGAATGGTAATCGTCTTATTTCCGATACGTGACATATTTTGTCTTTTCCTTTCCGTTTTTTACCAAACGTAGGCGATAACTTCGCCGCCGACTTTCTGAGCCTTGGCTTCCTTGCCGGTCATGATACCCTTGGAGGTAGAGACGATGGCAATGCCTAAGCCGTTGAGGACTCTGGGCATCTTGGCAGCCTGGGCGTAAACTCTTAAGCCCGGCTTGGAAATGCGCTTGATACCGCTGATGACCTTTTCACCGTGGGCACCGTATTTCAGGGTGATCACGATGTTCTTCTTGAGATCGCCGTCAACGACGTAATCGGTGATGTAACCCTCCTGCTTGAGGATCTTGGCGATTTCGACTTTTTCTTTGCTGGAAGGAACTACTACACTGTCATGCTTAGCCCCAACAGCGTTTCTGATACGTGTGAACATATCGGCGATTGGATCTGTAAATGCCATTTTGTCTTTCCTCCTTTACCAGCTGGCCTTTCTGACGCCCGGAATCTCGCCCTGGTAGGCTAATTCACGGAAGCAGATACGGCATAATTTGTATTTTCTTAAGACTGAATGAGGTCTTCCGCATCTCTCACACCTGGTGTAAGCCCGGCTGGAGAATTTCGGCGTTCTGTTTGACTTGATAATCATTGATTTCTTTGCCATTGTTCTTGACCTCCTACTTTGCGAAAGGCATACCGCAGGCTTCCAGCAGAGCATATGCCTCTTCATTTGTCGGGGCAGTGGTTACGATGACGATGTCCATGCCTCTGACGATGGCGACCTTATCGTAGTTGACTTCGGGGAAGATCAGCTGTTCCTTGACGCCCAGAGTATAGTTGCCTCTGCCGTCGAAGGCGGTTCTGCTGACACCGTGGAAGTCTCTGACCCGCGGTAAGGCGATGTTGACCAGCTTGTCGAAGAAGTCGTACATTCTCTCACCTCTCAGGGTGACCTTGCAGCCGATCTCCATGCCCTCTCTGAGCTTGAAGTTGGCAATTGACTTCTTGGCCTTGGTAATGACCGGCTTCTGACCGGTAATGGTTGTCAGCTCTTCAACAGCTTCTTCCATGGCCTTCGGGTTGCTGATGGCATCGCCGACGCCCATGTTGACAACGATCTTGACCAGCTTCGGACACTGCATGACGGTAGTGTAATTGAACTTGTCAGTTAACTGCTTGACGATCTCGTCTTTGTATTTCTTCTGTAAACGGTTCATCTTACTCTCCCTTCTTATTTCTTAGCGTCCTTGATCTTGTTGCCGGACTTCTTGTTGATTCTGACCTTTTCTCCGCCTTCAAAGACATATCCGACTCTGCCGGCCTTCTTGGCCTTGGTGTCGTATGCCATGACGTTGGAGACATCGATAGGAGCTTCCTGGCTCTGAATGCCGCCCTCGGGGTTGGCCTGGGAAGGTCTGACATGCTTCTTGAGAATGTTGACGCCTTCGACAACTACCTTGTGAGTATCGGGATAAACCGCCAATACTTCACCGGTAATGCCCTTGTCCTTGCCGGCAATGACCTGAACTTTATCACCTTTTTTGATCTTCATATAAAGTTCCTCCTATAATACTTCACTGGCGAGCGAAGCGATCTTGGTGTACTCGGCTTCCCTTACTTCACGGGCAACCGGTCCGAAGATACGCGTACCGACCGGTGACTTGTCATCCTTGATGATGACGGCAGCGTTGTCGTCGAATCTGATGTAGGTGCCGTTTTCCCTTCTGACGGGGTAAGTGGTCCTGACGATGACAGCCTTGACAACGTCGCTCTTATGAACGGTTCCGTTAGGCGTAGCTGACTTGACAGTGCAGACTACGACATCACCGACGGAGCTGGATCTTCTGCGGCTTCCGCCTAAGCAGCGGATGACCAGCAGTTCCTTGGCGCCGGTATTGTCGGCAACTCTTAATCTACTTTCATTCTGAATCATTAACAGTTACCTCCTTACGCATTGGCCTTCTCAACAACCTTGAGTAAGCGGAAACGCTTCATTGCTGATAAAGGTCTGGTTTCCATGATTTCGACAACGTCACCCAGCTGGGCTTCGTTGTTTTCATCGTGAGCATAGAATTTCTTGGTGTACTTGACGCGTTTGCCATAGATGGAGTGTCTTCTGGAAGTTCCAGTTTCGACAACGATCGTCTTGTCCATCTTGGTGGATACGACTGTACCTCTGTAAACCTTGCGGCTAGTTCTTTCTTCCATAATTACAGCTCCTTTTAAGCTCTGCTCAGACGCTCGGTCTGAACGGTCTTGATGCGCGCGATCGTCTTGCGGATCTCTCTGATGCGGGCAGGATTCTCAAGCACGCCGGTGGCCTGCTTGAAGCGAAGGTCGAATAATTCTTCCTTCAGGCTGTCGATCTGCTTTACCAGTTCAGCATCGCTGAGATCGCGGATTTCCTTCATTCTTTCCATTACTGCTTAGCCTCCTGTCCTCTCTTGACGAAGCGGGTCTTGATCGGCAGCTTGTGGGATGCCAGACGCAGTGCTTCTCTGGCGATCTCTTCGCTGACTTCACCGACTTCGAATAATACTCTGCCGGCCTGGACAACAGCTACCCAGCCATCCGGTGCGCCCTTACCGGAGCCCATACGGACTTCCAGAGGCTTCTTGGTCTTGGCCATGTGCGGGAAGATCTTGATCCAGACTTTACCATCACGCTTCATGTAACGCGTCATGGCGATACGGGCAGCCTCGATCTGGTTATTGGTGATGTAGGCGCCCTCTTCGGCTACCAGGCCGTATTCGCCGAATGCGACGTCTCTGCCGGCCTTGGTCTTGCCTTCGTATGAAACTCTGTGAGGTCTTCTGTACTTAGTTCTCTTAGGCACTAACATTTTCAGCTGCCTCCTTCTTCTCTACCGGGGCGTTTTCAGCCTTCGGTGCGGGAGCGCCTTCTCTTCTGTAATTCAGGCGGTCGCCGCGGTTGTTGTTGTTTCTTCTGCGGTCATTTCTCGGAGCGCTGTACTTCGGAGCTTCCGGTTCCTTGACCATTTCGCCCTTCAGGACCTCACCGCGGCAGATCCAGACCTTGACGCCCAGAACACCGTAGGTGGTTTTGGCCTTTTCAACGGCGAAGTCGATGTCGGCTCTGATGGTATGCAGAGGAACGACACCTTCGGAATAGCCTTCGCTTCTGGCGATGTCAGCGCCGCCGAGTCTTCCGCCGACGGAGGTCTTGATGCCCTTGGCACCGGATCTCATGGTCTTCTGGATGGCTCTCTTCTGAGCGGTTCTGAAGGAAGCTCTGGCTTCCAGCTGATCGGCGATCTGTCTGGCAACGATGTGGGCGTCCAGATCGGGGTTGGCGATCTCAACGACCTTGATGTTGACCTTCTTGCCGGCGGTCAGCTTGACAAGATACTTCTTGATTTCCTCGACGGTCTCACCGTTGGTTCCGATGATGGCGCCGGGACGGGCGGTTCTGATGATGATTTCAACATCGGAAGTGCCCTTTCTTTCGATTTCGATGCGGCTTACAGCGGCATCCTTCAGCTTGGCGAACAGGTACTTACGGATCTTGATGTCTTCCTGCAGCAGATCGCCGTATTCTTTTTCAGCGAACCATCTGGATTCCCAATCACGGATGACACCTACGCGCATTCCTACCGGTGATACTTTCTGACCCATAACTTTCCTCCTATTCCCTCTCGTCAACCACAACGGTGATGTGGCTTGAACGCTTTAAGATCTGTGATGCTGAACCCTTGGCTCTGGGCATCCAGCGCTTCAGGGTCCGGGCTTCGTCAGCCCAGCAGGCCTTGACATACAGCTTGTCTTCGACCTGGTTATGATTGTTTGTCGCGTTGGCGGCTGCGGAATCGAGCACCTTGGCGACTGCGCCTGAAGCAGCACGCGGGGTGAACTTCAGGATGGCCTTGGCTTCCTTGAGATCCTTTCCTCTGATCAGATCCAGGACCAGTCTGACTTTACGCGGAGTCAAACGAACGTTTTTAGCAGTTGCTTTTACTTCCATTGTTTTTCTCCTCCTTACTTGGCCTTCTTGTCTTCTTCGGTATGTCCGCCGAACTTTCTGGTCGGAACGAACTCACCGAGCTTGTGACCGACCATGTCTTCAGTGACATAGACGGGAACATGCTCCTTGCCATTGTAGACGGCGAAGGTGTGTTCCAGGAAAGACGGATAGATGACTGAACGTCTTGACCAAGTCTTGATTACTTCTTTCTTGCCGCTCTTGTTCATTTCGTCGACCTTCTTTAACAGGTAGGCATCACAGAACGGGCCCTTCTTAATACTGCGACTCATTTATTCTTCCTTCCTTCCTACTTACCATTGCGTCTTCTCACAATGTACTGATTGGATTTGTTCTTCTTCTTGCGGGTCTTGACGCCCATCGTCTTCTTGCCCCACGGAGTAACCGGAGCCTTACGGCCGATAGGAGCCTTGCCATCGCCACCGCCATGGGGGTGGTCAACCGGGTTCATGGCTGAGCCACGGACCGTCGGACGGATACCCATCCAGCGGGTACGGCCGGCCTTGCCGAGATTGACCAGGCTGTGGTCGCCGTTGCCGACGACACCGATGGTGGCGCGGCAGACGCTTAATACCTTTCTGACTTCGCCTGATGACAGTCTGATCAGAGTGTACTTGTCTTCAGAACCCAGGATCTGAGCGCTGCAGCCGGCGCTTCTGGCCAGCTGGCCGCCCTTGCCGGGCTTCAGCTCGACGTTGTGTACCAGAGTACCGTCGGGCATGTTCTTCAGCTGACAGCAGTTGCCGACCTTGATGTCGCTGCTTTCACCGGAGATGACCTTGGCTCCGACAGTCAGTGACTCGGGAGCGATGATGTATCTCTTCTCGCCGTCAGCGTAGTTTAATAACGCGATGTTGGCGCTTCTGTTGGGATCGTATTCGATCGTCGCAACAGTTGCGGGGATGTTATCCTTGTTTCTCTTGAAATCGATGATGCGGTAAGCCTGCTTGTGTCCGCCACCCTGATGTCTGGTGGTGATGCGGCCTCTGTTGTTACGTCCGCCGTTTGATTTCTTAGGAGCTAATAATGAACGTTCGGGCTTCTTGGCTGTCAGGACGGCCGCGTAGTCGATCGTCGTCATGCCTCTGCGACCAGGGGTCGTAGGCTTATACTTCTTAATTGCCACTTGTTTCTCCTCCTTACGCAATTATCCGGAAATAGCGTGTTCTTCCGATATTTAAGTTTTCTTATTCCTTGTCGTACAGGTCGATGCTGTAACCTTCAGCCAGCTTGACGATGGCCTTGCGGTAGCCGTGGGCGACGCCTCTGTAGCGGCCCAGTCTCTTCGCCTTGTCGGCGGTGTTGACGATGTTGACCTTTTCGACCTTGACGTTGAAGATCTCTTCAACGGCCTGGCGGACTTCCGTCTTGTTGGCGCCCTTCTTTACTTCGAAGGTAACCTTGTTGTCGGCTTCCTGGGAAGCCATTGATTTTTCCGTCACGATCGGGCGGATGAT
The DNA here is from genome assembly GCA_017442805.1 of Erysipelotrichaceae bacterium. Lineage (GTDB taxonomy): Bacteria > Bacillota_I > Bacilli_A > Erysipelotrichales > Erysipelotrichaceae > UBA1783. Next base: position 9,565 of record JAFRZA010000023.1, read on the forward strand.
GATGTCACGTGCTGCCATTACTTTAAGCCCTCCTGAATCTTGTTGACGGCTGCTTCGGTGCAGACCAGCGTATAGGTGTTAGCCAGTTCCAGACAGCTGACGCTTTCCGCAAACTCGAAGTTTGCTTCCGGCAGGTTTCTCATGCTCATCCAGGCGTTTTCCCAGTCTTCATCTTCATCGAAGACGAACAGGACCTTTCTGGTGAGTCCGAGATCCTTCATGATCTGAACGAACTGCTTGGTCTTGATTTCCTCAAGTTCGAACTTGTCGACGACCTTCAGAGTTCCCTCAGAGGCGAACGTTGACAGGTAGGACTTAAGAGCGAGTCTGGCAACCTTGCGGTTGATCTTGTAGCGATAGCTTCTCGGAGTAGGTCCGAAGACGATGCCGCCGCCTCTGAACTGCGGAGCTCTGGTGGAGCCCTGTCTGGCGCGGCCGGTGCCCTTCTGACGGTACGGCTTCTTGCCGCCGCCGGAAACTTCGCTGCGGTCCTTGGTGTCGTGAGTGCCCTGTCTTAATGATGCCTGCTGCATGACAACGGCATCGAACATGGCCTGCTGATTCGGCTCAACACCGAAGACTGCTTCATTTAACTTAATGTCATGTAACTTTTCACCCTTCTGGTTAGTTACGGCAACTTTCAATGCGGTCATGTGTTATGCCTCCTCTTTGATTTCGTAGCTCAGCACATTGGCCGGTTCTACGTGCTTGACTGGCTTAACTGTGGTCTTGACAACGACGACGCCCTTTCTGGGACCCGGTACGTTGCCCTTGATCAGCAAGCAGTTGTTTTCCATGTCAACCTTGACGATTTCGAGATTCTGGTTGGTCGTGGTGTAGACGCCTTCGTGGCCGGCCATCATCTTGCCCTTGTTGATGATGCCGTTGTTACGGCCGATGGTAGCGAATGAACCGGGGGTTCTGTGAACCGGGCCGGTACCGTGGGTAGCCAGCAGCATGTGCTGGTTGTTACGGTAAATGGCGCCCATGTAGCCCTTACCACGGCTGATGCCTTGAACGTCAACCTTGTCGCCTGCTTCGAACAGGTCAGCGCTGACGATGGCACCGACTTCCAGATCAGCCATCTCATCGCTTCTTACTTCGCGATAGAATCTCTTGGCTGCAGTGCCGGCCTTGCCGGCGTGGCCCTTGTTGGCCTTGGTGGCCTTGGAATCCTTGAGGTCTTCCATGCCGAGCTGTAAGGCAGCGTAGCCATCCTTCTCGACGGTCTTCTTCTGAGTAACGATGTTCGGTGTTACCTCAACAACAGTTACCGGAATGAGTGTCCCATCTTCAAGAAATACCTGCGTCATGCCAAGCTTTCTTCCCATTAAACCTTTCATGATGTCATCTCCTCCTATAACTTGATAGTGATATCAACGCCGCTGGGCAGTTCCAGTCCGGTCAGAGCCGTGATGGTCTCAGTGGTGGCGCCGATGATTTCGATCAGTCTCTTGTGAGTTCTGATTTCGAACTGCTCACGGGAATCCTTGTACTTGTGAGTAGCTCTGATGACCGTGACGACCTGCTTTTCGGTCGGCAGCGGTACGGGTCCGACAACCTTCTTGGCACCGTGATTCATGGCTGCCTCAACGATCTTGGCCGTTGCGGCGTCCAGTGAACGGTGTTCATAAGCCTTCAGACGAATTCTAACTGTGTTCTTTGCCATGGATATTCCTCCTTAATTGCTGTATCTATTTCCATGATAGAATCCCGTTCGGTGCGAATTCCCCGGCTACACACCATGACAACGAATTCTAGTGTGCCGGCAACCTCGCACGTCCATACGGTCGCAACAATAATTATATAGCAAAAAAGATGTCTGTTGCAACATCTTTTTTAACTTTTTGCATTTTTCTGCGGAAAGCCCTTTCAGGGAATTTCCCGTTTACCTTACTTATTATACCCGGCATTTTTCCGGTGTAAAGACCATTATTCCATTATTCCCTCCTTGAGCAAAGTAATCACCCCGAAAGAAGGCGATATGATAGAATAATCATGGAAATACCATGGAGGTAAGCACAATGAAAAAAGCAGTACCGGGAACCGGCGGAGACCACTACGTTCCGATGAGCGAGCGCACCGGCGAACAGTCAGTTGTTTATTTCACCCGTGACCTGAGCCCTGAAGGACTCATCAAGGCCTATGAAAAGGTCAGTCAGAAGATTACCGGCAAGACCGCCGTCAAGGTCCATACCGGCGAGCAGAACGGTCCCAACATCATCCCCAGAGAATGGGTGAAAGAGTTAATGGCCAAGGATCTTCCCGATGCCGTCATCGTGGAAACCAACACCTATTATGACGGTGACCGCTACACTACTCCGGCTCACCGCAAGGCCCTGGAAGTCAACGGCTGGACCTTTGCCCCCGTTGACATCATGGACGAAAAGGGTACGGCTCTTCTGCCCGTTGAGGGCGGCAAGTGGTTTACCGAGATGTCGGTAGGCAAGAGCATGCCCACCTACCAGTCTCTGGTCACCCTCACCCACTTCAAGGGCCATGTTCAGGGCGGCTTCGGCGGCTCCAACAAGAACATCGGCATCGGCTGCGCTGACGGCCGCATCGGCAAGAAGTGGATCCACTCCCACGGCAACACCCCGTTAGGCAAGTGGGCGGTCCGCAACGAGGAGCTGATGGAGAAGATCACCGAATCCACCAAGGCGACCATCGACTTCTTCGGCGAACACGTCACCTACGTCAACGTCATGCGCAACATGTCGGTATCCTGCGACTGCGAAGGTCTGGCTGCCGCTCCGGTAGTGACGCCCAATGTCGGTATCCTGGCTTCCACCGACATCCTGGCCGTTGACAGCGCCTGCGTCGACATCATCTTCGCGATGAGTGAAGCTGAGCACCATGACATGGTGGAACGGATCACCAGCCGCCACGGCCTAAGGCAGCTGTCCTACATGAAGGAGCTGGGCATGGGCAATGACCGCTACGTGCTGATCGATCTGGACAATGACGAAGCCGAGATCACGGTAAACGACGCCGTAAGGGACCTCAAGCCCTTCGAAGGCTGATAATTGATCAGGCAAGGCTGACGATGTCAGCCTTTTTCTTTTGGCCCGGTCAGGATAACGGGTATATAATTAATGTATACAGAGGGGGTAAGCTTAATGTCATTCAATGATCTGCTCAGGGAAAGAAAGCTGTCCGTTTCCGCTCTTTCGCGCATCAGCGGCGTTTCCGCCGCCCTGATCAGCGACATCAGCCGGGGACAGGTCTCGCTGTTTGAAGCCAGCGGGCAGGACCTCTTCAACATTTCCCAGGCGCTGGATCTGACCATTGAGCAGCTGCTGCAGTGCGAAAGACTGCTGAGGCCCCGCTTTGAGAATTTCCGCAAGGACTGCAAGAAACGGCTGAAGCTGCTGAAAGACCACGACTTCATAACCGACGTCATCAGCAGCAAGGACATTGAATTCTACATCAGTCACAAATGGTATCCGGAAGCCTTCTACCTGCTGGCCATGCTGGATCTGGTCTGCACCAGAAACAACGTGATGCTCTACCCCGACTACAGAGAACTGCGCACCATGCACCTCAGCGAGACCCTCTACCCCGATGAGGTGATCGCGCTGGCTGATTCCGTGAATTCCGACAGGCCGCTGTTTCAGGTCCGCCAGAACGCCCTGCCGGAGTTTCTGCGCTACAACATCGTGGAAGTCAGCATCGAAGACTGAAGACAGCAGCCCGGCTGTCTTTTTCATTGGACAGGAGGCGGACAATGGACTAATTCGACACTTTTTACTATAATTATTTAAGAAAACGTCCCCTGAGGGGACAATCAGATAAATACCATATCAGGAGGTTTTAGTTATGAAGAATAAGCTTTTGCGCATTCTGCTGGCTGTCGTACTGATGTGCGGAATCATCCCTGACAGACTGCAGACCGTTCAGGCAGACGCCATCATTCACACCATCACAGCCGGTTATGATACCAAAGCGGTCGCCGTGCGATACGACATGACCTGCGCTGAGATTTCCAGAGCTTTCAGATCAGCTCTTGACGACAGCTATCTGGCCACCGGGACCCATTATGACAGGTCCTGCTGTTATCTGGTATACCGGGACTCTGACGGGGTATTCAAATCCCTGAACAGTTCCACAGCATACCCGGATAACAGTCATGAGTATTATTTCGTGATCAACATTGAAGAGAACAGCGGTTATGCCTTTGACACCGAATACAGTTATTCGGGGAAGATCAACAACTCGACGGCCGACTACACGTTATGGTACAGCGGTTCTCCCAGTGCCACGGGATCGATCGATGTCTATCGCCGGGTGTATCCTTCATATAACAGTTTCGTTGCCGAGATCACCCTGTCTCCTTACCGCATCAAGATTCAGAAAGACAGCAGCGGACAGGTAGTGGCAACGGTCTTTGGCAGTGATCAGTCTCTGAGCTGGACCATCAGCGGCAGCACCAGCCCCTCCACCAGTGTCAGCAACGGCTGGATTTATGTCGGTCCCGACGAAACTGCCGAAACCTTTACCGTCAGGGCCACTTCAACTTTCAACGCCAATGTCTACGATGAAGTCGAAGTCTATGTTTCCGACAGCCCGGTAACCATCAGTTCAATAACCCTTACACCAGACGGAGTAAACCGTGTAACTGCCGGCGGCAGTTATCTGAAGATCAATGCCACAGTCAACGGTACACAGCTGCCTGATTTCATCTGGGGCCTTTCCGGCAACACCAGCGCCAAGACAAAGATTTACGATTATGGTGAATACGTCTATCTGTACGCCAACATTGATGAAACGGCTGACTTCGTATACGTGAGCTGTCAGTCCCTGCACAATCCCGGCATCACTGCGGAATTACTGATCTACATTGATCCGCCAGCGACGATCAGCGAGATAACCATTGACTTTGACAACAACATCATACTGAATGACACCGATACGGGCAGCGTTTTCCACAACAGCCTCATGTCAGCCCTGCAAAACGCCACGCTGAGCAGTGGAATTCACCTGGATCTGGGCTACTGTGATCTGGTCTATGCCGATCCGGAAAACCCGGACACATTCTGCCGCGCCGAAATGAGCAGTACCCTGAGCAGGGCAAATGACTACTACATCTGGCTCAACATTGAAGAAAACAACGGCTACTGGTGGGATCCGGACAGCATCCCGTCTGTTACCGTTAACAACCAGACACCGAATTACGTCAAATGGTATTCCGCCACCGCATCCGGATCGCTTGACGTTTATGTAAAGGCGTATTTTGAAGATGAAATTCCCGATGCCACGGTAACCTTCGACGCCAACGGCGGAAGCGGAACCATGAATCCGGTACCGGTAAAGACCGGCAAGAACTACGCCATCCCGGAATGCCGATTCACTGCTCCCTCAGGATACATCTTCGACTACTGGTACACTGCCGCCTATCCTGACTTGAGACTGGTTTCCGGAGACAGCGTTCCCGTTCCCGGTGACATGACCTTGAAGGCCATCTGGCGTCAGAAGATCTACGCGGCTGAGATTCACCAGATTACCACCAAGTACCTGCCGGTAGGCTATTACCACACTGAAGGCTATCTGGGCGGCTTCGAAGTTGAAAACACCGGCGATTACACCCTTTTCTGCAACGGCGCCAGTTTCTGGGTCACTGATACCGACCACTTCCACCTGTACTTCGCCTCCGTTCCCGGCAATATCAGCCCGGGCGACTATACGACCACGATCGGTGTATATGCCAATGCCGATCTGCCGGCCGGTTCCTACACGACTCAGATCGTCTTCCAGGATGAAGATGAGTTCCTTGATCCCATCAGCATCACCGTATCAGTCCTTGTCTATGATGAAGACCACTGCATCGTCAGTTTCAACAACATGGCTGTCGGCGATCCCATCGAGCCGATCATGGTACCCAAGGGAATTTCCTTCGGCGAAGCCAAGAGCAAAGACTATTGGCCCTGGCCGTCTTACGAAGGTTATGTTTTCGATGAGTGGTATTATGATCCTGGCTGTGAAGATTTCACCTACGCTGATGAGACCATTGATGAAAACCTGACTCTGTATGCCAAGTGGTATTACTGTCTTGATGAGTTTGACTTCAACCTGTATGCGGGTGATCCCCAGCCCGGCGACCATTATTACGATTTTTTGGGCATCAGCGCCGAGCATCCCATGATTCGCGTGGCCTCAGCTGCCTGGAAAACGCTTGAAGGAGGAACCTGGAAAGACTTCACAGGAACCTTTGAAAACGGCAAAACCTATTACATAATGGTCAAGCTGGAGGCAAGAATTGATGACTATCTCTTCGACTACAACAGCAATATCGACTTCCTGCGCTATCGGTTCATTACCCTCAACAACCGCGATGTCGCTGAGGGAACCAAATACGGGTTCTATTCGGACAGACACTATCTGAATCTCTATCTGCCCTACACCGTTACCGACGCGCCTGATCTGGTACTGCAGCAGATGAGCACTGACGGCATCACCTATTCCTGGAGCGCCGTAGAAGGCTACAGCAAGTACGAACTCTACCGCAACGGCACCAAGATCAAGACCGTTACCGGCACCTCCTATACCGACAACGTCGGCCGCACCATGGGCAGCTGGTACACCTACAAGGTCAGAGGCGTCAACGGTTCCAAGCGTACGGATTTCTCAGAAGAAGAGACCGTGCTGTACAACCCCTTCGTCGATGTCTCCCCGGTCAGCGACTACTTCACCTACGTCGCCTGGGCTTACAACAGTGAGATCGTCAACGGCCTCACCTCTGATCACACCCGCTTCGATCTGCTGGGCAAGTGCACCAGGACCCAGTTCTGCATCATGCTCTGGAGGATGGCCGGCAAGCCGTCTACCACCGGCATGAGCTGTCCGTTCACCGATCTCGGCAGCGTTTCCACGAATAACAAAAAGGGCATCATCTGGTGCTACAACAAGGGCATCGTCAACGGCACTTCCGCCACGACCTTCAACCCCAGCGGCGACATCACCAGAGCCCAGCTGGCCATCATGTTATGGAAGATGGCGGGCAAACCCAAGACCACCGGCATGAGCTGTCCGTTCACCGACCTCGATGAATTGACTTCCAATAACAAAAAAGCAGTCATCTGGTGCTACAACAAGGGCATGATTCCCAGCATCACCGGCACTCTCTTCGAGCCCAAAACCAAGGGCACGCGAGCGCTGCTGACGGAAATGCTGTACGGCTATGCTCATAACTAGGCATTATCCTGACGACACAAAAAGGCTCTCCGCACGGAGAGCCTTTCATTATCAGCAATGTTCCTTCATATTCCGAAGATAAGTCTTCTCAGCAGCCAGATGGCCAGCAGGTGAGCCGGATAGAAGATGTAAGGCACGGCGGTCTTCATCTTTCCCCGGCTGCCGTCAAAGCGCCAGATCAGCAGAAGGGCGATTACGGCCGGAAGTTCCGACCAGGAATAAACAACGCACAGCCAGATGATCCCCGCCAGCACGCCGAGGGGAAACAGTTTCTCATCATTGCGGAAGAGGTACATCAGCGCGATCAGCAGCACTCCGCCTTCAGCGTAGTCGCAGCTGATCAGATGAGCCGTCATCATGAACCCGCCGACGGTCAGAAGGCTCAGGATCACCCGATAAGGCATTTTCAGGATCTCCCACAGTTCCAGTAATCCCATGGCCAGAAACCCCAGCAGCAGGGTAAAGCCGACATTCTGATAACCAAATTCCAGGACGCTGTTCTCAAAGGCCAGGTCAAAGGGTATCTCGCTGGCCAGAGCGAAGAGTGTCAGCCTCAGCAGATACCGGCGGCGGCTGCGGGTCTTCTGAAAGCCGGTGACCAAAAGAAAGCAGAACAGCGGAAAAGCCAGCCTTCCCGCCGTCCGCATCAGGCTGTAGGCGTCCAGCCATCCGTGACGGGCAAAGACCGGACCGTAGAAGCCATACGCCAGATGATCGGTCAGCATGGTGAGCAGGGCGATCTGCTTCAGCGCTCCGCCGGAAAGATCGCGCTCACCGCCGCTCATGATGTTGTCATTCAGAATGATCACTCCCTGAACAAAGGGCCGCCCCGCGGCCCTGTTTTTTCTATTTGGCTACCTTGGCGTATTCAATCAGTTCGGAATAAGTGTCCACCGTCAGATAATAGGTGCCCCTTCCGGAAGTCTTGATCTCATACTCATAGAGGTAATAGCTGCGCTCCAGCGGGAAGGTGACGACCGTCCGGCGCTTGGAGTTGACGACCTCGACCTGATTGGACAGCAGTCCCAGATCGGCACGGACGAATTCGGCGACCCGGTTCTCCGCCTCGCTCTTGGTCACCTGCATGTTCTCCTTGGCGTAGTTGTTGACGGCGATGTAGCCGTAAACGCCCAGGCCAACCAGGATAAGCAGGATGATGAACAGCTTGGTCAGAAAGCGCTTGACCCTGCGGCCGAAGCTGACGTGCTTGTCGTCCTTCAGCCGGGTCTTGGCCATGCTTCTGGCCTGCTTGACCGTTTCCTCGACGTACTGGACTTCCTCCGGCGTCGCGGTATCGCTGTTGTACTTCTTTACAATTTCGTTGAAATCCATGGAATTACCTCCTGATTCAGAATACGAAGTCGCCGTCACGGAAGACGGGCACTTCACTGCCGTCCTCCCTGATGCCGGTGACCTTCATGTCGGCGGTGCCGAACATGAAGTCGACATGGTTCATCGAGTCGTTGCCGCCCTTCTCATAGATCTCTTCCTGACTCATGTCCTCGCCGCCCCTGATGTTTTCCGGATAGCAGCGCCCCAGGGCCAGATGGCAGGAGGCGTTCTCGTCAAACAGGGTGTTGTAGAACAGGATGTTCATCAGCGAGATCGGTGAATGGTAGGAGATCAGGGCTACTTCGCCCAGATGGCGGCTGCCCTCATCACTGTTGAGCAGATCGCTGAGAGCTTCCTCTTCCCTGGCGGCGCCGTGGCTTTCCACTCTGCCGTCCTTGAACTCAAACCAGAAGTCCTCGATGACCTTGCCGTTATAGCTGAGAGGCTTGCTGGAAACGACCTTGCCGTCAACCCGGCTGCGCTCGGGCATACAGAAGACCTCTTCGGTAGGCATGTTGGGGTTGAACTCCACGCCCTTGGTGCTGTAGCAGCTGCCGCCGGCCCAGTTGTGGTCCTTTACCAGACCGACATACAGGTCGGTGCCGATGCCATTTTCAAAGTGCAGGGTCCTGAAGTTGTATTCGTTGAGCATCCGGGCATGGCGGTCCAGTTCCTCATCATGGGCTTTCCATTCAGCGACCGGATCATTGTCCTCGTTGATCCTGACGGACTTAAGAATGGCCTGCGTCAGCCGGTCCACCGCTTCTTCAGCCGGCAGGTCCGGGAAGATTTTCCTGGCCCAGCCTTCGGAAGGCAGGGCGACGATGCTCCACTGACCGTGGTTGGCCATCGTATAGGCCGATAGCGGCTTCATCTTGGTGCGGGTCGCGATCGTTACCGTCTTGAGCTTTTCCGGATCGATGTCCTTCAGCAGTCCCGGAGTTGAGGAGCTGATGCTCAGGTAGCAGCACCCTCTCTTATGCTCGTATTCCCGTTTGTCATAGGCCCACTGGGGGATCTCGGCCAGTACCTCGGTAGCGACGTTTTCATAGTCCATCCTGGTGATGTTCTCATCGGACCAGTTTACCGTGACCTCGCCGGCTCCCGCCTTGTAGGCTTCCTCAACGCACAGTTCCACGAAGTGGTGATCGCGCACCTGCGCGCTGATCACCAGCAGCTGGCCCTTCTGGACGTTGACGCCGGAACAGACTGCCAGCCTGGCGTATTTCCGTAACAGTTCATCACTGATCATTCTTCGGTAACCTCCGCAAAGCGCATGGTATTGGTGTTGCCGTGACCGGCGTGCCAGCCGGCGGTAATGATGTAGGTCGAGCCGACCGGCAGATGCATCTGTCTGGCGACCTGCTGAGCAGTGATGTCATAAAGGTCGGAGTCGATGATGTTGGGAGCGTAGCAGGGGTAGACGTTGGAGTACAGGCTCATCTTGCGGCAGGTCGACAGCGAGTTGGTAGCCGCGATGATCGGCGCTACCGGCTTGTACTTCATCAGACGCTTCGGCGTGCCTCCCGTCTCGGTGAAGGCCATGATGGCGGAGACGTTTTCCATGGTCAGACAGCTCTCGGCGACGGAAATGCCGATGGCGTCGGACATGCTTCTGGTGGAGTCGTCAATGGCCTTGTCCAGGTAACGGCGGTAGTTGTACTCTTCCTCGCATTCCTGGGCGATCATCGCCATGGTCTGCACGGCTTCGACCGGATATTCGCCGGAGGCGCTCTCCGCCGATAACATGATGCAGTCGGTACCGTCGAAGATGGCGTTGGCGACGTCGGAGGCTTCGGCTCTGGTCGGTCTGGGGTTGGAGACCATGCTTTCCAGCATGTGGGTAGCGGTGATGACCGGCTTGCCCATCTTGTTGGCGGTGTTGATGATCTTCTTCTGGTACAGCGGTACCAGCTGCAGGGAGACTTCCACACCCAGATCGCCTCTGGCGACCATGACGCCGTCGGCCTCTTCCAGTATGGATACCAGGTTGTCGTAGCCTTCCTGGTTTTCGATCTTGGCGATTATTTCGATCTCATCGTGTCCTTCCTCATGAAGGATCTGTCTGATGGCCCTTACGTCTTCCACTCTTCTGACGAAGCTGGCGGCGATGAAGTCGACGTTGTTGCGGGCGCCGAAGCGGATGTCGGCGTCGTCCTTCTCGGAAACGAAGGGCATTGACAGCTTGACGTTGGGGACGTTGACGCCCTTGCGGGTCATGATCGGTCCGGAGTTGTATACTTCAGCCGTGAAGCCGTCCTGATCGACGTCAAGTACGGTAAGGGTAAGCTTGCCGTCGTTGATCAGTAAGCGGTTGCCGGCGGAAATGTCATCATATAATTCGGGACAGTTGATGTGGAAACGCTCGCGGTTGCCCACGACGTCTTCTCTCACCACTCTAACCTTGTCGCCTTTCTGGAATTCGACGCGGTCGTTTTCCATCTTGCCGGTGCGGATCTCCGGTCCCTTGGTGTCCAGCATGACACCGATGTGCCAGCCGTACTTGGCGTTGAGCGTCTTGACCAGCTTGATCTTCTTCAGATGGTCCTCGTGAGTACCGTGCGAGAAGTTCAGTCTCGCCATGTTCATGCCGGCCTCAGCCAGTTTGGTCATCATTTCTTCATTATCGGAAGCAGGTCCGATGGTGCAGATGATCTTGGTTCTTCTCATATGTCTGTCCCCCTTACGCAATTCTTTCCAGTACGCCGTACAGGTCGGGCTTAACCTGACGCGGATTGTCCAGAGCCTCAATGATGTCGGTGGCGATGATCTTTTCCTCGACCAGACCGACGCACATGCCGCTCTTGCCTTCGGCCAGCAGCTCAACGGCCTTGTCGCCGAGCCTGGTGGCCAGCAGACGGTCTTCCGGCACCGGCGAGCCGCCGCGCTGGATGTGACCCAGGATGGTAGCTCTTCCGGCGAAGGAAGTCAGATCGGAGATCTTCTGAGCCAGTTCGTGGACATCGACCAGCTTCTCGCTGACGATGACCAGGGCATGACGGCCCTTCTTGACCTGATCCAGGTGGACCAGCTCGGCCATGACCTTGGCTTCGTCATAGCCCTGTTCCGGGGTGATGACGATCTCGGCGCCGGTACAGATGGCGCTGTACAGGGCCAAATCGCCGCAGTGGTTGCCCATGACTTCGACCACCGAGCAGCGGTGGTGGGAAGCCGAGGTGTCTCTCAGCTTGTCTACGCATTCCACGATGGTGTTTAAGGCCGTGTGGAAGCCGATGGTATATTCCGTTCCCGGGCAGTCGTTGTCGATGGTGCCGGGAAGTCCGATGCAGTTGATGCCTTTCTTACAGAGATCATAGGCGCCGCGGTAGGTACCGTCACCGCCGATGACGACCAGGGAATCCATGCCGACCCGGCTCATCTGCTTGATGGCGATGTCCTGGACCGCGGATTCCCGGAAGCCGGGCATACGGGCCGTACCCAGGAAGGTGCCGCCGCGGAACATGATGTCCGAGACGCTGCTCCTTTCCAGCTTGACAAAATCGCCGCCGACCAATCCCTTATAGCCGTCGTAAATGCCATAGACTTCAAAGCCTCTGGCCAGAGCACTTCTGGTAACCGCGCGGATCGCCGCGTTCATGCCGGGGGCGTCGCCGCCGCTGGTCAATACACCGATACATCTTGTCATATTAACAGCCTTCTTCCTAAATATTCCTGCGGGAAGTGCCGGCAATGGTCACTTCCATGCTTAACGCTCTGATTCTCTCAATGATCCTCAGCGCCTTGGTTTCGTCTTCCGCTGAAGAGGTGCCCATCATTCTCCTCTTCAGATCGTTCTGGGAAATGTTGCTGGTAAAGACGGTAAGTTTCTCATGTTCCATGCGGTAGTCCAGCACGGTGAAGAGAATGTCGTCCCGGAACCAGTCGGACATGTTCTCCGCTCCGATGTCATCCAGTACCAGCAGGTCAGCCTTCCGCATCCGGCTCACCCGCGAGCTGACATAGTCATCGACCTTGATGTTGTTGCGCAGGTCGCTGGCCAGCCTGGGCATGTTGACAAAGGCGACGGTCTTTCCCCTTTTAGCCAGGTAATTGGCGATGCAGGCCGCCAGGTAGGTCTTGCCGACCCCCAGGCCGCCATGGAAGTACAGTCCCTTCCGGCTTCCCCGGCGCAGCCAGTCCCTGACGATCTCGACCTTGCTGACGTAGCCGGCCGGCTCATTGGTAAGGTCGATCTTATCGATGTCATACTGCAGGGCCTTCTCGTTGAGATCGCACATCAGGTAGTTGCGGCGGTGTTCGGTCTTCTTCTGCCTTTGAGCCAGGTAGCGGCAGGGCTTCATGACCTCGCTGAGGCTCTGGGACAGTTCAATGCCGTAGCCCTTCAGCGGACGGTTACAGCTTTCCAGACCCGGACAGGCTTCGCAGATGTGCTTCTGATTAAGCCAGTTGCTGACCTCGATGCCCTTAAGCTCCAGGTCATCAGCCAATAATCCCTTCTGGGCCAGCATGATCTTTACTTCGGGATCCTCCCTGAGCGCTTCACTGATCTTCAGAGGGGAAGCGGAATCATATTTAAGCTTTTCCATTATTTTTTCTCCTCTCCGAACAGTTTCCTTCTCAGTTCCTCGATATCCTGTTCTTCAACTTCCATTTCACTGGCGCTGAAGACCTGTTTTCTGCGTCCGCTCCCGGCGGCCGGAGCGTACTGGTTCAGCGCTTCCCTGGCCTTTTCGGCACTGTCGATGCCCTGACGCATCAGCGTCGAGGCGATCTTCTCAATGTAGTTTCTGTCCAGGCGGTTATTGGTATTGTTTAATGTATAGTCAACCAGGACATTGATGACCTGGCGGGGCAGGCGGTATTCCACCATCAGGTTTTCCAGCATCTTCTTATCAGCCTGCGAGACCGGAGCCTGCTGGCGGTTCTGCAGCCAGGCGACCGGGCTGACGTCGAACTCGTTTTCCCCGGCGACGTAGTCCGCTTCCCGGCAGGCCAGACACTTCTTCCGCAGAAGTTCCAGATCCAGCTTGTCGTTTTTCACATCGACGCTGCGGCCGACCAGCTCGCGCATCTTTTCCGGGGCAATCGCGAAGACCGTGCCCAGCCGGCCGATGGCTTCCATGTTTTCCGTTGTCCTCAGGGAAACCGGGAAGATCAGCGGGGTGGTGTCCCTGACGAAGCGGCCATAGTCAAAGTCGATTTCAACATCGCCGACCACGCCGGGCTTTCTGATCTTCTGATAGCGGTCCTCGTCCTGCTGATTCCAAACGCTCATGATCTGAGGATCAAAGCGGTGGGAAACGTCTTCATAGTCGCTTTGGTCAACGGCTGAGGGCAGGTAGGTGCGCCGGCTGATCTCATACTGTTTCTCGCCGACGCTGCCCAGATACATGCGGCTGTAGACCTCGTGCTCAAGAAACTGCCGGACGGAAAGCGGCGACTTTACCAGAAACAGGTAGCCGTCTTCGTTCTTCAGCGTCTTCAGCAGTTCGTATTTCTCCAGCACGGTAATGGTTTCTTCCAGTTCGTTGATGTTCAGATGCGCCAGGGTGCACAGCCTTTCCAGGGTGCAGTCCAGCCGGTTTTCCCTCTCCATCAACAGCTGCAGGTACAGGCTGGAAGCCCGCTTGCCGATCAGCGGCAGATAAAAGACGCTGATGCTCTTAACGTAATCAGCACTGATGGGTTCACAGCTGTCAACGATGTATCGGTTACGACCTTCCATGTAAATGTCCCGTCCTGTAAAAATTCGATATTATGCAAGTTTATTCTAGCACAATTTGACCGCCGCTGATGAAAAACAGTGAAGATTGACCGCAGGTTTCTTCACTGTTTCGTGTCGGCTTTTTACTTAATAGGAGGGCAGACGGTTCAGGAAGCGCTCCACGCTCTGCTGCAGTTTCTCAAGCGTGGCGTTGTTGGCAATGGAACCATCGCATCTGTCCAGCTTTTCCGTTACGCTCATCTGGGCACTCAGGCGCTCACGGACCTGTTCAGGAGTCATGGAGCGGTTCTTCTTCAATCTGTCATACAGAACTTTTTCATCGGCGTAGACCAGCAGGCTGTAATCGAAGTAACGGTCCCAGCCGGCTTCAAACAGCAGCGGCACTTCGACGAAGAGATAACTCTCCGCTTCGTTTTCGCTGATCCACTGCCGGATCCTCTTCATGATCTGACCGTGCAGGTACTGCTCGACCTGCCGGCGGTCGGATTCATCGCTGAAGATCCTTGAGGCAATGTACTTTCTGTCCAGCTGCTCAGCCGGGCAGTCAAGGATCTCTGCCAGTCTTTTCAGCGTCTCAGGCTCTTCAAGCAGCCGGGAATTGATCTCATCGCAGCTGGCTACCGGATAACCCTTGCGGCGCAGGCAGGCGCAGACTTCCGACTTGCCGGAACCGATGCTGCCGGTAAGGGCGATCACGATTGGTTCCTTCTTCTGGCACCGTGGACAGTAATAGGTTCCCCGGCCGTTGACCCGGGTCTTTTCAATCGGCGTGCCGCAGATCCGGCACTCTTCCTTTTCCCGCGACTGAACATAGAGGTTCTGCTGGAACAGTCCGGTAACGCCCAGCGAAGACGTATAGGAGCGGATGGTCGTTCCGCCCTGCTGGATGGCTTCAGCCAGAATGCGGGCGGTATGATGGATTATCTCCTCCCACTTCTGCTCGCTGATGAAGCCGGCGGGTCTCAGCGGGTCAAGATGACAGGCGAAACAGATCTCGTTGGCGTAGATGTTGCCGATGCCGGCGATCATCTGCTGATCCAGCAGCTGGCTCTTGATGGCGGTATGGCTGTCGCGGCAGTACTTCTTAAGATACTGCGGGGTGAGGTTTTCATCAAAGGGCTCCTTCCCCAGCTTTTCCAGGCATTGGGGACACTCGCCTTTTTCATAGAGATAGAACCGTCCGAACTTGCGGACGTCGTTATAGTGCAGCTCGCCGTTATCCAGCCTGATGATCAGATGGGTATGCTTATAGGGCTGGGTCTCTTCATGGAAGTAATAGAACTTTCCTTCCATCCGCAGATGCGCGATCAGCAGATAATCGGTCAGAGTAAATAAGAGAAACTTGCCCCGGCGGCCGTAGCTTTCGATCTTCTGGCCTTTCAGACCGTCAGAAAACTCCTCAGGGGTCTTATTGGCGAGAATGCGGGGGTAGATGACGCTGACGCCCGTGATCTCCGGATGGCCCATCTGTTTTTCCAGGGTAGCGATGACGGTCTGTACTTCCGGTAATTCAGGCATTTACTTGACCTCCATCCAGTTATTTCCCCAGGTCGACTGGGCCAGCAGGGGAACCTTCAGCTTCATGGCCTGTTCCATTTCCCGCTCCACCATCTCCATGATGACTTCCTTTTCCTCGACGGGTACGTTGAGGATCAGTTCGTCGTGGATCTGCAGGATCAGTTTGCTTTTGAGATTTCTTCTCTTAAGCTCATCATAGACCCGGATCATTGCCAGCTTGATCAGGTCAGCGGCGCTGCCCTGCACCGGCGCGTTCATGGCCGCCCGCTTGCCGAATTCCCGGACGTTGCGGTCGGAGGAATTGATCTCGGGGATCTCCCTTCTTCTCTTCAGAATGGTGGTCACGTAGCCCTTTTCCTGACACTCCTTGATGGTGTTGTCCATGAACTCCCTGACCTTTGGGTACTGGCGGTAGTAGGTGTCAATGAAGTCCTTGGCCATGGAGACGGGGATCTGGAGCTGTTCGGAAAGGCCGAAGGCGCTCATGCCGTAGTCGATGCCGAAGTTGATGGCCTTGGCCTGCCGGCGCATCGCGGAGGTGACGTTTTCCTCGCTGACGCCGAAGACGTCCATCGCCGTCTTGGTATGGATGTCCATGCCCCGGCAGAAGGCGTCGATCAGATTCTTTTCATCAGCCATGTGCGCCAGCATCCGCAGTTCCACCTGCGAATAGTCGGCTCCCACCAGCACGCAGCCCTCTTCAGGAACGAAGGCCGAGCGGATCAGCTGGGATTCCTCATTCCTGACCGATATGTTCTGCAGGTTGGGATCAGAAGACGACAGCCTTCCGGTTTCAGCGATGCACTGGTTGAAGACGGTATGGATCCTGCCGTCCTTCTGGATGTATTTCTTCAGCCCGTAGGCATAGGTTGAATATAATTTTGAATACTTGCGGTACTGCAGGATCTCATCGATGATGGGGTGACGGTCCGCCAGCTTGCTTAAGACCTTGACGTCGGTGGAGCGCTTGGTGCTTCGCGTCAGCTGCAGCTCATCATAGATGACTTCAGCCAGCTGCTTGGGCGAGTTGATGTTGAACTGTTTGCCGGCCAGATCCCATACTCTTGACTGATGGTACTCGATCTTTTCGCTGGTTCTGGCGGCGATCTCATCGAGGGTGGACTCGTTGCAGCGGACGCCGGTCATTTCCATGTCAGCCAGAATGCGGGCGATGGGCAGCTCCAGCTGATAGTAGAGATCTTCCATGTCCTTTTCGTGCAGCTGCCCGCTGAGCTCTTCAGCCACGAAAAGCAGCCTGGAAGCCTGCTGGTTGAGCGGCTGGTAGTCGTCGCTGGCGTCAAAGAGGTCCAGCTGGGAAGCCGATTTCAGATCAGCGGTCAGCCCATAGCGGGCAAAGAGGTCGCTGATGTTCTTGAGCTTGCTGTCGCACAGGAAGGCCATGATCATCAGATCCTGGTTTTTTCCGCCCATCTCCAGTCCCTGGCCAGCCAGCAGGTGATGCCACTTCTTGATGTCGTAGACGATCTTCACCCTGTCTGACTCAAGGAATTTCCTGATGTTTGAATCAGCGAGAAAATCGCTGAGTTTCATGTCCAGGCCGCCCTGCTGGTTGCACAGGGCTACCAGCCCGCCCTGCTCATCCAGGGCGATGGCAGTCTTGTCGCTCAGAGAAGCTGCGGATACACTTGTGACGGTGATGAAGTTCTTTTCCCTGAACTGCCGCCCGGGAGTTTCGACTTTTACTTTTTCATTGCTGAGGTCGACCTTGTCAGCCAGCGAGCGCATGTCATAGCGCATGTAGAAATCGTAGGCGTCCCGGCCTTCGGGAACGCTGAGGCAGTCAGCGACGTCGATGTTGATCTGAGCGTCAGTGATGATGGTGGCCAGCCGCTTGCTCATGAAGGCCTTATCCCTGTCGTTTATCAGGTTTTCCTGCAGCTTGCCCTTGATCTCGTCGATGTGCTCATAGACGCCTTCGACGGTTTTATAATCGTTCAATAATTTGATGGCAGTCTTGTCGCCGACCTTATTGACGCCGGGAATGTTGTCGCTGGGATCCCCGGCCAGACCCTTGAGGTCGATGATCTGCCTGGGCACCAGGGTGAAGCGCTCGTAGACGGCCGCCGGATCCATCCGGGCCATCTCGGTGATGCCCTTCTGCATCAGCCAAACGGTGGTGTTGTCGTCAACCAGCTGGAGGATGTCCTTGTCGGAAGTCAGGATGCAGACCTCATAGTTGCGGTTCTGCGCCGCCAGGCAGCCGATGATGTCGTCGGCTTCCAGGCCTTCCTGCTCATAGCGGACGATGTGCAGGCTGTCGAGATATTCCCTGACTACCGGGAACTGGGCTACCAGATCTTCGGGGATCTCCCTTCTGGTGCCCTTGTACTCCGGATACTCCTTATGGCGGTAGGTGTCCTTGCCATGGTCAAAGGCGACCAGAACGTACTTGGGGTCAATGGTCTTCAAGGCGCCGGTAAGCATCAGGGCAAAGCCGTAGATGGCGTTGGTCGGCACGCCTGAAGCCGAACTCATGCGGTTGCCGTAAGCCGTGGCGTAATAAGCCCTGAACAGCATGGAGTTGCCGTCGATCAGCAGCAGTTTTTCCATAACATTTTCCTCCCCATAGAACAAATAGAAGCCTGAGCCTCTATTTGCTGTCTTTGAATGCTTTTTCCAGATTGGTCAGATTCTCATACATGATGGTCGTGTATGACTTGTTCTTTTCAATGTCTTCACTGGAGAGCCTGGTGAGCGAAGAAAGCTCAATGACCTCCAGCGAGAGATCGGTTTTCACCTGTTCGTAGAGTCTCTGCATGTCGGAAGGCAGCGTGGCGTCATAGACGATGTACTTGACGTCTTCGTCCCTGATGCTGTCCTCAATGTACTGCAGCTGTTCCTCCGTCGGCAGGGCACCGTACTTGGAAAGGATCAGCGGATAGACTTCAACGCCGTAGAGCTTCTGCCAGTTGCCGAAGCTGCAGGTGACGGTGACGATCTTGATGCCGGTCAGTTTCTTGAGTTCCTGATACTCGGCGTCCATGCGCACGAAGTTCTGCTGCAGGGCCCTGAAGTTGTTTTCGAAGACCAGCGTGTCTTCCGGGTAATAACTGCACAGCCAGTCCTTGATGGTGGAAGCCATCGAGCTCATGGCGATGGGGTCCAGCCAGATGAACGGGTCCTTGCCGTAGACGTCGACATCCTTGAACAGGTCGCTGTCGTAGTAATCGCCTTCCTGAATGATGAAGGCGCCGTTGCCGGCCTTGACCGTGGTATAGCGCTTGAAGTCGTAGATGGCGGAAAGCGAAGCCAGGTTGATGGCTTCAAACTTGTAGTTGGTGAAGATCTCCGGATAGACGTCGATGTAGGGCTCCAGTTCGCCGATGTAAAGCAGCAGGGTGGTCCGGGAAAGGATCTCCTTGTAGTTCTGCACCAGAGAAGCGCGCTGAATGAAGGTGTCGGTGCTGATGTATTCCACATCGACCCGGTCACCGGCCAGCGCCTCAACCAGATATTTAACCGCGTACGTCGTTGTCGTCACGGTAGCTTTTTCATTCGTACAGCCGCACAGATTACCGGCCAATAGAGCTGTGATCAATAAAATGAGAAGTTTCTTTTTCATTGTCCGCCTCCGTAGATTTATATTATAACATAATTCTCCGCGGCTTATGAAATGTCTTTTCGTTCAGATCCGCTCGTGCTGGCGGTAGCTGTAGTAGTCGTTGAAGGATACGATGATGTGATCCTTCAGCGGGATGTTCATCATCCTTCCCGCCCTTTCCAGCTGGGCAGTCGTCAGGTTGTCGGCCAGGGAAGGTTCGACGATCTGCGAGGGGTGATTGTGGGCGATGATCAGAGAACTGGCCTTCAGCCGCATGGCCTGCCGGTAGATCTCCCCGGGCTCAACGGAGACCACGTTGTTGGCCCCCTGAGCCAGCCGGACGTAGCTGATCACCCGGTTATGGCTGTTGAGAAAGATGGCCAGGAAGTATTCCTGGTCCCGGTTGCCGATGAAGCAGCGCAGCCAGCTGATCAGCGCTTTCGGATCGCTGATGACGTCCGACATCAGCGTCTTTTGATAGTTGACCCTTCTGATGATCTCCAGACAGGCCAGTATCTCGCTGCCCTTGGCCAGTCCGATGCCGGGCAGTTCCATTATCTCGTTAAGGGAGAGATTCAGCAGCCCGGCCAGGCCGCCGGAGAGGTTGAGGATCTTTTCAGCCAGCGCAACGGCACTGTTTCCTCTGGTGCCGTTGCGCAGGATCAGGGCCAGCAGTTCGCTGTCTGAAAGCGATCCGATGCCCCGGTCCATGACCTTCTCCCGGGGTTTCAAGGTGCGGTCCCAGTCTTTCAGCGTCATCACTTGAAGGTGATCTTCAGCTTGGCAAAACTGAAGCTTCCGGAAGAAGCCAGAGCCAGCTTGACGATGGTCACGCCCAGTGCCAGCATGATCAGCCAGATGAACAGCTTATTCATTCCCTATCACCTCCTTCTAGCGGCGCCAGCTGATGCCGAAGCCAAACAGTTTGATCCTTCCCCGGCTGGAAAGAATGATGCGGAAGATGATGTAGGCCAGCCCGGCCACTAATACTTTCTCAAACAGCATAAGAAAACCTCCTGATTAATGATTCGCCGTCAGGAGGTCCGTTTCCTTAATTAAACCTTATAAGTAATTCTCACCGATCAGATGATCGTAGATGAACTGGGCGACTCCGGCTTCGGCGTCGCTCTTCAGCACGTAAGTGGCCGCCTTTCTGGCGTTTACCGAGCCGTTGGCCACGCATCCGGAGACAAACGCCGCCTGCAGCATCTCGATGTCATTGTCATTGTCGCCGGTCGCCGCCATCTCTTCAGGCCTGATGCCGGCGTCCTTCATGGCCTGCTGAAGGCCCCAGTACTTGTTGGCGTGCTTGGGCGAAATGTCCATGACCGGGCGCTGAGGCACGTTGAAGTTGTAGGCGTCGCGGTCCTTCGGCGGTATGGTGTCGATGAAGCTGTACATGTCCTTTTCATCATCGAAGAATTCCAGCTGACAGACATCTCCCCTGATGAAGCTGAGGATGTTCTTGCTGATGAGGACGTCCATGTCGACGTTCTGAAAGTCGTAGTCGACGATGTTGGAGTAATTAGTGGCATAGATGAAGTTGTCCTGCATGGCGCTGAAGCCCACGCCCAGCTGTTTGGACATGTCGTAGAAGTAGCGGATCTCATCCTGGCTGAAGGACTCATTAGCCAGTACCTTGCCGTCGGAAAGCCGGACCACGTAAGCCCCGTTATGGACGACGGCGTAGCCGTTATGATTTTTCAGATCAAACATCTCGGCGACCTCAATGATGCCGGTATAGGAACGGGAGGAAGCCAGGGCGATGATGACGCCGCGGTCCACCAGTTCCCTGATGGCCCGGATGTTTTCCTCGGGTATCCTCTTTATTTCCTCGCTGTAGAGCGTGTGGTCAATGTCGGTCGCGAATAACTTGATCATGTTGCTGTCCTCCGGCTATATTCTAACCTATTTGTCCTCTTTCGCAAAACAAAAGGACTTCGGGAACCGGAATCCTCATTGATGGGATCTTACAGATCGAGCCAGGCGTAGTTCTCCTTTCTCGGCTTTGGCTCCGGAAGCGGGCCTTCATAGTGGCCGACGATCAGATTGCCGATGCCTTCGTAATCGCCTTCAATGCCCCACTGCTTAAGCAGCGCCTTGCCCTCTTCCGTCTCAAAGGTCTCCCTGGC
This sequence comes from Erysipelotrichaceae bacterium, assembly GCA_017442805.1. Taxonomy (GTDB): domain Bacteria; phylum Bacillota_I; class Bacilli_A; order Erysipelotrichales; family Erysipelotrichaceae; genus UBA1783. The sequence goes on from JAFRZA010000023.1 coordinate 30,986, forward strand.
CCGGTGGATCCAGCAGCTGCCCAAACCCAGAGCATGGGCGGCGTTCATCATATTGCCCATGACCAGTGAGCCGTCGTAGACGTGGGTGTGGATGTTCTTGTCCGCCAGTACGACGATTACCGTAGTGGCGCCGTAGAAGGGATTGCCGACCGGGTTGCCGACTGAAGTGCAGTTGAGCTCTTCAAGCTTCTTCAGAGTCTCGGGATTCTGCACGGCGACCATGATGGCTGACTGACGGCCCATGCCGCTGGCAGCGTACTTGCCGGCTTCCAGGATCTTATCAAGATCTTCCCGGCTGACCTTTTCGTCAGTATAGGCTCTGACGCTTCTTCTCGTTAACAGGTTTTCCAATGCTTCCATATTATGTTTCCTTTCCGCTTATGTCTTACACCATAATTATAAACGGAAATGCCACGGCACAGTACTGCCATGACCGCAAAACATTTGACTATTCGCCTTCTTCAAGGTATGGTAAGCATATGGAAAGAATTATCAGAGGCGTCATCTTCGACATGGACGGCGTCATTACCGACTCGGAAGTCTATGCCCGCAAGGCCTATCAGGAAACATGCAGGGAAAAAGGCATCGAATACGATGACTCCTTTTACCGCCGGCTTTTCGGCATCAACTATGACTACGCTCACAAGCTGTTCATGAAGTACTACGGTCCCGACGAAGAGTTCATCACCTCTCTGCAGGACGGCTATCTCAATCTGCTGATGCGCTGGATCGCCGAAGGCGTCGTTCCCTTCAAGCCGGGAGCCATTGAACTGATCAGCTGGCTCAACGAGCATGATTTCCCCATCTGCCTGGCCACTTCCTCGGGAATGAGAAAGATCAGGTCAGCCTTCAACTCCCACGGTTTGGAAGTGCCTTTCAAGTACATCGTCACCGGAGAGGACGTCACCCGTTCCAAGCCGGACCCGGAGATCTTTCTGAAGTCCGCGGAAAAGATGGGTCTGGGCATCGAGGAATGCATGGTCGTCGAAGACTCCTATCAGGGCGTTCAGGCTGCCATTACCTGCAACAGCGTCTCCTGCATGGTGCCCGACATCCTTGAGCCCACCGAAGAGATGAAGCAGCAGCTCTGTTATCTGAAAAAGGACCTTTTTGAGGTCCTGGAAGTTCTTAAACCGTACGTAAGCCCTTCGGAAGCCGGTTCTTGAGCTGACTGCCGTCGGACTTGCTGAAACCGATCGGCACCTGACGGTAAGTGATCTGCAGGTAGCCTCTGGGCGCGTTTCGGAATAATGATTCGCCTTTCAGCCAGCGGCTGAGCTCATCAGCATCTGTGATCTCACAGGTGTTTTTTAATCCGGGGAAGCTGATGAAGAAGTGATGGTGAGGCTCCAGACGGCCCTTGATCAGTTCACCCAGCAGAATGCCCTGGCGCAGCACGGCAGCGTTGAGGTCATAAAGCGGCTGCGAAGAGACATAGACGCGATCATTGATGACCGTGTATTTCAGATCTTCCCGTCCGACTTCCTTAAGAAAAGCGTCGACGGTCTTATCGTGGCTGCAGCTGAGCTGTCTGAGTCTGGCCTGACAAACTTCTGATGTCCGGATCATCTTGGCAACGAAGTGACCCTCACCGCCCTGCCAGGGGAACGCCCGGCGGCAGTAACCCTTTTCGTCAAAGCCCTTCTGCCCGCAGCTTAAGCCGCTGTCGACCAGCTGGAAATCGGGATGATCAGCCAGAAAAGCCGAAACGACTTCTTCGTCTTCCTGAACGCTGAAGGTGCAGGTGGAATAGACCAGCACGCCGTTCTGTCTTACCGTCAGGGCTGCCTGATCCAGGATGGCCAGCTGCCTTCTGGCGCAGGCTCTGACGGTGCCTTCAGTAAAGTCATTAACCGTTTCCGGGAACTTGCGGAACATGCCGCTGCCCGAACAGGGAGCGTCAACCAGCACCTTGTCACATAAGCCCTGCAGCTGAGGGCAGAGATTCTCGGTGGTGCTGTTGGTGATCAGGTAATTGTCCGCTCCCCATCTTTCCAGATTGGAAAGCAGGGTGTTAGCCCGCTTGCGGTCGTATTCATTGGCAAACAGAAAGCCGCTCCTGCCCAGCCGGCTGAGTATCTGGGTGCTCTTGCCTCCCGGGGCAGCGCAGAGATCCAGCACGATGTCGCCTTCCCTAACATCCAGGGCATTGACCGCCATGGTGGCGCTGGGTTCCTGCAGGTAGTACAGGCCGGCCAGATGGAAGGGGTGCTTGCCGTACTTCTGCTCGTCATTAATGTAATAAGTATCCTGATCAAAGGGGGTCTGCTCTCCCAAAGCGATCTCCTGTTCGATCAGCTGTCTGTCTGCCTTCAGCGGGTTGACGCGCAGCGACTTATATAAGGGCTCATCAAAAGAGGCTACGAGCCTGTCGTAGTCTTCTTTCAATAATTCCTTCATCTGTTCAAGATAATACTGATTGTCGATTTTCATCTGCTTATTTCTTCAGAAACCTGAAGTAGACAAGGACCAGGATGCCTAAGAGGATCCGGTAAACGCCGAACAGCTTGAAGTCATGCTTGCGGATGTAGTTCATGAAGAAGCGGATTCCGAAGATGGAAACCACAAAGGCAACCAGGAAACCGATTCCCATTAATCCCCATTCGACCATCGTAAAGGCAAAGCCGCACTTCAGCAGCTTCAGCAGGGAAGCGCCGGCCATGACCGGGATGGCGACGAAGAAACTGAATTCGGCAACCGCAGCTCTGTCGCAGCCCAGCATCCGGCCGCCCAGGATGGTGCTGCCGGAACGGGAAGTCCCGGGAATCAGGGCCAGGATCTGGAACAGACCGATGTTGGCGGCGGTAATGAAGTCAATGTCATCAGTGCTCTTCATGGTGACCCGGATGTGCAGGCTTTCCACGATCAGGAAAGCGATGCCGTAGACGATCAGGGCGATGGCAATGGCCGTGGGGTTGTAGAACAGCTCATCGACCTTATCTTCAAACAGCACACCGACAACGCCGACGGGAATGCAGGCGACCAGGATCTTGAAAAGCAGCAGCCAGGTGTTCTTTCTTTCTTCCGGTGTCTTGGAACGGAAGTAGAAGGGCCACAGCTTGTGGAAATAGAGAATGAGAACAGCCAGGATGGAACCCAGCTGGATTACGACGAAAAAGGTATTGATGAAATTCTCCGATCCGGCCATGTTCAGAAACTCATTGACCAGGATCATGTGACCGCTGGAAGAAATGGGCAGCCATTCAGTTATGCCCTGAACGATTCCCAATATGACTGCTTTTAATGCTTCCCATAAAAAACTCATAGACAAAACCTCTTTTTCAGTTCCTATCTATTGTACATTAAAACCGCTCCCTGAACAATCGGGAGCGGCTTTTCTTATTTACTGAAGAAATCAAACAGCCTCTGGCGGTAGTCGGGAGCCATGTCGAAGGCGGCGTGTCCGTAGCCATCATATTCGTACCAGCTGAAGTTCTGCTTTCCTTCCATTTTGCTGACGATCTGTTTCAGCGCGTCAGCGCCGAGAACGGCGTCATCGGCTGAGCCGATGGCCAGGAAGGGACATTCAATCTGGGGCAGTCTGTCCAGTACGTCAAAGCCCTTTGTTCCCCTGGCCAGGATGACGAACTTCGCGAATTCCGGCTTGCTGATGGGCTTGCCCAGATCAGCCAGGATCTGCCTGTACTGTTCAAAGACTTCCGGCGCGTACAGCTTGCGGCCGAAGTCCACATACAGTTCTTCGCCCTTTTCTTCTTCAGCCAGAGCGATCCATTCATTAATGGCCGTCATCTGCTCATCTTCAACTTTTGCGGCCGAAGAGCCGATGACGAGCTTGCTGACCAGTTCAGGATGTTCAAGGGCGATCACCAGAGCCATCATGCCGCCCTGGGAAGCGCCGAAGAGACAGACGTCATGCAGGTCCAGCTGCAGCATCACCGATGCGGTATCCTGAGCCATCTGATAGACGGAATAGTCTTCCGGAACCATCGAGCGGCGGTCAAAGACGTAAACAGTGTAATCCTCCTGGAAGACAGCATACTCATCGGCGATGGCCTGTGCTGAAGGCATAACGCTGCCGATGGAAAGTCCCGGCAGGATGACCATGGTCTTGGCACCCTGACCGAAATGGAAATACTCCATGGTGAAGTCATAGGCTTCAAATCTTTCTATCTGAATCATCGGTTCAAATTCCTCCGTGTAATCCGGGCCATAATAATCATCAGAACTCTGAGGATAACCGTCACCCTTCCAGGTTTCCGTATGGCGATGAAGGATCTCCCCTTTCTCGTTATAGGTCGTTGTGATCCAGGTATGACTGCCGTCGGCATTGTCCAGCCACTGCTGATCCGAAAGCAGAACGCCGCTACCGTCATAGTAAGCGCTGCGTCTCATTTCGCCGGTCTTCTCATCTTCAAACTCTTCATAACCCAATAAGGTTTCCCGGCCTTCGGTGCTGTATTCAGCCGCCCGCTTGGTCTTCCCGTCCGGCCAGTATTCTATCGAGGTAAGCTGGTACAGCGTCCCGTCGTAGAGGTAGCGGTATGTTCTGGAGCCCTTAAGAAAGTCTCCTTCATAACTGTTCATCACATGCATGTACTGCCGTGTGCGGGGATCAGGATCGTTGACGTTCCAGTAGTCGTGAATCTCCTGAAGCTGGCCGTCGCGGTCATAGACAAGAATCTGATAGTTCCTGCATTTCTGCTCGAACTCTTCGTTCCGCTCTCTTCCCTGCCATAACAGCCGATAAATCTCATCATAGTACCGGTATTCCTCATGAGGAACCCGGGATGGATAGCAGCCGGTCAGAACGCCGGCCATCATCAGGACAGTCAGAATCATCAGAATGCGTCTCTTCATAATTCAATCACTCCATTACCGACAAGGCAGAAGCCGAAAGCTTCTGCGTCTGTCTTCTTAATTCAATACCCGTCTTTCTTTCAGGCGTATTTTTCATCCAGGTACTTCAGGGCATCGAAGAGGACCTGAACGAATTCTTCTCTCTTGACATGCGTGAGCACGGTCTTGGGATCTTCGCACTTTTCCACGTGGGCACCGCCCCTAAAGTCGCAGACCGTGCAGCCCCGGCAGTACTTGCCGTCAGTCTCAATGTCGACGCGCAGCTGCTGAGTCTCAAACAATTCCGGCTTCATCAGGTAGATGATCGGGGTCATGTCGTAGATGACGACCCTATCCCAGCCGTTCTTGGCGCAGTAGCGGCCATAGTATTCAAACAGGTCGTAGGCAAAGTGGGAGACCTTGCCGCCCTTCAGGAAGTCTTCCTGCTCCGTGAACAGCACGCCGCCCTCGTCGCAGCATTCCGTCGGTGCCATGATGATCGGCAGGCCGCTGTCAAAGACGATTTTGGCGCAGTCAGGATCCTGGAAGATGTTGAATTCGGCCTTGGCCAGGATGTTGCCGCCGTAGATCGAGCCGCCCATTAAGGCGATGCAGTCGATCTTTTCCTTAAGGTGCGGATAGGTCTTCAGAAACAGGCCGACGTTGGTCAGGGGTCCCAGAGGGATGATCGTGACCTTCTCGTCCGCTTCCTCAATGGCCTTTCTCATGAACTCAATGGCGTGCAGGCCGGTAGTCTGGCTTACCGGTTCGGGCAGAACGGGGCCGTCCATGCCGCTGTCGCCGTGCACGAAGCCGGCGGTCTGCACCGGCCGTAGCAGCGGATCGCTGTAGCCGGCGGAAACGGGAATGCCCTTGACGCCCAGATAGTCGAACATCTTCAAAACGTTGTTGGTAACCTTCTCGATGGTCTGATTGCCGGCAACAGTGGTAACCCCCAGGATCTCAAAAAGCTCCGGGTGAGCCAGTGCCACTAATAAGGCTACGGCGTCATCGTGACCGGGGTCACAGTCAATGATCACTTTTCTCTTCTTTACTATCATAATTCATACCTCTCATCCAGAATGCGGAAGCTGTCAAAGAAAGCTTTCGAGAATTCCTCCCGGTCGCAATCCAGCAATACTTCCCTGGGGTTGATGACCTCAGGCAGGTAGACCGGTCCGCGCTCGTCGCAGACGGTCATGCCCAGGGTCACCTCTCCCTTTATCTCCACCTCAACATGGTACTGCTCAACCCGGAAGATCTCCGGCTTCAGCAGGTACATGATCGGGGTAACGTCAAATATCGGTATCCGGTCCCAGTTGTTCTTATAGGCATACTGACTATAGAAGTCCAGAATGCTCTTCAGCAGCCGGGTTCCTTTTCCCTTAGCCTGAAGCGCTTCAATGTCCTTTAACAGGATTGCCCCGGCAAAGCAGGCTTCAATGCCGGCCATGGCGATCTTCAGCGGCGAATCAAAGACGATCCTGGCCGCCTCGGGGTCATGGTAGATGTTGAACTCACTTTTCGGCAGGGCGTTGCCCAATGAGAAGCAGCCGCCCATCATGATCAGCCTTTCGATCTTGGCGATGACCTCAGGATAGGTCTTGATCAGCATGGCGATGTTGGTCAGCGGGCCCATTGAGACGATTTCGATCTTTTCCTCGCTGGAAAGCAGCACGTCCTTCAGGTATTCCACCGCGTGCTTCTTCTCGACGCGGCGCTGACTCTCCTTCAGAAAGGGCGCGCCGTCCAGACCGGTTTTGCCGTGGAACTGGTAGGCCAGATGAAGTTCTCTGGTTAATGGCTGCTCATAGCCCTGAGCCACCGGGATCGCCACGCCGAAATAGTCCTGAACCTTCAGGGCGTTCCGGCTGCAGTTTTCCACCGTCGCGTTGCCCACCACGGTGCTGTAAGCCAGTATTTCGATCTCTTCGGGATGGGCCAGAGCGGTCAGGAAGGCCAGAATGTCATCATGACCGGGATCGCCGTCGATGATTATCCGGTGCATCTATTCCTCATTCAAGCCGTAAAGCTTACTGTACTTTTCGACCAGGTAGTCGGTGTAGTTGTGGGGGTCAAACGGCTGACCGGTGGCGATGACGATCTGCTCGGAAGGCAGATACAGACCGCCGTACTGGTGGATCTTCTCCCGCAGCCAGTCCTTGATCTTCTTAAACTCGTTATTGGCCAGACACTGATCGATGTCGAGATCCCTGCTCATGGCCTTGACGAACTGAGCGGCGTAGCCGGAGCCCAGCGCGTAGGTCGGGAAGTAGCCGAAGGAACCGTCGGACCAGTGAACATCCTGCAGGATGCCCTGGGAAGCCTTCTCGGCCTTGATGCCGAGGTACTCCTGGTACTTTTCATCCCAGATCTCGTCCAGTCTTTCCAGATCGATGGTGCCGTCGAAGATGCCCTTTTCCATCTCATAGCGGATCAGGATGTGCAGCGGGTAGGTCAGCTCATCGGCATCCGTTCTGACCAGGGAGCACTCGACCTTGTTGACGGCGTCAACGAACTGCTTCTGGGTGACGTTTTTGAGCTGTTCGGGGAAGATCTGCTTCATCGGCTCAAAGAGGTTGTCCCAGAAGTGGTAGCTGCGGGCCAGGTAGTTCTCGAACAGGCGGGACTGCGATTCATGCATGCCGCTGGAGATGTTGTCGAAGACATAGGTTTCCGCCAGATCATCGCGGATGGAATGGTTGTAGTTGGCGTGTCCGCACTCGTGGATCACCGAGAAGATCGAGGATACCAGCGAATGCTCGTAGTAGTGCGTGGTAACGCGGACGTCGTGCTTCTGCAGGGGATGAGTGAAGGGGTGCTCGGTCGTGGAAAGAATGCCGTTGTCGAAGTCGAAGTCGATGTACTTCATGATCAGTTCAGCCAGCTCTTTCTGCTTGTCGATCGGATAATAGTCGTAATTGAAACTGTCGTCGATCTGCTCTCTTTCCCTGATCTTCTTAATGACCGGGACCAGCTTCTCCTTGATCAGGCTGAAGAACTCGTCGTACTTGGCCATGGTCATGCCCGGCTCGTAATCATCCAGAAAGACGTCATAGCCCTTATCGCCGTCGGGCAGATAGGTCAGCTGCTGCTTCTTCATTTCAATGATCTTCAGCAGATAGGGCTTGAAGATCTGATAGTCGTTTTCGTTCTTGGCCTTTTCCCAGGCGACGTTGGCGTCCATGACCAGCTTCTCGTATTCAACGAAGAAATCCTTGGGAATGTAGCGGTCCCTCATCATGTCCTTGAGATGCCATCTGACGATGCGCCTGTGATCATCGTCCAGGCTTTCGTCCTCCGAAAGTTCCTTCAGCATCTGCAGCAGCTCATCGCTGGTGGAAAGGGTGTACAGCTCGCCGGAGATGTAGGCCATCCGCTCGTTGCGGTATTCGCTGCCGCCCTTGGGCGCTACGGTGTGGGCATCAAAGGACGCCGTGCCGAGCATCAGTTCATAGGCGGAAATCTTAAACATGTATTCTTCATATTTCTTCCAGGTTTCATTCATGTGCGTTATGCCTCCTCAAGTGCATCGGTAATCATCGGTATGATCTGCTGCTTCCGGGAAATGACCCCGGGCAGGAAGGTGAAGCCGTCCACCTCGCTGCCGTTCTTCCGCAGCATCTCGCTGATCCGGCGGACTTCCCTGCCCTCGGAAAGGACATAGGAACCGGATCCGTCAATCAGGGTAAAGGACATCATGACGATGCCGCAGCCGGAATCCTGAGCGTAGTTCTTCATCAGCTTCTTCATCTCGTCCCTGATGACCAGGGCGGACTCGAAGTCGACGACGTTGCTCTGGGCCACGGCCACCTGCGTACGGCTGACCATAAAGATCTTCAGGTCGTTGTGGAAGATGGCGTGGCAGCTGCGGTTGGACAGGCTGGCTCCGGCGGCCAGGATCTTCGGTCCCAGATCGTCGAGGTCGATATTGCCCAGCTCAGCCAGATAGCCGGCGGTGTCAATGTCCTTCTTGGTACAGGTAACGGAATGGAAGTTGACGGTATCGGAGATGATGGCGCAGCACAGCAAGCCGGCCAGGTCTTCGGGAATCTCGACTTCCTTTTCCCGGAACATTTCGGTAATGATGGTGGCGCAGCAGCCCACCCTTTCAAAGCGCACGGTGATCGGCCCGGCGGTCTTGATGCCGCCCAGGCGGTGATGGTCGATGATCTCCAGCACGCTGGCTTCCTCGACGCCTTCGATGCTCTGGGACAGTTCGTTGTGGTCGACCAGGATCAGGTTACGGCTGGCGTGCTTGAACAGGTGGTAGCGCGACAGCATTCCGACCACGTGGTTGCGGCTGTCGAGAACCGGGTAGCTTCTGAACCTGGACTTGTTGATGACCTGCTTGACATCGTCGATGTAATCGTCACAGCGGAAGATCTTCAGCTTGGTGCTCATGATCATGCTGATGGGAGCGGCGTAGTAGATCCGCTGGGCCAGCCGGTAACCCGACAGGTCGCTGACGATGACGCTGCAGCCGTGCTTCTGAGCCAGGACCAGGATCTCTTCCGAAGGCCGGGCGCCTTCCGCCAGCATCAGCACGGCGGCGCCGCCGCTGATCGCCTTCTTCTGCAATTCCGCATTGTCAGTGGTGATCACGATGCGGTCCCGGCAGTCCTGATCAAGCGTCTTGGCCGACATGGCCAGAATGATCTGGCCGTTGCTGCGGGGCTGAGAGCCCTGATGCAGCAGTTCGGCGTTCAGGAAGGCAGCCAGGCAGCCGATGTTAATGGCGCCGATTATCTTCGCGGTGCCCACTTCATCGTCGATCAGGGGCTTGCTGATGTCGGAAATGGTAGCCATGCCGACCAGGTCGTTTTCCTCGTCCAGCACGGCGATGACCTTCTTTTTGGCATCCTTCATCAGCCTCAGAGCCTCATCCAGGTTGGTGTCCTGGCGGCAGGTGACCACGTCGTCAAAATCTATGTCTCTCACCCGGGTGCGGATGTCCCGCACGTAGGGCGGCGCAAACTCATTGAACAGATTGAGAATGAATTCCGTCTCCTGATTCAGATGCCCGATCCTCACGGCCACGGCGTCATAGCCCAGCTGCTGCTTCAGGTAGGCATAAGCCATCGCGCTGACGATGCTGTCGGTATCAGGATTCTTGTGTCCGGTAACATAAATCGTGTTCTTTGCCATAATTGTATGTTCTCCTGTTTCTGTATCTAAATTATAACCCGAAAGCCGCCTTCTTTGTAGGAGTTTATGCGTCATTGTTTTGAGTTAGCGGGTCAATGAAGTTATAATGAAAGCGGGTGATAAACATGAAATCTCAGGAAGACATCAGAAGCGAACTCGAGATCATCGACTCCATGATCAGTGAACTGCTGAAGAAGCGGATGGACGTGGTCAAGAGCGCCGGAAGCGAGCCGCTTTACTCCAGGGCCCGGGAGTCCTACATCATCAACAAGGTCCTTCCCGACACCGACAACGAATACTATCCTTACTACTACCGGATGCAGAATCTGCTCTTTGATCTGACCGAGCAGATGCAGAACCGGCTGGCTAACCGTTCTGACCGTTTCCTGAGAGACAATAACGAACTTGACGGCTTCAGTGACGCCATCTTCGCCCTTTCTCATCAGGCCTCCACCGACCTGAATCAGAACCCGGACAAGGTCATTAATTCCACCGTCGGCGCCCTGCGTGACGAAAGCCACGAACTGGTCGCCTTCCGCAGCGTCTACGACATCTATAACGCCATCCCGGACAGCCGTAAGGCCGCCTATGCCGGCGGCATCGCCGGCAGCGACGAATACCGCCGGGCCGTCTATGATTTCATCAACCGCACCGGCGATCTGCAGATGCCTCATGAAGTGATCGCCACTGCCGGGGGAACCGGCGCACTGGCGCTGGGCTTCAGCTGTTTCACCCAGGACAATGACTATGTCCTGCTGCCATCACCCGGCTGGGGCAACTACCGCACCATGGCCAAGCACGGCAACCTCAACGTGGAAAGCTACACGCTGGTAAACGAAAAGGGCGAGGTCGACCTGACCGATCTGATGACCAAGGGCATTTATGTCATGAAGAAGTGCCACAAACTGATCATGGTCGTCAACGACCCCTGCCAGAATCCCACCGGCATCTCACTCAGCGACGGCGACTGGGATAAGCTGACGGCTTATCTGAACAAGATGGCCACCTTCGGAAGCGTCGTTCTGATGCTGGATCTGGCCTACATGGATTACGCCAATGACGGCGGACGGCGGTTCCTTAAACACCTCAACAGCCTGTCCTCCGGCGTCATGACGATGCTGGCGTTCAGCTGTTCCAAGAGCGTGACAGCCTACGGCATGCGCCTGGGCGCAGCCGTGCTTCTCAACGGCAATCAGTCCGAAGTCGACCGGATCGCCGCCGTCTTCACCGGCACCGCCCGCTGCCTCTGGAGCAACGTCAACACCGGCATGATGGAATGCTTCGTCAGACTGACCCGCGATTCCATCAGTTCCCTCGATCAGGAAAGACAGCCGTACGTCGAACTGCTGAGAAAAAGAGCCGACGTCTTCATCAGCGAAGCCGGCAGGCTCGGCTTGCCGCTGTATCCATACAGCGACGGGTTCTTCTGCATGCTGAAGATCGAAGACAACCCGCTTCTGGAAAGATTCCACAGCGCCCTCATTGAAAGACACATCTACGCGATAAAGGTCGCCGGCGGCCTGCGCATTGCCCTGTGCTCCATGGACCTGGATGAATGCCAGCGGCTGCCGCAGCTGTTAAGCGACTGCTTGAAGGAGTGTAAGAATGGTTAAACTGGCAATCCTCTATGACTTCGACCAGACCCTCTCCCCCAGGAGCATGCAGGAATACTCCCTGCTGCCGGCTCTGGGCGTGGAAGCGGAATCCTTCTGGAAGGAAATCGCCGAATTCTCCCGCACCAACAACATGGATTCGGTGCTCTGTTACATGTACTGCCTGATGCAGAAGGCCCGGGAAGCCGGAAGGCCGCTGACCCGGCAGTTTCTCAATTCCCTGGGCAAAGACCTCATTTACTACCCCGGGGTGGAGGAATACTTCCCCCGCATCAACCGCTACGCCCGGGAAAAGGGCGTTCAGCTTCAGCACTACATCATCTCTTCCGGTACTCAGGAACTGCTGGAAGGCTGCAGCATCTACCATGAGTTCACCAGGGTCTTCGCCTGTCAGTATCACTATGACGAAAACGGCGAGGCGGACTGGCCGGCGGCCGCCATCAACTACACCGGCAAGACCCAGTTCCTCTACCGCATCAACAAGAACTCCCTGGACATCTACGACAACAGCAAGATCAACCGCAAGTCGGTGGAAAGGGACATACCTTTCCGCAACATGATCTACATCGCCGACGGCTTCACCGACGTCCCCTGCATGGTGCTGGTCAAAAACAACGGCGGCTATTCGATCGCCGTTCATGAAAAGGACGACGAGACCTACAAGCAGCTGGTCGCCGACAAGCGGGTCGACTACGTTTCCCTGGCTGACTGGCAGGACAACAGCCGGCTGGATCAGATCATCAAGGCCATCATCGACAAGATCGCTCTCCAGCATCAGCTGGAGACCTACAGCGTCTGAGACAACTTGAATTAGCCGGTCATCTCTGTTATCATAGTTAAGCATGCGGCTGTGGTGGAATTGGTAGACACACCAGACTTAGGATCTGGCGCTTCGGCATGCGGGTTCGAGTCCCTCCAGCCGCACCATCAGCAGACCAGCGGATCTGACCGACAGATCCGTTTTCTTTTTCCGCTTCCGTCAGTGTCTCAATGGCATTTGCCCTGCCGCTGTCGTATAATAAGCACAGCAGGAAACGGAGCATGACATATGGAAAAGATACTCATCGATGATTTCATTAAATTCAAAAGCCTGTCCAACCCGACCTTTTCACCCAGCGGCAGAAACTTCTGCTTTACCGTGAGTCAGGCTGACAGGGAAAACAACAACTACAAAAGCCGCATCTACATGCGCCGCAATGATGAATTCGTTCAGCTGACCTCTCCGGGAAAGGAAAGCAGTTTCTTCTTCCTCGATGACGATACCGTCGTATTCGCCTCAGACCGCGAGGACTCCAAGGCCTCCGGCAGCAGGTTCTACCGCATTTCCCTTAACGGCGGCGAAGCGACCCTGTTCAGGGAATTCCCGATTCCCGTCAGCAAGCTCATCCCCCTCAAGGACGGCCGCTTTCTGGCCTTAGGCGCCTATGATCCGGCTTTCCCTGATCTGTACAAAGGCGAGGAAAAGTATCTGGAAGACCATAAGAAGCATCTCAAGGATAACGAAGACTATGAACAGATCACTGAGGTTCCCTTCTGGTTCAACGGCGACACTTTTACCAGAGCCGCGAGAACGGCCGTCTACCTGGCTGATGACAGGGGTCTCTCCCTGATCAGCGAGCCGGACATGGACGTCTCATTTATCAAGCTCAGCAAGGACGAGAGCTTTGCCCTCTTTTCCGCCAGCCGGGACCGGAAGTACCGCCGGATGAACAGTTTCGACCTCTATCATCTGAATCTGGATGATCTGAACATCAGGAAACTGGTCGCCCACGACCAGGTGCTCATCAATAACGTTGAATTCGCGGACAGCTTCATCTACGCCACCGGCAACTGCCAGCACTACGGGCTCAATACCGATGATGACTTCTACCGGCTGTCCTATGGCGACTTCCATCTGGAGAAGATCGACGACTACGGACAGTCGCTGTGGCCGAGCATCTGCACCGATGTCACGCTGGGTTCCGGCACGACCCTGAAGGCGGAAAAGGATACCCTGTACTTCGTTTCCACCATTTTCGATAACTCTGTCCTGAGAAAACTGGAAAACGGCGTGGTCAGCGACGTCATCAGCGAAAAGGGCAGCGTGGACTGCTTCGACATCCATGACGGCAAGATCATCTACGTCGGCATGCATGACATGAAGGGTCAGGAACTCTATGACGAAAACGTCCATCAGCTCACCCGCTTCAACCAGGAAGTTCTGAAGGACAGATACGTCGCTGAGCCTCTGGAACTCAACTTCCTTTCCGGCAGCGACGACATCCACGGCTTCGTCTACAGACCTTTCAACTTCGACGAGAACAGGAAATACCCGGTCATTCTGGACATCCACGGCGGTCCCAAGGCCGCTTACGGTCCCGTCTTCTTTCATGAGATCCAGTACTGGGCCTCGGAAGGCTACTTCGTCATCTGCTGCAACCCGACCGGTTCGGACGGACGGGGCAGCCGTTTCGCGGACATCCGGGGCAAGTACGGCACCATCGACTACGCTGACATCATGAACTTCGTTGACGCCGCCCTGAAAGCCTGGCCGCAGATGGACGAGGAAAACCTCTTTGAGACCGGCGGTTCCTATGGCGGCTTCATGACCAACTGGATCATCGGCCACACCGACCGCTTCAGAGCCTGCGCCTCCCAGCGCTCGATCTCCAACTGGTTCTCCTTCTACGGCATTTCCGACATCGGTCCCGGCTTTACCGAAGACCAGCAGGCCTGCGGTCCGTTTGACGATGCCGAAAAACTCTGGTGGCATTCACCGATGAAATACGCCGATCAGGTTAAGACTCCGACCCTGTTCATCCATTCCGACCAGGACTACCGCTGCCCGATGGCCGAAGGCATGCAGATGTACACTTCCCTGATCACCCATGGCATTGAAGCCAGGCTGGTTTACTTCCGCGGAGAAAACCACGAGCTTTCCCGCAGCGGCAAGCCCCTGCACCGCATCAAGAGACTGCAGGAGATCACCGGCTGGTTCAATCAGCACCTGGATAAAAAATACCGGAAAGATAAATCACCAGTTGAATGACAGGATCAAGGAGAATTCCATTCATTGGAATTCTCTTTTTTCAGGATTTCATAATGATGCCGTCAAAAATGTATTGGAAAGGTTCAGCAGACAATCCGTCCCCTTCTGTAAAGCAGTATTCATATAATTGCTTTACATAGTTCTGGTTTTCCGCTACAGTATAGGAGAAAGAGAGGACGGAATGATGGCACAGGTTATGGTTAATTTTCGAATGGATGATCAGCTGAAAAAAAACATGGAGGAAACATGCCGGAAAATGGGCATCACAATGACTGCCGCTTTCACCATGTTTGCTACCAAGGTCGTTGCTGAGCAGCGGATACCGTTTGATGTGGCGGTTGATCCGTTCTATACAAAAGCCAACATGGAAAGGTTGGAAAAACTGATCACCGGAGTAAAAAACGGAACAATTCAACTAACCGAGCACGAGCTGATTGATAACTGATAATGAGAAAAATATGGTCTGATATGGCGTGGGATGATTATCTGTACTGGCAGAAGCAGGATAGAAAGACCTTAAGGAAAATAAACGCGCTTATCAGTGATATTGAGAGAAACGGATATGATTGTTCTGGTAAGCCGGAGCCATTAAAGGGGAATCTGAGTGGCTATTGGAGTGTACGAATTGATGCCATGAATCGTATCGTTTTCCGTATTAACGGCGGATTTCTGGAATTGTATCAGTGCGGATCGCATTACAGAGAAAGATGAATATCAAAAAGGATCCTTGAGGATCCTCTTTCTTTTCTATTCCTTTCTGCCGCACTCTTCCACGAACCACCTGATCAGTTTCAGTCCGTCAGCGCACTCTTCGCTGTTGAGGCCGAGGCCCATTCTTTCCGGGTGAAACTGCACGGTATAGATGGGAAGACTCTCATGCTGGGTCGCCTCAACGGTACCGTCATCCGCGATCAGCACTGACTCAAACCCGGTGCCGGGAATGATCACGGCCTGATGGTGAGAACTGTTGACCTTGAACCGGTAGCCGTAAAGCGGCGTCAGAAAGCTCTTTCTGATGGCCTTGACTTCATGATAAACATCATCAGGACCGTCGTCATGATGAATGATCTCGCTTCGCAGGTCCTGGATCAGACTGCCGCCATAGGCGACGTTGATCAGCTGCTGGCCCCGACAGATGCCGAGTACCGGCTTCCCCGCTTCCGCAAACAGCTCCAGGCAGTCTCTTTCCAAGGCGTCCAGCTCCGGCTTGACGAACTTGCTGAAAGTGTTGCTCTGGCCGTATAACCTGGGATCGACGTCTCCGCCTCCGGGCAGTACCAGGCCGTCATAGTACCCGACACCTTTCTGTGGATCAAAGACTTCCGGTTCGCCGCCGGCTGCCCTGATGGCGTCAACATAGTTCTGAAAGTTGAAATTCTCAGCCGAGATGGCGATGCGCGGCTTTCTTTCTTCGGCGTTCATCTATTCCACCTTTACGGTCAGCCGGTCGTAATCGATGATGATCTTCTGACCGTTGCGCTCAACGGTTTCCACGTTCAGGTTTTCCCTGATCGGCTTTCCGGTGATCATCTCAAAGGCCCGGTCCATGCCCTTTTCATCCAGCGATGTGGCCAGGTAGTAGCACCAGCCCTTGCCGTAGCTGTTTTCCGTCAGGGCAGCGTAAGGCCCGAAGGGATTCTCATGATAGACCATTAACGGCCGGGCGCTGACGCATTCCAGCATGTCCGCGAAGACATGTCCTGAAAAGACGCTGTCCTGAGAGTCCCTGACCAGCCGGTACTGATCGCCCAGCAGGGTCTCCTGTTCTCTGAGGACCGATCCGGCCAGATCGGTCAGACCGACCGGTAATCTTTCTCCGAAGACCAGGTTGTTGTCGGTGTCCTTCCAGCTCGTCCGGGCCGTCAGGACCACCTTGCCGCCTTCCCGGACGTAATCCTTCAGTTTCTGCCGGAAGGTGTCGTCCATGACGATCATGTGAGGCACGATCACCATCCTGTAGCCGGAAAGTCCGCTTTCCTTCGTAATGAAATCGCACTGAAGATCACGGCCGTAAAGCTGGCGGTAGATCTTCTCCATCTCGCCGACATAGCTGAAGCGGTCAGACTGCGGCTGGATGCGGAAGGAAGCGGCGCTGTCATAGTCGTAGATCATCGCGCAGTCAGCATGGTATTCACTGCTGAAGAGTTTTTCGTATTCTCTCAGCTGCTGATACAGATTCTGCACTTCATGGAACTTGCGGCTGCGGGTATTGTCGGCGTCAATGATGCCGTAACAGTACTGCTCCGCTCCCTTGGTCGCTCCGCGGTAGCGGAAGATCAGGAAGTTCTTGCAGCCGTGAGCCATGGCCTGCCAAGCCCAGACGGGACCCTGGCCGGGCTTGATGGCGCAGCCGGTGATGTCATGGCCCTGAGCGCCCATGATCTCCTCGGTGATCCAGAAGTTGGCCTTCTTCAGGCCTCTG
The DNA here is from genome assembly GCA_017442805.1 of Erysipelotrichaceae bacterium. GTDB lineage: Bacteria > Bacillota_I > Bacilli_A > Erysipelotrichales > Erysipelotrichaceae > UBA1783. Next base: position 47,994 of record JAFRZA010000023.1, read on the forward strand.
GTAGTATCCAGCGCCAGGGCGATCTCCCAGGGCTTCATCGGCTCCACGGTACCGCCCCAGACCGGGTAGTTGTTATAGGCGACCTCATCGAGGTTCTTGCTGATCTCAAAGGAATCAAAGCGCTTGGTCATGGTGCCGCCTTCAAAGTCATGCAGTACCACGGCTTCGGGGATGACTGACTTGAGCGTCAGATACATCCTCTTCAGGTAGCGGGTGATGCTGTCGGCGCGGAAACGCTCCCACTCCATTCGCAGTGAGGGGTTCTGGTTGGTATAGGCTCTGGCCGGCAGCTGGATGTCATCAAAACTGTCATAGGATCCGGACCAGAAATTGGTCCCCCAGCGCTCGTTGAGTTCCTCGATGCTTTCATATCTTTCCCTCAGCCAGCTGATGAAACGGCGGTGGCAGTTCTCACAGAAACAGACGTCCGAGCCTTCGTGGCCGATCTCATTGTCGAGCTGCCAGGCGACGATGTTTTCAAAGCGGCGGTAATGGCGGGCCATGGCGGCAGTCAGCTCGTTGGCCTTTCGGTTATAGACATCGCTGTTGTAACAGTAGCCTCTTCGGCCGCCGAAGGGCTGGGGATTGCCGTGCTCGTCCTTGGCCATGATCTCGGGAGCCTTCAGGTTCAGCCAGCGGGGCATGGTCGCCGTGGGAATGCACATCATGACCTTCAGGCCCAGCCGGTCAGCCTTGGTCACGACCTCGTCGAAGAGGTCGAAGTCATAGCGGCCGTCTTCCGGTTCGATGATGTTCCAGGCAAAGTCGGCAATGCGGATGATGTTGCAGCCCATTTCCTTAATGGTCTTCAGATCTTCGTTTATCAGGCTGCGGTCCCACTGTTCGGGATAGTAGTCAACTCCTAAGTACATGGCTTCTCTCCTTTTATAAAATGTCCATCAGATCGCTGATCTTCATGATCCGGGTAACGTCGCTGCGGCAGGGACGGCCGTCATCCGGCCAGATCCAGATGGGTCTGATGCCGGCGTTATGAGCGCCCAGGATGTCCTTGCCGAAGGTGTCGCCGACAAAGACGGCTTCATCAGCCCTGATGCCCAGATGTTCCAGCGCCAGCCGGTACATCAGCTCATCGGGCTTGCCCTTTCCCACTTCATCGGAAATGGCGATGAAATCGAAGTAATGACGCAGGTTGTTGCGGTCGATCTTGCCGTTCTGCGAATAGCTGTCGCCGTTGGTCAGAAGTACCAGCCGGTATTTCTTCTTCAGGTAATCAAGCACCTGATAGGTTTCGGGGTAGGGATCTTCAAAGCGGTAGAGATGATAAAACCACCATCTGTTGATGTCAAAATCGCCCAGATCAATGCCGTAGTCCTTTTTCAGGCATTCCAGAGTGAAGGTCTTGCGGTTGTTGCCGTAGCCGTCCCAGTTCATCATGTCCTGAAGGATGGCCTCGCCGTAAAGGGTATCGGGATCAACATTCAGAACGCTGGTCAGAAAATAGCGGAAGGTACGGTAGGCTCCTTCCGTCCGGTCAAGCAAGGTATTGTCCAGATCAAACATCACGGCTTTAATTTCACTCATGGCTTTTTCCCCGTTTCATTCCGTCATCATTATACCCCATCAGCAGACGATAAAAAAAGACTGCCACCCGGCAGTCTTCTCTTTCAAATGGTAGCCCGTACGGGATTCGAACCCGTGAGTGCATGCGTGAAAGGCATGTGAGTTAAACCGCTTCTCCAACGGACCATCTCTTAACGCTTGTTTATTATAGCAACGCCTTTACTGATAGTCAATACTTTTCTGCGCGGAAAAATCAGGGAAAACCGGAGGCTTCAGAAGCCTCCGGTCAGACGTTTTTCCGAGTTTACCTGTAAAGCAGATAGCCGTCCAGGGAAACGTAATTGATGTGCTGGTCGCTGTCGTATTCCACGTTCAGCCGGCTGACTTCCAGCACGCCTCCCTCCACCTCAAAGCGCAGGGTTTCCGGCGGATTTTCCTCATCGAAGCTGAGGGCGAACTGCCTGATCTGCTCGGTGAGGTCGTACTCTTCGATCATCACGGTCAGGTCGCTTCTTTCGTAATAGCCGGAGAAGTAGCTGACCGGACGGAAGGCGACAAAGCCGGTGACCGGATAGATCTCCAGCTTGGTGCTGAAGTAGACGGCGGTGACATCGGGACGGTATCCCGGGTCAACGTCAAAGCCGTAAAGCGTGCCCGGCGGCGCGGAGATCAGATACTGCTGGCGGTCGGACAGGGTCTCCCGGGCCTGATCGTCCAGATAGTCGTAGGCGGAAAGCAGTCTCTTCTGCTGTTCAGCGGGAACGTTGCTGTTGGGAATGATGACGTTGTCAGCCGTCAGCATGCCATTGTCCTTCAGGACTTTCTCGATGATGCCCTGCTGCCAACGGTTGGCCACGGATACGCAGTTGAGCGGTCCGACGGACACCAGCAGGCAGATGACGGCCATGGCCGCAAACAGCCACTTTACCTTCTTCATCAGAATCGCGTCGATAATGAACAGGATGGCGACCAGGTTACAGGCCAGCGACAGACAGCGCCAGGCGGTCAGGCCCAGCTCGCTGACCCGGATGTAGATGGCGACGGCCTGGATCAGCACGATCGGCAGCATCAGCCAGCCGCCGATGCGCAGATAGCTCTTATGAGCGTCCTGCTGCTCGCCGCGTACCGACAGGTAGTAGCCGCAGAACATCAAAAGCGCGATCGAGGCGAAGATGTTGATGCGTCCCTTGGGCAGATTCAGGGTAATGATGCTCTTGAACAGGTAGATGTACAGGATCACCAGCAGAAGCAGGTAGATGACCAGCGAAGCCTTGTTGATGATCAGGCTGTAGGCGTTGGGCATGCTGACCTCTTCGCCCTGCTGGGGAATGGAAGCCAGGAAGTGGTTGACGCCGATGACGGTGTAGATCAGTACGGAGAGCACTTCATAGACCTTCCAGACGTCGTCGATGCCGTAGATCAGGTTGTCGAAGGCGGCGATGCAGATGCATACGCCCACTTCAACCACGGTTGTCAGTAATCCGGTATAGAAGGCCTGAGAAAGCAGATACCCGAAGGTGCTCTCACTGCCGGCGGTCCGGTAGACCTCAAAGACGATCAGACAGACGACGCAGGCGCAGACGCCGAAATAGGCCATGATCATGAAGGTGTTGTCATCATAGCGATCCAGAAGGACCGTACATACCAGAATGGAGATGACGGAGGCAGCCAGGCTGATCAGCGGGGAGAAACCGTATCTCTCCCGCAGAAGACTGACATACAGACTCACCAGCATTCCCAGCGCCACGGCCATGGTGAAGTAGCCGACGATATCGTCATAGTCTTCCACAATGATCATGTAACAGATCAGCAGGGCCAGCGCGACGCTGGCGGCGAAGGTCAGCGAGAAGCGGCGGACGCTTTCGCGGTAGCTGTCCGCGAACCGGCTGATAAGTTCCTTTATTTTCATTAGAATCATCCTTTCGCTCACGGCTCTTCAGCCGTGAATTCTATTATATGCCAATCCTCCGGTGATGTAAAATCACCGGGAGAGGACAAAGAAAAATCTCCTGACGGAGATTTTCGCTTTCTGATGGTGCACCAGGTGAGACTTGAACTCACACGGGTCTCCCCACACGCCCCTGAAACGTGCGCGTCTGCCGATTTCGCCACTGGTGCAGTGCTTAATCATAATACACCATTTTTCCGACAATGCAAAGATTTTTTTCAAAAATCGTATTTTTCCGGCCTCTGGTTGCGGCTGTGGCGGTTAGAAAGTACAATATAGTTATGTTAAGAAAAGCCTGGATGTTATTCATCAATACCTTTACGATCTCGATGACCGCCAACTCCGGCTATGCCATCATCGGGGTCATGAAAAACCGCTTCGTCGACAGGTACGGCTGGTTCAGCCGTGAGGAAATGAACAACTACATCGCCATGGCCCAGTCCTGTCCCGGCCCGATGGCGGTCAGTTCATCGATGATCATCGGCTATCAGAGCGCCGGCTTCATCGGCGCCTTTGCGGCCGTTCTGGGCGTCATCATTCCGCCCTTTGTGATGATGATCGTCGTCACTTACTTCTATACCTTCATCGCCACCAACCCCTATGTCCGCCTCTTCATCACCGGCATGCAGGCCGGCGTCTGCGCGCTTTTGATGGATGTCATTCTGGGACTGTTCGAAGGCGTCATAAAGATGAAAAGCTGGTTCTACTACCTGCTGATCATCCTGCTGTTTCTGATCGTCAGGCTGACGGATCTTTCCGTCTTCCTGCTGGCCATTCTCTGCCTCATCATCGCCGTCGTCAAGACGCTGCTGTTTACCGGAAAGATGGAGGAAAAGGCATGATAAGCGTGATCGCGATTTTCCTGAGCTTTCTCAAGATCGGCCTGTTTGCCTTCGGCGGCGCCTACGCCGTCCTTCCTCTGATCGAGGAGGAAATGGTGATCAACACCGGCTGGATGACCTTTGCGGAATTCTCCGACCTGGTCGCCATCGACGAGCTGACTCCCGGCCCGATCATCATCAACTCGGCGACCTTCATCGGCATGAAGCTGGGCGGTCTGCCCGGCGCTTTGGCCGCCACCCTTGGCTGCATTCTGCCCGGATGCGTCATTTCGCTGTTACTGGTGGTGCTCTACCGCAAATACCGCGAGATCCCGGTCATCGCCGAAGCGATGCGCACCCTGAGATGCATGGCCGTGGCGTTGATCTTCTCCGTGCTGCTGAAGATGCTGGTGTCCGCCATCTTCCCCTCGGGACTGAACAACGTTTCCGACATCAGCCTTCTGACCCTGGCACTGGTCGTGGCGTCCTTCTACGTGATGCGGAAATATAAGACCAACCCGCTCTATGTCATGCTGGCCTGCGGCGGCATAACCCTGATGCTCTCTCTGATTTCCGGCACCGCGTAAAATATCATGAAAAGAGGATCTCATATGAAAAAGACATTTATCATGACGCTGTGCGCCGCGCTGGCGCTCAGCCTGGTTACCGGCTGTTCATCATCGCCTTCCGGGCCGGATCAGCCCTCGGGCGATCAGGCGAAAAAGGCTGATCCCGCCAGAGGCTGGATCTATGATGCCGAATACGAAGCCGGCTTTGACGCCGACAGCTTCACCGCCCGTGACGGCACCCACATCGACGCGCATAAGGACCTCATCGTTCCCTTCATCAACATCGACTCGGCTGATGCCGCCAAGGCCAACGATGAGATCAAGTCCATCTACTTCGATCTCGCTGACGCCTTCAACTATGACTGTCAGGAGAAGATCTGGTGGGAAAAGTCGTCATACACGGCCTATCAGTATGAAAACACGGTCTCCGCGATGCTGAAGCTGACCTACGGCGGTACGGCGGAGGAAGACGCTTCCCATTACGGCTACTGCTTTGATGTAAAGGACGGCCACCGCCTCAGTTTCGCCGAAGCCATCCGGCTTCTGAACTACAGCGAAGACGACGTGATCGCAAAGCTCTCTGACGCTGCCGCCGGGAAGCTGAAATCCTTCGTTGATCCGTCAGCCTATGACGCTGACTACCGCGATACCGTCGATCAGCTGAAGCGCGACGTAGCCGGCGGATCCCTGCAGTACGTCATCACCTCCTCCGGTGAGCTGGGCGTGGTCATCGTCCTGCTGGCTCTGGATATGGAGACCGGTTATTTCCCGTCCTACGTCGTCATTAAGTAAAAAAGAAAAAAAGCGCAAAAGAAAAAATGTCCGGTGACCGGACATTTTCTTTTTCATGGCGCCCCCGACAGGGCTCGAACCTGCGACCTTTTGGATCGGAGCCAAACACTCTATCCAGCTGAGCTACGGGGGCGGCTGTGTTCATTATATACCACCCTGATGATCCTGGGAACAGTAAATTTCATACTGCCTGATCGCCTTCAGATAAAGGCTGTCCCGGTACTGCCGGCGGCTGACCAGGGTGTTCTTGAGGGTGTAGTAAGCCAGATCGTAATCATTGGCTTCCTGGGAAATGTGCGCCAGGATGA
>JAFRZA010000004.1 GCA_017442805.1 Erysipelotrichaceae bacterium
CGAAATCGTCGGTTTTCATGATCAGAATCCTCTTTCGTCAAACATGCTGGAGGCCAGGGTCTCCTGTTTGAACTGTTCGAAGCGGTCTTCCCTGATGGCTTGGCGGATGTCTTCCAGCAGTTTCAGCAAAAAGCGCAGATTATGAATGGACATCAGCCTGGTGCCGAAGCCTTCCTGGCAGCGGAACAGGTGATGGACGTAAGCCCTGGTATAGTTCTTACAGCAGTAACAGTCACAGCTGGGGTCCAGGGGACTGAAATCGTGAGCGTACTCCTGTTTCTTGATGTTGATGCGCCCCTGTGAAGTCATCAGGGTGCCGTGGCGGGCAATGCGGGTGGGCAGCACGCAGTCGAACATGTCGACGCCTCTTTCCACTGCTTCCAGAATGTCGTTGACGGCTCCGATGCCCATCTCGTAGCGCGGCTTGTCTTCCGGAAGGAAGGGCAGGGTGTAGTCCAGCATCCGGTAGTGCGTTTCCTTGGATTCCCCGACGGAGGTGCCGCCGATGGAATAACCGTCAAAGTTCATGGCTACCAGCCTTTCGGCGCAGTAACGGCGCAGGTCTTCGTATTCGCTGCCCTGGACGATGCCGAAAAGGGCCTGTCTTTCCAGGGTATGGACCTTTTTTCCCCTTTCCGCCCAGCGCAGGGTGCGCTCCACGGAATCGCGGACGTATTCGTAGTCGGAAGGATAGGGAATGCACTCATCGAAACTCATGGCGATGTCGGAGCCGATGGACTGCTGAATGCGGATGGAGTCTTCCGGTGACATGAACAGTCTGGAGCCGTCCAGATGGCTCTTGAAGTGAACGCCTTCCTCGCTGATCTTACGGGTACCGGCCAGCGAAAAGACCTGATAGCCGCCGCTGTCGGTCAGAACGGGACCGTCATAGTTCATGAAGCGGTGCACGCCGCCGGCCTCTTCCAGCACCTGGGTACCAGGCCGCAGCCAGAGGTGATAGGTGTTGGCCAGGATCACCTGAGCCTTCATGCCGTAAAGTTCCTCGGGTGAGATGAACTTGACGGAGGCCGCCGTTCCCACCGGCATGAACATCGGCGTTTCCGCCGTGCCGTGGGGCGTGGTGATCTTTCCGGTGCGGGCCCGGGTTTTCTGATCCTTATGCGTAACTTCAAAGCTGAAATACCTGTTCATGTCTTAACCTCGCGTAAATATCTTAACATAATTCGCCGGCCTTTAGTACCGCCTGCCCCAAGCGCCGGCGCTATCCCGTCATTTTTGCGGTAAACTGTTCACTAACGGGGGATTTTCGTATAGAATAAGATAGAAAAGGTATCGGCAAATGTTTACGACGTTATATGGAAAAGTATTAATAGGTTGCCTGGCCGCGCTGACGGTTATCTCTTTTGCGGCGGCCTTAAGCAACCGCCGTACCACGGACAGCTACACCAGCGTGATCATGACCGCTCTGGCCTATGGCCTGATCGAAATAATCTGGCACGCCTGTACCAACGACCTGGTGACTTTCTCCGAAAACGTCGTGAAGCTTGTCGGCTCCTTCCGGGTGGTGTTTGTCGTCCTGCTGAGCTATATGCTGGTCAATTACTTCATGAGTCGCAGTGGACGCAAGCTGGACGGCAAGATCCTGATCTTTGTGCTGGTGCAGATCGTCATCCTGCTGGATGTCAACATCTTCTATCTGCTGATGTTCGGCTACACGGAAGAGACCGGCCTGCAGAAGGGATCCCTTTACCCGCTGCCTTACGGCGTCTTCGCCGTCTTCGGCCTGCTGCTGCTGATCCTGTCCCTCAGCAATCAGAAGAAGGATCTGATGGCCATCATCAGCGCCCTGCTGATGATCGGCTGCGGCGTCGGCCAGATCTTCACCGAGCAGCTTCCGCTGATCTATCTGGGCTTTGCCCTGATCATGACGGCGGTCACTCTGACTCTGCCTTCCCGCTCCAAGAAGCCGGCCGAAGCTGTCGAAGAAGAACAGTCCGCCGAAGCGGCTGCTGAAGAAGAAGCGGTGGCGGAAGAAGAAACCGTCATTGAGGAATATCCGCTGCCGGAGAGCGAAGAGATCGTTGAACCGCAGCCGGAAGTCATTGAAGAACCGGCTCAGGAGATCGAATCCGCAAGCGTTGAGCAGCTTCCGGAATACACCTTTGACTTCATCGATGAAGCCCTTCAGGAAGAAAACGTTCCCGAACCGGCGGCAGAAGAGCTGTCGCAGGGAGCGGAAAGCATCATCACCGAAGAGAACTTCATCGAAGACATACCCGAACTGAAACAGATCGAAGAACTGATCGAGTCGGAAAGCGCGACTGATCTGCCGGTGATCAGCGAAGAGCAGCAGGCTTCTCAGGACAGCGAACTGCAGTCCATTCTCGATGAGATAAGCGAAACCATCGCCTCCGACACCTATGAAGAACTGCCGCCGGAAGAAGAACCGGCTGTTGAAGAACCGCCGGTCATTGAGGAGCTGCCGCCGGTCATCCCGGAGGCTGAATCTCTGCAGCCCGCTGAAGAACTCAGCGACATCAGTGAAGCCCTGCCGCTGGAAGAAGAGCCGGAGCATCAGCCCGGCGATGCCGTTACCGAGGATACCCTTACCTCGCTTAACGCCATTCAGCAGGCCTATGACACGGAAATTGAAAACGACCGTCAGAAGGAAGAACAGCGCCGGCAGAAACAGCAGCTGCACAATCAGAAGATCATCAGCAAGCCGGTCATCTCGCCGCTGGGCCCGATGCCCAGGCCGGTCGTTCAGGCCGCCGTCGCGGCCACCGCGGCCGCTGAGGTTGCCGATCAGCTGTTTGAAGGCGAGATTGCCGAAGAAGAAAAGAAACCTACGAAGCTCAAGCCGCAGAAGGTCAGAGAAGTCGGTGAGCAGAAGATCAGCGAAGGACAGCCGCTGAGCTATGAAAAGCCCGAAGCGGTTGCCCGCAGGCCGCTCGATGAGGTCAGGCCGGCCGAAGAGGAAACCAAGCCTCAGCCGGCGAAGACCCCGCGTCAGGCCCGTACCCCGGTCACGCTGCCGAGCATCGACGAAATCATCACGGCTTCCTATATCGCTCATCCGCAGTCCGAAGAGCAGCCGGCCGCTGAAACCGTCGAAGCGGTCAGCCAGGCACAGCCGCCGAAAGCCGAAAAGTCCTACCGTCCGCGGCGCCGCAAGAGCTACCGCATCATGATCATCGGCTCATCCTCCTCAGAGGTGCGGATGATCACGGAAGGACTGAAGAAGGAGAAGGGCTACCGCATCGACGTGATTGATGACGGTTATCTGGCCATGGAACTTCTGGCCGGACCGTTCGCGAAGGTGTTTGACGGCATTCTGGCCGTTGACCAGCCTTCCTACAGCGACATCTATTCAACCATCCGCATGATCAGGGACTGCGAATTCCGGGAAATCGCTACCCTGCCGATCGTCTGCGTGGTCAACGATGACCCCAGACGCAACATGATGATACAGAACAGCGGCGTTGACGCCTTTGTCATGCGGCCGCTGGATGTAAATGCTCTCAGTGCCGTGCTGAGAGAGCAGCTTGAAAGGCACGGCTGGTAAGCAGAAAGGAGTATGATGCGCATAACATGAATAATAAGAAAATTTATGAAGGCATCGGTTCCGGTCCCGCCGACGACTGGATGGAACGGGAACGGCGTTACGAAGCCAAGCACTCACCGTGGGATCTGGACGACAACGCCAGCTATCTTGACGAAGAACACCGCAGGCACTGCGAAGCCAGAGAATTACGGAAACAGCATGAAGAGAACTGCGAAGTTCCGCGCCCGGACTATGACAGGTACCAGCAGCAGGATTCCGGCAATCAGTTCACCAATCCAAGCCAGCAGTTCCGGGAATTGAGGCAGCAGCTCAGATCCGCTGTCAAACAGTCCGGAACGGCCAAGGCCGCGGAGAAGTCGATCGGCGTATTCATCGCCATGATCAGCATCATCATCTTCATGTTCTTTGTCAGTTTCTTCATTCAGATTCTTTTAAATTTTTAGGAGGTAAGAAATCATGAATACTAATATTGATAATCTCTTCAGCATTATCGTCATCGTTGCCATTCTGGCAATCATTCTGGGCATTCTCGTCAGCAACATCTGCGTCGTCCCGCAGGGCAGCGCCTGGGTCATTGAGACCCTGGGCAAGTACGCCGGGACCTGGGGTGCCGGTCTGCATCTGAAGACGCCGTTCATCACCCGGGTCGTCCGCAAGATCTCCCTGAAGGAACAGGTCGCCGACTTCGAGCCGCAGTCCGTCATTACCAAGGACAACGTCACCATGATGGTCGACTCCGTCGTCTTCTTCCAGGTCGTTGATCCCAAGGCTCTGACCTACGGCGTGGAAAGACCGATCGCCGCCATCGAGAACCTCTCCAGCACCACGCTGAGAAACATCATCGGTTCCATGACGCTTGATGAGACCCTGACCGGACGCGATCAGATCAACTCCCAGACCATCAAGGTCCTGGACGACGCCGCCAACAGATGGGGCGTTGACATCACCCGCGTTGAAGTTCAGAACATCACTCCTCCGCGTTCCATTCAGGAAGCCATGGAGAAGCAGATGAAGGCCGAGCGCGAAAAGAGAGAAGCCATTCTGAAGGCCGAAGGTGAAAAGCAGTCCGCCATCACCAGAGCCGAAGGTGAAAAGGAATCCGCCATCCTGAGAGCTGAGGCCGTCAAGGAACAGCGCATCAGAGAAGCCGAAGGTGAAGCCAGAGCCGTCGAGAGAATGGCCCAGGCCAAGGCTGAGGCCATCAGACTGGTTAACGAGTCTCATCCTTCCCAGCAGTATCTTTCCCTGCGTTCGCTGGAAGCCGCTGAAAAGATGGCTGACGGCAACGCCACCAAGATCATCGTTCCTTCCGACATTCAGAATCTGGCCGCTACGGTCAGTGCCGTCAAGGAAAGCGTAACCAAGTAATCCATGAAAGGGCCCCTCAGTTTTTGACAGGCCTTTTTCTCTTATGAACCGCATGAAAAGAAAAGGAAAGAACGTCAACATCGCCACGATCACCGCAGCAGTCTTTCTGCTGGGCGCCCTGGCTCTGGCCGGCCTGAGCTTTACCGTCGACTGCCATGATTACAGCGGCGCCGCTGATTTCAGCACCGGACAGCCGCACAGCGGCCAGCCCGCCTTTGTGAAGATCGAAGCGCTGGAGCGGCTTTTCGCCTATGACGATCAGCTGGAATACCGGCTGGCCTATCATGGGGATGACATTTATCTGCTGGGCATTCCGGTAGAGGATTACAGTCTGCCGAAAGGCGAATACATTGTTTCCGCTGACGGCCTTCTGACCATCTTTACGGAAGACGTCAAACTGGAAGGCTGCGTCAGAACCCTTACCCCCAAGCTGAGGGAACTGCTGAAAGCTGAGTATGAGCTCACCGATGAGCAGGTTACCCTGATGATCTGCGACCGCTATCTGGCTGTCGGCCAGCCGGTCCATGAAGAGACAATCACGCGTTACCGGCTGCTGGCCGGAGGAGCGTTGGCAGCAGCTCTGGTGCTGTTGCTGATTGGCGCCGGGCAAAAGCGGAAAAAGAAAAAGAGCAGTCCGGGGGATGGAAACAGAGCGGTTTTTCTGGTAGAATAAAGACAGAAAAAGACGATATATCATTTTCGGATGAAGGGACCGGGAGAGACCGCAGGGCGGAGCCGAAGGGGCAGCAGCAACTCTCAGGCAAAAGGACCGGTTCTGGACGAAACTCTGGAGAGCGTAAGCACCAAAGAAGCAATCCCTCAGGGGAGAATCTTTCAGGTAAGACACAGAGGCAGGGAATTATTTCTCTGCCTCTGTTTTGCATAAGGAGAAAAAACTATGGAACTTAAAACCCCGCTGTATGATGAGCATGTTGCCCTGGGCGGCAAGATCGTGCCCTTTGCCGGCTACCTGCTGCCGGTGCAGTATCCTACCGGCGTCATTAAGGAGCACATGGCCGTGCGCACCGCGGCCGGCCTGTTCGACGTTTCCCACATGGGTGAGATCACCTTCAGGGGACCGACGGCGCTGCAGTCGCTCAATCACCTGATCACCAACGACTATACCAACATGCCCGTCGGCAAGGTGAGATACGGCATTCTGTGTAACGAAAAAGGCGGCGTCATCGATGACCTGATCGTCTACAAGTTCGCTGAGGACTACTACTTCGTCGTCGTCAACGCTTCCAACCGTCACAAGGACTTCGAGCACATGAAGAAGAACATCCTGGAAGGCACCGAGATCGCCGACATCTCCGATGATCTGGCTCAGGTCGCCCTGCAGGGTCCCAGATCCTTTGAGATCATGGCTCAGCTGCTTCCGGAAGAAGACATTCCGCAGAAGTACTACACGGCTAAGGAGCATGTCAGCATCGACGGCATGGACTGCATCATTTCCTACACCGGCTATACCGGTGAGAAGGGCTTTGAGATCTACACGGCTCCTCAAAACGCCGTGAAGCTCTGGAGACTGTTATTGAAGACCGGTGAACCCTACGGACTGATCCCCTGCGGACTGGGTGCCCGTGACACCCTGCGTCTGGAAGCGGCCATGCCGCTGTACGGTCACGAAATGGACGATGAGATCACACCGCTGGAAGCCGACATGAACTACGGCGTCAAGATGAACAAGGAAGAATTCATCGGCAAAAAGGCCTTGGAAGAAAGAGGCGAACCGCAGATCACCCGCGTCGGCCTGCAGATGATCGATCGCGGCATCATGCGCGAGCATCAGGACGTCTACGTCGGCGAAGAGAAAATCGGCCACACCACCTCAGGCACCATGTGTCCCTGTGTCAACAAGGCGGTGGCCATGGCCCTGATCGATAAGAAGTACAGTGAGATCGGACAGATCGTGGAAGTCGATGTCCGGGGAAGAAAGTTAAAGGCGGAAGTTGTCGCTCTGCCTTTCTATAAAAGAGAAAAGTAAATAATTGAGGAGGAAAAAAGAACATGTTTAACACACCGGAAGAACTCAGATACGCCAAAACCCATGAATGGGTCAGGGAAGAAGAAGGTCTGGCCGTCATCGGCCTGACTGATTACGCTCAGGACGCCTTAGGCGACATCGTCTTCGTCAATCTGCCGATGGAAGGCGACGCCGTAACCGCCGGCGAAAGCTTTGCGGACGTTGAGTCCGTCAAGGCCGTTTCCGACGTCTACGCTCCCGTCAGCGGCACGGTCGCCGAAGTCAACGAAGAGCTGCTGGACAATCCGGCTCTGATCAACGAAGACCCCTACGGCGCCTGGTTCATCAAGGTAAGAGAAGTCCGGTATGACGAAGAGCTGCTCGACGCCGAAGCCTATCAGAAAGTCTGCGAAGAAGAACACGAGGCCTAGAAGATGGGCCGCTACGTAATATCGTCGCCGGACCAGCAGAAGGAAATGCTGAAGGAGATCGGACTGAAGAGCCTCGATGATCTTTACAGCGCCGTTCCCGAAGCTGCCCGGCTGAAACAGCTGAACCTTCCCGAAGGCCGCAGTGAACTGGAAACCGGCCGGATGATGAAGGCCATGGCGGCAGCCAACCGGAAATACGACAGGATCTTCCGGGGCGCCGGCGCCTATGACCACTACATCCCGGCGGTGGTCAGATCAGTGACCACCAAGGAACAGTTCGTGACCACCTACACGCCCTATCAGGCGGAGATCTCCCAGGGCGTGCTGCAGTCGATCTTTGAGTATCAGACCCAGATCTGCGAGCTGACCGGCCTGGACGTTTCCAACGCCTCCGTTTATGACGGCGCGGTGGCCATCGCCGAAGCCATCTTCATGGTTCAGGAAAGAAAGAAGAGCACCATTCTGATGAGCGAAAACCTCAATCCCCAGTACATTGCGGTGGCCCGGACCTACTGTGAAAGCCGCAACGTTGAGATCAGGATGCTTAAGAACGAGAACGGCAGGACATCTCTTGAGGATCTGAGTCAGCAGATCAGTGAAGAGACGGCGGCTGTCGTCGTGCAGTCACCCAACTATTACGGCATCATTGAGGATGTTGAACAGCTGGCTCAGAAGGCCCACGAATTCAAGGCCAGGCTGATCCTTTCCGTCAACCCGATTGCCCTGGGCTTACTGAAGAGCGCCGGGGAAATGGACGTGGACATCTGCGTGGGCGAAGGCCAGCCTCTGGGCATGCCCTTAAGTTTCGGCGGCCCATACCTTGGCTTCATGGCCTGTAAGAAGGAACTAATGAGAAAGCTGCCGGGACGCATCGTCGGCCAGACCGTCGACCATGACGGCCGTCGCTGCTACGTGCTGACCCTGCAGGCCCGCGAGCAGCACATCAGAAGGGAAAAGGCCTCTTCCAACATCTGTTCCAACGAAGCGCTGTGCGCCATGACCGCTTCCGTCTATCTGGCGGCTGTGGGACCGGACGGCTTGAGGCAGGTGGCGGAAAACAGCGCCTCTCACGCTCATTACCTCCAGAAGAAGCTGGCTGAAGCCGGTTACGGCCTGGTATATGATCAGCCGTTCTTCCATGAATTCCTGACCGAATGTCCGAAGGCTCATGAAGTTGAAGAAAAACTGGCTGAAAAAGGCATCCTATCCGGACTGCCCATCGGCGAAGACCGGATGTTATGGTGCGCCACCGAGCTCAACAGCAAGTCCGACATCGACGAGCTGGTCGAACTGGTAAAGGAGGTGGGCTAGGATGAAGCTTTTATTTGAGAGAAGCAAGGAAGGACATCATCAGGATCTGATCCCGGCGTGTGACGTCGAAAGATATGAATTTGAGGAGAAATACCTGCGTAAGCAGGCTCCCGGACTGCCTCAGTTAAGTGAAGTCGAACTGGACCGTCATTATTCCGCCCTGGGCCGTCAGGTCCACGGCGTCAACGACGGACCCTACCCCTTAGGCTCCTGCACGATGAAGTACAACCCGCAGATCGATGAGGAAATGGCCAGACTGGAGGGCTTCACCGCCGTTCACCCCCTGCAGCCTCTTAAGGACGCTCAGGGCTGTCTGGAAGTGCTGTATGAAGCCAAAAAGCTGCTCTGCGAGATCACCGGCATGGCGGACATGACCTTCCAGCCGGCAGCCGGAGCGCACGGTGAATATACCGGACTGCTGCTGATAAGGAAGTATCATCTTGATCGCGGCGACAATGCCCGCACCAAGATCATCGTTCCTGACTCAGCCCACGGCACCAACCCGGCCAGCGCCACCATGGCAGGATTTGAAGTCGTCAACATCCCCTCCAATGACCGGGGCGGCGTTGACCTGGAAAAACTGCAGGAAGCGGTGGGACCGGATACCGCCGGACTGATGCTGACCAACCCCAACACCCTGGGACTGTTTGACGAAAACATCCTGGAGATCACCCGCATCATTCATGAAGCCGGCGGCTTATGTTACTACGACGGCGCCAACATGAATGCCATCATGGGACGGGTAAGACCCGGTGACATGGGCTTTGACTGCATCCACCTGAACCTGCACAAGACCTTCGCCACCCCGCACGGCGGCGGCGGTCCGGGCAGCGGCCCCGTCGGCTGCAAGGATTTCTTACGCGCCTATCTGCCCAAGCCGATCGTGGAGAAGCAGGGCGATGAGTACATCCTGGTCACTCCCGAAAAGACCATGGGCCAGGTCAGAAGCTTCGCCGGCAACTTCCTGGTCGTCGTCAAGGCTCTGACCTACATCCTTACCTTAGGTAAAGAAGGCATCATTGAAGCCAGCGGCAACGCCGTGCTCAACGCCAACTACCTGATGGAAAAACTGAAGAAGTACTACGACGTTCCATATGGCGACCAGAGATGCATGCACGAGTTCGTCATGTGCCTGCAGGGCATCAAGAACGAGACCGGCGTTTCCGCCATGGACATCGCCAAGGGCTCGCTGGACTTCGGCATTCATCCGCCAACAATGTACTTCCCGCTGATCGTCCATGAGGCGCTGATGCTGGAACCGACGGAGACCGAAAGCCGGGAATCTCTCGATGAAGTGATCGACATCTTCGTGAAGCTGCATCAGCTGGCTCACCAGGATCCCGGCTATCTCAACGGCGCTCCGCACAAGTGCCCGATCAGCCGACCCGACGAGGTACAGGCGGCCCGTAATCCGATCTTAAGATACGAACCGGAAGAATGATCACTGATATCAGGGTGATGACCTCACCTCAGCATGACCCCTACCGCAACCTGGCCATTGAGTACTATCTGCTCCGGCAGGTTGCGGAAGGACAATGCATCCTTTATCTGTGGCGCAACAGCCGCTGCGTCGTCGTCGGGGCCAATCAGCTGGCCATGAATGAATGCGACATTGAAGCCCTGGAAAAAGACGGCGGCTTTCTGGTGCGCCGTAAAAGCGGCGGGGGAGCCGTCTACCACGATCTGGGCAATCTGAACTTCACCTTTCTGATGCCCAGCGTCGACTTTGACGAAGCCAGGCAGAGTGAAGTGATTCTGCGGGCCCTGCACTCTCTGGGGCTGGACTGTCTCAAGAGCGGCCGCAACGATTTGACCATTGACGGCCGCAAGTTCTCCGGCCACGCCTACTATCACCATGACGGTCACAGCTACCACCACGGCACCATCATGCTGGAGGTAAAAGAACAGGAACTGGCTAAATACCTGCATGTCTCTAAGCTCAAGCTGCGGGACAAGCACGTCCGTTCCGTCCGTTCCCGCGTAATCAACCTGAAACAGCTGAAACCGCAGCTGACGGTCGAAGAGCTCAGTCAGTCGCTGATCAGCAGCTTTGAAGAAGTCTACGGTCTTAAGGCCGGGACTCTCAGCGCCGGGGAACTGGATGAGCGGAAGATCGGGGAGTACCGTCAGATGTTCGCGTCGCCGGAGTGGAAGTACGACAGGCAGAAAATCTTTCAGTACAGCCGTCAGGCGAAATATGACTGGGGCATCGTCCGGATCGACTATGACCTTAACGGCGGAATCATTTCCGACTGCGCCGTCTACAGCGACAGCCTGCAGGCCGACTATCTGGCCCGGGCAGCCGGAATCATCAGAGGAAAAAGCATTAATGCTCTGAGCGATTATCTGAATGATCGTGAGCATGAACGGATAAACGAAGACATCATTGCCTTACTGAGCGGAAAGGAGCAATCATGAAATACGACGTTGCGATCATCGGCGCCGGACCGGGCGGCTATACCGCCGCCTTCAGGGCAGCCGAAGAAGGACTCAGTGTCATAATCTTTGAAAGGGACCGCTTCGGCGGGACCTGCCTTAACCGCGGCTGCATTCCCACCAAGGCGCTGCTGCACGGCGCCCTGACGTATGGCGAACTGAGCAGGGCGGAAAAATACGGCGTCACCGCGGAAAAGACCGGTTATGACATGGAAAGAATGACAGCCCGCCGCGATGAGATCGTGGAGAAGCTCCGCGGTGATCTGGAGAAGGCCGTCAAGACCAGAAAGATTACGCTGGTAAGCGGACAGGCGCAGCTGACTTCCGGGCATACGGTAAGCTGTAACGGCGAGGAATATGAGGCGGAAAACATCATCATCGCCACCGGCTCAAGGGTCGCCGTGCCTCCCATCGAAGGCATTGACAGTCCCCATGTGATAACTTCCAATGAACTGCTGGAGAGAAGGGACATCGACTATCCTTCCCTGACCATCATCGGCGCCGGGGTCATCGGAGTCGAATGCGCCAGCATCTACCTGGCTCTGGGACGGGAAGTCACCCTGATCGAGATGGCGGACAGGATCCTGCCGACCATGGATCAGGAGATCGCCCAGCGTCTGGCTGTCTACCTGAAGAAGAAAGGTGCCCGCATTGAGACTTCAGTCCGGGTGATCAGCATCGATGACGATGTTGTCTGTTACCTGGATAAGAAAGGCCAGGAGTGCCGCAGTCAGAGCGCGGCCATTCTGATTGCTGCCGGACGGCGGGCCAACGTCGAAGGTCTGCTGGCGGAAGGGGTGCAGCTGGAGATCAACCGCGGCATCACGGCCGATGAAAACGGACGGACTTCCCTGGACGGCGTCTACGTCATCGGCGACGCCATGGCCGGCAACATTCAGCTGGCTCACGTGGCCATGGCTCAGGGCGAAAACGTCATCGACACCATTCTCGGCCGTCCTCAGTCCGTTGACATGAAGACGGTGCCCAGCTGCCTCTACAGCGATCCTGAGGCCGCCTCCGTGGGCTTAGGCGAACAGCAGGCCAAGGACATGGGCATTGCCGTACGCGTCCATAAGAGCCTTACCGGAGGCAACGGCAAGAGCGTCATCGAGGATGCCGAAAGCGGCTTCGTCAAGCTGGTGACGGACGAAAACGACGTCATCATCGGCGCGCAGCTGGTCTGCCCGCACGCCACCGAACTGATCAGCGAAGCGGCGCTGGCCGTGCAGAAGAAAATGACGGTTAAGGAACTCAGAGAGGTCATTCACCCGCACCCGAGCGTCAGTGAGATGATCGCACAGACGGTCAGGTAAACTATTAAGTGTTCAACCGGGAGGGTAAAACCTCCCGGTTTTTCCTTGCTTATGCGACAGAAAAGCGTAATCTGTTGAATTTGGCAAAAACTGAAAACACTTTCATGAAAAATTTTACATATAAGTATTGCCTTTGTTTCTGCCATGGTATAGTATGGTGTTCCGCTGGAAAAGCGGAGGAGGTAAATACGATGAATTTAACCTTAAAAACGAATTACGACACCGTGTTAATGGCCGGAAAAGCTGTGAAGCTGAATGAGGAATATGACAACAGAACCATGGTAAACCGCTTCGTGGAAACCGTTGCGAATACCGGAGATGAAGCTGCCATCAACTACATCCTCGACACCGATTACCAGAACAGTGATCCATACATCAGAAGCGCCTACAACGAGCTGGTCAGACAGCTCAACGCCAAGGCCCGCATCTTCAACACCTTCAGCATTGAAACCTCGCTGCTGGGCAGAAACGCCGGCGCCGGCTTCTGCGCGCTGGTCAGAAGGGAAGACTTCAACAAGAGCGTCGCTGTTGTGGAAAACATGCTGCACCTGCTTGGTCTGGACGAAAAGTACAGACTGCTTACCAGGTTCGAAAATCAGGCTGTCTACGCCATTATCAGAAAGTAAGTAATTCAAGTGGTTAACGCCGGATCTCAACAAGGTCCGGCGCTTTTTTTGCGGGCTTCGTGCTATAATTGAATCAGGAAAAAACCGTAATACAGAGAGGTGATAATATGACAGAATCATTGATCAGGGAGGCTGCCGTCTACCGTAACGGCGCCATCATCAGAAGAACGGGAACCATTCATCTGACCCAGGGCAAGCAGTCCGTACAGATCGTCGGACTGACCAGGGACGCCGACACCAACACCGTGCGTCTTTCCCTGCCGGAAGGGCTGACCGGCAACAACGTCCAGGTCGAAGTGCTGACCGCGGAAGCCCAGCAGGAAGTCACCAGGGAGACCTGGAAGAAACTCAATAACGTGGAAAACCGCATCGGCAACCTCAACCGCCAGATGGAACTCTGGGAGATCAACGCCGACTTCTCCGCCAAGGAATCCCTGAGCATCAAGGAGATGGCTGAATACATCGAAGCCATTCCCGCCAGAAAGGAAAAACTCCAGCAGCAGATCGACCAACTGGAAGAAGAGAAACAGCAGCTCAATAAGCAGCTGAAGGAAAAGCAGCAGGAAGCCGAACGCTACATCGTCACTGCTGACATCGAAGCGCCGGCTGAGGGAGACTATCCCTTTGAACTGCGCTACTACGCCGGCAGGCTGAGCTGGCAGCCGGTCTATGAGATCCACACCGATGACGACAATGAGAGGATCCTGATCAGGCTGCGGGGCAAGATCCAGCAGAATACCACGGAGGACTGGAAGAAGGTAAAGATCACCCTCTACACCGGCAATCCGTCCCTGTCGGGAACCATTCCCCATCTGGATCCGGAATACGTCAGCATCTATGAGCGTCCGCAGCGCCGCAACTACGCCATGGGCATGATGGCCGCCAAGGCCGTCGCCATGGAAGACTACGCCGTGGAGGAGGAGATCTGTGAGGCTGAAGCGCCGATGGCCATGGCCATGGCTGATGTGGTGAATACTTCCGCTCAGCGCGTTGACAACGACGTGATGATGGAATATGAACTTCCGGGAACCTGGGACATCGCAAAGGGAACCCAGATCTTCTGCGACATCTCTGACCAGTACGTCGACTGCCGCTACCATGTCGTTACCGTTCCCAAGATCGACGAGAACGCCTACCTGGCCGCCGAAGTGGCTACGTCCGCGCTGGAAGATCTCCAGCAGACCGAAGCCGCCGTCTACAACAAGGGAACCTACATGGGCAATGTCTACCTCGACGCTGACATGACCGAAGAGAAATACGACCTGTCGCTGGGCATTGACGAAACGGTCAAGGTCGTCAGAAAGCAGAACCGCAAGCATACTTCCACCGTTCTGCTGAAGGGCCAGAAGAAGACCGAGTATGAATATGAGATCAAGATTACTTCCCGCAAGAACAAGCCCTGCCAGCTGACCGTCATCGATCAGATCCCGGTTTCCCAGGACAAGACCATTGTGGTCGATCTGAAGGAAAAGAGCGGCGCCGTCCTGAAGGAAGAGACCGGCGAAGTCAAGTGGGACTTCCAGCTGGAGCCCCAGCAGGCCAAGTCATTGAACCTGGCCTACGATGTCGCCTGGCCGAAGGACAAGAACATCAGTCTCTGAGAAAAGACAGGCATATGATTAACAGACCGGCACACCGTGCCGGTCTTTCAGTAAAGAAGACTCCCTGAATGTTATCAAATATGATAACAACATGAGCATAGGAAAACCCGGGCTGTTATGGACCCGGGTTTTCTAAGGGTGTTATCTAAGCAGCATTCTCGTTGAGGTACTTAACGATGTTGCTGACATTAGCGTACTTGCCGATCTTGCCGTCCTTCAGTACGACCAGGGTCGGTGCCTGGGAGACTTCATATTCGTAACAGAGGTTGGCGTTTTCCTCGGCGTCGACGATCTGATAGTCGACCTTCTTGTCGTTGAGCAGCTTCTTGGCCATCACGCAGTTGGGGCAGGTCTTGGTGGTAAACAGCATGACCTGATCATCAGCTTCGGTGGTTTTGGGCTCTTCAGCGCGCTTCTCAATGACCGGCTTGTCCTTCTTGTTGAGCATCTGTTCGGTACCGAAGGCGTAGGTCTTGCGGTCCTTGAATTCCTGAGCCTTGCCGTTGTTCCAGTTCTTTACCGGGCGGTAGTAGCCGGTGATGCGCGAGTAGACTTCCGCTTCCTTGCCGCAGTACGGACAGGTGAAGTGCTCACCGACCAGATAGCCGTGGTCAGCGCAGACGGAATAGGTCGGGGACAGCGTGTAGTAAGGCAGCTTGTAGTTATCGGCGATCTTCTTGACCAGCGCGGCCGCAGCCTTCCAGTCCGGAAGTCTCTCGCCCAGGAAGGCGTGGAAGACGGTACCGGAGGTGTAGAGGACCTGCAGCTCATCCTGAACGTCCAGAGCCTCGAAGATGTCGGCGGTATAGCCTACCGGCAGGTGTGAGGAGTTGGTGTAGTACGGCGTGCCGTTCATGTTGGCGGTGATGATGCCGGGGAATTCCTCGGTATCATGCTTGGCGAAGCGGTAGGTCGTGCTTTCGGCCGGGGTAGCCTCCAGGTTGTAGAGGTTGCCGTATTTCTCCTGGTAGTCGCTCAGACGCTCACGCATGTGGTTGAGGACGTCCTTGGCGAACTGCTGGCATTCCTTGTTGGTGAGGTCCTTATTCAGCCAGTTGGCGTTCAGGCAGCATTCGTTCATGCCGACCAGGCCGATGGTGGAGAAGTGGTTGTTGAAGGTGCCCAGGTATCTCTTGGTGTAGGGATACAGACCGGCGTCCAGCAGACGGCTGATGACCTGTCTCTTGGTCTCCAGGCTGCGGGCAGCCAGATCCATCAGCTTGTCCAGCCTGGCGTAGAAGTCCTCTTCGCTCTTGGCCTGGTAAGCCTGTTTCGGCAGGTTGTTGGTGACATCACCGACGGAACCGGTTGATTCGCCGGAGCCGAAGTAGCCGCCGGACTTCTTGCGCAGTTCCCTTAAGTCAAGGCGCAGACGGCAGCACATCGAGCGGATGTCGGACGGCTTCATGTCGCTGTTGACGTAGTTTGAGAAATAAGGAGTGCCGTACTTGGCGGTCATCTCGAAGAGCATCTTGTTGTTCTCGGTCTCCGACCAGTCAAACTCGCGGGTAATGGAATAGGTCGGGATCGGATACTGGAAGCCGCGGCCGTTGGCGTCGCCTTCGATCATGGTTTCCAGGAAGGCCTTGTTGACCCTGGCCCTTTCCTTTTCGCAGTCCTTGTACTTGAAGTCCATGACCTTGTCGCCGACCAGGCAGTTCATTTGCGCCATGTCATCGGGTACGGTCCAGTCCAGGGTAACGTTGGTGAACGGTGCCTGAGTGCCCCAGCGGCTGGGGGTGTTGACGCCGTAGATGAAGGACTGAATGCA
The DNA here is from genome assembly GCA_017442805.1 of Erysipelotrichaceae bacterium. Taxonomy (GTDB): domain Bacteria; phylum Bacillota_I; class Bacilli_A; order Erysipelotrichales; family Erysipelotrichaceae; genus UBA1783. Next base: position 16,350 of record JAFRZA010000004.1, read on the forward strand.
CTGCTTGACTTCCTTGAAGTCGAGGTTATCGACCTTGACGTAGGGAGCCAGGTAGGTGTCGAAGCTGGAGAACGCCTGGGCGCCGGCCCATTCGTTCTGCATGATGCCCAGGAAGTTGACCATCTGGTTACAGAGGGTAGAGAGGTGCTTGGCGGGGGCTGAGGTGATCTTGCCCGGAACGCCGCCCAGACCTTCCTGGATCAGCTGCTTCAGCGACCAGCCGGCGCAGTAGCCGGTCAGCATGCTGAGGTCATGGATGTGGAAGTCGCAGTTGCGGTGCGCGTTGGCGATCTCCTGGTCATAGATCTCGCTTAACCAGTAGTTGGCGGTAATTGATCCGGAGTTGTTGAGGATCAGACCGCCGACCGAATAGGTGACGGTGGAGTTTTCCTTGACTCTCCAGTCGGTAGCCTTGACGTACTGGTCCACGATCTCCTTGTAGTCCAGGATGGTGGACTTCATGTTTCTGATCTTTTCTCTCTGCTTGCGGTAGAGGATATAGTTCTTGGCGACGTCGTTGTAGCCGGCCTGGGACAGCACGCTCTCGGCGCTGTCCTGAATGTCTTCGACCGTGATCTTGTCGTCCTTGATCTTGGGTTCGAAATCGCTGGTGACCATTAAGGCCAGCATGTCGATGACGCTGGGATGATACTGCCTTCCGGTAGCGTCGAACGCCTTGCTTAAGGCGGCGGAAATCTTCTTTATGTCGAAATCGACGATGGTTCCATCTCTCTTAATTACCTGATACATGACTTTATCCTCCCTTATCTCAAGTATGTTGTTTTATTGACGGACTGCACTTCTCTTAACATTTCTTCCATTTCTTCCTGTGAGTAACCCGTGACGTTGGGGTTGATCAGATTGCCGCTGTTGCGGAAGGTCTGCAGGTAGTAGCTGCAGCCCTTGACCGTTCTGGCGATCTGCTTAAGGTCCTCGACGGTATGGAAGTCTCTGACGACGGTCGTGCGGAATTCAAAGCTGATATTGCTTTTCTTGAGGAAGTCGATGGACTTCCGGTAGTTTTTCAGCTGGGTGTCGCTGATGGCGACGCCGGCTGTGGAAGAGTACTTCTCCCAGGTGTTCTTGATGTCCATGGCCACGTAGTCGACGTTGCCGCTTTCGACGGCCTTCTTCAGCTGCTGGGGCATGGAGCCGTTGGTGTCCAGCTTGACCAGATAGCCAAGTGACTTGATCTTGTCGATGAAGTCGAAGATTCCCGGCTGCAGCAGCGGTTCTCCGCCGGTGATGCAGACGCCGTCCAGCAGCGTGGTCCGCTTCTGGAGGAACTCCAGGACCTCATCGGGGTTGTAGAACGGATAGCCTTCGGGAATGAAGACCAGATCCTTGTTGTGACAGAAGGGGCACTTGAGGTTGCAGCTGGCGGTGAACACCGTACAGCCGACCTTGCCCGGATAGTCGAGCAGCGTCAGCTTCTGCAGACCGGCGATCTTCAGGTGCTGATAGGAATCGTCGACCGCGAAGCTGCGCGAGTTGGCGGTCAGCTGGCCCAGCAGGTCCTCGCTGTCCTCGGCGACATCCTTCAACAGCTGGTTGGTGCACTCATTGCGGATCTTGTAGAGATTGTTGATGATCTCCCGCGATGTTGAAGTTGTGTAAAGGTGCTTGATGCGCTTATCCTGCTGATCACTCATCACCTCAATGTAGCCGCTCTCCAGCAGTTTCTGGATCGTCTTGGTCGTGGTGCCCTTGTCCAGCTCAGCGTAGGTAGCGAGCTGCTGGGCGGTCAGACCCTCGTGCTCATTGATGATGATCAGGGACAGCATCTGTCCGGAGCCGATGTCATAGTCGGTCAGATGCCGGTCAAAGTACTTGTTGACATTCCTGTAGAGCGCAGAAATATTAAGCAACAAATTGTTCTTATCTTCTGTCATATCTATTGCTCCGAAAAAAATGCGAATTAGTTGCACTTCCAACTATCTTCCTCTTCATTCTACAAGGGCCAATTGGAGATTTCAAGATGGTTGACCGCAAAATTCTGAAAAATCGAAAGGGGATTTGTTATAATCAAGGTGGTGATGATAATGATAAAAAAGGAACATTATGGAATAATCAACAACAATGAGATTTCTGTCTACACTCTGACCAACAGCGCCGGCGTGGAAGTCAGCGCGACCGATTTCGGCGCCACGATCCTGAAGATCGTCGTTCCCGACGCTCAGGGAAACAAGGCCGACGTGGTTCTGGGCTACGACCGGCTGGAAGGCTACAGCGTGGAAAACGGCGAGTTCATCGGCTGCGTGGTCGCCCCCAACGGCAACCGCATTGCCAACGGCACCTTCGAACTCAACGGTCAGAGATATCATCTGGACATCAACAACGGCCCCAACAACCTGCACACCCATTTCGAACTGGGCGCTTCCAAGAAGATCATGGACGTCGAAATGCTGGAAGACGAGCTGGTCTTCCGCTGCTGCTTCGCCGACGGCGAGGCGGGACTGCCCGGTGCCAGGATGTTTGCGGTCAGCTACCGGCTGGACGAGGAAAGCCGGCTGATCATCAGCTACTCAATGTCTTCTGACAAGGACACCATCTTCAACCCCACCCAGCACTCCTACTTCAACATGGCCGGACATGGTTCCGGCAGCATCCTTTCCCAGCAGCTGCAGCTTGATGCCGATCACTTCACCCCGGTCGACGCCACCCTGATACCCACCGGCGAGATCAGGCCGGTGGAGAACACGCCCTTTGACTTCCGTCAGATGAAGGAAATCGGCAGGGACATGGATATGGGCGATGAGCAGCTGGGCTTCGGCAAGGGCTATGACCACAACTTCGCCATCACCGGTTACGACGGCACTCTCAGATACTTCGCCACCCTGAGAGACCCGGGCAGCGGAAGAGAAATGCTGTGCTATACCACTCAGCCGGGCGTTCAGGTCTATACCGGAAACTATCTGGAACGCGCCGACGGCAAGGACGGCGTCGCCTACCAGCCCAACGGCGGCGTCTGCCTGGAGACTCAGTTCTTCCCGGACTGCGTCAACCAGCCCAACTTCGTCAAGGGCCTGCTGAAAGCCGGAGAGACGCAGCACTACCAGACCGTCTACCAGTTCAGGTGGTAGGATGAAGAATGTCTATCTGATGCTGACGAGATCATCAACGCTGATCTCGGTCTACATCAACCTGACGACGACGGCGCAGTATACCCATTCCTCCATCTCGCTCAACAGCGCGCTTGATCCCATCTGTTCGGTCGGCCGCCATTTTACCTTTCTCAACTGGCCGGCGCACATCAAGAGAGAACCGCTTGACCGGGAGTTCTACTGGTGGCACCGCTGGGCCAGGGTCGGCATCTACCGCCTGCAGGTCAGCGAGGAAGGCTGGCAGAAGATCAGGGAATTCATCGATGAGCAGTTTGAAAGAAATCTGCAGTTTGCCTTTTTGGGCATCGCCTGCTGCAAGTTCGGGATTCTCAGGGAATATGAAAACAAGATGTTCTGTTCGCAGTTCGTCGCCAATGCCCTGGCGGCCAGCGGCGAGATTGACATTCAGAAAAGTGCCGCCCTCTATCATCCCGATGATTTCCTGAAGCTTAAGGACATCAGTGAAGTGTACCGTGGGCGGATCGGCGATCTGGCTGAAACGCTCAGAAAGCAGGGAACGGTTGAATGAAATAAAAAAGCGGCTGATGCCGCTTTTTCATGTGAATGGTCGGAATGACGGGATTTGAACCCACGACCTCTGCGTCCCGAACGCAGCGCTCTACCAAGCTGAGCTACATTCCGTCTAAAACATTATAACAGACTTGCGAGATTATTGTATAATAATTTTGGAGGAATTTTAACATGAAATATTTCTTCTTTGCCATAATCGCGGTAATCGTGCTGGCTGTCGTCTATTACATAGCCACTCACAATACCCTGGTGGAACTTCAGAACCGGATCTCCGAGGCGTTTTCGACCATGGACGTCTTTCTGGTCAAGCGCTCCGATCTGATCCCCAACCTGGTGGCAACCGTCAAGGGATACGCCAAGTATGAGTCAGACACGCTGGAGAAGGTCATCGACGCCCGCGGCCGGGCCCTGGGGGCCTCAACCAACGCCGAAAAGCTGGCGGCCGAAAACGAACTGACCGGCGCCATCTCCAGGCTCTTCGCCCTGGCGGAAAGTTATCCCGATCTGAAGGCCAATGCCAATTTCCTGTCCCTGCAGGCTGACCTGAAGGAAATGGAAAGCGACATCGCTTCCGCCCGCCGCTACTACAACGGCGTGGTCCGCAAGTACAACACCATGCTTCAGACCATTCCCAGCAAGTTCATTGCCTCGGCGATGGGACTGCAGAGAGAACCGATGTTCGAAGTCGCTGACGAGAAGCAGAGAGAAAATGTTAAGGTTGAGTTCTAGTATGAAAAAGATCGTTAAGTTACTGTTAATCGCCTTCATCGGGCTGACCATGCTGGCTCCGGTAACCGCTGAAGCCAGGGAAGCCTTTGACATCATCTACCACAACGTCGATGTTACCGTCAACGAAGACGGCAGTTTTGACATCGTCGAAGAGATGCAGGTCCATTTCAACGCCAACAGACACGGCATTTATGTTAACATCCCCTCCGAATACCACATGAACTGGGACGTCGACGGTGCAGAAGTCTGCAAGTACTACAAGTTCCCGGTCACCAATGTCCGCGTGCTTTCCGGACACGAAAATGACATCAGCCACTATGATTCCTTCACCCGCATCAAGCTGGGCTCAGCCAGCCGCTATGCCAACACGACGGAAACCTACAAGTGGAGCTATACCCTCAATACCCGCGATCTCGATCTGGGCGGTGTGGAGATGGTCTTCCTCAACATCATCACCAGCGGCTGGGACACCACCACCGATGCCACCCGCTTCACCCTTGAGCTGCCCAAGAGCTTCGACGCCTCGAAGATCTACACCTCCACTCCCCATGGCGAAATGCTTCAGGGAGCGGGCGAACTGGACGGCGTCCGCGTTTCCGTTAACGGAAATAAGATCACCGGCGAGTGCAATACCCAGATCCAGGCCAACGAAGCCATCACTATTCAGGTGCTGCTGGAGAAAGGTTACTTCAGCTTCCCCGACATCAACCATTACGGCATCATCGGCCTGATCGCCGGTCTGGTGTTCACGCTGATCGTCTCCGTCATCCATGCCATCTATGGCCGCGACAGGGAAGTCATCCAGACCGTGGAATTCCACGTTCCTGCCGGCATGACCTCCGCGGAAGTAGGCACCGTCATTGACGAGGAAGTCAACGACCGCGACATCATTTCCCTGCTGCTCGACTGGGGCAGACGCGGCATCATCACCATTCACGAAACACAGAAGGATCTGATCCTTGAAAAGAAGAGCGAGCTGGAAGACAGCGCCCGCAACTACGAGCACACCATGTTCAACCGGCTGTTCAACAACCGCGATAAGGTTGCCATGAGCAAGCTCAGATACAAGTTCTACAACACCATGAACCTGTGCAAGAACCAGGTCAACCGCTATTACGCAGACAAGACCCGTCAGCTGTCCACCAATGTCTCCATTGCCCTGCAGCTGATCCTGGCGGCCTTCTCCTTCCTGCCGGTGGTGCTGCTGACGGCGTTAAGCCATTACTTCTACTACCGTGGCGGCATGATCGTCTTCATTGCCATCGTGCAGATCCTGCTGCTGGACAGCCTGATGTACCTGCTGATCTACCTGCATAAGATCAGATTCATGGTCGAAGCCTGGAAATGGTGGCAGAAGATGCTCTGCCAGCTGGGCGTGTTCATCCTGTTTGCCATCCCGGTCGGCATCATGTTCACCGTTGTTCTGAAGACCGGCGTCCGGGTGTCACAGGCTCTGGTGGTCACCGGCGTGCAGATCGCCCTGATGATGTTCATCATGTTCATGCGCCGGCGCACCGATTACGGCAACCAGGAACTGGGCCGCATTCTGGGTCTGCGTGAGTTCATCAGAACGGCTGATGAAGACCGTCTGAAGGAACTGGTTGAAGAGAACCCCTACTACTTCTACGACATTCTGCCTTACGCCTACGCCCTAGGCCTGACCGAGATCTGGAATGAGCATTTCAAGGATCTGACCGTCAGCCCGTGCGAATGGTACGATTCTTACCGTCCGTACAATGACCACTACGCCCTGATGCATTCGCTGGAAAGCCAGATGCACAGCGCTCAGCGCTCGATGACCTCGATTCCGGAAAGCTCCGGAGGAGGCGGATCAGGCGGCGGCTCCTCATCAGGCGGCGGCTTCTCCGGCGGCGGCGGCTTCGGCGGCTCCTCCGGCGGCAGCTGGTAAGAAAAACATTAATCACCGCTTCACGGCGGTGATTTTTCTTGCTCTGATTTTGTGCTAGAATTACTGTGTATGAAAAAGTTCAAGAGCATCTTCATGATCGTACTGGGCAATTTCCTGCTGGCGGTTTCCGTCAGCTATTTCGTTCTGCCCTACAACGTGCTTTCCGGCGGCTGCGCCGGCATTGCCCTGATCACCAGGGAACTGTTTGGCTGGAATACCACCATCACCATCGACGTGCTGGTCATTCTCTTCTTCATCCTCGGCTACCTTTTCCTGGGCCGGGAATTCACGCTGAAGACCGCTCTTTCCTCGGCGGTCTACCCGGTCTTCATCACCCTTCTGTCCTGGTTTGACATCCGCATCGAGGCCGATCAGCTGCTGATGAGCATCTTCGGAGCGGTCGTCGCCGGCGCCGGCGTCGGCATCGTCATCCGCGAAAACGCCTCGACGGGAGGAACCGACGTTCCTCCGATGATCGTCCACAAGTACACCGGCATGCCGATCCCGGTGCTGATGGCCATCACTGACGGCATTCTGGTCATAGCCGGCTTACTGGCCTACAACATTCAGGACGTCATGATCGGTCTGATCTACATTTACATTTCCAACGCCATCATCAACGAAGTCATCATGCCCCGCAGCAGTTCCGTGGCCCTGTTCATCATCTCGGACAGAAAGGACGAGATCATGTCCTACATCCACGATTCCCTGGAAAGAGGAACGACCATCGTTCCCGCCCGCGGCGGCTATACCGACAATGCGAAGGAGGTCATCATGACCGTGCTTTCCAAGAATCAGTACAATCTGCTGGCCCAGCAGATCGAGAGAATCGACCCCAAGGCCTTCATCATCGTCTCGGACGCCAAGGACGTCAAGGGCGAAGGCTTCTCCTACGACTACCGCGTCTGACTTGTGCAGACAGACCGATTGGTTTACTATTAATATAATGGGAGGTACGTAATGATTACACTCGAAGGCGTTTCCAAACAGTATAAGAAAAGCGGAACCCATGCGCTCAACAACGTCAGCCTGACCATCAATGACGGCGAGTTCGTATACATAATCGGTGAAACGGGCAGCGGCAAGAGCTCCCTGATCAAACTGCTGGACGGCGAAGAACAGCCGACTTCCGGCAAGGTCATGGTCAACGGCATCAATGTCGGCCGCCTGCGCTTTTCCAAGGTTCCCTACTACCGCCGCAAGATCGGCGTGGTTTTCCAGGATTATCAGCTGATCCAGACCAAGACGGTGTCCCAGAACATCGCCTTTGCCCTGGAAGTCATCAACAAGCCCCGTAAGGAGATCAACGAGAGAGTAAGGGAAGTCCTCGACATCATCGAGCTCTCCAGTGAATTCAACAACTACCCCGACCAGCTTTCCGGCGGCCAGCAGCAGCGCGTCGTCATCGGCCGGGCCATCGCCAACAATCCCAAGCTGATCATCGCCGATGAGCCGACCGGCAACCTCGACCCCCGGCGTTCCAAGGAGATCATCGAACTGCTGGAGAAGATCAACAAGCAGGGAACGACGATCATCGTCGTCACCCACAACGACATCCTGGTCAACACCTACCGCAAGAGAACGATAACGCTGGAAAACGGCTACATCGTCAACGACAATCCGGAAGGAGGCTACTACAATGTTTAGACGCATCGGACGGGCCTTCAAGGAAGCCTTCTGGGGCATTACCCATCACTTCGCCATGGCCTTCTCCACGGCCAACGCCGTTACCATAACCCTGGTACTGGTCGTCATCTTCACCGTGCTGGTGGCCAACATTTCCCGGATCACCATTGACGTGGAAGGCGACATCCAGATCTACGCCCCCATTGAGGAAACGGTGGCCGATGAGGACATCGGCGCCATCAGAAACCGCATTGAAAAGATACCCGGCGTCATCCGGGTCGACTTCTCCAGCAAGGAAGAGGAGCTGCAGAGTCTGATCGAGAGCTTCGGTGACGACGGCAAGATCTTCGAGATCTACACCGGTGAAAACAACCCGCTGCCGCGGGCCTTCCTGGTAAGCGTCGGCACCGGCTATTCGCTGGCCCAGATCTCCTCGCAGATCGAACTGATCGACGGCATGGCTTCCGCCACCTACGGCGGAGCGACCATCGAGGACTTCGTCTCCCTGCTTACCGGCATCCGGACGGTCGGCTACGGTTTTGCCCTGGCCCTGACCGTGCTGGCCATCTTTCTGATCTACAATACCATCCAGATCACCATCAACACGCGCAAGCAGGAGTTGGGCATCATGCGTCTGTGCGGTGCCAACAACAGCTACATCACCGCGCCGCTGGTTCTGGAAGGCATATTCATCGGCATCATGGGTTCCGTGGTTCCCATCTTACTGACCATCTTCGGCTACCGCTACGTCTACGAGCGGATGAACGGCCAGCTGGTCAGCGGCATCCTGAAGCTCATTCCGGTCTATCCCTTTGTCTATTACGTGTCGGCCTTTGCCCTGGCCATCGGCGTCGCCGTCGGCCTGATCGGGTCAATGCTGTCGGCCAACAAGTATCTGAGGTGGAAACGATGAAGAAACTGTTCCGGCTTATCCGCATTCTTCTCTTCATTGCCTTCATCATCACCGCTTTCTCCTGGACCCAGAAGAAGGTGACGCTGGCAACCGAAGGGGATAACGACTTCGCTGAAAGGGAAGATTATTACTATGAGCTGTGCTCCGGCAAGAATCTTTCCGAAGACGACAAGAAGGTCTGCAAGGCTTTCCGCGACTACCTGGAGGAAAAGCAGGAAGCTCTGGAAGATGAACTGGATGAACTTGAGAAAAACATCAAGGCCCTCAAGGCGGACATCGCCAATCAGGGCAAGAAGATCAAGCAGTATACCGAACAGATCGATTCACTGGACAAGCAGATCAGTTCGATCAACAAGTCCATTACCATGATCGAGGAAAACATCGAACTGCTGGGTCAGCAGATCGCCGAGCGCGAGCTGAAGATCGAGCAGCTGGACATTCAGATCAAGGAAGGAATGGTCGTGGCTCAGGCTCAGAACCGGACCAACAGCTATGTCAAGTTCGTCATGGGCGCCAACTCCTTCGTCGATCTGTTACGGAGGATCAGCGCCATCAACAACATTACCAGCTACAACCGCTCCAAGATCGAGGAGATGGAACGGGAGAAGGCGCTGCTTCAGGCTGACCGCGAGGAGCAGCAGCTGCAGAAGGACAACCTGATTTCCCAGAAGGAAGAACTGAAGAAGAAGCAGGACACCTACGAGAAGCTTCTGGCGATGACCCAGGAACTGATCGACGAATACAACCAGCAGCAGGCTGAACTCATGGCGCAGTACGACATGCTCGACGCCGACAACAAGGAGCTTGAGGAAGCCATCAAGAACATCGACAAGGCTCTGGAAAGCTTCACCGGTTCCAAGGGCTTCGGCAAGTTCGTCAAGAACAAGCGCATCAGGATCAACTCCGGCTGTTACTACTACCACGTCACCAGCGGCGGCTTCCACGCGGCCATCGACGTCGGCAACCTAGGCTACGGCACGCCGCTGTATCCGATCGCCAACGGCTATGTCTTCGCGGCCAAGGGCGGCTGCGCCTATAACGGCGGCTATTTGGGCAACAACTGCAACGGCGGCCGCGGCAACCACGTCTTCATCATCGTGGAGATCGACGGCAAGTACTACAGCGTCTACTATGAGCACCTGACCGATGTCAACGTCAAGGTCGGCCAGCTGGTCTACAAGGAAAAGACCGTTCTGGGTACCTCCGGCAACTCCGGCGACTCCTCCGGACCGCACCTGCACTTCGCGATCTACTATCAGGGCACGACCAAGGAGACTTCGATCCAGCAGATCGTCAGCCTCTACAAGAAGTACGGCATCCGCTTCGGTCTGAAGTACAACATCACCGGTTCCTGCCCCTACCGCAACAACAAGGCCCCCTGCTACATGAACCCGATGGAGATCTACGGATTCGAGTGGCACCAGTACTACTGGATCGGCGACTAGAAAAAAACAAAGACGGACTGTCACTGACAGCCCGTCTTTTCTTTATAACAGCGGTTCCTTAATGAAATTGAGTTCCAGTCCCTTCAGTACCTCATCGGTGCGCCGGTAGAGTTCATCGCCCTGCCGCAGCAGTTCGGGGTCGTGAGCGTCAAAGCCGTAGACGCAGCGGATCGGGTACTGAGCGGCGATCTCCCAGAATCGGCGGAAGGGGTAGATGTAATGTTCCCCGTCTTCATAGCGCCTGAGCGGTTTCAGCGTATTCTTGATGTTGACTTCCAGCGGCGTTTCCGTTTCCGCGGCGGCGCGGCAGATCTGATGGGTGATCAGCTCGCAGGTCTCGTCGAATTTCCTGATGCCGGCGCAGAAGTAATCGGGATGAGCCAGATAGAGGAAGGGCACCCGGCGCAGGCCTTCTTCGACCAGCCGGCCATAGGCCAGAAGCTGCTGCTGGCCGCAGTCGCCCCAGTAGAAGTCATAAAGGGCGTCAGGGTCAACATAGTGCTGGCCCAGGATCAGGTATTCGCCCTTCTTCAGCAGCTCGTTTTCCATGTAGTCCTGATATTCGGGGAAGTATTCGATCTCAAAGCCCAGCCGGACATTCAGCTTTCCGGCGTATTTTTCCTTCAGGGAATTAACGGAGAGAAGATAGTCTTCCAGCTGCCCGTATTCCATGCGGTCGGTCGGCTTACTGCGGTCCGGGTAAGGGGCATGGTCGGAAAAGCCCAGAGTCGCAAAGCCGGCCTCATTGGCCGCCAGGACATACTGTTCATCCGGGCAGTTCAGGGCATGGCCGCAGCGGAAGGTGTGGGTGTGATAGTTGAAGTTCTGTCTCATGGTCTTTTTCCCCCGTATCATTATTATAACTGACTGACGGATTCGGTGAACGGTCTTCTTTCCCGATCAGGGTAATTGTGCTAAAATGACAAAGGTGATGAATTATGAGCAGAAAAAGTCTGGGCAGTAGAATTCTGACCGTAACCTTCGTACTTCTGATCACGGTCTTCGTCTTCGGACTGGGATACCTTTTCGGCATCCTGTTTTCCAATGGCGGGTCCTCAAACGAAGGCGTACCGGCTGATCTCAATACCCTCAACTCGGTAAAGAGCCTGCTGTCGCAGGAATTCCTTTACGGCGAGGATACCACGGAATACAGCGACAAGCTGATCGACGATGCCATCAGAGGCATGGTCGACGCCCAGAATGACCCCTATACCGTCTACATGTCGGCGGAGGAACTGGCGGAATTCACCGGTTCTCTGAATGCCAACATCGTGGGCATCGGCGTCCGCTACAGTGAGCTGGACAGCGGCATTCTGGTCAGCGAAGTGCTGGATTTCAGCCCGGCCAAGGCAGCCGGCGTTCAGGCCGGAGACATCATCATCGCCGTCGACGGCCGGGGCGTGGAGACTTTCGAGTCCGATGAACTGCTCAACTCCATCCGCGGACTGAAGGGGACTGATGTCACCATCACGGTCCAGCGCGGCAGCGAGAAGCTTGACATCACCATCACCAGAGACGAGATCTCAACGACGGTCTCCAGCCGGGTGGAAGGCAAAGTCGGCATTCTGACCTTCAATTCCTTCTCCGACGGCAGCGTCAGGGAGATGAAACAGCATCTCGACAAGCTGGAGAAAGCCGGAGTCACCTCGCTGATCATCGATCTGCGCGACAACGGCGGCGGCTATGTTACCACGCTGGACGGCGTCAGCGAATTCTTCATGAAGAAGGGCGACATCATCATGCGCGAGACTGACCGCAACGGCTATGAGACCATCGACCGCTGCAAGAGCGGACCGGCGTATCAGTATGACAAAATTGTCATTCTCATCAACAACAACTCCGCCAGCTGTTCCGAAGTGTTCACCATGGCGATGATCGAAAACTGCGGGGCTATTACCGTCGGCGATACCAGCTACGGCAAGGGCGTTGCCCAGGTCACCAGGATGCTGAAGAACAACGGCGCCCTGAAGTACACCGATCTGGCCTGGAAGAGCGGTAACGGCGTTTCCATCTCCGGAACCGGCATCAAGCCGGACTATGAGGTGCGGCTGCACGAAGCCCTGTACATGAGCTACCTCATCCTTGAGGAAGGGGAAAGCTATGAATACGATACGGTTTCCGAAAAGCTGATCAACCTGCAGTACATGCTCGACTTTCTGGGCTATAAGGTCGACCGCTTCGACGGCTACTTCTCCAGGGCTACTTCCGATGCCCTGAAGGCCTTCCAGAAGGACGCCGGCCTGACCGCTGACGGGATCCTGACCCCCGCGCTGGCGATCCGCCTCAACAGCGCCGTCACCACCGCCTGGGGTCTGCACAAGGACATCTACGATCTTCAGATGCATAAGGCCATGGAGATCGCCGGAAAATAACCTGAATTTCATCCGGCTGTCACCCGGACAGAAGCATCCCTGATGATGTTTCAGCCGGGACACCGGTTCATTAATAACGTAAAAGAGATCAGATTGCCGCCTTGGCAATCCGCTCTTCTGTGGGGAGAAGTCTTCCCCGAAAAGGAATATTACATATGCGAAAGCTGTTATCATATTTAAAGCCCTACCGGGTAAAGATCGCCCTGGCCACCCTGCTGATGGCCGTTTCGGCGGTATGCGATCTGTTATTGCCGACGCTGATGGCTGACGTGCTGGACAGGGGCGTCTACGGGGCGGCTGAAGGCGATACCTTCAGCTACATCGTTCAGACCTCCGGCTGGATGCTGACGGTCTCCCTCGTCAGCCTGGTATCCGTCATCAGCGGCTTCTGGGTGGTTTACCACGTCGTTTCCGGCTATGTCTGCGACCTGCGTTCCGCCCTTTTCGCCAAGGTCCACACCATGACCCTTACCGAGGTGGGCAAGGTGGGAACCTCCAATCTGGTCACCCGTCTGACCCATGACGTTGACACCCTCAACTGGGTGATCTCTTCCCTGTGCGGCGGCATCCTCATCATTCCGCTGATGTTTCTGGGCAGCGTCTTTCTCTGCATGCGCAAGGACGTCGGTCTTTCCCTGGTCATCCTGGGAGCCGTGCCCCTGCTGATCGGAGCGGGACTGCTGCTGAGCGGTAAGATCGAGCGGCTGTGGGAGATTTCCGATGAGTTCTGCGACAAACAGAACGACCTGGTCCGCGAGCGGCTGCGGGGCATCCGCGTCATCCGCGCCTTTGACCGGGAAGGTTACGCTCACCAAAGGATCACCGAAGCCACCAATACGATGGCCGACAACATCATCCGCGCCAACCTGCAGATGGAGATCATCGACCCGGTTGCCGTCTTCGTTCTCAACGTCACGGCACTGCTGATCGTCTATCTGGGCGGCGTGCGTCTGGAAAGAGGCAGCGGCTTAAGCGCCGGCGACGTCTTCGCCATCATTCAGTACATCGGCATCATCATGGGGGCCATTCTTTCGGTCTCCTACGACATCGTCATGCTGCCGCACGTCCGGGTAGCGGTGCGCCGCCTCAAGCAGATCACCGAATCAGCCGGTCTGGAAGATGACCGCCCGGCTGAAGGATTGAAATTGAGAGGCGACATCGACCTGGAGCACGCCGGCTTTACCTATCCCGACGGTTCCTTGCCGGCCTTAAGCGATGTGGACATGCACATAAAGGCGGGACAGTGGGTTTCCGTCATCGGCGGCACCGGTTCCGGCAAGAGCACTCTGGCCCAGCTGTTGCTGGCCTTCCGTCAGCCAACCGAGGGAAAGCTCTGTTTTGACGGGCGGGACGCTTCCACGATCTCCCCGAAGGACATCCGCACCAACGTCAGCTGCGCGCTGCAGAAGTCAATGCTGTACGCCGGCACGATCGCGGAAAATCTCCGGATGGGCAAGCCCGAAGCCAGCGATGAAGAACTCTGGCAGGCACTGGAAGACGCCCAGGCGGCCGACTTTGTGAAAGAAAAGCCCGAAGGTCTGAACTTCAGACTGGAACAGGGAGCTACCAACATCTCCGGCGGTCAGAAGCAGCGGCTGGCCATTGCCCGGGCCATCCTGAAGGATGCGCCGATCTACATCTTCGACGACTCCTTCTCAGCGCTGGACTTCATAACCGAAGCCCGGGTACGCAGAAGCCTCAATGAAAGACTGGCGGGCAAGACCCGCATCGTGATAACCCAGCGCGTGGTTTCCGCCATGCACTCACAGAACATCTTCGTGCTTGCCGACGGCGCCCTGGTGGGCAGCGGCACGCACGGACAGCTGCTGGAAAGCTGCCCGATCTACCGGGAGATCTTCCTGTCGCAGACGGGAGGTGAGATCGCATGAGTAAGAAGGAAAAGAACCGTCTGTTTGACGAGACCGGCAGACGTCTGCTTAAGGAATTAAGACCGCTGCGATACCGGATCCTGCTGGCAGCCGTTATCTGCCTGTTGCTGATCGGCTGCGCGGTCGCCGGACCGACGCTGCTGGGCAATCTGATCAACCGTCTGTACGGCTGGAAGGACAATCCGGATCTAATCAGAAGCATGATTCCGGAACTGCTGATCCTCTTTGGCGTCTATGCCCTGGAAGGTTTGCTGTCCTATGGCAAGTGGTATCTGTTACAGATCACCGTCAGCCGTTACTTCTGCGCCGGCATGCGCATCCGGATCTCCGACAAGCTGCGCCGGCTGCCGATCTCCTACATGGACAAAACGCCGGCCGGCGACATCATCGAAAGGATGATGGAAGACGTCGGCAACATGGCCGACAGCATCTTCGACATCGTCAGCATCCTGCTATCCGGTTTCCTGCAGATCATCGTCATCGCCATTACGCTGTTACTGACGGACTGGCGGCTGGCGATCCCCGTAATACTGCTGGCACCGCTGTCCGTATTGCTTTCCACCAGGATGGCAACGCTGGGACAGGAGCGCTGGGACAGGCACTACAGCCTCTCCGGCGAACTGACTTCGCTGGCTGAGGAAGCCTTCACCAACTACCCGGCCACCAAGGCCTTCAACCGCGAGGACGTGCTGCAGAAGAAGTATGAGGAACTCTCCGCACGTCATCAGAACAACGGCTGTCTGGCCAACTTCCTGTCCTCGATCGTTCAGCCGGTGATCGCCTGCGTGGATTCGCTGGCCTACATCGTCGTCAGCGTCGTGGGCGGCTGGCTGATCCTCAACCGCGGCGTGGCCATCGGCACCGTGGTCACCGTCATTCTCTTCGCCCGTCACCTCTCCGACCCGCTGGAAAGAGTAGCCTACGGCCTGGGCTTCGTTCAGCAGATCAAGTCCGCCGCCAAGCGCGTCTTCGACCTGCTGGATCTGCCGGAAGAACAGGACGCCGAAGGCGTCGCGGAAGCGCCGGTCAGGGGAAAGGTGGAATTCCGCCACGTTGACTTCTCCTATGATCCCACCCGGCCGCTGATCAGAGACCTCAATACCGTCATCAGGCCCGGCCAGAAGATCGCCATCGTCGGTCCCACCGGCGCCGGCAAGACCACCATCGTCAACCTGCTGATGCGCTTCTATGACATCCGGTCCGGCCAGATCCTCATCGACGGCCGGGACGTTTCTGAGATGTCCCGGGCGGAAGTGCGAAGGCTGTTCGCCATGGTTTTGCAGGACACCTGGCTCTTCAGGGGCACGGTAGCGGAAAACGTCGCCTACGGTTCTCCGGAAGCGACGCGTCAGGACATCATCGAGGCCTGCGACCACGCCTATTGCGACCACTTCATCCGCCGGCTGCCTCAGGGCTACGACACCACTATCTCCGAAGACTCCACCGCGGTCTCCGCCGGTCAGAAGCAGCTGCTCACCATTGCCCGGGCCTTACTGGCTGACAGGCCGTTATTGATCCTGGATGAGGCGACTTCCAACGTCGATACCCGTACGGAACTGCTGATCCAGAAGGCCATGGACCACCTGATGGGCGGGCGGACCTGCTTCGTCATCGCCCACCGGCTTTCCACCATCGTGGACGCCGATCTGATCCTGGTCATCCGCGACGGCCAGATCGTCGAGCAGGGCACCCATGAGTCGCTGCTGGAAAAGAAGGGCTTCTACTACGAGCTGTTCCGCAGCCAGTACATGATTTAGAAAAACAGCGCAAAAGAAAAAACGGCCTGACTTCCCCTGCGGGAGGTCAGGCTGTTTTGGTTACGGGGTAAAGCTTCCGGAAATGCAGGCTATACCAGATCTGGGAAATCAGGCAGCAGAAGAGGTTGCTGAGGATCATGGCCGTCCAGATGCCCAGCGGCCCCATGTCGGTGCAGTCGCGGAAGAAGATCATTAAAGGCAGTCTTAACAGCCAGAGCCGTAACAGGTTGATGAACAGCGAACTGCGGGTATGGCCGGAGCCGTTGAACATCGCCAGCAGGTTATTGACCCAGCACATGAAGAAGATGGTGCCGATGGAGAAGCAGCCGTAGGTGATGCCGTTGGACAGCAGCGCTTCCGACGCCTCGCCGACCAGCAGGTGAGCCAGCGGTCTGGCCAGGGGAATGCCGACGGCGATGAGGACCAGGGAAACCTCGGTGCACAGGATCATTGCTTCCCGGAAGCACTGCTGAGCCCGCCGGTTGTCGCCGGCGCCGATGGCGTGGCCGATGAAGGGCACCAGGGCAGCGCTGAGGGCGTTGACCGGGATGTAATAGAGCGAGGAGATGCGGTTGCCCAGTCCGTAGGCGGACATGATGATGGAACCGTAGGAAAGAATGAAGCTGTTCATGACGGTAAAGCCGAATTCCATCATGAAGCTGCCCAGGGAAGCGGGCAGGCCCGTGATCAGGATCTTCTTCAGGATGGAACCGTCAAAATGGTACCTGCGGAAGTCGACGCAGATGTTCTGTTTGTCGGTAAACAGGCCGTAAAGCGCCAGCGGGCAGACCAGCATCTTGGAGATGGTGGTAGCCAGGGAAGCGCCGAACATGCCCCAGTTGAAACGGAAGATCAGCAGGGGATCAAGCAGAACGTTGATGATGGTGGCAGCGATGTTCAGCACGACGGCTGACCTGCTGTCGCCGGTCGACTGGCGGATCGCCTGGAAGATGGTGAGGATGTAGATGAACAGGAAGTCGGGAGCCAGACCCAGCAGGTACTGATGGGCATGCTCCAGGATGTCTTCCGGCGTTTTCAGAGCCAGTAACAGCGGTCGGGCAAAGACGGTGCAGCCGGCGCTGATCAGCAAGGCGATGATCATGGACAATCCGAACAGCAGGGTAGCCAGATGACTGGCCTTTCGGCGGTCGCCGGCTCCCATGGCGGAGGAGATCAGGGCCATGCCGGCGGCCGACAGGCCGGTCGCGAAGGCGCTGCCACAGAGATTGATGTTGTTGATGACGGCTACGGCGCCGACCTGCAGCTCACCCAGCCGGCTGATGTAATAGGTGTCAGCGTAGCTGTAGAGCACGTTGACCAGATTAAAGGCCATCAGCGGCAGAGCCATCTGAATCAGGGACTTGCGGATGTTGCCGTGCAACAGGTCTCTCTTGCTTACTTTTGCCATGGTTCCATTATAATGCCGCAGAGAGGTTATAAGAAAATGAAGTGCCTGAAAAAAGGCGGATGGTTTATAATTAGGGTATGTTCAAGCTGCATTCCGAGTTTCAGCCTCTGGGCGATCAGCCCGAGGCCATCAGAGAACTGGTCGAGGGCATCAGGGCCAATAAGAAGTACCAGGTGCTGCTGGGAGCCACCGGCACCGGCAAGACCTTTACCATGGCCAACGTCATCGCCCAGATCAACAAGCCGACTCTCGTCTTCGTTCACAACAAGACCCTGGCCGGCCAGCTTTACAGCGAGCTGAAGGAATTCTTCCCGGAAAACCACGTGGAATACTTCGTTTCCAACTTCGACTACTACCAGCCGGAAGCCTACGTGCCCAAGACCGATACCTACATCGAAAAGAACTCGATGATCAACGACGAACTGGACATGCTGCGGCTGGCAGCCTATAACGCCGTGCTGCAGGACCGCGATACCATCATCGTGGCTTCGGTGGCCTGCATCTACGCCGCCTCCGATCCCCGGCAGTACCGCGATATGTTCTTCACCATCAAGGCCGGCCAGAAGATCGATCGGCGGAGCCTGCTTCAGATGTTCGTCGACCGCCAGTACGTCCGCAACGACCTGGAGCTCAAGAGAGGAACCTTCCGGGTCAGGGGAGACGTCATTGACGTCTGCCTGGGCTATACCGACGCCTACATCCTGCGCATCGAGATGTTTGACGAGGAGATCGAGCGGATCAGCGAGATCGACACCATCACGGGCAAGACTTTGAACGCCTATACCTTATATAACATCTTCCCGGCTACCGGCTACGCCAAGAGCAAGGACGACATTCAGCGAGCCTGCGACAACATCGAGATCGAGCTGGAAGAACGGCTGAAATACTTTGAAGAGCAGGGAAAACCGCTGGAAAAGGAAAGACTGGAACAGCGCTGCCGCTACGATTTGGACGCCTTAAGGGAATTCGGAACCTGCGCGGGCATTGAGAACTACTCCCGCCAGCTGGAATTCCGGGCTCCCGGTTCCAAGCCCTTCACCCTGTTTGACTATTTTCCCGACGACTATCTGATGTTCGTCGACGAATCCCATGTTTCCCTGCCTCAGGTCAGGGGCATGTACAACGGCGACCACAGCCGCAAGAGCACCCTGGTGCAGTACGGCTTCCGGCTGCCCAGCGCCCTGGACAACCGGCCGCTGAAGTTCGATGAATTCGAAGCCGCCATCAATCAGATCATCTGCGTTTCCGCCACCCCCGGCGACTATGAGCTGGACAAGGTCAACCATGAGGTCGTCCAGCAGATCATCCGGCCGACCGGACTGCTTGACCCCCAGGTCGAAGTGCGCCCCAGCAAGGGCCAGATCGACGACATCATCGCCGAGATCGATAAGAGAATAGCCAGAAACGAGAGAGTTCTGATCACCACCCTGACGGTCAGGATGGCTGAGGAACTGAGCAAGTATCTGGAAAACCAGATGTATAAGGTCGCCTACCTGCACCATGAGACCAAGACCCTGGAGAGAACGGAGATCATCCGCGATCTGCGCAAGGGCAAGTACGACGTGCTGGTGGGCATCAACCTGCTGAGGGAAGGACTGGACATTCCCGAAGTCTCCCTGGTGGTCATTCTGGACGCCGACAAGGAAGGCTTCCTGCGCTCCGAGCGCTCGCTGATCCAGACCATCGGCCGGGCGGCCCGTAACGAAAACGGCATGGTCATCATGTACGGTGACTCGATAACCGATTCCATGCGTTCGGCCATCGACGAGACCAACCGCCGGCGCACCATCCAGCAGAAGTACAACGAAGAACACGGCATCGTGCCCAGGACCATCAAAAAGGAGATCAGGGAAGCCATTCATTCCCGCGAAACCCATGAGATGGCGCTCAAGTACATGTCGAAGAAGCTTAAGAAGTCCGCCAACCAGCAGCAGGAACTGCTGGCCAGGCTGGAAAAGGAAATGCGCGAAGCCGCCCGCATTCTCGACTTTGAAAGAGCGGCTGAACTGCGCGACATGATCCTGGAGATCAAGGCCGACGAGTAGAGAAGAGGGATAGCATGAAGAAGATAATCCTGGCCTCCGCTTCCCCGCGGAGAAGAGAACTGATGGAAATGCTGGGGTATGACTTTGAAGTAATCGTTTCCGAAGTCGACGAGACCATGAAGGAAGGACTCAACCCGACCGCCCAGGTCAAGGACCTGGCTTACCGCAAGGCCAAGGCCGTTTACGATCAGCACCCCGACGCCATCGTCATCGGTGCCGACACCATCGTGCTGGTCGATGACCGGATCCTGGGCAAGCCTCATGATGAGAAAGAAGCTGAGGAAATGATGAAAATGTTAAGAGGACGAGAGCATCAGGTGATCACCGGGGTGGCCATCCTGTCTGACAAGAAGCAGCACCACCTCTCTTCGGAATCAAACGTTTACTTCGACAGCATCACCAACGAGGAGATCGCCAATTACATTAAGACCCCCGAAGCCTACGACAAGGCCGGCGCCTACGCCATTCAGGGCTGGGCCGGCAAGTTCATCAGCCGCATCGAGGGCAGCTATTACAACATCATGGGTCTTCCGATTGACAAGATCTACGCCAAACTGAAGAGAATGGAGAAACTGTAAGATGAACAGACAGACAAAGAGAACGATACTGGGACTGGTGGTGTTCGCGTTATTGTGCGGTCTGTATCTGGGTCTGCGCAAGTGGGAACAGAACAACCCGCAGCCGGTTGAACCCGACACGCCCCAGCAGCAGGACGTCATTGACGAAAACGGCTTCTATTCCTCCAAGAAGGATGTCGCCCTTTACATTCACACCTACGGCCATCTGCCGCCCAACTACGTGACTAAGAATGAGGCCCGCAAGAAAGGCTGGGAAGGCGGCAACATCGAAGCCATCCTGGGCTCGGGCTATGCCATCGGCGGCGACAGCTACGCCAACCGTGAAGGCCTGCTGCCCAAGGCCAGCGGCCGGAAGTATTACGAATGCGACATCGATACCGTCGGCTACAAGGACCGGGGGTCAAGGCGCATCATCTATTCCAACGACGGCCTGATCTACTATACCGGCGATCACTACGAGCACTTTGAACTGCTCTACGGGGAGGAATGACATGAACATCTTCATACTTGACGGAACGAAAATGACCGACAGGGAAACCTGCCATAACTACATTGCCCGCATCATGCGCTTCCCCGATTACTACGGAAACAACCTGGACGCCCTGTACGACTGTCTGGGAGAATTCACTGATGACAGCACGGTGATCATTCTGAATAAGACGATATTATTAATGTATCTGGACGACTACGGCGAAAAACTGCTGGAGACCTTCCGGGACGCTGCCGGTGAACCGGCCAGCTTCCATCTGATAATCAATGACTAGAGATGCTTCGAGCATCTTTTTTTCATAAGAAAACGGGCCTTTTGAGGCCTGGAAATAAAAAAATGGTGCCGGTGGACAGAATCGAACTGTCGGCCCCTTCCCTACCAAGGAAGTGCTATACCACTTAGCCACACCGGCGCGCAAGTATATTTTAACGAAGTGCAAAGGGAATTGCAACAAAATTATTGACAATAAGCAGGAGAGTGCTATTATGTAATTGACGTTTGAACAATTGTTCAAATATTGGAGGGTAAAACTATGAAGAGAATGTACAACATCGAAGTCGACTGTGCCAACTGCGCCAACAAGATGGAAGAAGCCGCCAACAGGACCGAAGGCGTCAAGAATGCCGTCGTCAATTTCATGACTCTGAAGATGGCCGTGGAATTCGAGGAAGGCGTCGATGCCAAGGAGGTCATGAAGAGAGTGCTGGCCAACTGCCGCAAGGTTGAAGACGACTGCGAGATCTACTTATGAATAAGAAACAGAAAAAAGTCCTGTATCGGATCCTGGCCACCGTTGCCATCATTGCCGTCTACAAGCTGATACCGGTAAGTGAAGAGAGCCTGATCGGGGCTTTTCTCTATCTGATACCCTATCTGCTGATCGGCTATGACGTGCTGCTGAAGGCCCTGAAGGGCATTAAGAACCGCCAGGTCTTTGATGAAAACTTCTTAATGGCCGTAGCTACCGTCGGCGCCTACGGCTTAAAGGATTATCTGGAAGCCGTAGCGGTCATGCTGTTCTATCAGATCGGCGAGCTGTTTCAGAGCTACGCCGTGGGCAAGAGCCGCAAGAGCATCAGCGAACTGATGGACATCCGGCCTGACTATGCCAACATCGAGGCTGACGGTCAGCTGAGGCAGGTCGACCCCTATGACGTTCAGGTCGGCCAGACCATCATCATCAATCCCGGCGAACGGGTGCCTCTGGACGGCATCGTCATCAAGGGCTCTTCCTCACTGTCAACGGCCGCTCTGACCGGCGAGTCCAAGCCCCGCGACGTCAGCGAGGGCGATGAGATCGTCAGCGGCTGCATCAACAATGAAGGCGTCCTTTATGTGCAGACGACCAAGGCCTTTGAGGATTCGACCGTTGCCAAGATCCTCGATCTGGTGGAAAACGCCAGTTCCCTGAAGTCCAAATCAGAAAACTTTATTTCCAGGTTCGCCCATTACTATACCCCGGCCGTCTGTTTCGGCGCTCTGGCGCTGTTTCTGCTGCCGGCCTTATATAACATCTTAAAAGGTCAGCCGGCTGACTGGTCCGTCTGGCTGTACAGGGCTCTGAGCTTTCTGGTCATCTCCTGCCCCTGCGCTCTGGTCATCTCCATTCCGCTGAGCTTCTTTGCCGGACTGGGCGGCGCCAGCCGTCAGGGCATTCTGATCAAGGGCTCCAACTACCTGGAGACGCTTTCCCAGGTAAAGTGCGTGGTCTTTGACAAGACCGGCACCATCACCAAGGGTGTCTTTGAGGTTTCCGGCGTGCATCACTGCCCCATCGACAGGGATGAGATGCTGGAATACGCGGCCCTGGCTGAGAGCCATTCCAGCCACCCCATCGCCAAGAGCATCCGCAACGCCGTCAGCAGGCCGCTGGATGAAAGCCGGGTTTCGGACATCAAGGAGTTTCCCGGTCATGGCGTCATCGCCATCGTTGACGGCAGGCAGGTCGCCGTCGGAAACGGCATGCTGATGGATCAGCTGGACGTGGAATACATCAACTGCCAGGACGACGTCGGCACTGTCATTCACGTGGCTGTGGACTGGCAGTACTGCGGACATCTGGTCATTGCCGACATCATCAAGGAAAACGCCCGCCAGGCCATTGGGAAACTCCATGATCTCGGCGTTTCCTCCACGATCATGCTGACGGGAGACGAGGAAAGAGTCGCCCGCAGCGTGGCTGATGAGGTTTCGATCAAAGAATACCGGGCTTCTCTGCTGCCCCAGCAGAAGGTCGAGGAAGTCGAGAAGATCCTGGGCAACGCCAAAGGCAAGGTCGCCTTCGTGGGCGACGGCATCAACGACGCTCCGGTACTGACCCGCACCGACATCGGCATCGCCATGGGAGCCATGGGTTCCGACGCGGCCATTGAGGCAGCGGACGTGGTTCTGATGGATGACGATTTGTTAAAAATCGCAAAATCGGTTAAAATAAGCAGGAAGTGTCTGCGCATTGTCTATGAAAACATCATCTTCGCGATCGGCGTCAAGCTCATCTGTCTGGTTCTGGGTGCCCTGGGCATCACCAACATGTGGGCCGCCATCTTCGCGGACGTCGGTGTCATGGTCATTGCCGTGCTCAACGCCATCCGGGCGCTGTTTGTCAGGGAGAACTGATGATGAGAGAAAACGAACTGTACGATCTGGCTGAACTGTTCAAGATCTTCGGTGATTCCACCAGGATCAGGATCCTCTATGCCCTCTTTGAACATGAAGTCAACGTCAACGACATCGCCGAACAGCTGTCGATGACCGCTTCCGCGGTCTCCCATCAGCTGCGCATTCTCAAGCAGAACAAGCTCATCAAGTCCCGCCGCGAAGGCAAGCAGATCTACTACAGTCTGGCAGACGACCATGTCAAGACCATCATGGCCATGGGCATGGAACACATTGAGGAATAAGACCGGCTTTCAGCACGCCGGTTTTTCTCCGGAAGAAAGGGAGGACAGATATGCCGTCAATCTTTGCCCACAGTCTCTGCGGCGAAAAGGCGCTGCTCACCTGCGACGCTGACCGGCTGCGCAGGATCATCAACCGCCAGAAATGGGCGTTCATCTTCGGCTGTCAGGGACCGGATTTCCTGTTTTTCTACCATGCCTTCCCCACCTATGATCAGAAGGAAGCCGGACAGGTCCACCGCCTGGGCACTCAGGTGCATGAGCAGAAGGTCAATGAAGCCGTCAGCTGCCTGCTGCAGTGGATCAGAAAGGATCCCCACGACATTCTGGTCGCCTATGTGGCCGGCTGGCTGAGCCATCACGCTCTTGACGCTGAGGCTCATCCCTATGTCTACTGGCGCACCGGAACCCCGGAAAGACACGCCGGTCAGGATCATCAGCGGATGGAAGCCCAGATCGAAAGAGGTTTGCTGGATTATCTTGACATCGACATGAAGGACTATCTGCCCGTCAAACAGATGAAGCACAGCACCCCCAAACTCTATAAGATCGCCGAAATGATTCAGGGCATGCTGAAGGACGTCTATGAGTTTGACCTGTCACTGAAGAAGTGCTACGAAGCGCTGCAGCAGTTCTACAGCCTCCAGAAGCTGCTGGCTGACCCCAGAGGACGCCGGTATAAGCTGGTAGCCGCCGGCGAAAGACTGTTAGGCGCCCCGGGCCGGGGAACGGCGCTCATGGTGCCGGTGAAGTACGATGACGCGCTGGACGCCCTCAACTACCGCCATGACGACTGGCATCATCCGGTAAGCGGGGAGAGAATGAGCAGCGGATTCATGGAGATGTATGACGCTGCCGTGCTGCAGAGCCGGGAAAGGCTGGCGCTGCTGGAGGATTTCCTGCTTGACGGAGCCGATGAAACGGCGATCCTCAGGCATGTCGGCGGACGCTCCTACAACAGCGGCGTGGCTGATGAACCGCTGGTTTATTTCGCCGCAACCTGGGATAAGGAAAAAACTATTTGACTTGAGAGTCATGCTGTTATAAAATCGTAAATGCAACAGCGATGAAAATCCGCTGTTCACGGGCACATTTATGGAGTATAATAACTCTGTAAATGAACTGAAGGGTTAGCTCAGCTGGGAGAGCACCTGCTTGACGTGCAGGGGGTCATGGGTTCGAGTCCCTTACCTTTCACCATTTGAAAAGAGAGTCTCCGTTTCGGAGGCTTTTTTCATGAGCTTATTCAAGCCCTGTAAAATGGTATCTGTTATAATGAAGACACCAAAAGGCGACTGTTTGACTCGGAGTTCGGAAATGGATATTAAGACGATTTTCACCTACATATTCCGTTACGGATCGCTGGCCCTCATCGGGCTGGCCGTAATCATTCCACTTTTTTGGGGTGGTTACCTGTTTTACCGCCGGGTTCTCCATGGCAGCGTTAAGCTGACTTTCCGTCAGGCAGCCGCGATAATTCTGCTGGCCGGCTGGCTGATTGTTGTTATCGGGCTGACAGCCCTGAGCCGGGGAGCGAATTTCACCGGTTACATAAACCTTTCACTGTTCAGCGGCTACGTCAACGCCTGGAATAAATGGTCTTACCGGGAACTTCAGCTGATCATCTTCAACATGCTGATGTTCGCGCCGCTGGGTTTTCTGCTTCCGCTTGTCAGCGGGAAAACGCAGAAGATGTCTGTCGTTTTCATCATATCCCTGACCTTAACGGTGCTCATTGAGCTTGTTCAGCTTCTCAGCGGCAAGGGGATCTTCGAACTGGATGACATCATGCATAATACGGCAGGAAGCCTTTTCGGTTATTTCCTGATCATGGCCATTCTGGACATCATCGAGCGTAAAAGGATCAGGCTGATGCCTCTGCTTAAGGCATCGGCTCTGCCGCTGCTGTATGTGCTGCTTATCAGCGCTGCTGTGCTGGCTTATGAACGGCAGCCCTACGGAAATCTGCCGTTTCTGCCCGCTCAGAAACAGAACATGAAACGGATAAACGTGATAAAGGAGGCTCCCCTCACTGATGAAACTTTTACGGTAAGCGTATACCGGAATCTTCAGGCTAACGATCTTTCGCGGATCGAAGAACTGATTCAGTCCGTGGAACGGCTGACCGGAGAGTCCTTTGACCGCAGTTTCCGCGTTGACAACAACGTAAGGATGTATGCCGGGATCAGTTCCGGTATTCAGCTGACGGTCTTTACGGAAAGCGGTGAATGGACCTACACCACCTGGGAACAGGACCGCGCCATCCTTGATGATAATGAGGCTGAGAACAGAAGACAGGAAATGGAAAACTGGATGGGCAGTTTCAAGTCAGAACCATCCGGTCTGATCTTCTCTCAGCAGGATGGCGGAACTCTGCGCTGGGACGCGCCTGATCATGACCGTTTCCGCGGCCGCAGCGATTTCGTCTTAGGCAGCGTCATGGCTGAGTACGACGCTTCCGGCACGTTGGCGCAGCTGAATTGGTTTCTGAAATACAACAGCTATTGCGGAGAGGTGGAAACCGTTTCCCCGCTGACCGCTTTCAGGCAGATCCTGCAGGGAAACTTCTATCAGTATGTTCCCTTTGAAAAAAACGACCGGCTGGTCATTGAGGACTGTGTCATGGATTATGAATACGATACCAAGGGGTTCCTGCGCCCGGTTTACCGGTTCAGCGGTTATGTCAACGAACCCGAAAACATCTGGCAGGCAACGGTAAGCGCGATGAAATAAGCGCTTTTGCCAATTGCCCGGCAAAATACTAAAATTGAAAATAGGAGATGAGAAGATGAAGAAATTCCTGTTCAGCCTGTTAATGATCGTGCTTCTGCTGATTCTGGCCGGCACTGCCGTCATCGGCGAGATCTGGAAGAAGGGAGAAAGAGACGACTACCGCTATCCCGAAGCCCAGATCGTCAGCAGCGAGACCCTGAAGGTTGGCGAGAACTGGACCATTCCCGAGATTCTGCTTGGTGAAAACGAGAAGATCGACCACCTGGAAGTCAGTGATGACGACATTTTGAAACTGGAAGGCCAGACTGTTACCGCCTTAGGACAGTTCTTCAGGGCGGACGTCAAAGTGTATACCGGGGAGATCGAAATACCGAAGAAGCAGCCCCGCTATGAAAACGCGGTGCTTTTCGGTCATGATTTCACGGACTTTCTCAACAACTACCGCGGCTGGGTCAGAAACCTGCTGGGCGTTGAGAAGAAACAGCCGGAAAGGACGGAACTGCGAATGCTGAAGATCTATGAATATGACTTTGAGATTTCCGGGCTTTCCGACAGATGCGTAACTTCCCATGACGCCGCCGCGACGGTCGGTGAAAGCAGTGAGGTGACCCTTGCGCTGCCGGAAAACGGCTTTGTTTCCTCCTACCACATCAGCAATCCTGACCTCATCAAGGTCGAGGAAAAGGACGGCAGCGTTCTGTTTACCGGACTTAACGAAGGCGAGGTCAGGGTTTCCTTCTTCATCAGCCGTTACAAGAGCCTGAGCGAAGAACAGTATGAAGCCTATTGCCGCTACCGGCAGCAGAAGGGCGAGCAGCCCGCATCTGACCGGGATAAGGTCGATGTGCTGATCAGCCGGATCGACTACAACATCGCCGTAAGAAAACCGCAGGAAGAAAGCGCCGTTGTCAGTCATGAGAAGGTCTACTTCACCACCTCGAAGGGCTTCAGCGGCTACAGTCAGAACGGCGTCACCTACATCGAAGATCTGCTGGTGGTCAACAAGACCTATTCGCTGCCTTCCACCTACGGCAAGGGGCTGACCTCCGAGACGACGAAGGCCTTCAACGAAATGAAGTCCGCGGCAGCCAAAGACGGCATCAGCCTGTCCATCGTTTCCGGTTTCCGTTCCTACAGCTATCAGGTCGACCTTTATAATCGTTATGTCAAAAACGAAGGAAAGGAAAAGGCTGACGGTCATTCCGCCCGCCCGGGCCATTCCGAGCATCAGGCCGGCCTGGCCATGGACATCAACTCACTGTCCCAGTCCTTCGATCAGACCGCGGAATTCGCCTGGCTGCAGGCCAACGCTTACAAGTACGGCTTCATCATGCGCTATCCCAAGGACACTACCGATCAGACCGGCTACATCTATGAGCCCTGGCATTACCGCTACGTCGGCAGGCAGTGGGCGGAGATCTTCTATAACAACGGCAGCTGGATCACCATGGAGGAGTATTTCGGCATTACCAGCCGCTACAGCGATTGAGGATTCTTCACAAATATCTCTTGAAAGTTGATTATTCTGTGCTATCATATAAATGCGCTTGCGCCCTTAGCTCAACTGGATAGAGTGTCTGACTACGGATCAGAAGGTTGCGGATTCGATTTCTGCAGGGCGCGCCACTGAAAAACGGAAGGAAACGTCAGTTTCCTTTTTTATATTCCCAGGTATCAATTGGTATATAATAGAAACAACGCGGGGTGATAACATGCTGCTGGGACCCATCGTCAATTCTCTTCTGGTGATCGCCGGAAGCTTAGTGGGAATCCTGTTAAGGAAAAACATCCGTTCCGACATCCGTCAGAGCGTCTTTACCTGTCTGGCCCTGACCGTGATCTACATCGCCGTCAGCGGCATGAACAAAGAGGTTTCTGCCATCAACGTGCTGGTTTCCATGGCTCTGGGCGGAGCCATCGGCGGCTGGCTGGACCTGGACGGAAAGGTCCGCAGGCTGGCGGAAAGACTGCAGGAAAGGTTCTCGAAGGGTGATGACCGCTTTGCCCGCGGTTTTGCCCAGAGCACCATTCTGTTCTGCGTCGGCTCGATGGCCATCATCGGCGCCTTTGAAAGCGGCCTGCAGAACGTGCATACCACCCTGTATACCAAGGGCATCATCGACGGCATCACTGCCATATTCTTTGCCGCTGAAAACGGCATCGGCGTGCTGTTTTCCTCGCTGTCGCTGTTTCTCTATCAGGGCTCACTGACCCTGCTGTCTTCGTTGTTAAGACCGCTGATCAGCGAGGCCTGCCTCAATCAGATCAGCGTGGTGGGCGGCATCATCCTGTTATCCGTCGGCCTGGGCATGCTGGAGATCGGCAGGTTCAAGTCAATGAACTATACCCCGGCCATCATCATCACCGTTATTCTTACCCTTATCGGTCTGTAGAAAACCGTGCTAGAATAGAGAGCGGAGGCAATGGTATGTGGAAGGAAATCGTCAGGCTGATAACCAGACATGAAGGCGCCAGGTGGGCGGCCAATGACGCCGTCCGGGACGCCGGACTCACCGATCCGGAAGATGTTGAGATCTTCGATGACATCAATTACGGTGACGGCAGTCAGGCCAACCTGCTGGCGGTACACCTGCCCAGAGGAACCGGCCATAAGCTGCCCTGCATCATGGACGTTCACGGCGGCGGCTGGTTTTACGGATCCAAGGATCTGTACCGTCACTACTGTTCCCATCTGGCTCAACACGGCTTCGCGGTGGTCAATTTCAACTACCACCTGATGCCTGACTATCTGTTCCCCAGGGCTCTGGAAGACACCAACCTGGTGATGAAGTGGGTGGCCGAAAACCATGAGAAGTACTTCATCGATCCGGACAACGTCTTTGTGGTCGGTGATTCCGCCGGCGCTCAGATCGGCTCGCAATACGTGACCGTCTGGGCCAGCGAAGAGTATGCGAAGCTGTTTGACTTCGTCATTCCCCGGGAAATAACCATCAGGGGCTTTGTGGGCAACTGCGGCGTCTATGACGTTCCCAACGGCGCCATCAGCCGGATGCTGAAGTACTACTTCGGCAGGGATTACCGCCAGAAGAATCCGCGGCTGGACATGTTCCGCTTCGTGACGTCGGCCTTCCCGCCCAGCTACATCATGACGGCGGTTCGCGATCAGGCCCGGCCGGAGGCTGAGCCGTTTGCGGAAGTGCTCAGGAAAGCGGGCGTGCCGGTCATCCTTAAGGTATACGGCGAGCCTGATGACGAAGCGGCCGTTCACGTGTTCCACGAAAACATCCGCCATCCGCTGGCCATTCAATGCAACAACGATGAATGCCGGTTCATGAAAGAGTTAGTAAAGTAAGGAGACATATATGAAGTTTAGTGAATTCAAGTATGAAAGAATCAACATGGAAGAAGTCACCGGACAGATGGAAGAACTGCTGGCTGAACTTAAGCAGCAGACTGCCGCTGAAGATTTCTACCGCGTTTTCCTGAAGACGCAGGAAGTGGAAAAGAAAATCGGCACCATGTCCACTCTGGCTTCCGTACGCCACAGCATCGACACCAGAGATCCCTTCTATGAAGCCGAAAACGACTTCTGGGATGAGACCATGCCGCAGCTGCAGGCTTATGAAGTACAGCTTTCCCGGATCGTGCTGGACTTCCCCGACCGGAAGGAACTGATGAAGTACATTCCCGAGCCCTATTTCCTGTCCGCGGAATTCGACCTGAAGACCTTTGATGAAAAGATCATCCCGCTGCTGCAGCAGGAAAACAAGCTTTCCAGCGAATACGGCAAGCTGAAGGCGCAGGCTGAGATCGAGTTTGAAGGCAAGACCTACAACCTGGCTTCCATCGCTCCGCTGCTGCAGGACAGGGACAGGGACGTCCGCAGAAGAGCCTATGACGCCAAGATGGCCTTCTTCGCGAAGAATGAAGCGGAATTCGACCGCATCTATGACGAACTGGTCAAGGTCAGAACGCAGATCGCCCACGAGCTGGGCTATGAGACCTTCACCGAGCTGGGCTACTACCGCATGCAGCGCTTTGACTACAACCAGGACATGGTGGCCAACTACCGCCGTCAGATCCTGGAGGACATCGTTCCGCTTACCCGCGATATCTACGGCCGTCAGGCCAAGCGCCTCGGTCTGGAAAAGCTGAGATACTATGACATGGGCTACGAATTCGAGTCCGGCAATCCGACGCCCAAGGGCACTCCGGAACAGCTGGTCAAGGCTGCCGTCAACATGTATCATCAGATGAGCCCGCAGACCGGCGAATTCATCGACGTGATGTACAATAACGAACTGTGGGATCTGGTGAGCCGGGACGGCAAGGAAATGGGCGGCTACTGCACTTCCATTCCCGAATATGAAGTTCCGTTCATCTTCTCCAACTTCAACGGTACCAGCGGCGACGTCGACGTTCTGACTCACGAAGCCGGCCATGCCTTCCAGTACTACAGCAGCCGCCACATCCCAGTGCTGAACTGCCAGTGGCCGACCATGGAATCCGCGGAAATCGATTCCATGAGCATGGAGTTCTTCGCCTATCCCTGGATGCAGGACTTCTTCAAAGAAGACACCCAGAAGTACTATTACTCCCACTTCTCCGGCACCCTGACCTTTTTGCCTTACGGCGTTCTGGTCGACCATTTCCAGCATGAGGTCTACAACCATCCGGAAATGACACCGGAAGAAAGAAAGGCTACCTGGAGAAAACTGGAGAAGATGTACTGCCCGGACCGCGACTTTGAAGGCTGCGAGATCCTCGACAAGGGCTGCTGGTGGTATCAGCAGGGCCATATCTTCGAATCGCCGTTCTACTACATCGACTATACGTTGGCGCAGGTCTGCGCTCTGCAGTTCTGGGCCAGAGCCCATAAGCAGGATCCGGACACTTTCAAGGATTACCTGCATCTGGTCAGCCTGGGCGGCACCATGACCTTCACCAAGCTGGTCAGGGAAGCCAACCTGAAGGTTCCGTTTGAGGACGGCTGCATCAAGGACGTGGCTGCGGAAGCCCGGAAGTTTTTGGACAGCTTCGACGACAGCAGCTTCTAAGACGCATAATCAAAGCCAAAGGGGAAAGACAGCGTTCTTCCCCTTTTTTTCGGCTTTTTCCGCTGACTGCTCATTTCGTTTTATTTTCCGCGCCGTTTGTACTATAATGAAGACACAAAGGGAAAAAATAAACAAATAAGCTTCCTTATGACCAGAAAGGAGAAACATCAGGCCTGTAATCAGCAGGCTTGGCTTTGTTGGTATGAGGAAGAAAGAAATGAAAGGGAGGATATTGCATGAGCAAGATATGTCCGAATTGCGGAAAGATCAACGAAGATGACGCTCTCTTCTGTGACAAGTGCGGCCAGAAACTTGACGAAGTGCCGGTAACCCCGGAAGAGAAGCCCGAGCCGGAGAAGGCCGAACCCGAAAAGGCCGCCCCTGAGAAGGCTGAGCCCAAGAAGGCGAAACCCAAGAAGGCGGAAAAGGCCGAACCGGTCGCAGCCGAACCGGAGAAAAAGGAAGAAAAGAAGGGCAGCAAGGGCCTGATAATCGGCCTGATTGCCCTGCTGCTGATCGGCGTAGTTGCCGGCGTGCTGTTATTGGGCGGCAAGAAGACCGTCACCTTTGAAAGCAACGGCGGTACCCGGATCGCGGAAGTGAAGATTAAGAAAGGCGAAAAGTTAGCCAGGCCGGAAGATCCGATCAGAGAAGGACATGACTTCGTGGGCTGGTATCTTGATGACAAGGAGTATGACTTTGATCAGCCGGTCGAAGACAACATCACTCTGAGAGCCCGTTGGGAACCTTATAAATTCGTCACCTTCATGGTTGACGGCAAGGAGATCGCTAAGGAGCATGTCGTGGATGGCCACGTCAGGTTCCCGGAGGCTCCGGTGCAGGACGGCTATGCCTTCGTCGGCTGGATGGATACCTCCTCAGTGGAAATCGGCGAAGACCACGTCTTTACGGCTGACGCGGTCCTGTTTGCCAACTACAAGGTATTCGTACCGATCACATCGATCGGCTTTGAGAAGAAGACTTATTACGTCCTGGCCGGCGACAGCGTAAAGCCGAAGCTGACCATCAAGCCCAGCGACTGGGCTGAAAACATCGACTATACCAGTTCCGACGAAAACGTCGCGACGGTCACGCCTGACGGAACGGTCAGCGGCTTAAACGCCGGCAGCGTCACCATCAAGGTTACCAGCGAAAGCGGCAAGAGCGCTGAGTGCAAGGTCGTGGTCGCGAAGATCACGGTTGCTGATCCGTTTACCGTGACGGCCGGTGAGAAGAAGGATCTGGGCGTCAAGATCGAACCCAAGGAAGCCTACAGCAAGATCACCTACAAGTCGACCGACGATATCGTTGCCAGAGTCGACTCCAAGGGCAAGGTCAGCGGCATTGAAGGCGGCAAGTGCCAGATCAAGATATCCACTGACACCGGCCTGAGCAAGACCATCACCGTTTACGTCGACGAATATACCCTGATGCTGGTTCTGGACTGGGACAAGACGGAAAATGCCGGCTATCTGTTCTACCGTCAGAACGACCGTCCCGTTGTCTCCATCAAGGAAGCCGAACTCCGGACGACGAAAAACGGCACGGATAAGTATACGACATTAGATGTCAAGAAAGTTGTCAAAAACATCGACATGGAAGGCGGCGACAATGTCCTGTACTGGAATTCCGGTGACAATGAAATGTATGCCACCAGCTATGGACAGGTCTCCAACGGCTTTGCCCGGGTAAAGGATTATGAAGTCTACTTTACCTATAAGTATGACGGCAAGACCTACAAGTCCGGCATCTATGACATCACCGTTGAACCGACGCTGGAATGCGAAGTCCAGGGCGACATTCAGGAGTATAACGACAAGAGCGACTACATAAAGCTGACTCCGGGTGAAGGAACCAAGTACTTCACGATCAGGGTCAATCAGGACTGCGACCACGCCGTCAGCAGCAACCTGACCATTCTGGGCGTGACTCATCCGACTCCGCCTTCCGGAAAGCCGGCTTACAGCGTCTTCTCCTGCAAGTACGTCAAGACCTCAACCAGCTCGGCAGCCTGGATCACCTTCCTGACCGACGGCGGCCAGCGGCTGGATATCGAGCCGATCGAATAATCAGAAACGAAACAGCTTAAAGCTGTTTCTTTCTTCAGGGCGGCCTTAAGGCTGCCCTTTGAGGCGGTGAGATTTGTTTTTGAACAATGAAAAGATTGTTGTATAATGAACTTACCAGTAAAAGAATACAGGAGTAAGAAGATATGGATGAGAAGAAAAAGAAAACCAGAAAAATCTTGCTGTTTGTCATAATCGGACTTGTAGTCCTGGCTCTGATAGCCGGACTTGTGTTCTTCCTGACCAGGAAGTATACGGTAACCTTTGACTCTGCCGGCGGCACGCCCGTGGAAGAACAGAAGGTTGGCAAGGGCAAGACGGTAACCAGACCGCAGGATCCGGTCATGGAAGGCTATGACTTCAACGGCTGGTTCTACAATGACAAGGAATACAACTTCAATTCACCGGTCAAGCAGTCATTCACCCTGACGGCCCGCTGGAACGAAGCCAAGTACGTTACTTTCGTTGTCGACGGAGAAGAGATTGCCAAGGAGCACATTCTCAACGGCCGGGTAAGCTTCCCTACACCGCCGGCCAAGGAAGGCTATGCCTTCGTCAGCTGGAAAGACCCCAACGGCAATGATGTTCCGGAAGAACATCTGTTCTCTGACAACATCACCCTGACGGCCACTTACCGGGTTTTCATCCCGATCACTTCCATCAGGTTTGAGAAGGCATCCTATTCAATGGAAAGAGGCGAAACCCTTACCCTCAAACTGAAGGTCGAACCTTCCAACTGGGTTGAGGTCATCGGCTATACCACCAGCAACTCCTCAGTCGCTACCGTAACACCGGAAGGCGTCGTCACCGCCAACGGCGGCGGCACCGCGGTCATAACCGTCAATACAGAAAGTGGCAAGAGCGCTTCCGTGGAGATCAATGTCAAGGTCAGCGTCAAGAGCATGAAGTTTGAACCGGATGAACTCATCTTTACCAAGAAAGGTGACAAGACCACTCCCAAGCTGGTCGTTGATCCGGAAGATACAACCGATAAGATCGAGTTTACTTCCAGCGACGCGAAGATAGTCGTTGCCAACAAGGAAACCGGAGAACTGACTGCCGTAGGTTACGGCACGGCGACCGTAACGGCGACAGCCGGCAAGAAGAAGGCCACTCTGAAGGTCAGCGTGACCAATCCGGCGAAGTCGATCAGCGTAGCCGATACCATGACGATCAATGCCGGAGAAACCAAGAATCTCGGTGTAAAGATCACGGCGACGGACCCCAAGGAACCGACTACTTCAGTAGTTACTTATGTCAGCAGTAATACTGACGTTGCCAAGGTTGACGGAGAAGGAAACGTTACCGGATTATCCGGAGGAACTTCCATCATTACCGTATCGACCGATAACGGACTGAATAAAAAGGTCACAGTCTATGTTAATCAGACGGAGTTCACGGTCGTGCTCGATCAGTCTCATACCATTGTTGAAAACTATCTCTTCCACGACGGTCCCTATCTTGCGGTCAAGAGCGCAAAACTCGTGATTGCCAAGAACGGAAACGTGACTACGGAAACGCCGGATCCCTCCAAGCTGACGATGGTATGCTCTGAGAGTGGTCTGCTCAGTTTCAACGGCAATGATAACAAGATCGCCGTGAGCCAGGACGTTTCAAAGACCTATAAGAATACGGAAGTATACTTCACCTACACCAAGGACGGAACGACCTACAAGTCAGCAGTCTTCAAAATCACCGTAGAACCGGTTCTGAAGATCAAGTCAGTGTCCGGCGGCGATTTCAGTGGCACGCAGATAACAATACCTGCCGGAGAAGCAGATGTTGTGGACTTCACCGTCAACATTACCGTTGCCAATCCGACAGTTACGAAGAGCGGAGCGGTAACCGCCGCGGTTGTTGATTCAAAGGCGATCAAGTGCCAGCTTACCTACAGTTCCGGCAGCGGTCAGCTGAAAATCAAGACTAAGGGCGGACAGGAAATCACGTTAACCGTTAATTAATCAGAAAGAGGACAGTTTCCGGACTGTCCTTTTCTGTGGCTTAAAGAAAAAAGGAGTCAGAAAATATTTGCGCTTTGGGTATTGAATGACAAAAAACAGGTGTGCTATAATACAAAAGCACTGGGGCATTAGCGCAGCTGGGAGCGCGTATCGCTGGCAGCGATGAGGTCACGGGTTCGAGCCCCGTATGCTCCACCAGAAGCAATAAAAGCCTTATTTTAAGGCTTTTTTTGTTGTGTGGTTATTCCATTAACCCCACTTTTGTTATAATTATTGTGGTTAAAAGGTGTGGTTAGAGGCGAAAAATGAAGGCAAAAACAAGAATAAATCCAAAAACAAAGCAAACAGAGTATAAAATCAGGTATCTTTGGAAG
>JAFRZA010000024.1 GCA_017442805.1 Erysipelotrichaceae bacterium
CAGGATTTCACGGTTGAAGGCCGTTTCGTCTACTTCCAGCCCGTTCAGCATGGCGGCCCAGTAGTCGATGCCGATTTCCTTGGCCTTCTGCAGCAGTTCCAGGGTGACATGACCTTCATGCGCATCCAGATAGGTAAAGCTTTCCAGGTTGCTGGGGAGCTTGATGCCCAGTTCGGACAGATAGATCGGCCCCTGGAAGAAAATGACATTCTTCAGCAGCAGACAGCTGATCTTTTCCGGCAGCGCTTCTTTCTTGGTGGTCTTCTGAATGGCGGAAATCAGCTCTTCCTTGCTGCGATAGCCGGTTTCAGTCTCATATTTTTTCCATAAAGTGGCGATCGAAAGCTGTTTTTCTTCCACAAAGCAGCCGTATCCGACAATGCCCTTTTCATTGTGGCGGGCATTTTCACTGCCCTTGGCCAGGAAAAAGAGCAGATCTCCCGGCTGGAAGGAAGAAAACTTCTTGGTGGAGACCCGCCAGAAAACGGCGTTCTGATTACCGTTAATGCGATGGTAATCAAGCATGTTCTGATCAGATACGTATGCGATGGATGCCACAGATAATCACCTCTCTACTGTCTGGTTCGTCCCTGCAGAGCTCTAAGCAGCGTCAGATCGTCAGCGTAATCCAGATTTCCGCCCATCGGCAGGCCACTGGCCAGCCTGGTAACGGTCAGATGGGGATAATCTCTGAGTCTCTTGGTCAGATATAGAGCGGTAGTGTCGCCTTCCAGGGTTGAATTGGTGGCGATTATGACTTCCCTGACGTTTTCATCAAGGCGTTTGAACAGTGAATCGATGTTGATGTCCTCAGGCAGAACGCCCTTGGTGGTAGAAATGGCCCCATGCAGGACATGGTAAAGACCGTGATACTGGCCCAGCTTCTCTATGGCCATCAGATCCTTGGGCTGCTGGACCACACAGATGGTGGAACGGTCCCGGTTTTCGTCCTTGCAGTAGTCACAGATGTCATTTTCCGTCAAACAGCCGCAGATGTGGCAGTGCTTGATCTTCTTGACGGCGTCTACCAGCTGGTCCGCAAAGCCCAGAACCTCATCTGAACTCATTTCCAGGACCGCCATGGCGTATCTTTCCGCGGTCTTACGGCCGACGGAAGGCAGTGAACGGAAGTATTCGATCAGTTTTTCCAGGGCTGAAGGATACATTACATTAACCCCGGCAGACGAAGTGAACCGGCCAGATCGCCGATGGCATCGTCCTTGTCAGCAGAAATGCGCTCCGTGAGCTCATTGATTGCCAGCATGATGGCATCCTGCAGTATTTCCTTATCATCCGGTGTGAAGTCACGGGCGAAATCATTGCTGATCTCGATTGAGGTAACTTCGTAGTTGCCGTTCATGATGACCTGAACGATGCTGC
The DNA here is from genome assembly GCA_017442805.1 of Erysipelotrichaceae bacterium. Classification (GTDB taxonomy): domain Bacteria; phylum Bacillota_I; class Bacilli_A; order Erysipelotrichales; family Erysipelotrichaceae; genus UBA1783. The sequence goes on from JAFRZA010000024.1 coordinate 1,381, forward strand.
GGCTGGTCGTTGAAACATACTGCTTGGCCTTCAGCTCCTTTTCTCTGGTCTCCATGTCATCCTGCATCTTCTGTGCAGCTTTCATCAATGAATTAAAATCCATGTCATTCCTCCACGACGGTGTACCCATTGGCACCAAATAACTCGGTCAGATTCTGCTCCACGTCGTTCTTTTTTTCCGCTATTTTTTCTTCCTTAGCCATTTTAGGGGCCTGGGAGCGGCGGGAGCGGAAGTAGTTGATCAGATAGTCGCGCTGATCGGCGGTAACGAAGATCAGACTGCGCTTGCAGCCGAATAAATCCTCGGCTTTCTGTTCCATGCGGTTGAGATTGCTGAGTTCATTCAGCTGGTCAGCGGATGCTCTATCCCGTACTTCGACGATCAGATTGCTGTCACAGGCAGCCATCAGCGTACTGCCTCTTAACAGGTCGGCATTCTCACTGGTCTCCTGACAGAACTGATTCCAGACGGGCAGGCACTGTTCCTTGACGGCCTTGCTGGAAATGCTCAGGATCTGATAGAACTCCTCATCAGATAGATCACGTCTCTCCTTTATCTCAACAACCGGTTCAACAGCCGGCTTTTCTTCTACTTGAATTTCATTCAACTGTTCAGGCTTCTTTTCAGCCATGACGGGCTGTTCAACCGGTTTAACCGCTGCTTCTGTCTTTCTGACTGCCGGTTCGATCGGTCTTGCGGGCTTGCTGTCTTCGTAGTCCATCATCTTAAGCAGACAGACTTCGAAGCAGGCAAAGCCATCCGTGGCGTCACGGTAACGGGCTGAAGTCTCCATCAGATAATCTATGTATTTCAGTAACTGACTGCTGGAGAAGCTTCTGACCAGCAGTGAAGCCTGTTCGGGATGCAGTTTCTCCAGCAAGCTGTCCTTAGCCGCGTAGCTGTAGATGACCGCTTCCTTGGCGATGTTGATCAGATCAACGGTCAGTCGCTGAATATCTATGCCCTTACGG